>JAFUYH010000042.1 GCA_017470605.1 Treponema sp.
CCGTCCTTTGTTTATTTGCCCGGTGGCCATAGTGGAGAGGTAATACCCGTTCCCATTCCGAACACGGAAGTCAAGCTCTCTTACGCCGATGATACTGCCTTTGCGGCGGGAAAGTAGGTAGCTGCCGGGCTTTTTTTTTGTGGTTAAAACTTTCTGGCACAAATAAACTTACTTACTTTACCGAAGTTTTTCCTTCTTCAGCAGCTACCAACGGCGGAGCAGCACAGCCGCTCCGAGCCGGTTTATCGGAGAATGCTAAAGCAACCCTTGCGGCTTGCTTTTTAACGCATTTCCGATTTTAGGCAAGCTGCCGGGCTTTTTTTTTTCTTTAAATATTTTTTTTGCTTGACAAAATATAATTGTGTACAATATAATAATTTCCAAGAAGATTACTTGGAGGTATTTATGTCTATTTATGATTTTTCTGTAAAAAACAGACAGAATGAAGATGTATCACTTGCAGATTATAAAGGAAAAGTTCTGCTTGTTGTAAATACAGCAACTGGATGCGGTTTTACGCCTCAGTATGAAGGGCTTGAAAAACTTTATTCGGCTTATCATGAAAAAGGACTTGAAGTTCTTGATTTTCCTTGTGACCAGTTCGGGCATCAGGCTCCTGGAACTGATGATGAAATCCATGAATTCTGTTCATTCAAATATCATACTACTTTTGATCAGTTTAAGAAAATCGAAGTAAACGGCCCGAATGCGCTTCCTCTTTTCAAATATCTTGAAGATGCTAAAGCTTTTTCAGGTTTTACAGGTCCAAATGCTGCCTTTATGGACGATATGCTTGCAAAATCAGATCCGAATTATAAAACAAATCCTGATATAAAATGGAATTTTACAAAATTCCTTATTGATAGGGATGGAAAAGTTCTTGCTCGTTATGAATCTACAGTAGAGCCGGAAACAATTGAAAATGACATCAAAAAGATTATATAGGAAGGATAAAAATGGCAGATACTTTGATAATTTATTATTCATTGGAAGGAAATGTTGATTTTCTGGCCAGGGATCTTGCTAAAAAACTTAATGCAGATTTATTCAGAATCGAAACCGTAAAAAATTATCCGAAAAAAGGACTTTTTAAGTTTCTTCATGGAGGAAAAGATGCAATTTCTGGATTTAAGCCTGAATTAAAAACAACCTTACCTGATATTTCTTTATATAAAAGTATTGTGATTGGAACTCCTGTTTGGGCTGGAAATCCTGCCGCTCCTATAAACACTGTACTTGACGAACTTGATTTTTCTGGTAAAAAAGTTGCAGCGTTTGCTTCAAGCGCAGGCGGAGATGCTGTTAAGACACTGGAAATAATCAGTTCAAAAGTAAGGAATGCTGAAGTCAGCCTTACGGAATCCTTTAAAAATCCTTTGAAGAATATTGATGAGGCTATGGAAAAACTGGATGCCTTTGCAAAAAAAATATAGATTAAAGTCATAAGGCCCTGCAATCTGTGGGGTCTCAGTTCTTCAACACATTCCTTTCTACCACTTGAAGCTTTTCCTTAAACTTTATATAATACTATGTCATATTTATACTTACTTTTACAAATAGGAGTTAATTATGGCATATTTTTTTGAAGAACCTTCCCACACATTTGATGAATATCTGTTGATTCCCGGCTATACTGGTCCAGATTGTATTCCTGCCAACGTTTCATTGCAGACTCCTGTAGTTCGCTACAATAAAAAAGCTGGAGAAAAATGCCCGCTTACAATGAATATTCCAATGACATCGGCTGTAATGCAGGCTGTTTCTGATGACAAACTTGCAGTTGCGCTTGCAAAAGAGGGTGGAATTTCCTTTATTTTTGGCTCTCAGACAATTGAAAATCAGGCTGCAATGGTTGCCCGGGTAAAGGCCTACAAGGCTGGTTTTGTTTCTTCTGATACAAATATTCGTCCTGACCAGACTATTACAGAACTTGTTGCTGCTATTGAAAAGACAGGTCATTCAACTGTTGCTGTTACAGAAGACGGAACTGAAAACGGAAAACTTGTAGGTATTATTACAGACCGCGATTTCCGTATTTCTCATTGTGCTCCTGATGCAAAGGTTTCTGATTACATGACTCCGCTTTCTTCTTTGGTTATGGCAGAAGAGGGGATTACTCTTGAAGAGGCAAATGACATCATCTGGCAGAAAAAAGTAAATCAGCTTCCTGTTGTAGATAAAAATGGCCGTCTTTTGAGTTTTGTTTTCCGCAAGGATGCGGCAAGTCATGAAGAACATCCGAATGAACTTTTGGATTCGCAGAAGCGCTATATTGTAGGTGCCGGAATCAATACCCGCGATTACATGGAGCGTGTTCCGGCTCTTCTTGAAGCTGGTGTTGATGTAATGACTCTGGACTCTTCTGAAGGTTTTACTGAATGGCAGCGTCGTGCCTTGCAGGATATTCATGGAAAATGGCCAAATGCAAAGGTTGGGGCTGGTAATGTTGTTGATGCTGACGGCTTTAACTTCCTTGCAGAAGCAGGTGCTGATTTTGTAAAAATCGGTATTGGTGGCGGTTCAATCTGTATTACCCGCGAGCAGAAGGGAATCGGACGCGGTCAGGCTACTGCAACTATTGAAGTTGCCAAGGCCCGCGACGCTTATTACGAAAAAACTGGTATTTACATTCCAATCTGTTCTGACGGCGGTATTGTTTATGATCACCACGTTACTCTTGCCCTTGCAATGGGTGCAGATTTTGTAATGCTTGGCCGCTATTTTGCCCGCTTTGATGAATCTCCTACAAACAAGCTCATCGTAAACGGTAACTATGTTAAGGAATACTGGGGTGAAGGAAGCAACCGCGCCCGCAACTGGCAGCGTTACGATTTGGGTGGAAAAAAGGGCATGGCCTTTGAAGAGGGCGTAGACTCTTACGTTCCTTATGCCGGAAGTCTCCACGACAACGTAACTTTGACTACAAGCAAGGTAATTCACGCAATGTGCAACTGCGGTGTTACAAATATCCCTGATTTGCAGAAGAATGCAAAGATTACACTTGTAAGTGCAGCATCTCTCCGCGAGGGCGGTGCTCACGATGTTATTGTAAAGAACACTGTTAAGGCGAATTAAGCCTAATATCGAAAAAATGGCTCAAGCGGCGAGACTATGCGAGCCGCAAATATTGTCTAATTACGGCGAGTTACACTTTGTTGTTACTCGCCATTTTTTTTGCTATAATTAGCGGATATGAAAGACGAAATGATTGTAATTCGCGGGGCGAGAGAACATAACTTAAAAAATATTGACGTAACTTTTCCGCGTAATAAGCTGGTGGTGATTTCCGGTTTGAGCGGTTCTGGAAAATCTTCCCTTGCTTTTGATACGCTTTTTGCCGAAGGCCAGCGCCGCTATATGGAAAGTCTTTCGTCTTATGCCCGCCAGTTTTTGGGCCGCATGGATAAGCCTGATGTTGATTTGATTGAGGGGCTTTCTCCTGCCATTTCTATTGAACAGAAATCTACTAATAAAAACCCGCGTTCAACAGTGGGTACAATCACTGAAATTTATGACTATTACCGCCTGCTTTATGCTCGCTGCGGCCATGCCCACTGTCCTAACTGCGGGCGTGAGATTCGTGAGCAGTCTGTAGACCAGATTATTGATTCTGTAATGGCTTGGGATGAAGGCACTAAAATTCAGATTCTGGCACCTGTAATCAGAGGGAAAAAGGGTGAGCATCAGAAAATAATTGATGATGCCAAGGCATCCGGCTTTATTCGTGCCCGCATAGACGGCGTTATGGCAGAGCTGGACGAAGCAATCAAGCTGGATAAGCAGAAAAAGCATACAATCGAAATTGTTGTAGACCGCATTGTTTTAAGTGAAGAAGTCAGGAGCCGCCTTGCAGACTCCATTGAAATTGCCCTTAAAAATGCAAACGGAATTGTTGTTGTTACCCGCCGCGTTGGCGACAAGGACGAAGAGGTTTTCTTCAGCCAGAAAAATGCCTGCCCGGACTGCGGTATTTCCATTCCGGATTTGCAGCCACGTCTCTTCAGTTTTAATAACCCCTTTGGAGCCTGCCCGGAATGTACAGGACTTGGTGAAAAAATGGAGTGGGATTTTAACAAGATTCTGCCGGACCGTTCCCTGTCTTTTAATGAGCGGGCTTTTCCTTTTTTTAATCCGGAAAGTGAATGGAACCACTCTATGTTTCAGGCTGTTGCCGAAGCCGAAGGCTTTACTCTTGATACTCCAATCAGCCGCCTGACTGCCGGGCAGTTTGAATATCTTTGGAACGGAGACCCGGAGCGCAAGATTCATTGGGTATACAAAAAGCAGAGTGGGGAAGGCTACAGCGAGTATAACCGCCCCTGGCCCGGAGTAATTAACGAGATGAAGCGCCGCTACGCGGAAGCCTGGGGTGACGCACAGAGAACTAATATAGAAGAAAAGTTCATGAGGGTAGGACACTGTTCCTGCTGTAACGGACAGCGCCTGCGCAAGGAAGCTCTTGGGGTTACTGTGGGCGGCAAAAATATCTGGGAACTCTGCTGCCTTTCTGTTGCAGACTCCATTGAATTTTTTGACAGGCTGGAACTGACTGAAAACGAACAGAAAATTGCTGCGCAGGTTATGAAGGAAATATGTGCCCGTCTGCGCTTTCTGCGAGATGTAGGTCTGGATTATCTTACTATGGAGCGTGCCGCAGAAACTTTAAGCGGCGGCGAGGCTCAGCGAATCCGCCTTGCAACCCAGATTGGTTCAGCCCTCTGCGGGGTTATGTATATTCTTGATGAGCCAAGTATCGGACTTCACCAGCGAGACAACCAGCGTCTTATTGATACCCTGCTCAGCCTGCGTGACAACGGAAATTCAGTAATAGTAGTAGAACACGACGAGCAGACTCTGCGCACGGCAGACTACCTTATAGATATAGGCCCCGGCGCGGGTGTTAATGGTGGCCGTGTTGTTGCCGCCGGTACTCCGGCCGAAGTAGCCAAGGTAAAGGAAAGCCTTACAGGCCAGTACCTTGCGGGAACCCTACGAATGGATATTCCTGTCACCCGCCGCCCGGGCAACGGTAACTTTATAAAGCTCAAGGGCGTAACCGAGCACAACCTTAAAAACGTAAGCATACAGATTCCGCTTGGTACCTTTACCTGCATAACAGGCGTAAGTGGCTCGGGAAAATCTACCCTGATGAGCGATGTATTGTACCCGGCTTTGAGCAACCGCGTTATGCGTACAAACTACGATGTAGGCGAGTGCGAGGGTGTGGAAGGTGCGGAGTTTATTGACAAGGTAATCAACATTGACCAGTCGCCAATCGGCCGCACACCGCGCTCTAATCCTGCAACCTATATTGGAGTCTTTGACGCAATCCGCGACCTTTTTGCCAGCCTGCCTGAAAGCAAGGCCCGCGGCTATCAGAAGGGACGCTTCTCCTTTAACGTAAAGGGTGGCCGCTGCGAGGCCTGTCAGGGAGCCGGTGAAAACGTAATCGAAATGAACTTTCTGCCTGATGTATACGTTCAGTGCGAGGTTTGTGGCGGAAAGCGCTTTAATAAGGAAACCCTGGAAGTTACCTACAAGGGTAAATCAATCAACGATGTACTTAATATGAGCATAGACGAAGCCTGCGACTTTTTTGCTTCCATTCCTCATATTTCCCGCAAACTTGAAACCATGAAGTCTGTGGGCCTGGGTTATATTCAGCTTGGTCAGAATGCCCTTACTTTAAGTGGTGGAGAAGCCCAGCGAGTAAAACTTGCCAACGAGCTTGCCCGCGTTTCAACAGGAAAAACTCTTTATATCATGGATGAACCTACAACAGGTCTTCACTTTGCAGACGTAAAGCAGCTGATGACCGTAATTCAGCGTCTTGTGGAACAGGGGAATACAGTTCTTATGATTGAGCACAATCTGGACGTAATCTGCCAGGCAGATTACCTGATAGACCTGGGGCCGGAAGGCGGCTTCCGCGGAGGAAACATTATCGCCACCGGCACACCCGAAGAGGTTTCAAAAGTACAGGAAAGCTACACAGGCCTCTTTCTTAAGCCAATGCTAGAAAAATCGGGAAAATAAAAATCCAGATGAAAAAGTTTCTTTTGTTTTTCAGTTTTACTTTTCTCCTTACAGCCTTGCTTTTTTCCCAAGAAAATGAGCTTGAAATAACTACGATTACAATTACTAATGCAAGGGAAACCAATTATAAAAAATCTGAAGAAACCGGGAATGATACTATTGTTCTGGAAGGTTCGGTTGAACTTTCGGTTGCAAAGGGTTCAACTACATCAGAAATAAAGGCAGACCGCATTACTTATGACAGAAAAACTGAAATGCTGTATGCAGAAGGAAATGTAGAAATTGAAACAAAGGGCTCTTCTTCTGGTGGTGAAAAAACTACAGCTTCATCTCTTCTGCTTAATACTTCTACTCTGGAAGGTGTTTTTGATGACGGACGTGTCGTTCAGACTCAGTCAGATGCCTTAAATCTTCCTAGCGGGTCAACTCTTATAGTTTTTTCTGATATTTTTGGAAAAGGCAGTGATAATGTAATTTCTTTTAAAAATTCAAGTCTGACTTTTTGTGATGATATAGAACCTCACTGGCATATTGATGCTACCAGAACATGGCTGCTCCCAGGTGGGGAATTTGCTTTCTTTAATGCTCTTTTGTATGTGGGGTCTGTGCCTGTCCTTTATTTTCCGGCATTCTATTATCCTAAGGATGAAATAATTTTTAATCCTGTTTTTTCTTATAGAAAAAGGGAAGGCTATTCTGTACAGACAACTGCATATATATATGGAAGAAAGCCTCTTTCATCATCATCTTCTTCATCAACATCATCTTCTTCTGATACATCAGCATCTGCTGAATCTTTAAAGGCTCTTTATAATTTTATGAAACCTACCAGCCTTAAAGAACAGAAACTGGAAGGAATTGTACTGCACAATCTTGATGAAGATTATACAGGAAATACAACAAATTATGTAAAAATAATGGGAGACTGGTATTCAAATCTGGGACTTATGCTTGGTCTTGATGGATATATTCAGCCTTCAAATTCCTATATTTCTAAACTGGCCTTTAATACATATCTTGGATTCAGTAACACAGTTTTTAAAAGCAGTGATGGAAACTATTATCCGTTTTCTTCTACTGGTGTTTCGTATTATGATAATTCAAAGTTTCTGGGTCTGGAAATGCCTTTCAGGTATGGCGCTAATCTTGAGTTTGCACTTTCAAAACCTTTTACTTTTTCCATTTCATTACCGATTTATTCTGATCCGTATTTTGCCTATGATTTTAAGAATAACAGAAGCGAATCTATGGACTGGATTTCGTTCTTTCTGGATAACAGTACTGATAATGATGAAGATGTTACCATTACGGAAGTTTCTTCGTTAACATGGCAGATGAGTTCTTCTTTTAGCCCGACTTTACCTTCTTTTGTAAAGCCTTATATTTCATCTTTTTCCCTTTCAATTAATTCTTCTGTGAATATTTCTTCTATGTCAACAACTTTTTCTTATAAGGATAGTGCTTCTTCAAGTGGAGAAACTGTCTACACTTATGATACAGACGCTTATGAAAGTGAATGGACTTCTTACACTCCTGGGAAAAAGTTTTATTATCCTTCTCTTGTTACACCGGCAACGGCTTCTCTTTCTTTAAGCGGAACTCTTTTTTCCTGGCCTGTAAAAGCGTCAGCTTCTTCAAGTACGAATTATGTGGCAGCTCCTGAAAAACCTGATTTTTTAAAGACTCCAGCAGAACTTGAAGCAGACAGACAGAAGGCAGAAGCCGAGGCAGCAAAAGAGGCCGCCGCAGCAAAAGAGGGCACGGCAAACACAGAAAACACAGAAAATACTGCAAAAGTTGAGGAAGTTGAAAAAACTGAAGATGTTGAAAAAGTTGATGAAGAAAATGAAAATGAAAATGACTTTTTTATGCCTTCTCTTGAGTATTCAGCTTCAAAAGAAAGCCTTGCAGATGGTATTACTTACAGCTTGACCTATTCTGCATCCGCAAATTACAGCAGTCAGCTGGCCTATGCTTCTTCACATTTAAAAACTTCTGATGATTTTAACTGGAATGATTTCCGCTCCTTTATGTATACCTTAAAAACTCCAGTATCTCTTTCCAGTAATTTTAATTACGGTTCTTCCTTCTTTTCTGTAGTGAATAAAATTTCCTACAGTCCAATTTATCAGGCTCACCCTTATATTTCTTTGGATGAATCTATAGGCGGTTATACAGAATCAGCTTCAAAAAGCCTTGTCCTTGCCGATTATAAGGCAGAAAGTCAGGATATTGTAAATTCTAATACAATTACGTTAAAACCGCTTGCTTTTATAGATATGTTCAGCAATACATCCATATCATGGAATTCAAATATTAAACTTTACAGACGTGAATTTACAGGCGATGCTGATACCCCTTTATGGAAAAACTATGGAGTTGACTGGGAAGACGATGATTCAATTACCGTCAATTCTCTTTCTGCAGTATTAAGTGCCTCTGAAGCAGGCAGTAAATTTTCGCAGTCCCTTACGCTTTCGGCAGTGCTTCCGCCTCTTTTGCGCCAGTATACAGCCACATTAAATCTTACTTTTCCTTATGTAACTGCAAGTTTAAGTTCAGGTTATCAGGAAACTACTCATGATGATGTTTCAGAAGAAGAAAAGTGGAAAAAATCGCCATTATCTCAGTCCTTAACTTTTTCGCTTCCACTTTCTGTTTTTAATTCAAACTTTACTTCTACTATAAAACTATCAGAATCTTTTTCTTATAATCTGGAGGATGATAATCCAGACAGCCTTAAATTTACGGCATCATGGTCTTCTTTCCAGCTTTCTTATGTAATGTCTTATACATTGGGCTATGATTTTAATAAAAATGACGGATGGACGGCCCGCACTGATAAAGAATTCCTGCCGTATTCACTTTCGGTTTCATATTCTCCGTCTACAAAAACCTTTTATAAATGGAACAATAGAATTTCTCTTGCACCCGGACTCAGTACAAGCATAGTTGCAGACCTTCTTCGTCCTACAAACAGTTATTTTACATTTTCACCTTCTATCACCTTTAAGATTGCAGAATTTCTGGATTTAACATTTTCTTCTACCAGCCGGAATTCTGTCCTTTACTGGTATTTTAAGAATGAGGAAGGCGACTTTTACAGTGAATGGGGTGGTTTTCCAGGAAATATACTTAAAGATTTAATAGATTCCTTCCGCTTTGATGATGATTCAATAAGGGAAAGCTCTGGCTTTAAGTTAAAGTCTCTTAATATGAAAGTTTCGCATAATCTTCATGACTGGACTTTTAATTTAACTTTGAAAGTAGAACCAAGATTGATTACAGAGCAGGGCACAAAGAGATATGATTTTAATCCATATCTTACTATTGGTGTTGTTTGGAATCCTATGGAAAGCATGAAAACTTCTATAATAGATGAATATGGAGAATGGTCTCTTGAATAAAAATATAATTGAAGGTTCCATAAACAGCGGGCTGAGGGCATGTCATAATCTGATTGACAATTAAAGACTGATAAAAGATAATGGAAGTGAGGCTTACTTGGAAGAGTATACTATAATTGTTCCAGACAACGAAGTAATGTCTTGTTTGTGTGGAACTAATGATAAAAATTTGCAGCTCATAGAAGACCACCTTGGGGTTCCTGTTTTTACAAAAGGAAATGAACTTTCTGTAGAAAACAGTAATCCTGAAATTTGCCGTAAATTCCAGTTTATAGTGGATCGCGTAATTGATGAGGTAAAGGCGGGTGGTTGTGATAGTGAAGATGTAATTCATACGGTTCTTAATACAAAAAAAAGAGCATCTGCAGAAGAACTGGTAATTATGATTCCTGGGGCTGTGCGCCGGGTTTATCCGCGAACTCAAAATCAGGCAGAATATGTTTCTCTTTTGCAGGAAAAGGATATGGTTTTTTGTACGGGTTCTGCAGGTAGCGGGAAAACTTTTCTTGCTGTGGCAGAAGCTCTGAGGCTTATTCTTTCTCATAAAAAAAATAAACTTATTATAACGAGGCCTGTTGTAGAAGCCGGTGAAAATCTTGGCTTTCTTCCTGGAAATCTTGAAGAAAAAATTGATCCTTATCTTAGGCCTCTGCGGGATGCTATGGAAAGCCTGCTTCCTGTAGAAAGTGTAAAAAGACTTTTTGATGCAGGAATTATAGAAGTGGCTCCGCTTGCATATATGAGGGGACGCACTTTAAATAACTGTGTTGTGATTCTGGACGAAGCACAGAATGCAAGTTTTGCCCAGATAAAAATGTTTTTAACCCGAATGGGAGAAAATTCTAAAATGTTTATAACAGGAGATCCTACTCAGATAGATTTACCTAAAAAAACAGCTTCCGGGTTAATGCATTCTATTGAAATATTGTATAAAATAGAAGATATAGGTTTTATGGAACTTACTTCGGAAGACGTTGTAAGAAACGGTTTGGTAAAACAGATTGTAAGGGCTTATGAAAATGAAAAAGAACACTTCTAAAAAAAATCCTGAAAAAAACTCTTTTGTTTTGGGACTTGAATCCATAGGAAGATATGTGAGGGAAAAATATCAGTTTCTCTTGCTGGCACTTGCCGGAATTGTAATTGTTTCTATGCTGTGTTTTATAAAAATTTCTACGGCACAGAGCATTGCATCTTTTTCTATTTCAGATTTTGAAATAGGACAGATTGCAGATAGAACTATTGTGGCAGACAGAACTCTTTCTCCAGATGATTTTGATCCTGTTTCAATCCAAAAAGGTGAAAAAATCATAAAAAAAGGATTTGCCATAACAGAAGAGTCGTATGCAAAACTGAAAAAAATGGCAACCTCACCTGTGTATATTGATTACAGGGCTTTTGCAAATAACGAACTTTTTATTCTTCTGATTGCCTTAATCTGGTATCTGTTATATACATTTGTTCCTGTAAAAAGAAATATGCTTTTTAGGGAGCATCTGCTGAATGTAATATTCTTTGTTTTTGTTTATGCAATGACGGCATTTTTAGGAAAATTCGGGATTTTTTCTTCTCCCTATGCTATCTGCATCGTAATTCCTTCTGCCTTAGTCATAATGCTTGTAACAATCTTGTACGGAAACTTTTCTGCAGAACTCTTTTCTTTCATTCTTTCTTTTGGCGTACTGAACGCAAGCGGCTGGCAGATTCCAACCTTTATTTTTACGCTTTCAATCTGTCTTTTTTCTTCAGTTTTAGTTCGCAAAATAGAACGGCGTCTGGATCTGGTTTTTGTATCCCTCATTTTAGCCCTGCTGGAAATGGTTCTTACACTTCTTATCATGGTAATTTTTAATGAGAATTTCACTGAGCTGCCAAAACTTCTTATAGGAATTGCTATAAACGGCTTCCTTTCGGGCATACTTACATTGGGCTTCCTTACGCCTCTTGAAATTATTCTGAATACTGCTTCTGTATTCCGCCTTATGGATTTAAGTGACCTGAACACTCCTCTTATGAGAAAAATGCTGGTAAGTGCAGGCGGAACTTATAATCATTCCATGATGGTAGCCCAGCTGGCAGAAAATGCCTGCCGTGCAATTGGTGCAAATGCCCTGATTGCAAGAGTAGGCGCCTATTATCACGATATTGGAAAGATAGAACAGCCAGAATACTTTGTAGAAAACCAGAAGGGGCAGAATAAGCATGATTCAATTTCACCGACTCTTTCTGCATCAGTTTTAAAAAGCCATGTACGCAAGGGCGTAGAAAAGGCGCGGCAGATGCATCTTCCACAGGTAATTATTGATATTATCGCAGAGCATCATGGAAACAGTGTTATTGCATATTTTTATAACGAAGCAAAGGAAAAAGACCCGAGCCTTTCTCCAGAAGATTTTTCATATCCAGGCCCGCCACCTTCTACGCGGGAATCTGCTGTAGTAATGCTGGCCGACACTGTAGAGGCCGCCTGTCATACTCTGGAAAATCCGTCTGTTCCTCGTCTTGAAAAATTCATTACGACTCTTGTGAACGGTAAGGTAGAACATAATCAGCTGGATAACTGCGGACTTACCTTCCGCGATGTTTCAAAAATAAAAGAAGCCTTTGTTCAGGTTCTGGCAGGTTATTATCATACAAGAATTGAATATCCTGACCAGAAAGATCCTTCTGAACAGGAAGAAAAAGAACCTGAAGTGAAAACGGAGAAAAAAGATGGCAAATAGAATTCTTGTGAGCATGTATGAGGGAATGGAGCCTCCTGCCTGGTTTGACAATCTTGAAGATTTTGCCAGGACTGCATTGAATGCTCTGGGCTATGACGGAGAAGAAATTTCAATTCTTCTTTGTAATGATGAATATATCCGCCAGTTAAATAACAGTTACCGGGGCATAGACAGCCCTACAGATGTTCTTTCTTTTGAAAATGATGAAGAATATGATGATGAAGAAGGGCATTGGAAATGTGCCGGTGATATTGCAATCAGTCTTGATATGCTCCCTGTAAATGCCCGCTATTTTGAAGTGGATTCCGACAGCGAATTAAAAAGACTGCTTGTTCACGGAATCCTGCATCTGAACGGATTGGATCATGGAGAAGAACATATAGAAAAAGGAATAGAACCTTCCTGCGAAATGCTAAAGATTCAGGAAGAAGTTTTATTGAAACTTAAGGATGAAAAAATAATAAAATGAGTTTGTTCAAGAAAAAAAAGAAGGCCAGTGCGGCAGAAGAAGTTGATGCTGCCCAACAGGAAATTCTTAACGAAGAAAAAAAAGACATGATACAGGGTGTAGAAGACCTTTCAAAAACTTCTGTTAAGGAAGTTATGGTTCCCCGCATAGATATTGATTTTATTGCTTCTGATATAAGTCAGGAAGAACTTTTTGCCAGTATTCTTAACAGCGGACATTCACGCCTTCCTGTTTATACAGATTCTATTGATAATGTGATTGGTGTGCTTTATGTAAAAGATATTATAAAGTGCATGGCAGAAAAAAAAGAAATCGACCTTCAGAAAATTGTACGCAAGGCATATTTTGTTCCAGAAACCAAGCGTATTGATACCCTTCTGCGCGAATTTAAAAGACGTCATCTTCATATTGCTATAGCCATTGATGAATATGGCGGAATTTCCGGGCTTGTGACAATGGAAGATATTATTGAAGAGATTGTCGGTGATATTCAGGATGAATTTGATAAGGAGCAGGAAGATATTCTGAAAATCTCTGATAACGTCTGGATTTGTGATGCCCGCGTAAATCTTGGCGATTTGAATGAAGCTTTGGAAACAGAATTCCCTGATGAAGATTTTGACAGTCTTGGTGGTTTTGTATTTGATTTGTTCGGTAAAGTTCCTGTAAAATATGAGAAGGCTTCCTGGAATGGATTTGATTTTATCATTCAGGACATGGAAGGCCACAGAATTAATTTTGTGAAGGTGATTAAAAATATAGAGGATGAAGATTCCCATGAGTAAAAAATCTGCTGTATTTTCCATTTTTCTTTTTTCTGTAATGGCAGCCTCTTTTTCTGCAAGCCGGACTCCAAAAGAATTATATAATCTTGCTTTTGAGTTCGAGTCGGATGAAAACTGGTATGATGCTTCCCAATATTATCTGGAAGTTGTAAACGAAAATCCTGCTTATAGCGATGCCTGGTTCCGTCTTGCAAACTGCTGTTACCGTTTGGGAGAGTATGACCTTGCTTTTCAGTATCTTGAAAATGCAGAACGCTACGAAAAATCAAATTCTTCCATTCAAAATATGAAGGGAATGATTCTTCTTGCACTGGGAAGAATTGATGATGCAAGACAGATTTTTTACGAAGTTCTGAAAAAATATCCAAATGATATTGATGCTCATTTTGGTCTGGCAGAAATTGAACTTTATGACGGAAAATATTCTGGCGCGGAGCAGCAGTATACGGAAGCCTTAAAAAGGCAGGCTTCAAACAGAAAGGCACTGCTTTCTCTGGCCTTGTTATGTGCAGAACAGAAAAGATATTCCCAGTCGGAAAAATATCTCAGGCAGGCAATGCAGTATTATTCTGGAGAAGCAGAAGTCCACTACCTTGCAGCCCTTATTTATAATATGAAGGGCGATTTTACCAATGCAGAAAAACATGAAAGGATTGCTGTAGAAATAAAAGGTGATTATGAGCCTGCCTATGAGCTTCTGGCAAATACTTTATATTCTCAGAAACGTTACAGAGAAGTAATAGACCTTTGTGATTATCTGATTTTAAAGAACCGCAGCAATCAGGCTGCCTGGTACTTAAAAGGTGTTGCTCAGGATAAGATAGGACTTACTGCTGATGCAATTTCTACATGGGCCAGCGGCTTAAAAGTTCACCCGCAAGATGAACTGATGCGCATGATGCTTGAACTTACTGTCAGAAACAGTCTGCCTCTGGATGATGCAAGAAGAAAAGAGTGGGCTCAGTATCACATAGAAATTGCCCGCCAGTATGACAGCCGTTATGACAAGGCTGGCAGTACCTATGAATATCAAAGGGCACTTATTCTGGATCCTTCTAATCAGGAAGCAAGACTTGCCTATGCAGACATTCTTGAACTGAATGGAATGCATGAACTTTATCTTTCTCAGTTGAATTTTGTAAAAGAAAATTCAGAATCAGATATTCCAAAGTCCCTTTCTGATACTATAGAAGCCTATACTTCGCTTTTGCAGAATACGCTTGCAAAAAAATGGAAGGTAGAACCTTTTTATCTGGATAAAATCCGCTGGAATATTGCCGTTTTCTATACAGAAGAGGCTTCATTAATGAATCATGCAGAAGCAAACAGGCTTACCGCCCTTGCCGCAGGTGATTTTTTTTCCGGGGTTGCAGTTACTTCTGTAAAAACTCAGGTGACTCCTGTTTCTGGATATGGAGAAGCCTTTAAGAATGCCCGCAGTAATAATTTTGACTATTTTGTTGTAATTTCTATGAATGAAGGTAGTGAGGACCTTACTCTTTCTTCCGTGCTTTATTCCGGCAGGACTGGAGCAGAAGTTTCAAGAAGCAGGTTTTATGCTACCGGCAACAACCGTTTTTCTACAGTTCTGCGCCGTTTCAGAAATCAGATTCTGGAAGAACTGACCGTTCGCGGAAAAATCCTCAGCAGAAACGGAAAAACAGTTCTTATAGATTTAGGACGTTCAGAAAATATTGTAAAAGATGCAGAATTTAAGATTATCAGAAAAGGCTGTCTTAAAACTGCTGATTCAGGAGAAGGGCTTTTTTACAAGGATGAAGATGTACTTGGAGTTTTAACTGTAACAGAAGCAGGTGAAGAAATTTCTGAGGCAGAAATTTCTTATCATGGTTTTTATGATAAGATAAATATTGATGATGAAATAATTCTTGTTTCCCAGCCTGAAGAAAATGCCCAGAGCGGAATTGATACTGTTCCTAATGCTGATGAAAACGGAAATCCTCTGGTAAATAATGAAGTTCTTGGTAGTGAACTTGTTTCAGAAATTAAAAAGGCTGTAGATCATCCGGCTTTACTGGATTTCTTGAGGTCTATTTACTAAAGTCTGTCTAAAGAAGAGTCAAGCCATTTTTTTACCAGCGTAGGGTAGGCATGTTCAACTTTTACAAAAGTTTTAACAGCATTTTCGTAGTGGCCAAGAAAATATTCTGATTCTCCCAGATAAAAGAAGGCCCTGTTTCTGGTGCTTTCATTTATATTTGTTCCTGTAAGTTTTTGAATTTGTGAAACTGTTTCTTCATAATTCTGCTGAACAAAATAATTTTTGAGGATTTCAAAAAGCAGATAATCATCACCGCCATCTGGAGAAATCAAGTCTTCCTCAAAAACATAAGGATTCAGGGACGCTGTTTTCTTTGAAGTTTTTGAGGTAAGTGAATTTGTTGCAGAAATTGTTTTGTCAGAAATAAGCCTGTCTTTTTCTTTATCAGTATTTTCTACAAAATCAATATATGGAAGCGGAGTTTCTCGCATACTTCCGTCCGGGTAAAATTTTTCATATTCAGTCTTTTTGGGTTCACGTCTTTTTATTTCTGTTGTAACTTTTACTCCGTTTACTGTTGAGTTGAAAGAAAGAAGAATCAGGTCATAAGGGGCTTTTGTTACGGCAATTACGGCATAAAAATATTCATTCATGTCAGGAACAATATCTGTGTAGCCGGTAAAATCGGGAGCAAGGCTTGCAAGAGGATTTAGTGATGCAATTTGTGAATATGAAGTAATCTGTTTGTTGCTTCTGTAAATTTGCAGTGATGTTATTTCCTCATCTGGATTTTCAGGTAGAGCCCAGAAAATATTAATCCTGTTGTTCTTGCCGGGCATGGCCTGAATGTCCTGAACAATTGGTCGTTCTGCAAAAAGCAGGCTTGCGGAAATAAAAATAATCAGTGCAGACAGAAACTTTTTCATAATTCCTCTCAATATATCTTCCTTATATAATATAGTTAGAATTGCAGAAAATCAAGTTTACTGATATTCTATAGCGTATGTTAGAAGAAATAAAATTACCTATTGAACAGTTAAAAGAAGATATTATGAATGTTTGGGGGCGTCTTTGACTCCGCTGCCATAGATAAGTCGATTGCGGAAAAAGAAAAGCTTACGGAAGCTCCTGGTTTTTGGGATGACCATGAAGCTGCAGAAAAAGTTATGTCTCAGATTCGACGCCTGAAGGGGCGGGTAGAGCCATGGAGAAAACTCCTTGCAGATATGGATGACCTTTCTGCCATGTATGAGCTTGCAGAAGAATCCGGGGCGGCAGAAGATGAAGAAGAAGTGCAGAGCCTTTATGCCGCTGCAAAAGAAACCTTTGAAAAACTTAATGTACTGAACCTTTTGAGCGGGGAAGTAGACCAGAGTGATGCCTTCCTTACGGTTCATGCGGGGGCAGGTGGAACAGAAGCCTGTGACTGGGCCTTTATGCTCAGCCGTATGTATTTGCGCTGGGCAGAACGTCACGGCTATAAAACAGAAGTTGTAGATGAGCTTGAAGCCGAAGGCGGAATTAAAAATATTACAATTCAGATTTCCGGTGACTTTGTTTACGGCTATCTGAAAGGGGAAGGCGGTATTCACCGTCTTGTCCGCATAAGTCCTTTTGATGCTAATGCAAGACGTCACACCAGTTTTGCCTCTGTTTATGTCTATCCTGTTCTGGATGATACTATTGAAGTAGAAGTCAGGCCGGAAGACCTTCGTGTAGATACTTACCGTGCAGGCGGAAAGGGCGGTCAGCACGTAAACAAAACAGACTCTGCTGTTCGCTTTACTCATATTCCTACTGGTATTGTAGTTGCCTGCCAGACAGAGCGCAGCCAGCTTATGAACCGACAGACTTGTATGAACATGCTTAAAGCCCGTCTTTATGAATATTACCGCGAGCAGAAGGAAAAAGAGAACGCAAAGTTTGCGGCTGAAAAAAAGGATATTTCTTTTGGAAGCCAGATTCGTTCTTACGTGTTCCAGCCATACACAATGGTAAAAGACCACCGTACAAAATATTCTGTAGGAAACATTCAGGGAGTTATGGACGGCGATATTGACGACTTTATGAATGCCTACCTTGTTGCAAAATGGAAAGGGCTTCCTATGGATGGTTCCGGGGATGATGACGAAGTTTAAGACAGGGTCTGGAATTCTGATTTTTCTGACATTTTCCTTCCTCTGCCTTTGCAAGGCCTATTCTGCTGAAAGCACTTCATGGGTGATTGCGGCAGAAAAATTTTCTCTTGCAAAAGGTCAGAAAGAAAGTGCCCTGGTTCAAAATCTGTCTGAAAATCTGCCATCAAGTATTCTGGAAAAAATAGGGGAAGACCTGTATAGAAATGTCCTTGTTTCTGAAAGTCTGGAAAGAACCCGGTTCAAACTTAGAACAGAACGTCAGTCACTTTACCTTCAGCTTTCTGCTGAATATAAAAAGCGGGACCTTATTTTTCTTGAAGACTACAGTGAAAAAAAACTTAAGCAGATGCTTAAGGCAGAAGATAAAAAAATACAGGAAATAGAAAAATCTCTGGAAAAAAATCTTCAGTCTTTGCGGGAAGCAGAAGAAAATGCCTTGAAAGAAGAGGAAGTGGAAGAAAAGAAATCTGCCGTCGATTCGGAAGATGAAAATCAGTTTATGAAATTTTCTCATCTGATTAAAAAGATTTTTAAGGAAGATGATTCCTTTGCTTCTCTGGAAAAAATTTCATTTTATAAAAATGATGTATATTCACTTTATAATCCTTCTGAAAAGGCAAAAACAGCCGGCTATGAAAGCGGCACTTTTTCAAAAGAACTGTATTCCGCGGGCATAAATACTCTTGTTACAGGAGTTTTTTCTCTTTATGGGGATTATATTTCTGTTTCTGTTTCTCTTTACCTTTATCCGGAGGCAAAAAAAATCGGTTCGGTAATGGAAGTAGGAAACATTCAGGATATTGAGCTTCTGGCAAATTCACTTGCAGGCCAGCTTGTGCCTTTGTTTACAAATGCCCTTCCTGTAAAAATTTCTGTTGCTCTGGAACCGGCGGAAGTAAATGCAAAGAAACAGCTTTATATAGACGATGTTTTGCAGAGAAGTGATTTGTCTGAAATAACCCTGGAATCAGGACGTCATTCTTTTCAGATTACTGCTGAAGGCTATGAAGACCTTTCTTTTTCTGAATATTTTGAAGGCAATTCTGAATATAAAATAGAAATTACCATGACTGCCAGAACTGAAGGAGAAATTCAGATTGGGCTTATAAGCCCTCTTGAAGGAAGCCTTTACATTAATGGAGAAAAGGCTGATATGATTTCTCCTCAAAAATACATTATTCAGCTGAATGGAAGTCATGCTCTGGGTGAATTTATTTCAGCAGATGAAGAGACGGCATTCTTTTACATTCCAGATTCTCTTTATATAAATTCCAGCATGGTAAAAATCAAGCCAAAACCCATGGATAGGGAAAAATATATAGATACCAGACGAAAATGGATGTATGCCAGCTATAGTCTTTTGATGGTGTCTCTAATTCCAACTTTTTACACTTACGGAACTTTTTTAAATAAGGTAAAGCTATATAATGATTACGATATGATTTCCTATGAAAAAGCTTCAAAATGGCAGCAGGCCAGCAGAATTTGTACTGGAGTTTCTATAGCCTGTGGCGTTTTCTGGGGATTTGAACTGGTTCGTTATTTTATGGCGGCAAATTCGGTTCTCCCTCAAAAAGCTGCTTATGGTGATGTAGATATAATAATACAGGAAAAAAATGAAGTTGAAGAAACTGATTCTGATTCTAATCCTGATTCTGATGAAGTTTCTGATGAAGTTTCTGATGCTGATGAGATTTCTTAAATAGAGTCTGGAGGAAAATAAATGTCATTTGGTGAAAAGATAAAATCCTTGTTTTCAAGAAGTAAAATTGATGAAGATTTTTATGATGAACTGACCGACACTCTTGTGGAAGGTGATATAGGGGCAAAATCTGCCTATATGCTTGTTGAGGAACTTGAAAAAATCTGTACAAAAGAAAAAGTTTCCGAAGAAAGTGAAGTATTAAAAAGGCTCCGTACTCTTTTGCTTGCAGATGTAAAGTCTGTGGAGCTGCTTCCTGAAGAAGGGAAAAAAAATGTATGGATGGTTCTGGGGGTAAATGGAGTTGGAAAAACAACTTCTGTTGCAAAACTTGCAAATTATTTTAAGAAGCAGGGGCTTGAAAATCTGGTTCTTGCCAGTGCAGATACTTTTCGTGCGGCTGCAATTGAACAGCTTGCCATGCATGGAGAAAAAATTGGAGTACGTGTTGTAAGCCATCAGCATGGTTCTGATCCTTCGGCAGTTGTTTTTGACGCTGCAGAAGCACTTGCTGCTAAAGGCCCCGGCCTTGTAATTGCAGATACTGCAGGCCGTCTGCATAATAAGGAAAATCTGGTAAGGGAACTGCAGAAAATAGACAGAATCTGCCGCTCTAAAGCTGATGAAGGCTGCTATAAAAAAATTCTTGTGATAGATGCTACTACGGGACAGAATGCCTTGCGGCAGGCAGAAGTCTTTAATGAAGCGGTGGGGCTTGATGCAGTGATAATGACAAAATATGATTCCACTGCAAAAGGCGGAGTCGCAGTTACTTTGGGGCGGGAACTTTCTCTTCCGATTGCCTTTGTTTGCACTGGAGAAAAGTACCCCGATATAGAAAAATTTAACCCGGAGAGATATATAGACGAATTTCTGGGACTTTAATCTCCCTGATTAATTTTCAGATTTTCTGAAATACTTTTCTGTAAAAGGAAAAAACGGAATCTTGAATTGAAAAAAAGTGCAGTTTTATTTATTTCTATTTTAATTTTCCTCATATCTTCCTGTTCCGTTAAGAATGCAGAAGAAAAAGGTGCTCCTTTTCAATCTGTAGAAAAATTTATCTTTGAATTAAATTCTGCTGTAATAAATGAAAATATAAAACAGAAAGATGCTGACCGCTATTATATGCCACAGGCCCTTTCTGCCCTTATTTCCAGAAAGGTGAGTGAAAATGGAAAAGTCTTTTATCTTGGAGAATCAGGCTATTCAATAATCAGTCTTGGACTGATAGACAGTCAGGGCTTTTATGATGCTAATGCCGAAAATACAGACTGGATTGATTCCTGCCTTGCCCGGGTAGAAGAAGAAAGAATTGCATCCCAGCTTTCTTTGATGGAAGAGGAATTTGAACTTCCTGTGGAAGAGGAAATGCTGGCTTCCGCCACTGGTGATTCAGCTTCACAGGATGTTGCTTCTCAGGCCTCTGCCCAGACAGATTCAGATTTTTTAATTTCTGATGCGCCTTCCAAAGACATAAGCGGAAAAAATAAAAGACTTTCATTTTCAGAATTTGAAAAAGAAAAATTCATTTCACAGGAAAAGGACGGAAAGCATATCCTCATTTATGCCTGTTCAGAAAATGTTCTGCGCCGTTTTTATGATGAAAAATATAAACTGGAAAAAGAAGAAATCTGGTCAATAAAGAATGCTGAAAATTCAAATCTGGAAAAGACGATTGAATATGTATACGATTCTTCAGGACTTCTGAATCAGAGACTGATAAATCAAAATAACAGTCAGGAAATCTATTATTACACAAAAGAAGGTTTGATATCTAAAAAAGAAGTGTATGATATTCTTGAAGATGACAAAAAACTGACAGTTTCCTTTGAACGTAGATACAACGAATTAAATCAGCTTGTTTCTGAACTTTCCCTAACTTATTCTGCATCAGATAGTTATGAGCAGCGTTATGACTATACATACAATGCCGAAGACATTCCCCCGGACGTGAAGTATTATGAAGATGGAGTTTTAAAAATGCATAATAAATACTCAATGGAAAAAGGTTCCTATACAAGTCAGATTTATTTTGACGAAAACTATTCCGTAAAAACATATTATCAGGACAATAAAAAAGTTAGAGAGGTATTTTTTATAAATGGAGAAGTCAGGAGGGAAAAAGAATATGAATAAAAGTTTTTTTTCCTCTATAAAGTGGATTCTTATGGTTTCCAGACGTTTTGCCCGGGTTGACAGAAAAGGCCGTTCAGCCGCAACTTCTATTCTGGCAACGCTTGGAATTGCTTTTGGCGTAATGGCCCTTATAGTTGTAATGAGCATTATGAACGGATTTCAGATGAGTTTTATAGATTCCATTCTGGAAATTTCTTCATACCATGTGCGTGTTCAGGATTTAAATGAAGATGAAAGTAACGCTTTTCTGGAAGCCTGTAGGGATAATTCCAGAATAACTTATGTAAGTCCTTTTTCTGAAGTGCAGGCCCTTATGACAGGAAAAAGGGGCGGGGAAAATGCCGTAATTGTCAGGGCAATTAATCCACTTATTCATGTGGAAGACCCGGGCTTCAGGCGGGAAGTAAAGATGGTTGCGGGGCATTTTGTATTAAATGAAGCAGATTCAATGATAATAGGCAGCAGTCTGGCAAATCATCTTGGCGTAAAGGTTGGTGATGAAGTGAACCTGCTGGTTATGAGCGGCAGTTCTGATGTTTCTCTGTTTTCAGAAGACCGGGTATTTAAGATTACAGGAATTTATAGCAGCGGATACAGGGAAATAAATTCCACTTACTGCTTTGTAAATCTTCAGGCAGCCAAAAATCATTTTGGAAAAGACGCAAAAACAGTCTGGGGGCTGAAATTAAAAAATTATAACCATGATTCTTCTGTCCTTCAGTATTTAAAAAAGATTTTTCCTTCTGCCCAAATATCTGCATGGCGTGACTACAATAAAAGTTTTTTTGGAGTTCTGAAGATGGAAAAAAATCTTCTGCTTTTTATTGTAGCCCTTATATTTGTTGTAGTTGCAATCAACATTTATAACGGAATGAGGCGCCTTGTATATGAAAGGCGGGGAGAAATAGCAGTTCTTTCTGCCATAGGGGCTTCTAAAATAGAAGTAAAATCTGTTTTTATAATGAAAGGACTTCTGATGGGCTTTATCGGCTCTCTATGCGGAGTGATTTTTGGAATCCTTATCAGCAGAAACACAGATATAATATTTAAGGCCATGTCTGATATTCTGTATTTCTTTCAGTATGTTTTTACGGCTCTTACAGATTCTTCAAATCTTGCTTATGTGCAGATGAATTCCACTTACAGTGTTTATGCAAATATTCCGGCAAGAATTTTTGTTTCAGAAGTAATTGGAATAGCTCTCTTTGGCATCTTATCGCCATTTATTGCTGCCTGGACTGCAAGCAGAAACGTTCTTAAAATGACTGTATCGGAGGTTCTTCATAATGAGTAGTATCGTTTCCATAACTAATCTTGAAAAAACTTATTTAAGTGACAGCGAAAGCCTTACAATCCTGCATGATTTGAATCTGGAAGTAGAAGCTGGAAGCAAAATTGCAATAGTTGGCGAAAGCGGAAGCGGAAAAAGTACGCTTTTAAACATTATAGGCGGAATAGATAAACCTTCTGCCGGTACTGTAATTTCTGGAAAGTGGAATGTAGGCAAACTTTCAGAATCACAGATTTCAGAATATCGTTCTTCTTTTATAGGTCTTATCTTTCAGTTTCATTATCTTTTAAAGGATTTTACGGCACTTGAAAATGTGTACCTGCCGGCTATGATTGCAGGAAAACCTAAAAAAGAGGCCCTTGAACTTGCCCGCCAGCTTTTAGATGACGTGGGTGTTTCAGAAAGAATGAACCATCTTCCATCCCAGCTTTCTGGAGGTGAACGCCAGAGGGTTGCAGCCGCACGTGCCTTGATAAATGACCCGCACTTGATTCTTGCTGATGAGCCTACAGGAAATCTTGACCCTGCAAATGCAGAAAAAATCGGCGAACTGCTCTTTTCTATGGTTGAAAAATATAAAAAGACTCTTCTGCTGGTAACTCATGATGTAAACCTTGCAAAAAAGGCTGATATTACTTACCGTATTGTTGAAGGAAGGCTTCAATGAAAATTACCGCCTCTTTATTTTTTGCAAAAAGCCTGATTTTTCCCAAAGCAGAAAAAAAATCTTCTGCAAGAAAAAGTCTGTTTGGCGCAATGCTCTGCATAGGGCTTAGTATTGTTCCTCTTATCGTTGTAGTTTCCGTTACAAACGGAATGATAGAAGGCATGACCGAACGTTTGATAGGACTTTCATCCAGTCATCTTCAGGCTTATATAGCAGATTCAATTGATGAAGTATCATCTGCAGAAAATCTGTGCGAATATGCTGCAGGACTTAAAGAAGTGGAGGGGATAAAGAATGTTTTTCCTCAGGTGGAACTTTCTGCCCTTGCCGCTGGAAAAAACAACCGTTCTGGAATAGAGATTCGGGCCATGCAGAAAGATATATTTAAGGCTAACAAATCCTTTAATACTTTTTTTACGGTTTTAGAAGGTTCCCTTGACTCTTTTGAAAAATCCGGGGGAAAAGACCATTGTGCCGTAATAGGGCAGAAACTTGCTTCAGACTTGAATCTTCATGCGGGAGATACATTCAGGATTATTTCTATAAAAAAGATAAATGGCAGGATTTCTCCTAAACTTACTTCTTTTTCTGTTTCTGCGATTATTTCTTCGGGCTATCAGGAGTTGGATCAGTTCTGGGTGTTTATTCCATTGGAAACAGCCTATGCATCCCTTTCTCTGGAATCTGCCTCCTATGGAATGCTGCTTGAAACTTCAGATGCATTTTCTTCAGATTTGCCGCGGATTCAGTTTGCCGTCAGGGAATATTTTGGAAGATATGCAAATGTTTACCGCTGGGATGAAATTCATTCTGCAGAGTTTGAAAACTTTTCTTCTACAAAAGTTTTGCTTATTTTTGTAATGCTCCTTATTGTTCTGGTTGCCTCCATCAATATTTCATCAGCTGTAATAATGCTGGTAATGGAACGCCGTAAGGAAATTGCAATTTTAAAGAGTATAGGGGCTTCTCCAAACGGAATAAAAGTTTCTTTTCTTCTTGCGGCTCTTGCCTGTGCGGCAGGGGGCATTTTATTCGGTCTGCCTTTAGGACTGATTCTTTCTGTAAATGCAAACCGTATTATAAAAATGCTTGAAGCCGTTACAAATTTTTTCATCCATTTTTTCAGCGATACAAGCATAAAACTTCTGGATCCGGCATACTATCTTTCTGAAATTCCGGTAAATCTTCCTGTATTTCAAATTTTACTTATTGTTTTTTCAACACTTCTGCTTTCTGTTATTGTTTCCTATATTCCGGCAAAAAAAGCAGGACGTGAAAAACCATTGGATATTCTGCGTTCTTTGTGATATAAAATATCCTTATGAAGATATGCAGTGTCTGCGGAATGACATTTGAAGAAATCGTAAAGACTCAAAATATAGGCTGTGCCCAGTGTTATTATACCTTTGGCCCCAAAATTATGGAAATCCTGATGTCTAAAAATATTTCAGTGCCCTACAAAGGCTCCCTGCCCAAAAGGCTTAAGGGCTATCAGTCTGTTCTTATAGATAAAATGACAATCAAGATAAAACTTGAAGAAGCAGTCGCTGCAGAAGATTATGAAAAAGCGGCCTTTTATCGCGATTATCTGAAAGTAATGGAAGAAGGACACTAAAAGTATGCAGCCCTGGTTTACAGAAAAAGGAAAAGATGATGATGTAATTCTCTCTACCCGCGTAAGGCTTGCCAGAAATCTGGCAGATTTCATGTTTCCTTCAAAAATGTCAGATGACGATTCTTCCAGAATCCGTTCTTTAATTTATGATGCCTCATCTTTTAATCAGAATTATTCGCTTATAGACCTTGATTCAATTTCCGCTGCAAGCATAAGGCTTCTGAAAGATAAAAATATCCTTTCTTCTGAAAAATGTCAGTCTCTTCTTTTGGACGGCAGAAGTGAAAAATCTTTCTGTCTGATAAATGAAAGCGACCATCTGAAAATTGTAGAATTTTCACCGGGTTTTGATTGTGAAGGTGGTGCAAGACGCTGCTATGAAAAAGATGCACACTTTCAGGAAAAACTTCAGATTGCTGGAAGTTTTGAGATGGGCTATCTTACTTCCCGTCTTAGGGATTTGGGCTCTGGCCTGAAAATATCTGTCAGAATCTTTATTCCTGCAATAGTTCTGTCTGGAAGACTAAAGGAAATAAACGCTTTTCTTGAAGATAAACAGACTTTTCTTACACCTGTATATCCTTCTGACGCAGCAAATGCCGATTTTTCTAATTTTATCTTTGATCTTAATTCAACAAATGCCTTTTCTGGAAATGAATTAGACCAGGTTGCTCAGATAGAGTCCGCAGGAACTTATCTTTTGAAAACAGAACGAAAGATTTCGGCGGAATTTGCCGATAATAATCCTACGGTAGTCTTGAATTTTTTCAGGCAGCGTTATGCAAAGGCAATGAATTCTCTTTTGCTTTCGTATGATGAAGCAGTGGACATCATTTCCTGCGTAAAATGGGGACTTTCCTGCAAACTGATAAAGGGAATAAGCCATGCAGATTTGAATTCCATGTATTTTGGTACAAAAGACGGATATTTGGACTATATGTGCAACTCAATTTCCTTTTCTTTTGAACCGGATGTAAAGTCTGACGTGAACCTGCAGTTAAAGAGATTAAGGACAGCCGTAATACAGCAAACCTTTGAGGGAATTACCAATGAAAAATCTGTCTCCTAGAGCAAAGAAAATCCTTTCGATTATGGCGCAGGACGAAGCGCGAAAATTCGGAAGTCCGCAGATTCTGCCGGAACATGTCTTGCTTGCACTTGTAAACAGTGCAGACGGCGTAGGAGTATATGCTGTAAAAAAACTTGGTTTGAATCCAGAAGACCTGAAGAAAAAACTTGTTGATTTTCTTTCTTCAGATAAAAACTCTCCGACTCTTGATGAAATTCCAAAAAGCAGGCGTTATCGTTTTCTTCTTGATATTGCAGATATTGAATCTGCCGCCCTGCATAATAACTATATCGGTACGGAGCATCTGCTTCTTGCGGCTGTAAGGGAAGAAAACAGTCTTGCGGCTAATTTTTTTGCCGAAGCCCATTTTGCAATTATGGATATCCGCCTTATGGTTATGGAATTGCAGAATGAAAATAAATCTTCTGTTAATAATCCGGCAATAGAATCTCTTGTAGACAGCGTTTTCAGAAGCCTTTTAAGTGATGATTTTGGAACCGGTCTTTTTGGCGTTTTTGATGAAAAGAAATCAAAACAAAAGCAGGATAAAGTTTCATCAGGTGCTTTTCAGGGGCAGAATCAGGGACAGAATCAGGGGCAGCAGAAAATGTCTTTTCTTGCAGAATACAGCCGTGATTTAACAAAAATTGCCTCTGAGTCAAAAGATGACCCTGTTGTAGGCCGTGATAAGGAAATTCATCGTGTAATTCAGATTCTTTCTCGCAGGACAAAAAATAATCCTGTTCTTACAGGCGAGCCTGGAGTGGGTAAAACTGCAATTGTAGAAGGACTTGCCCAGCATATTGCTGCAGGAAAAGTTCCTTCTGATCTTGTAAAAAAGCGCATTCTTTCACTGGATCTTGCAGCAATGGTTGCGGGAACAAAATATCGCGGTGAATTTGAAGAGCGCATGAAAAAGATGATGAAGGAATTGCAGGAAAATAAGGACATTATTCTCTTTATTGATGAACTTCATACAATTATTGGTGCTGGAGGTCCGGAAGGAACAATGGACGCTTCAAATATCATGAAGCCGGCCCTTTCGCGTGGTGAAATTCAGATAATCGGTGCAACAACTACAAAAGAATACCGCAAGCATATAGAAAAAGACCTGGCCTTAGAGAGGCGTTTCCAGGTTGTAAAGGTTGAGGAACCGGGGGATAAGGAGACTGAAGAGATTCTTGAGGGCATTAAGGAAAAATACGAAGCCTTCCACCGTGTAAGTTATGATGATGATGTAATTCCTGCTATTGTAAAACTTTCACGCCGCTATATTCCTGAAAAAGTCCTGCCGGATAAAGCGATAGATATTCTTGATGAAGCAGGAGCTTCAAAAAAGATTCAGGAAGAAGAAAGACCTGAAGAACTTGCCGAACTGGAAGCGTCTATAGCAAAACTTGTAGAAGAAAAGAAAAATCTTGTCCAGATGCAGGATTATGAAAACGCTGCACTTATCCGCGACAAGGTAATAGATTTAAAGAGACGCCTTGAAGTATATGGCGAAATGTGGAAGAAAAACATTTTTAATACAAAAAAAAGAGTTACTGTAGCTGATGTTGAAAAAATCATCAGCGAAATGACCGGGATTCCTGTGGAACAGCTTACTTCTTCAGAAACAGAGCGTATTATCCACATGGAAAGCGAACTGCATAACACTGTAATCGGGCAGAATTCTGCCGTAAGCATTATTTCCGGGGCAATCCGACGTGCCCGGGCAGGAATTTCTTCTCCAAAGCATCCTGTGGGCTCCTTTATTTTTCTGGGCCCAACCGGTGTTGGCAAAACTCAGCTTGCAAAAGCCCTTGCAAAGTACCTTTTTGGCAGTGAAGATTCCCTTATCCGCATAGATATGTCCGACTTTATGGAAAAGCATACGGCAAGTCGTCTTGTGGGAGCCCCTCCGGGATACGTGGGCTATGAAGAAGGCGGTGTGCTTACAGAAAAAGTTCGCCGTAATCCTTATTCCGTAGTTCTTCTTGATGAAATTGAAAAGGCTCACCCGGACATTTTCAATCTTCTTCTCCAGCTGCTTGAAGAAGGTGAATTAAGTGACAACCTGGGCCACACTGTAAACTTCCGCAACTGCCTTATAATTATGACAAGTAATGCAGGGGCTCGGCAGATTACAAACGAGGGCAGGGTTGGCTTTGGAACAGAAGAAGGCCTTCTTTCTTACAATGAAATTAAAGCCGGGGCTATGAATGAAATGAAAAAACTTTTAAGCCCTGAACTTATTAACAGAATTGATGACATTATCGTTTTTGATGCCCTTTCAAAGGCAGAAGTTGCAAAAATTCTTGAAATTCAGCTTGCAGAACTGGAAGCCCGGCTGGCAGAAAAGGGACTTTCGCTGGATGTAAAGCCAAAGGCCAAGGAATATCTTGTAGAAAACGGCTATAATCCTGCAATGGGAGCCCGCCCTATGCGCCGCCTTATCAGAAAAGAAGTGGAAGACCCTCTTGCCATGGAAATGCTTTCTAATCCATATTCAAAGAATTCTGTGGTTGTAATTGAAGCGGTAAAAAACAGTCTGAAAATAAAAATAAAAAATCCAGAGGAAGAAAAAAAAGTTCCTCAGGACTATATAGGAAGGATAAAATGCGACGTTATGTAATTTTGATTGGAACATGTCTGCTTTTTGCTATTTCAGCGTTTGCAGATGTTAGAGTCGGTATTTTGAACGGCCCTAGTTGTGTGCCTGTTGTTCAGCTTATGAATAAAAAAGGAGACTATTCATTTAATCAGTATGCTGACCCCCAGGGACTTTTGCCGAAACTCCTGAAAAAAGAAGAGGACATAGGCTTTCTTCCATTGAATGTTGCGGCAAAGGTTTTTAATTCTTCTCCAAAATCAATAGTTTTTCTGGCAGTTACAGGAAACGGCAACATAAAACTGATTACAAAAGATTCTTCTGTAAAACAGTTTTCAGATTTGACAGGAAAAAGTCTCTATGTAGCAGGGCAGGGGGCAATGCCTGATTATCTTACCCGCTACCTTCTTAAACAGAATGATATTTCCTATGATTCAAAAGACGGAGTGGAACTTTTGTTTTCCATTCCTACACCCCAGCTTGCGGCTCAGTTGATTTCCGGCAAAATTGAATATGCCGTTGTTCCGGAGCCTTTTGCAACAATTGCCCGGGAAAAATCTTCAGAAGTAAAAATTGCAGTTAATTATCAGGATGAATACAAACTTGTAAATGGAAATGCTTCTTTCCCGCTTACAGTTCTGGTTGCAACTCAGGAATTTGCAGAAAATGCTCCTGAAAAAGTGGAAAAGTTTCTTTCAGATTATGAAAAATCCTATAAATGGACTTTGAAACATCCTGCTCAGGCTGGAAATCTCTGCGAAAAAAACAATCTTGGTCTTGCCGCAGACATTGTAGCCAAGGCAATTCCTGTTTCAAACTATGTTTATATTCCAGCTCTGGAAAGCCGGGCAAGTCTGGAAGATTTTTTGAAGATTCTTCTGGATTTTGCACCAGAGTCAATAGGCGGAAAACTGCCTGAAGACGATTTCTATTATGCAAAGAAGAATCCGTAAGCTTATTTCTGTGCTGCTGCTCCTTATTCTCTGGTATCTTGCGGCAGCACTCATAAATGCTCCCCTTATTCTTCCTTTTCCGCATTCAGTTCTTTTGCGCCTGTGTGCGCTCATGAAGACTTCTTTTTTCTGGAAGAGTTTTTTCTTTACTTTTCTTCGTGTAATTTCTGCCTTCCTTATTTCTTTAATTCTGGGCTTTTCTCTAGGGCTTATTTCTGCCGATTTTCCGCCCTTTAAGGATTATATTGATTTTCCTCTTGCCTTAATCAGGGCAACGCCAGTTGTGGCCGTAATACTGCCGGCTCTTTTCTGGTTCAAGTCTGGTACTGTGCCGGTTTTTGTTGCTGTCCTTATGGCTTTACCGGTGATTACAAGCTCAGCTCAAAAAGGCTTTGAAGGCAGCCCGGAAGCCTGTGAAGTTCTTTTCAAGGCTGCTTCCCGCGGATTCAGGGGCTGGAAGGCTTTTAGATACATACGCCTTCCTGCAGCCGCTCCATCCATAAAAGCTGGGGCAGAATCTGCATTTGGCCTTTGCTGGAAGGTTGTTGCCGCCGGCGAAGTTTTAAGCATTCCCCGCTACGCTACCGGCGCCATTATGCAGCGCTCGCAGGTGCATCTGGAAACAGCCGACACTCTTGCTGTAACCGCACTTCTTGTTTTTGTAAGCTGGCTTTGTCAGCGTGCGTTAATATGTTTGCCCTGCTTCAAAATCACCCTTCAAAACAGGGTTTCCGCATTATAAATTAATTTTGCGAAAACATGGCTCCCGGTCGCGGCTTCGTGGTACAAAACCGCGCTACACGCTTTTTGTGGTATAGAAACTATTACACCTGCCGCTTACGCGGCAGCCACAAAAAGAGTGTTTTTGTACCACGCCCCGCTCCCTCGCGCCAAGATTACGTAAATCTTTTTATAATGCGGAAGCCCTGCCCTTCAAAATCACCCTGAAAAAATTATTGGAAATAAATATAAAAATACATTATACTAAAATCTTACAATTAAGAGGTTTTATTATGATTAAAGAATTTCTTCCTTACGATACTGTAAGAAATGACGCGCTCAAACTTGCGCACAAAATTTACAAAGACGGATTTATCCCGGATGTAATTTACTGTTCTCTGCGTGGCGGAGCTTACATGGCAAACGTTATCAGTGAATATTTTAAAATCATCACAAAAGAAGAAAATCTTCATCCTGTTCTTTATGCAGGAGTTGTTGCCCGCTCATATTCAGACATTGCCCAGCACACAAAAGTTTTTATTGACGGCTGGACATATCCGCCGGAAAATCTTCGCCCGGGAGACAAAATTCTTCTGATTGATGATATTTTTGATTCAGGGCGTACAATCAATTCTCTGGTTGAAACTCTCATAAACAGCCGTGGTATTCCTCGTGATGATATAAAGGTTGTTGTTCATGATTACAAATATTTTACTTATTATGAAGAACAGCTTCCAATTCAGCCGGATTATTACTGCCGCAAGTTTGAAATCAACAAGCCGGAAGAAAACCGCTGGATTCACTATATGAGTCATGAACTTGTCGGTCTTTCAAAAGATGAGTTGCAGAAATATTATTTTGATGCAGATCCTGAACTTAAAGAGGTTCTGGGACCAATTCTGGGAAACGAATAAGAAGATGAAAAAAAACAGGCTTTTATTTCTGATTTTCGGATATATTTTTATTGCCTTCGCTTTAAATGCAGAAATTTCTGTAATCAGTCCTCTTGCCGGGACATGGGCTAACAAGCAGATGCTGATAATAGAAACTTCTGCAGGCACGGGAGACTATTATTATTATTCAATAGATGGTTCTGACCCTCAGACTTTTGGTTTTGCCTATGACGGACCTGTTCTGCTTGATGTTACAGGTAATGTAAAGGTTCAGATTGCAAAAATCAAAAAGGACGGCAGTACTGAATTAAAAAGTCTCGAATATACCGTTATTCCAGATACCGCTGAAAATTCAGATTATAAAGGCTTTATTTCAATTTTCTATGACTCTGGAATTCTGAATTACAGTTCAGGTTCAAGAATTCAGATTCCTAATAATCTATATTACAGTCTTGGTCTGCCGCCTGATTCTTTTATACCGGGGCAGATTATAAATCTTGCCAGTTATAATGTTCTTACGCGTTATGTGCCATGTACTATTTATGATTCATTCAGAAATGTAAAGTGGCGTTTTATAATCAGAACATTTCCTCAGTCCGCTGGTTCTGCAGTATACAGGGAAGTGCCTTTTACAATAACGGATTGGGAAACTGTTACTTTTACAGATCCAAATCTGATTTATAAAATAGACTCTGAACTCTGGTATCTTCCTTCTGAACCCAGGACTCTTGACAGAACAAAGAGTCATATGATTTTCTGGCAGCCACTGGAGCATCAGAGTGAAAATCCTGTAGAATTTTTTGTTCTGCCGCCAAAACCTAAGGTTACAAAAAAGACTTTTGATGATGGAAGCGTGAGGTTTAAGGTTTATGGAGATGAATCTTATACTTTAAGCGTTTTTTCTGAAGAAAGCGGAACTTATCAGGAGCAGTTTCTTTCTCTGGGGGCAGATGTTTTTTACGGAGATAAAATTTCTGAAAAAATAAATATTGGAATCTTTTCTAATTCTGTATATCAGGGAAATGTTTCTGCTAAAATAGAAATTGATAAAAAGCCTCCTGTTCAGCCTTCTGTTTCTGCTTCTGCAAGAGCCTTTTATTCAAGAGATTCCGTTCGTGTAGATGTTACTTCTGAAAAAGGTACAGACCTGTATATTGCCCTTAGTCAGCCTTATTCAATAAAAAAAACATCTGTCCTGTATACAGCAGATAATGAAACCTTGCAGAATATTCCTGTGGGAGAATTCCGCAAGACAAAAACTAATTCTTTTACTGTAAAATGGAATCCCCGGGGAAGCGGAGCAACCTATTATAAACTTCAGGCCTATTCCAAAAGCGGAAACAATATGAGTCTTGTTTCTGAATACAGCATTATTATAGACCAGTCAAGTTATTATTTTGATGTAAATGCAGATAATTCTATTGCAGAAGGTACCGCTCTTCATCCTTTTACGGATTTTAAACAGTGCCATGAACTTCTAACTTCTGTCCGTTCTGTAAACCTGCGCTTGAAAGGTGAAATGTATATTGATAAAGCATATTCATTTCAGTCAAGCCTTCAGATTATCAATGACGGAAATGCTTCTATCGTATTTGCTCCAGAGGGCTGTCTTGAATCAAAAGGCGGTACAATAGATGTTTCAAACTGCCGCATCAGTAAGATTGCTGGCGGTGATATTAAGACTATTGTTCCTGTATTCAAACTGGAAAATTCTGTATGCAACATTAAGAATTGTGAAATTTCTGCGGATTTTGCAAAAAATGGGGCTGTTATTGATTCCTACAATTCCATCCTTACAGTTTCAGATATAGTTGCTTCTGTAAATTCTGTTTCTTATGCTTCCTTTATTACATCTGTAAAATCCAGAATTAAACTGACTTCTTCTGTTGCGGCGGTTTCTGCGGATACGGCTGCTGTTGTTTCTGCTTCTGAAGGCACTTTTGAAGCAATGAACAACTCACTTTCCGTTACGGGGCGTTCTGGTAGAATTGCAGAACTCTTTGGTGTCCGTTCAAAAATAACAGGAAATAAGTTCCGTGGCACTTTTACTGATTATGAAAGTGTAAAGACTCCAATTTTTGCGGGAAAAGATACTGTTTTGTATCAGGCAGATAACGAAAATTTAGGATTTTAGTTTATGATTCTTTCTGTAGGATTTGATGAAGCGGGCAGGGGGCCTTTGGCAGGCCCTGTCTGTGCTTCTGCTGTAATTCTTCCTCCTGAATTTCCTCTTGAACTTTTAAATGATTCCAAAAAACTTTCTGAAAAAAAGCGCCTTGCGGCAGAACTTGTTATAAAAGAAAAAGCCTGCTGGGGTGTCTCTCTTGTTGACCACAAAACTATTGATGAAATTAATATTCTTGAGGCATCCATGCTTGCCATGAAAAATGCTTTTGAAGAATTGATGAAAAAACTTCCTCAATGGACTGCAAGTTTACGGATTAATGATTATATTCTTTCTGGAATTACAGATGGAACCCGCTGTCCTGATGTACCTGTAGAATGCCGTTGCGAACCAAAAGCCGATGGAAAATATTATGAAGTAATGGCTGCCAGCATACTTGCCAAAAACTGCCGGGATAGAATTATGCTTGAAATGGATAAAAAATATCCGGAATACGGCTATGCAAAACACAAAGGATATCCCACCCCGGCCCATAAAGAAATATGCCGCCGTCTGGGACCTTCTCCCATCCAGCGGCTTACATTTAAGTTCTAAAAAGGTAAAGCTAAAAACGCTTTGCTGTATATCAGCAGCCACCAACGGCCTTACTTACTTCTTGCTTACGATGTGAATAACTTTTCCTGTTCTTTTAATTCCGTCATCAGCCTTTGTACTTTTTCCTTCGCCTTTTTCAGACTTTACGCGGTAAATCTTTTTGCCTTCTGCAGCAGCGTTTCCGTATTTTGCTTCTTTTGCCGCTTTCTTTGCCTTTGCATTCTTTATTCTTTCTTTTCTGTCTTTTTCTACAAAGTCCAGAGATTTTTCCATGCCCTGAAGGAACTTCTGCATGTCTTCTGCAAAAATAGCAATCTGATGGCGGTCTGCTTCTACACCGTCGCGGTTCTTGCTTTCTACAATCTGCAAGAATACGTCACCAGTTCTGTTTTCTTTTACATTGAAAAAATATGAACGATTGTCCAGATAAACCTGAGTGGTAAAAAGTTCTCCTCGTGCTCCCATAATAAAACTCCTTATGTTTCTATATGCTTATAACAGGGAAATGTCCCTATACGAAAAAGAACCTTCCCTAAAAATGTGATAACTTATAGTTATAAAGTAAAATTATCCTATCAGAATCTTATTTTTTTTGCAAGCCTAGGGCAAACGCATTATAAAGTTTGCACATTTAAATCTGATGGATGTCCGTTACACCAAGGATTGGAAAAGGCGGTTGAGCATTTTTTTTCGAGAAAATCCTGCGGTTTTTGCAGGCAAAAAAAACTCGGATTTCTTCTATGGCAGTCGCCAAAAATCTCAAAGCCTTTTCAGCCTCGGTTTCACTGCCATCCATCAGATTTTACAGAACACTGCATTATAATGCGTCTGTCCTGTAAAAAGTGGGGGGAACGGAACGGGATTGCAACCCCTGATAACCGCTTTGGTGGAGTATTCTATTTATTAAACTGATTGTTCACTTCTGAAACTGCAGCCAGAAGGCAGTTTATGGCTTCCTGTGTGGTGTGGGGGCCAAAACTGAACCTTACGGCAGTTTCGCTCACATCGGAAGAAACGTGCATTGCTTCCAGAATAGGGCGGCTGTTTTTCTTTGTGGAACAGGCGCTTCCTGTAGAAATACATATTCCCTTTGCATCCAATGCCCGCATCATGACGTTTCCTGGAATGTGGGCAAAGGCTGCCTGCACAACGTAAGGGGAATACAGTTCAGGCTTTTCAAGCCGGGCCTCTGGTACAATAGTGCAGCCTTTAAGGGCGGCAAGTTCCTTTACAAAAGAAGCGGTTGCCGCCTGCTGCCTCTTTATTGCATCTTCCTTGTTGTAATAACGTTCCAGGCACTTTGAAAATGCCACCGCCCCAAACACATTTTCTGTGCCGCTTCTGATTCCTTTTTCCTGACCGCCGCCCCTCAAAAAGGCTTCCAGAGCTTCTTTACAATAAAGAAGCCCGATGCCCCTCGGCCCGCAGATTTTATGGGCACTGAATGCGGCACTGTCTATGCCCGGGTAGGCAAGGTTCAGTGTAATTTTCCCCACTGCCTGAACACAGTCTACATGAAACTTTGGACGCCGCTTTCCTTTACAGGCCGCCGTTATTGCATCTGCAATATCGTATACAGGCTGAATGGCGCCAGTTTCATTGTTCACAGCCATTACGCATACAATCATTGTGTCATTTGTAAGAAGAGATGTTACCGCCTCTGGCCTGATAATTCCGTCCTTATCAGAAGGAATCTGAACAACCTTCCAGCCGCAGTGCTTCATGGCCATTGCCTGTTCTCGCACGGCCGGGTGTTCAATAGAACTGATAAGGACAGTTCCTGTGCTTGGCTTTGTCATAACTGAAAGCAGGGGAATCTGGTCGCTTTCTGTTCCGCCGGAAGTAAAATAGAGGTTTTCAGCCTTTACACCAAGAGTTTTTGCAGCAAGGTTTCTGGCATCTTCCAGCACCGTGCGGGCGGCTTTTCCTGTCTTGTGGCCGCTGGAAGGGTTTCCCCATTTTTCAAGGCTTAAAGTAAGTGCTTCCTGTAAAATATCGGCATCTGCAGGGCTTGTTGCGGCCCAGTCAAAGTAAAGGTCTTTTTCTGTCATAATTATTTTGTAAGTACGCTTAGAATAGTCCTGTCGTCAACTTCCTGAATAAAGGTCTTTCCGATTTCTTTTTGAAGGATGATTCTTATTTTGTCAGAAAGATTTTTTTTGTCCTTATGCATTACAGAAAGCAGCCGTTCTCCAACCGCTCCGCCCTGAATGCAGGAAGGAACAGGCTTGTTATCCCAGCCGTAGAATTCAAGAATGTCAAGAATGTCATCTTTATATTTTATCGAACAGTTGTCTGTCTTGTAGGCAAGTTCTGCAGCACGTCCTATTCCCCATGCAACTGCTGCTCCATGAGTAATGGCACCAAAGCCTGCAACTGCTTCCAGAGCGTGTCCAAAGGTGTGTCCCAGATTCAGGTATGCGCGGACTCCCTGTTCTGTAAAATCTTCTTCTACGATTTTTGCTTTTGCACCGGCACAGCGTTTTATAATGTCAACCAGAAGTTCTGTGTCGCGGGCGTTTATTTTTCCTGCATCAGACTTAAAGATTTCATAAAGTTCTTTATCAAAAAGAAGGGCAGTCTTGAAGGCTTCTGCAAGCCCGGAATTGTACTGATTTTCCGGCAGAGATTTTATAAATTCCGGGAAGAAGTAAAGTTTTTCTGCCGGATAAAATGTTCCGATTATATTCTTTACGTTATCAAAATCACAGCCTGTTTTTCCGCCTATAGCAGCATCTACCATAGAAAGCAGGGTAGTAGGAACAAACTGAACTTTTGCCCCCCGCTTAAAAATAGAGGCCGCAAAAGCGGTTATATCAGAAATAACTCCGCCACCTATTCCTACAAAAACATCCTTACGGGTAAAGCCAGCTTCTACAGCTCCTGAAACAATTCTTAAAACGCTTTCAAAAGTCTTGTATTTTTCACCTGACCCCAGTATGCACAAAACATCATTGCCATGCACTTCATCTGTAAAAGAAGAAAGGAATGACTGCATGCAGTCAAGGCTTGCTACCGTTGCGTCTGTCACAAAAAATCTTCTGCGGCCATCATTTGCTTCATTTTGCTCTCCAAAAAAGAGTTTTGCCAGATCTGGTGTGCCTTCAATAAAATAGATTTCAGAATTTTGTGTACCGTTATAAATGGCAGGATAAGATATGCCGAGTTCTTTTTTCATGAGGATATTCTAATATTTTTTGTCCATCGTGTTAAGTTCTTTTATGTTCTTTTCCAGTCTTTCTATTTCACGGTTCAACATTTTTTCGTAATCAAGTTCGCCCGTGGCAATTCTTTCCCTTTCATCTTCCCAGGCCTGCTTGCCTGTTATAAAAAGAAAGTTGAATGAAGCGGCATTTGACTTTTCCTGCCATACCTTTGCTTCCTGCCAGTAGTAAAGTCCTGCCTTATAGCAGCTGAGGGCTTTTTCCATATTGCGCAGGTATTCATCTTTCCAGGGTGAATCATAAAAATAAATGCACTTTTTATCGTAAGTTCTTCCCAGCCTTAAATGCTGTTCAATTAGTTTAAGGTTTATATGCATCTGAAAAAGATATCTGTATTTTTCCCATTCCTTTTCTGTGGTGATTTTTATGTCTGCAAATTGAGGATTGCAAAAATCTGCCTGAGCGGCTTTTTCAAGCCAGTAGATGTTTTCTATGCAGTCATCCGGGTACTGCTGGTAGTGAACGTGATAAAGGCGGTACCAGTCTTCCTTGTATTTTACCATATAGGCATGAGCAGGACTCTTTACCGTGAGGAAAACTGTAATGAATGCTAATAAAAGAAAAACTGACCTTTTCACCCTCTGATTATCGGGAAAAATCAATCTTTTTTTAGCAGATTATCAGCAAAAATAAGTGTAAATTTCTTCTGAAATCTCTTTTATGGATTTTGCAGCGTCAATCCTTATTATCTTCATGCCCCCGTTATTTTCAGGCTTTTCATAAGAAGAAATTATTTTTTCATATTGAGCCGCAATTTTCTGCTGTAATTCTATTTTTTCATAGATTTCTTTTTTTTCACCCCTCGCATTTACGCGGGAAAGTGATACCTGAGGATTTATCTGAAAGTAAAAGAGGATTTCCGGCAGCGGAAATGCAGAATTTACAAGGCGGGGAATTTCTTCTCCACATGAAATTGACTGGTAGGCGAGGCTTGAAAATAAGTACCTGTCGCTTAGAACGGTTTTTCCGCTTTCGGTAAGTTCTTTTACACCGCCTTTACCGTAAATGTGTTCACAGCGGTCTGCCGCAAACAAAAAAGCATTTGTTTTTTCATCAACAGAAAAATCCCCGGCAAGCATTCTCCGTAAAAAAAGCCCTGTTTCTCCGCCGGTCGGCTCTGCAGTCTGTACAAAACGCTCTGGATTTCTTTCTGCAAGCATTTTAATCTGTGTGGAAGTTCCCGCTCCGTCTATACCTTCAAATACAACAAAGTTCTTCAAAATCATTCTTACATTATATCTGGATGTTACAAAATGTACTATATGAATGTTTAAATTTCTGATATAATAGATGGACTAAAATGGGCTTTTTATACAGTAGTAAGCGAATCCGAAGTTATGTCCTCATCCTGCTTGCAGTAATCTCTTTGATTATTGCGGGCCCTGTACGCTCAAAATTAAATTCAATTGCAGATAAAAAACTGACAGAATTAACAGACCTGATTCATGATTCTACAGGACTTTCAATTTCCTATAAATCTCTTTCGCCTTCAATCCTTTCAAACCTCTATATAAAGGGCATAGATGTTTCTGATGACAACGGACTTTCCGTTCTTACGATAGAGCGAACCCGCATAAATTACAATCTTATAAAACTGTTAAAAGGTGATTTTAATGCTGGAATTTCTAATGTCGTTATAGATGGAATTCTCCTTGATTTGGATAAAATTGTTACGCTCGCTGAACATTTTTCAAAAAATGAATCTTCTTCTTCCATAGATTTTATGCAGATAAAAGAGAATCTGCCTTCAAACATCAGTCTTAAGAATATAAGCCTGAAGTATGAACATGAACTCTTTTCTGCGCAAATTGGAGTAAAGAACTTTTCTCTTTCAAGTTCCGGCCCTAAAAATCTTCTTGCAGTTCAGCTTGCTAGCTCTGCAAGTGCTACAATAAATCAGCTTAATCAGAACTTTTCATGCCGCCTGGAAGCCTCGGGAACCTTTACGGATATTCTTGATAATTCCCAGCTGAACCTGAAAATATCAGATTTAACAAACGGAGATGTACGCCTGAACAAACTGAATCTTCATGCAGAATATAATGATTCCGTAATTGCCCTGCATACCATTCAGTCTGTAAATCCTATAGCTCTTGGTGCTGACATAAACTTAAAGACAGGGGATATTAACGCTCAGGTAAAATCCCAGAATCTGAATCCTCTAGCTCTTGTCCATATTAATTCAAGACAGAAAGAAATGTATCGTTTGAAAGGCCTGTCCCTTACTACTGATTCAATCCTTAAAATTAATTATTTGGATAATAAGGCTTCCTATGTGTCTGATACAAGTGTAAATATTCCTCCTCAGATTCTGCCAGATGGTGCCGAACTTAATCTGTCTTTTTATGGAAGTGAAAAGTCTGCGGAACTTACAAATTTTTCTCTAAAGGGAAAGCGTTATTCCGCAGATGCCGCTCTTTCATTTGTTTTTAAGAGCCTGCAGCTTTCCGGCTATTTTGACTTACCTTATCTTGAACTGCCAAACGGAACTTCTGTTTCTACAGAAATATATTTTGACCCCCTTTCCCGGGGCTTTAAGGCATTTTCGCCGCAAATCTTTCTTGGAGAAAAGTCTCTTACAGCCCTGGAACTTTCTTTTTTACCTCAGGATGATTCCTTTGACTTCCTGCTTGATGTTTATGATTATTCTCATTCAGATGAATCCATTCCGGGACTGATTCATCTTGACGGAAGCTATCTGACGAAATCAAACTATGTGCAGTCAAACCTTTCCTTAAACTCAATTTATCTGGACAGCCTTGCTCTTTTTGCTGCTCAGGTTATGGATGAAAAAAACTCTGCGACAGTTCAGAATTTTTCAGATAAACTTTCGCCTTATGTGCTTACAGGTGATGCCTATATTTCAACTGATTTAAAGTCCATTTCCTATAATGTTCCCTATGTAATGCTTGCAAATACCCGCAAAGACAATCAGGCTCTTCTTTTTGCATTGAACGGAACAGAAGAAAATATTCAGCTTAATCAGTTTTCTCTTGTTCTGGGCTCTTATGCAATGGAAGCAACTGCCAGCCTTGATAAGAATCCTGATACATCAGATGTCTTTTTTGATATTAATATGAACAGCGGTTCAATACCATACCATCTTTCTGGAACTTATATGCCTGAATTATTTACCCTTACCGGCGATTATGGTTTTGATTTTCAGCTGAATTTCCCTGCAGACAAGAGCCTGAACGGACATCTTATGATGGAAAACTATCCTTTTGTACTGGGAGCCTTGTCTTTTGTTTTTACCACTGATTTAGATTTCCGCTATGATTCAGAAAACGGACCTTCTCTTCAGGTTGTAAGGTTTGAAGCAGAACAGACGGGAACAAGTTTTTCTGTTTCTCCTAGAATTGTAATGTCTGGAACTGCAACAAAATACGGAGCACAGATTAATTCAATTTCCTATACTGATTTTTATTCTGCTCTGGAAGGCAGTGCAGATTTGATGCTTAACATGAACTCTGGAATCTTTGATTCTGTGGGAATTGCGATGAATGTAAAAAATCCATTGTCTGATGAAGGTATTATTCTGGATGGAACCATTTCTAACCCTGACCATCTGCCTTTTACAATGGAAAATCTCACTAAATATATTTATATAAACCTGCAGCTGCAGATGAATGCCTTCAGCCTTAACCGTTTTATTGTGCAGCAGCATGAAAACAATATGATTACAGGTTCTCTTTTTGCATCTGGTACTCTTGAGCATCCTTACGTTTCTCTTAATGTAGAAGATGCCTCAATGTTTATTACCAGCAGTATTCTGCAGACAAGGGGTAATATTACTCTGGAAGAAAAAGACCTTACTGTCTCAGATTTAAACCTTTTTTATGAAGGCTTTAAACTTACAGATGTAAGCGGTACTGCCTCTCTGGAAGATATGACTCTTTCTGCGGATGGAAATATTTTTGTGGGAGCCAGTGACAGATTTGTTGAAATTCCTGTTACCCTTACAGTCGGAAATTCTATTATTCCTGAAAATGGATTTATACCGGATTCATTTTCTGCAAGTCTTGTTGCAAATGATATAAAGGGAAATTTAATTAAAAAGAAATTTCCTATAGAACTTGCCTTATTATATGCAGAAAAGCGTTTTTCATTTTATTCTTCAGACAACATAGGTCTTTCCGGTTCATATTCCCTGGATGGAATTCTGGAAATGAATCTTGATAATAAAAGTTTTGCTCAGGCAAAAATGGATGGTTTTGTAAATTCTGAAACAGCAAACCTTGAACTTTATGATCTTTCTGTTGATTTAAGAAAACTCAATGACTATCTTGCTCTTGATGATCTGATTATTTTTGAAAAGGGAACTCTTGCAGGAACTGCCATTGTAACAGGTTCTTTTGCCGACCCTGAATTAAACGGATTTATAATGATTGATTCACCGGAAGTAAAGCTGCCTTCTGTAACTGCACAGAAACTTTCAACTGCGAATATAGCCATGAATATCCAGAACAATGAAATAGATCTTCCTGCAACAATTATTAAAACCAAAAAAGGAAATCAGCTGGAAGTTGCTATGAATATCTTTTTAAATAAATGGTCTCTTGAACATGTTTCTGGCAGCCTGAAAACTCTGAAAAAAGATATGTTTCCTATAAAACTTAATACTCCGCTTGTAAGGATAGATGGAGACATTTCTACGGATATTCAGCTTTATTTTGAAGACTCAAATCTGGATGTAAGCGGCTATGTATTCGGCGAGAACATCAATATTTCCTCTGGTTTAGGTGCCGTTTCTGCAATGAATCTTACAGGGCCATCTGGCGCGGAAGAAAATAAGGCTCCTCAGATACTCGTTACCACAGACCTTGAACTTGTTCTGGGAACCCATGCTTCTATAAATTTTGATCCTATCCTGCGTTGTGTTTTTGTTCCGAATACAAGAATGCAGGTAAAGATAAATCAGGATGCAGAAGAGTATATCGTAGAAGGAAATTTACAGTTAAAATCCGGTGATATTGCTTATCTGAACCGCAGTTTCTATATCAAGTCTGGAAACGTAAAATTTAATACGGCAGACATTTCAAATCCTCAGATTACAATTAATGCTGAAACCCGCGAAAAAGATGAAAGGGGGCAGAATGTTAAGATTATAATGGACGTAGAAAATCAGTTCCTTTCTAATCTTAATCCAAGATTTTCTTCTGTTCCTGCAAAATCCGAAAATGAAATCCGTTCTCTCCTCGGGCAGATTGCTGTTGCAGATTCCAGTTCTGCCACTAATTTCCTTTTTGCTGCCAGCGACTATGCAATTCAGTCTACTGTAGTGCGTCAGGCAGAAAACAAGTTGCGTGACTTGCTTAATTTTGATATATTTTCTGTGCGTACTAATGTTCTGCAAAATACGCTGAATATGGGTGTTTCAGGGGCTTTAACTAAAGAAAATATTTCAATCGGTAACTTTTTAGACAACTCAACTGTTTATATAGGTAAGTACCTTGCGAATTCTTTGTATGTTGACGCAATGCTTCATGTTTCTTTTGGAGACGGCTACGTTAATGACATCAATTCTGCAGGCTCTTTAGTGTTCCAGCCGGAATTCGGAATGGAACTGGAGTCTCCGTTTGCAAATATACGTGTGAACCTGGCTCCCGACATTAACGCATTATTACAAAATCAATTTGTACCTTCTCCGTCGCTTACGCTATCGTGGAAATATGCATTTTGATAATTGGAGAAAATGATGAATAAAAAAATCGTTTCTGTTTTACTCGTTTTGATTGGATGTGCCTTCTTTATGTCTGCACAGGATGATTCTGAATGGTATTGGGGTCAGCCTATTTCAAAGATTGAATTTGAAGGACTGAAAAATGTAAGAAAAAGTGATCTTAACGGTATAACAAGTTCATTTATCAATCAGAGTTTTTCTGTAGAAACTTATACAGATATTGTAGACCGTCTGTATGCTTTGGAATATTTTGAAGATATAACTCCTTATGCAAAACATGCTTCTACTGCAAATAATAATGTTCTTCTTGTTTTTGAAGTAGTTGAGCGTCCTGTTGTCTATTCCATTTCTTTTGCAGGAAATAAAAAAATCAGAAATGGTGAACTTCGTGAACAGATAAAGATGAAGACCAGTGATATTTATATAGAATCAAAGGTTCTTCTTGATGAACGCATTATCCGCAATTATTATTTGCAGAAAGGATATACAACCTCCAGTGTAAGCCATAGCATTGAAAATACAGAAAATGGTGTAGAAGTTACCTTTAATATTCTTGAAGGTTCAAATACTGTAATTAAGGAAATCCGTTTTTCTGGAAATAACCTGGCTTCAGACAGAACCCTTAAAAATAAAATTGAATCTAAAGAGGTAAGCCTTTTTAAGGACGGAGCCTACCAGCCGTCTACTCTGGAACTTGATAAGCAGAAAATCATTACATATTACCGTGACCGCGGTTATGCAGATGTGAATATTATTGATACTGATATTCAGACTGAATTGAATGAAGAAAAGCAGCGTAATGAAATTACCATTACCTTTATTATTCAGGAAGGTGCCCAATATACTTATACAGGCCTCCGTATTTCCGGAAATGAAGTTTTTAGCGAAAAAGAACTTTTCAGACAGCAGAAATTAAAGGTCGGTTCTGTTTACAACGAAACAAAATTTCAGGAAGATTTGTCTTCTGTCGTAAATGTTTACTATGAAAACGGATATATGGCAAATGAATTCTATCCTTCTCCTGTAAAAGACGCAGACCGCCATGAAATTTCTTATGACCTTGTAATCAGAGAACATGCCAGAAGTCATATTGAAAATATCATAATCAAAGGGAATTCCAAAACAAAGGAATATGTAATCCGTCGTGAAATTCCTATTGAATCTGGTGATATTTATTCCAGAGACAAGATTGTAAATGGTTTGAGAAACCTTATGAACCTCAGATACTTCTCTAATGTTCTTCCAGAATATCAGTCTGGTTCAGAAGAAAACCTTGTAGACCTTGTATGGACAGTAGAAGAGCAGTCAACTTCTTCCCTTAATCTGGGTATGACATTTTCCGGGGTAACAGAACCAGACAGTCTCCCTATTTCTTTCTTTGCAAAAGTTGAAAATTCAAACCTCTTTGGAGAAGGAAAAACTATTTCTACGTCATTAACACTTTCTAATACAGAACAGTCATTCGATTTCTCTTATTCACAAGGCTGGATTGGAAATCTCCCTATTTCCTTCAGTCAGACTCTTTCTTTAAGTCATACAAATTCTACTGCCCTTGTAAATTACTGGACTCCAAATATGGAATTAAGCCAGCGATATTATTATATGAATTACACAGGCTGGTCTGCTTCTTTAAGTTCTGGAATCGGCCGCCGCTGGACTCCTGATTACGCAATCCTTTCTCTTGGAACAGGAATTACTAATTCCATCATAGATAATATATATGATGAAAGCCTTTATGTTCCTGTAGATACTGGAGTTTCAATGTATGCAAACAGACCTGGACTTGTAAATTCCATTTATGCAAGTTTCTCTGTTGATAACAGGGATATTGCTTATGATCCAACTAAGGGCTGGTTTGCAAGTGAACGCCTTACCTGGTACGGACTTATTCCTGGTGTAGAAAGAGAATTCTTCCTCCGCAGTGATACAAAACTTGAAGGTTACTTAAAGCTTCTTGACATTCCTTTCTCTGATGCCTGGTCACTCAAACTTGTTCTTGCAGGATATACAGGTCTTTCATGTCTCTTCCCTACAGAAACTGGAATCAGTGAAAGCAATAAACTCTATGTGGACGGAATGTTTAACGGGCGCGGTTGGACAGAAGCCTATCGTTCTTCAAAAGGTCAGCTTATGCTTTCAAACAGACTTGAACTTAGAATGCCTGTAGTTCCTGGTATTATTGGAATTGACGGCTTCTTTGATGCTGCTGCCTTAAAAGATACTGTTCAGGATATAAAAAATATCGGCATAGAAGATTTCTACTTCAGCTATGGCCCTGGCCTCAGATTCCTGCTGCCACAGTTCCCTCTGCATCTTCTTTTTGCATGGAAATTCAGGGTAGTAGATGGAAGTCCGAAATTTGATGATACTCCATTCCAATTTGTACTTTCATTTAATATAACAAATCGCTAAAATAAGAGAGGAGATAAGGATATTTTATATGACTAGAAATGGAAAAATTATAACCCTTACAGCCTTTTTAATTTATCTGTTTGTTATGCCTCTTGCAGCGCAACAGATTACAAAATTTGGTGTTGTTGATACTGCAAAGGTATATAGCGCATATTACAGGAACTCTGCCCCTATCAGAAATTATGAAAAAAAGAAGGCAGAATTCCAGAGCGAAATTGATAAGCAGATGGAAGAATTGCGTAAACTTCAGCAGAAAAAACTGGATTATGAAAATTCTGGTAATGATTCTGCCGCCCTGCGCACGGAAACTGAAATTTCCAAAAAGAAGGATTATCTTACTGAATATACAAATGCAAAAAATGTAGAACTTGAGCTTCTGCAAAAGAATCTGCAGAATTCAGATGAATTTTATAAAACTCTTTATAATACTCTTTCAAAGATTGCAGAAAGCGGCGGTTACAGTATGATTCTTAGCCTTCAGGATGCAAATGCAATTCTCTGGTACAGTTCTTCTGTTGATATAACCAGTCAGGTTATTGCAGAGCTGGGGCTCTGATGGCAGACGAACTTTCGCTTACCCCGCTGATGGTTCAGTATCGGGGCATAAAAGAAAAGTATAAATCCGAAGTAGTATTTTTCCGTCTCGGTGATTTTTATGAAATGTTTGATGACGATGCCCGGGACGTTTCTTCTCTTTTAAATTTAACCCTTACTCATAGGGCCGGTCAGCCCATGTGCGGCATTCCTTATCATGCTGCAAAAATCTATATTGCCCGCTTATTGAGGCTTGGAAAAAAAATAGTTATCTGCGAGCAGGTTGGGGAAATTCCAAAGGGCGGTAAAGGAATTACAGAACGCAAAGTTGTAGAAATTATTACACCAGGAACTGCTGTAGAAGAAGAATATCTGGATGGATATAAAGCAAATTATCTTGCGGCCCTGTCTATTTTTAAGGGAACTGCAGGTTTTGCCTTTATAGACGTCAGTACAGGCAGTTTTAGTGCAACTTCATGGCCTGCTTCTAAAATGAATGAAAACTTTGCAAAAGAGTTAAATAGGGCAGGACCTAGCGAAATCCTTCTTCCTTTATCACTTAAAAAAAATGAAGGCATTCAGACTGCTTTACAGGCTTCTCCAAATATATCAGTTTCTTATTATCCTGACTGGGATTTTTCTGCTGAACTTTCCTATAAGAAACTCTTAAATCAGTTTAAAACTGCAAATTTAAAGGCCTTTGGACTGGATTCAGATTCTGCAGAAATCCTTCCTGCAGGTTTTTTGTTGGATTATCTTGAAAAAACTACAAATGCCTGTATTCCTCATATAAGTTCAATAACTGTCTATTCTGATGAACAGTATCTGATGATGGATGATTCTTCAAGGCGTAATCTTGAAATTACAGAAAATATGCGTGATGGAAGCATTCAGTTTTCTTTGTTTGAATGTGTAAATTTTACCAGAACTCCAATGGGAAGCAGGCTTTTGAAAAACTGGCTTGTTTTTCCTTTAACGGATAGCCGTAAGATAGAGGAACGGCAGCAGTATATTTCTAATTTTTATGAAAACAGACCTCTTTTGGAAAAAGTTAAAAACGACTTATCTGAGATTCTGGATATAGAACGCCTTGCATCCCGCATTGCAATGGATAAGGCACATGCAAAAAATCTTCTAGCCCTTGCTTCCAGTCTTTCGGCCTGGAACCGGATAAAAGACTATCTTAATCCTTATGATTTTTCATTTGCTTCTTCTCAGGAAGCGGAAGAAATCTGTGACCTTCTGGAAAAATCCATTCTGGATAATCCTTCAACTTCTCTTACAGAAGGGGGGATTATAAAACAGGGCTGGTCTGAAGAACTGGATCACTGGCGGTCTATACATGATAATTTTAATCAGATTCTTTCTGAATATGAGGCAGAAGAAAGGCAAAAGACCGGTATATCAAATCTTAAAATTAAATATACAAATGCTTTTGGCTATTTTATAGAAGTTTCAAAAGGAAAACTTTCTTCTGTTCCTTCTCATTTTATTATGCGCCGTTCACTTGTAAACGGAGACCGCTATACAAGCGAAAGACTGCAGGAACTGGAACAGGAATTAAATGAATCTTCTACAAAGATTCTTGAACTTGAAAGAGATTTGTTTGTAGAAATCAGGACTTCACTGCATAAGTATATTCCCTATCTTCTTCAGGTTGCAGATGAGGTTGCTTATACAGATGTTGCCTGCTCACTTGCACTTGCCGCAATTCAAAATAATTGGACAAGACCGATTATAGAAGAATCTGCGGTATTTGAAATTCGGGACGGACGACATCCTGTTGTAGAAAAACATCTTCCAATAGGGGAATTTGTTGCCAATTCCGCACTGCTTTCTGCAGATGAAGATTCTAATCCGTCTTTTGCTCTTATTACAGGCCCTAATATGGCCGGCAAAAGTACTTATCTGCGTCAGAATGCTCTTATAGGACTTCTTGCTCAGACTGGTTCGTATGTTCCTGCCTCTTATGCCCGAATCGGAATTATAGATAGAATATTCTGCAGGGTAGGTGCTTCTGATAACCTTGCAAAAGGTGAGTCAACTTTCCTTGTAGAAATGACAGAAACTGCAAATATTCTTCGTTCTGCCACAAAACATTCTCTGGTTATTATGGATGAAGTTGGTCGTGGAACTTCTACAGAAGACGGTCTTGCAATTGCACGAGCGGTTTCTGAATATCTTCTTGATAATATAAAATGCAGGACTTTTTTTGCAACTCATTATCACGAACTTTCCAGAATGGAACATCCTTCTCTTATATTCCTGTGTATGGATGTACTGGAAGAGAACGGTTCTGTTGTTTTTCTGCGTAAAGTAAAAGAAGGTGTAACTGGAAATTCTTATGGAATTCATGTTGCAAAATTGGCAGGTCTTCCGTCAGATGTTATAGACCGGGCTAATCAGATTCTTGAATATATACAGAATCTTGCTTCTAAAAGTCCTCTTGTTTTAAATGATATTCCGGAAAGAAAACCTGCAAAAAAAGAGGAACCTGCCCATGTGCCGGGGCTTTTTAGTGATGAAGAAATAATTATTTCAGAAATTCTTTCTGCAGATGTAGATAACCTTACACCAATCAATGCCTTGCAAAATATAGCCAGATGGAAAAAAACACTTTCCGGACTCTAGAAAAAATTATAAAAGATTAAAAAAAAATTATTAAAAATTGTATTTTTTGACATATCGCTGACTATTATATTTATGTGAAGCATTTGTTGTTTGAAGTAAAACAGTTTCTAATCAAGTCAATGCGCTTGTTTTTCTCAATTCTTGCAGGAGGTAATTCCTGTGTTGCCTGCGGTTCCTATACTGCTCTTATTCCTGTATGCAGGGAATGTGACCGGAAATATTTTTCTACAAAAGAATGTTTAGAAAACAGATGCACTTTGTGTGGTAAAGAACTTGTTTCGCTTGAAGGCAGATGCATGAAGTGTCGCAGTGAACCACTGCTTGTTAATTTAGACCGCCTTTATCCTCTTTTTTCTTACAGATTATGGAATAAAAGTCTTCTGTTTGAGTGGAAAATAGAAGGAAAAAGGGCTCTTTCTGAATTTTTTGCCGGAAAAATTACCTCTATCTTAAAAAAACTTTCAATGGGAGTTGTCATTCCTGTTCCTCCGCGTAAAGGCAAGATAAGGCAGAAAGGCTGGGATCAGATTAATGAGTTAGCTGAATTCCTTAAGCGACGTTATGGCTTTAGGGTTCTGAATCTTCTGGTAAGGCTTTCTGAACAGGAGCAGAAAAAACTGTCCCGTGAAGAAAGACTTGAAAAAATCAAGACTGCTTATGTCCTTGTAAAGCCTTCCAGACTGAAAAGAATCCTTAAGCCTTTTTCGGGAAAAATCCCGGAGGAGGTTTGCCTTGTAGATGATGTAAGTACGACAGGTTCAACGCTTGAATGCTGTGCTGCAGTCTTAAAGAAGGCCGGTGTGAAAAAAGTATTTGCCGTCACCTTATTCACTGTTGATTAAAAAAAAGGTCGAATAATTTATCTTTGCATTGCAAAATCTGCATTTTCAGAGTATTATTATTAGATAGAAATATAAACAGGAGTATATATGGCTGGTGAATCTCAATTTCAATTGGTAACTTTTCATCTTGGAGAGGAACTGTACGGCGTAAACATCATGGATGTAAAAGAAATTGTACGTCTTCAGAATGTTCGCGTAATTCCAAACGCTCCATTTTATGTGGAAGGAATCATAAATCTTCGTGGCGAAATTATTCCTATCATAGATTTGCACAAGCGTTTTAAGCTCCAGACTATGGCTCGTTCCTCAGATGATGTTGAAATAGAAGGTGGTTTTATTATTCTGAATATCGACGGAAATAAAATCGGTATTATCATTGATAAAGTGGAGCGTGTTGTTTCTGTGAAGGCAGAAGAGGTAAAGGAACCTCCTCAGATGCTCAGTGGTATTGGTACTGAATATATTGAAGGTGTTGTTCGTGAAAAGCAGGGCTACCTGATTATGCTTAACACTAGAAAATTATTCAATGCTAAAGAATTGCAGAGCATTATTGAAGTTCAGTAACAATGATACCTACATACAGTACAACTATTCGTAGAAAAGAAATGGATGCAGTTCTAACCTGCATGGTTGATGAAAAAATCGGACCAGGGGAATTGAACGGTAAGTTAATCCAGCAGGTAAAGGAATTTATTAAGTGTGATGGAGCCGTTGCCTTGCGAAGTCCATCCATTGCTTTGAAATATGCATTAAAGTCTCTTGATTTTGAATCTGGAAGAAAAATCATGATTTCTGCTCTTGCACCTGCATGGCAGTATCAGACTGTTTCTTCAATGGGTTTTGAACCTCTTGTCCTTGATGTTGATGAGTCGACAGGTTTAGTTTCTGTTGAAATCGTTGAAGAAGGAATCAAAGAAGGGGGAAGCCTTTTACTCTTGCATGAGACGGAAGGTATTGTACCGGATTTGCAGGGAATATGTGCACTGGGAATTCCTGTAATAGAAGATATTTCCCAGAGTGCTGGTGCCTGCGTAATGCAGAAAGATGAAAATGGTCAGACCACAGAGGAACGTGTTCAGGCGGGAACCTTTGGCGTATTTACTATACTTGGGCTTGAAGAGCGGGATGTAATAACTGCTGGCGGAGGCGCTATATTGATTGCTCCTGGCAGGCGGGAATGGATTGTTCTTAAGCATATAATGGAAAACGTGCCTGTAACAGACTTGTTGCCTGATATAAACTGTGCTCTTGCATGGGTACAGGTAAAAGAATATCCTCGTAATGAGGCAACCCGTAAGGAAATATTTTCCTTATATCAGAGAGCCTGCATGGTTGGAAGGCATAAAATGTATGCCCGCGAAAGCGATGAAGGTTCAACTGCAAGCTGTTTCCCTCTGGTCTTGAACAGTTCATTTAAAGATGTAAAGCAGTATACTGCAAAGAAAGATATTGAAATTCAGCCAGCCTATGAAGGCTCTGTTATTGCAATGGAAGATTCTTTGTCTGAAAAATGCATACATGCAAAGTCCTTGCTTTTGCGATGCGTTCACATTCCTTTGTATCCTCGTTTAACTCATGCTGAAAGTGCAAAGATTGTGAAGGTTTTGGGCTCCTTGCCGTAATAAGGTAAACAGGGGTGACATGAAAAAGGTTCTTGTTATCGTAAATATAAGCAAAGACGAATCTTTAACTCTTGCAGAAAAAATTGATTTGTTTTTGAAGAATCAGGGAATAGAAACTGTCTTGTATGATTTTGATGGATTTGCAGGAGAAGTTTCTTTTTCTGGTTATGACCTTGTTATAACTCTTGGTGGAGACGGAACTGTTCTTTTTGCTGCTAGAAATGCAGTTGTAGAGGACATTCCTGTTTTTCCTGTAAATTTTGGGCAATTCGGCTTTATTGCTTCCGTGCAGCCAGAAAACTGGCAGACAGCTTTAGAACAGTGTCTTGCAGGAGACTCTGTTCTGGAAGAGCGTTCGATGCTGCTGGTTAATGTGTTTAGAGAAAACAAATGTGTCTATACCTCTTTAGGTCTGAATGATGCAGTGATTTTTGGGAAACGCGGAGCGAGCACGATTTCTCTTGATGTGAATTATGACGGACTGCCCTTGTGTAAATTAAAATCTGACGGTGTAATTGTTGCCACTTCAACTGGTTCTACAGCATATTCAGCTGCTGCAGGAGGTCCGATTCTTTCTCCTACGCTTGATGCTTATGTTTTTACACCTATAAATTCATTTTCTCTTTCAAGCCGGCCTATTGTGCTTGGAATGGAAAAGACAATTACTATAACAGTTGGAAAAAGCAGGACTAAAGACTATGCTGTTACAGTTGACGGACAGGAGGCTTTTTCCTTACAGTTATCAGACAGGGTAGAAGTAAGCCGGTTTAAGAAGGACGTAAAACTTCTTTGTGCAACTGAAGAAAAATTCTACGGTGCATTGCGGTCAAAATTGAACTGGTCTGGAGGACCTTATGCTTGAAGATTTGACAATTAAAGATTTTGCACTTATCGACTCTGATTATATCGAATTTAATAAAGGTTTTACTGTTCTGTCTGGTGAAACAGGGGCTGGAAAATCAATCCTTATAGGAGCATTGTCTTTTCTTTTGGGAGGAAAGGCTGAAGTTCAGCAGATTAGGGCTGGAAAAAGTGAAGCCTCTGTGTCTGCAACCTTTTTTATAAATGATTCCTGTAGAAATAATCTTACTCCTGAAGATGAGGCGCTTTCTGCTTCTGAATGGCTTTATCTTCATGGTATTGAGATGGAAAATAACCGCGTAATTATGCGGCGTATTATACGTGATTCCGGCAAATCTGCCTCCTGGATTAATTCAACTCCTGTTACACGTGCAGATTTGGCTCAGTTTTCTGCCTTCCTTGTTGATATTCATGGGCAGCATGAACATCAATCCTTAATGAAAGTTCCAGAACATAGAAAGTTTCTTGATGCAAGAGCGGGAATACAGAGTGATGTTTTCTCTTTTACAAAAAAATATGCCGAACTGGTTGAAAAACGAAGAAAACTTTCAGAACTTTCCATGTCTGATAAGGAAAGACTTCATAAACTTGATATGATGCAGTTTGCTGTTCAGGAAATACAGGAAGCAAAATTAAAGAAAGATGAAGACATTATGCTTGAAGATGAACAGAATAAACTTTCTTCTTACGAAAAAATTTTTTCTGATGTGGAATCCGTTAATTCGGTTCTTTCTTCCGATGAAAGGTCAGTTATTCCTGTCTTAAAAAAGATTCTGAGGGAATCTCTGCATCTGTCTGAAATGGATAAATCGCTGGTTTCTCTTCATGAGCGTCTTGACTCAGCTTTTTATGAATTGTCTGATATAGCCGACGAATATTCTTCATATCAAAATAAACTTGTTTTTGACCCAAACAGGCTGCAGGAAGTAGAAGAAAGGCTTTCTCTTATTTATAACCTCAAGAAAAAGTATGCATCTTCAATTAATGCCCCTCTTTCTGAAGTTTTTGACTATCAAAAAGAAGCTGAAAAATTCATAGAAGAAAATGAAGACAGTGATTCTGTCAGGGAAAAACTTGCGGCAGAAATAAAGAGCCTCGAAAAAGAAATTCTTGCTGCTGCGGATATCCTTTCAAAAAAACGTATTGCCGCAGCCGAACTTCTTAATAAAGAAGTTTGCGCAATCCTTTCAAAACTTGGTATGGCTTCCACTCGTTTTCTTGTCAGTGTGAAACAAAAAGAAGGCTCTGCCGTGGAGCAGATGTGTGGCCCGTATGGTAAAGATGAGATTGAATTCCTTATAAGTGCAAATCCTGGAAATCCTCCTTTACCTCTGTCAAAAATTGCTTCTGGCGGTGAACTTTCACGTGTAATGCTCGCCTTAAAAACCATATTTGCCCAGAACGATTCTGTAGACACCCTTATTTTTGATGAAGTCGATACAGGAATTGGCGGGGAAGTTGCCGTTGCTGTTGGCGCCCACATGAAAAATCTGGCAAAAAATCGTCAGGTTTTTGCTATTACACATCTAGCGAGTATCGCTGTTTATGCCGATAATCAGATTAAGATAGAGAAGAGTGTGTCTGGAGAAATAACTTCATCTAACGTTTTTGTAGTTGAAGGGGAAGAACGTGTCGCTGAAATCGCAAGAATGCTTTCTGGCGATTCTGATACAGCACAGTCTCTGCAGCATGCCCGTTCACTTCTTGAAAGGTTCAGCGGAGGAATTTAATGTCAAAGGTAACAGAAGAAGCAAGACTGCATTTTAATGAGGCAATCCAGCCTTATAAGGATAAAATTAATGCAACCCTTGAAAAAGAAAAAACTATGTCTAACGGGATGCATGAAGGCGATCTGGATTATGAAAATAAAAAGCTTCTCTTGTGTGAGGATATGATTTATGTATCTTCTCTTTACATGGCCTTAAACAGCCTTTCCTTAAAGGTTATGGATGTAAAAAATAATGATGCCCTTAATGATGCCAGAAAAATTCTTTACAAGGCCATAATTTACCTTGAAGATATTGTTACCGATGGCATTGATATTCCATATTCTGACCTTACTGAAAAACTGGAAAAACTGAGTAATGTTGCAATTGCCCGCCGCTATATGATTATCAGGAAACTTGGCCTTGCCATCAGCCTGTTAAAAGATGCTTTTGGCGATAACAGTAAATGGCGATGGTCATTTGTAGAACTTGAAGGCCGCTTTACCACAGTTGCAAAAAATCTTCTTGACATGAAGGAGTGTGTTAAAGATTATTTTAATCCTTCCAGCCTTCATTACGAAACTACAGTTTTATATGTTCGCCTTATAATTCAGCTTCTTGGAGATTCTGCAACTGCTTATCGTGATAAATATGAAATGTCAACCCGCCGAATTGATGACATGAGAAACGGTATTCGCTATCTGCTTGCCCTTAGAAAACTCTATATTGCAATTGGCAATGCAGAACAGGCAGAAGAAGCAAAAAGAAAGGCACTTGTCTGGAAAGACAAAATGGATGCCGACCACAAAAAAGGATTAAGCAATTAGTTTATGAACAAAGAATTTGCACTCAAAATATTTGAAGGTTTTTCTATTCAGCGATGGAATGACCTTGTTCGTCCATTTGATCTGGTTGAAATGGACAAAGCGGCAGAAAAAATGGTGCTGGCTTATATAATCGGTAAGTATGAAGAGCATAATGGTAAAAAAATTGACTGGCTCTGGATTATTTATGCGTCATTTTTTGACCTTTTGAGGAAAATCTCTTTATGTGATATTAAGGCGCCGGTTCAGCAAATGCTGAAAAAGGAATTTCCTGATGAATATATGCGATTGAATGAATGGGTGCTTAATCAATATAAAAATCTGATTGAAGATGAAGAACTATTTTCTAATTTTACAATTTATGTAGGTCAGAAAGCAGGCTCTTTTACATTGCCAGAAGAACTCAGGCATTCCCTGAAGGTTTATAATGCCGCTCATAAATATGCTACAATCAGAGAGATGGAAATGCTTTCTGTTGTAAATGAGCCGGAGCGCCTCTCTGAAATAAGGGTTGAACTGGAAGCAGAAATACAGCCTTATCTGGAGCTTGAAGGACTTCAGAAACTTATGACTCATCAAAAGGCCTTTCATTTTCTTTTAAAAATTGAACAGCTTCGTTTTCAAACCAGATGGAATCAGACTCCGCGGGTTCCTGCAACTTCTGTTCTGGGACATTGTTTTTATGTTGCGATAATGACTCTTCTTCTTGGACGTGAATCAAATCCTCAGATGTGCAGCCGAAGAATTGTAAATAATTTTTTCAGTGCACTTTTTCACGATTTGCCCGAATCTGTTACCCGTGATATTATTTCTCCTGTAAAACAGGCTACAGATGACCTGCCTAATATCGTAAAGAAAATTGAAGATGAAATTGTCAGTAAAGAACTTGTTCCTCTTATGGAGCCTTTTTTTGAAAAGGAATTAATTTATTATACAAGCGACGAATTTACAAACCGTATTCTGGATAAAAACGGAAATATTAAGCATGTTACCTGGGAAGAACTGAACGATAAGTATAATTCTGAAGAATATAATCCAATAGACGGAAGAATAGTTCGTGTTGCAGATCATTTTTCTGCATTAATGGAAGCGGATATTTCAATAAAACACGGAATTACTTCTTCTCATCTTACAGGTGGAAGGGAAGGAACTCTAAACCACTATAAGGAAGGCGAGATTATAAACGGAATTAATGTTCATGAATTTTTTACGCGTGTAATTTTCTAATAAAATAAAGCCGCTTTTCTGCCGATAATTAATTCATGAATATGAATTGTCTTAAAAAATGCATGATTCTTGCATTGTTATTTATTTCCGCATTTCCTTTTTTTGCTGACTCTACTTACAAAGTTGAAAAAGGTGATACTTTGTTTTCAATCAGCCGTAAATATCAAATTACCGTTGCAGAATTGCGGGCTGCAAATAATCTTTCAGAAAATGATGTTCTAAAAGCAGGACAGAAACTTGTTATTCCTGAAGCTGATATAGGAACTGCTGCAGCTCTTTCTACGACAAAAACATCAACAGCACCTGTATCTTCAGAATTAAAAACAGTAATTTATACAGTTCAGAAGGGAGATACTCTTTACAGAATTGCAAGAAATAACGGTTTAACGGTTCCAGAACTTCTTGCCATCAATAATCTGGATTCTACTGCCGTTATTAAAGTCGGTCAAAAGTTAAAGGTTAAGGCTGGAGAAAATCCTGTTGCGTCAAAACCTAGTGTAAAAACTGAAACTGTTGTAAAAGAAAGTGATTCAACTCCACCAGACACACGGACTTACGGCATTACTGTAAATGCTGATATGAATACAAGGTGGCCAGTTTCTAATCCTAAAATTACTCAGATAAAAGGAAAGGTTTCCGGAGTTCAGCTTTCTGCAAAGGAAAACGAACCTGTATTATGTATTCACGAAGGAACTGTAATGTATGTTGGTACATACCGCGGTTTTGGTCAGGTTCTCTTCATTCAGACAAAAACAGGTCTTATTTATGCATATACAGGCATGGGAACCGTAAAGGTTAAGAAAGGGGATTACGCCCTTTCTGGTTCTGAAGTTGGTACTGCGGGAATTGACTCTATAAGCGGAAAACCTCAGATTACATTTATGGTTTTCCAGAACGGTCAGCCTATTGACCCTGCAAAAGCTCCAAGAAATTAAGTCTTAAAAAAGGAATTGCTGACCGCTTTCTCCATCGGGATACATACATTTCTTAAAAAGGTTCATGCAGGTGCGGGCATCGTCCAGAGCCCTGTGTGAAGACCCTTTATCAATGTTAAAATAGTCGGCTAAAAAATCAAGACGATGATGAGGAAGATTGGGAAATACTGCTCTTGAAAACTGAAGGGTGTCTATAAAACTGTTATTTGTTCTTTTTATTCCATTTCTGGCACATTCTGAATTTAAGAAATCAATATCGAACTGGGCATTATGTGCTACTATCACTGAATCGCCAAGAAAAGTAAGGAAATCTGGTAAAAGTTCTGAAATTGCCGGTTTTCCATCAATCATTTGATTTGTAATATGTGTTATTTGTGATATTTGAAGAGGAATGGAAGTTCCAGGATTAAACAGACTGCTCCATTGTGAAATTTCGCCGTTTTTATCAAATTTTATAGCACCAATTTCAATTATTGTGGAATCAATAGGTCTTAATCCTGTAGTTTCTGTATCGAATGCAGTAAAAACTGTGCCTGCTTCGTAAAGCCGGTACAGTTTTTTGTATTCAGAAAGTTTTCTATTTTGCTGCATCAATTATCTTCTGAATGTCAGCGGTAATTCCGTCACAAAGACTTGCTGCTTTTTTATGAGCATCTGCAAGCCATGCATCGCTACCGTCTCCTGCTGGAATCATAGAGTTAATGTAGAACTTAATCTTTGGTTCTGTTCCAGATGGACGTGCACTTACAATAGTTCCGCTTTCCAGATAGAACTGAAGAACATTGCTCTTTGGCAGATTTGGATCGTTCATGCAGTCACGAATCTTAAGAACTTTTTCTCCACCGAGAGTAGCCGGAGGATTTGAACGCATGGAAGCCATCATATTCTTCATTGTCTGTCCGCCAGAAGCTCCCGGGAAGTTCTGAGAAATTGCTCTGTCTTCAAAGTAACCGAATTCCTTATAAAGGTCATCAAGGTGTTCAAGAAGGCTCTTACCCTTGCTTCTCCAGTACATAATCATTTCTGCACACATTGCTGCTGCCGAAACACCGTCCTTATCCATTACTTCTTTTTCTACTTTATATCCGTAGCTTTCTTCAAGACCGAATACATAGTTTGCAGAACCATCTGCTTCAAATTTGTCTTCAACAGCGGCAATCCACTTAAAGCCTGTAAGACATTCCATCATCTTTACACCGTATTTTTTACAGATGTAATCACCAAATGGAGAGGTTACAATAGAGCGGATTACGGCAGGATTTGCCGGCATTTTTCCGAATTCTTTTCGGGAAAGAAGAACGTAATCCATAAGGAGGGCACCCATCTGGTTGCCGCTTAAAAGAACAAAGTTTCCGTCCTTGTCTGGGAAGGCAGTTCCAAAGCGGTCTGCATCCGGGTCAGTTGCCATAAGACCGTCTGCCTTTTCTTTTGTAGCAAGTTCAACAGCAAGTTTAAGGGCTGGCTTTTCTTCTGGATTTGGCTTTTCTACAGTAGGGAAGTTTCCGTCCGGCTGTCTCTGCTCTGGAACTGTAATTACTTTAAGTCCCAAATCTCCAAGAACTTTTTCTACATGCATAGCCCCTGTTCCATGAAGTGGTGTGTAAACAATGCGTACATCCTTAGCCTTTTCTTTAATCAGTTCTGGGCGGAACAGCTGCGCCTTACACATTTCCCAGAATTTTTCATCAATTTCTTTATCAATGATTTTAAGCATTCCAGACTTAAGGGCTTCTTCCTTAGACATTGTCTTTACATCTGAAACTTTATTTACTTCTTCAATAATTCCAACATCATGAGGTTCAATTACCTGCGCTCCGTTGTCCCAGTAGGCTTTATATCCATTGTACATTCTTGGGTTATGAGATGCGGTTACAACTACACCAGTCTGTGCACCCAGAGTTTTGATTGCGAAAGAAAGTTCAGGAGTAGGGCGAAGTCCGCTGAAAAGGTAAGCCTTGATTCCGTTTGCTGCAAAAATAAGAGCGGTTGCTTCTGCAAAAACATCTGAATTAAGACGGCTGTCATAAGCAACAACAGCACTCAAAGTTCCGTCTTTAGCTTTTTCTGGAAATGCTTTAAGAACATAGTTTGCGAGTCCCTGTGTTGCAAGGTTTATTTCCAGTGTGTTCATGCGGTTTGTACCGCCGCCCATAATTCCGCGAAGACCGCCTGTTCCAAATTCCAGAGTCTGATAAAATCTATCTTCAAGTTCTTTATAATCTTCCTTAGCAATAAGTTCCTTTACTTCATTGCTGAAGCGTTCGTCTTTTTCAGCTTCAATATAAGCCTTAGCACGCTTCAAGATTTCTTCTTTTTCCATAATCCTCATATCCTCCTGTTATGGCCTGGTTAGTCTATTCTAATACTATTTATCAGCTTTGTTAATAAGCTGGCTTTCCCAATTTAATAATTCTTCTTCCCAATCCTTGTGATTGCCTTTTACATCGCACATTATACGGAAAACAGGTTCTGTTCCGCTGCCTCTCATCCAGATAAATGCAAGGGCTTTTTCATTCTTATCTTTAAAGAGGATTTTTAATCCGCCTTTTTTTGAAAGAGAAAAATCTTTTACATTGCGGGTTTCTTTTGTTCCGTTTGTGATTATTGCTTCCCAACTGCAAATTCCGTATTTTTTATTAAGTTCAGCTTTTTGTTTTTCAAAATCAGCTTCAAATTCTTTCTGGAAAGCAGCTTTTAGTTTTTCGTGATCATTTGTTTTAATTTTCAAAACGGCACGTTTTTCAGAAACTCCTGTTGTCGTATAAACAGGAAGAGAGGCAAGCACGTCATTTAATGTAAAGTCAGGATTATAAGTAATTCCAGATTTTTTACACCAGATTTGATAAAGTCCGTTATCGCGGATTAAAAGCAGTTTGATTATTGCAATAATTGTGTTTAGCGGGTCGCGGACTGCGGCTGGATGTGTTATAGTTCCTCCGTTTGAACCTTCCCCTAAGATACGCACATTGTAACCTTCTGCACGTTTTTCTTTTGCAAGATTTACAACATTTGCTTCACCAACTTCTGCCCGGAATACTTTTGCTCCAAGTCTTTCTGCAATTTCTTCGATTCTCATTGAAGTAGGGCAGTTTACAGCAACAGCAGGCTTAAAATTACTGTTGTTTGCATTTTGCCAGATAGAAAAAGTCAGTTCTGCTAGAACCGAAAGACTGAATACTTCCTGGGCCTTTAGAATTTCTGCTTTCTGATTTTTTTCATCCCAATAGACAATGTTTCCTCTGTCTCCGTCACAATCTGGCATGTAACCTAAAAGTACGTTATTGTAGCCTTCTCGGTGCAGTTTTTCCATTTCTGCCGCAACATGAACAAGATTTTCGGCTTCTGGTATTATTTCATGGGCAATCTTAAATTCATTTATAGAATGAAAATGAATTTTATGTGCCGCAAAATATTCTCTGTCTATAGAAAGATAGCGTGAACTGCCGTTAAAGTCACAGACAATTCCAATTCCGTCTTTGTTTCCTGCAATTGCAGAATCTAAAAGTTTGAAGAATTCTTCCTGTTTATTCTTGTCAGAAGTTCCGCTTATAGTTTCGTCTGCAAAAGCCTTGTAGGCATGAAGCGCATTATGTTTTGAACTGTCCTTTACCTGATAAACCTTCTGTAATTCAGATGTAGTGCAGGAAGCCGCTGCAGAAACCGCTTTTTTTAATCCTTCCTCATCTGCAAGACTTTTTAAGAATGCATCAGTCACAATCTTGTTTTCTGCGGCATTAAGAACCCCGCCATCATTTAGACCGAATTTTATGCCGTTATGCCCAATCGGATTATGACTGGCAGAAATATAAATGAATCCATCCAGTTTTCTGGCATAAGCCATAATTTCTGGTGCTGATGTTACTGCTGAATATTGAATTAAGGCTCCTTTTTTTATCAGGGCTCTTATCATTGCATCTGCAAGGGCAGGACCTGTTGGCCTTGAATCTATACCAAGAGCAATTACGGGCATATCTTGTCCGCTTTTTTCCTTTACATAGTCAAAAAAAACATTTGCAGCGGTGACTGCAAGAGCCCAATCTGATTCTGAAATATCAGGAGATGAATCCTGTTCGTTTCCTGAAACTGCAAAAACTTTGCGCCAGCCGGAAGCTGACAAAATCATATTATGTTCCATAAATTGTGCTCCGTTTTGGTTAATTATACGCAAATATGGTATCACAAAAAAAGAGATTTAACAAATTATTTTAACAGAGCCTGAGTTTAATACACTGTTACGTTGTAGTTCAGCTGCCTGCCGGAAGTCAAAATATCTTCTGTATATAAAGTAAGGGTCGCACGACCGGAAGAAAGAACCGCTTCACCCAGAAGCTGAAGGTTTTCAGTAGGATAAATATCCTTGCTGGTATATTTCTTTTTTCCTATTACGCACAACTTTCCATTTTCCTGCGAAATCGTATCATAAGAAATCTGGTCAACCATGATACCGTTAATTGCGACTGCTGTTTTATATGGAGCGGCAACAAGATTTCTTCTCTGGTAAATTCTATATATTCCGGAAGAATATGTTCTGGAAACATTTATGTCGTAAAGTGTACCTGCCTTGTTTTCAATATAGATTCCTGAAAGTGTTAAAGGTATTTCCTTACTGAGTCTTGGCATCAGTATTTTAGGATTTATAGCTGATTTATTTTTTGCATCAATTACCTGGAATTCAAGATGACCTTTGTCATTCTGCCAGCCGGTATTTCCGCTTGCTCCTAATGTTGCCTGACCGTCTACAAATTTTTCATTTTCATCATTCAGAGTAATGCTTTCGCTGTCTAGATTTCCATAAACAGAAAGAAGGTTATCTTCATGAGAAAGAATTACAGAAGTGCCCAGTGTTGAAGGAAAGAAGTCTGTGTCATCAATCTGTTCTGTCATTACGATAAGAATGTAACCGTCATCTGCGGCCTTTATTTCTGCCGGTTCCCCGAATACCAGAGATGTACTTAAGAGATTACCTCTGTTCTGACCAAAATATGAACTGCAGGATTCTTCCGTAACGTCAGCCTGAGGCCATTCAAATGCAAAGAGGGAGCCTGTAAAAATAATTAATGCAATAATAGAAAAAAGTCTTTTCATAATCATACTCCTCTTATTCCTTATTCCTGTGAAACTGAAAGTCTGGAAATTGTATTGTCTTTTCCTATATAAAGATTCTTTCCGTCTGATGTTATAAATGCGGAATCTGCTTCAAAAGAAAAGGTTCCTTCCAGAGTATCAGTTTTTTCTATTACAGAAACTGTGTATTTTGATTTGTTTTTGCTCAGCATATAAACAAAATTGTCATTTTCTTCTATAGAGATTACTTTATCTTTTATTGGTATTACTGTATTTTTGTTCTGGCTTAAATCGTAAATACCAACAGCTCCCTGATAATTATATAGAACCCTGTTTCCGTTTTTGCAGAAATGAACAAGTGTTCTGTGTGGCGTGTCTGTATTTAAGAAGGTATGGAATAAAATCTTCTGTTGGGATTCTTCTCGTCTTGAAATTGTAAAACGCTGCTGATTATGTCCGGAAATTGCTGCAACATACTGTCCGTTATCAGAAATGTCTAAACCTAAAATTACAGGATAATCACTTCCTCCCGGGGCAAAATTAATTTCTACAGCTCCAGTTTCATTATTAAAAACTTTTATTGTTCCGTCTGCAAAACCCGCAGCGGTATAATCTTTTTTTGCAGAAAAGGCAGTTATGGGAATGATTCCTTCATAAGTCCAGATTGTCTTGCCTGATTCATTACATTTTGAAAAAGAACTGCCACCAGGAAGAAAAATATATATCAAATCATCCTTAAAAAATGGATAACCGCTTGAATGAATGGTGCCTGCTTCAATTCCCTTGTTGTTATAGAACTTAATATCAGATGCTTGAGAGTCATAAAGGGCATAGAAATTGTTTGAAATTGCAACCCTGTCTGGAAATGTCTTATAAAGGCCGATTTTTCCATCATCCGTAAAGTAGCCAAGTGTCTGTCCAAGATGAAAATACATCTGTTCTTTGTTTTCTTCAATTTCAGAAATTGCAGGATTTGCTGTACTGATTTTCCATATAGGTGTAAACTGGTATTCTTTTGCCAGAGGTTTTGCTGCAAAAATTATATACATTACTGTAAAAATCAATGTTATTAAAATATAAAGCAGGACTAATTTTTTCACTTTCATATTTTTTATATTACAATATAGCAGTGTAAAATTCAATTATTTATGTTAATCTTGACAATATACCGCAAAAAATGCAAAATATTCTAAGGTTTTCAAGCGAATGGGAGCCTGTCATATAAATTAAAAATAGTAAAAATGATTGGAGAAAAAAAATGGAAGATGATATCCTGACAATTGAAGAGGTTGCAAAATACCTTAGGGTTTCTGATAGAACTGTATATGACTGGGCTCAGAAAGGGGAAATTCCGGCAGGAAAAATAGGCACCGTATGGCGCTTTAAAAAGTCTGAAGTAGAAAACTGGGTAAATGCAAAACTGTCTTCTGAATCAAACAGACAGACAGAGATGAGCGTTCAGGTTCGCAATGTGCTTTCTCAGGAACGTGTTGTATTCATTAATCACACTTCTAAGCGTGATGCTATTGTTGAACTGTCTCAGGTTCTGGCAACTGCACCTCAGGTAAAGAACGCAGCAGAACTTACTCAGGAAATCCTTAAGCGTGAAGAACTTATGTCTACAGCAATCGGACGCGGAATTGCAATTCCTCATGTTCGTCTTGCTTCCGTAACCGATTTGGTTATGGCTGTTGGTGTCTGCAAAAAGCCAATTCAGGATTTTCAGACTCTTGATGACGAGCCGGTAAATCTTCTTTTTATGATTGCTGCCGCTTATAATCAGCATTCTTATTACCTTAAGACAATTTCACACTTCAGTGCAAAACTTAAGGACAGCGATTTACGTGCTGCAATTACAACATCTTCTTCTGAACAGGAAATCTACACCCTGCTCACACGTTCTTAAACGGTCCGCAAAAATATTACTCGCAGGTTCATGGCAGGATTACGGGAACCCATTTGTTCCTGTCTGCGTGTTCCTGCGCAATAATTCCCCATGTAACATTCGCAGTTGTTTCTCCCATTAAATATTCCACTCCATTGTCTTTTAATAAAAATGTCTGGCCAGGAGCTTTTATTCCTGCCCCTGCAATGGCATGGGAATAGACTGGAGAAAACAGGAAAATACTGTCTATTCCTGCAGATTTAAGCAGAACGCATAAAAGCATACTGCGGCTGTCGCAGTCATTGCCTTCTCCGCAGAGCATGGCAGGAAGGCTTGTAAAATCTGTTGCAGATGCTTTATCTGCTCTTTTGTAGTGAAAGCCCTGTACCCAGGAAAGAAGCATCTGGGCATAAGCAATATCAGCGTTTTCTGGATTCTGCTGCCTGGCAAGAGGATATAATGTATCGTGAACTTGAGAAGAAAAATCTGCAAGACGGCCAAAACTGTCGCGGTAAATCATGCGGTAGTAACGTTCCCATGCTTCAATCTTTTTAGGATGATTTGCATACATTACCAGAATGCTGTATTCAATGTTTGTAAGAAAATCTGCTGCACTTACATCACTTTCATCAATATATGAAGTAATTTCTTTTCCTCCGATTCTAGCACTTACTGCTTTTTTTCCTTGATTCGGAAAGGCATACTGAGTAAAGATTCCAGGAATGTTATAAAATTCATCTTTTATAGAAAGAGAATTTATGGCTGAGATGATGAAAAATTGGCACTGCTGAAAAATATTGTCAGGGGCATAGCATAAAACTACAAGCTGACTTTCCATTTTTACTGGCGCCCCAACAGCCCAGCCGCTGTATTTCTGGTCAAGATTCATTGAAAAAGTTGAAACTGCACAATTTTCACCGCTCCACTTTACTTTATCAAGGCTGGCTTCGGCAGAAAGTTTATTTAAGGCCGCTTCAAGGCTTTCTTCTGAACTTTTATATTCAGATTTGTAATAGATTTTTATAGCAAGAGTAACAGGAATGTTCTGGTGAGTTAAAAGAATAGACATCCCATCCTCTGTACTGTCTGTCATTTCAAATCCTTCTGGAATATCAAGTGAAAAACCAAAATCTTTATCATAAATGATTTCTGCGGACAGTCCGCCTGTAAGGCAGAAAAGAAACATCAGTAAAGCAATTATTCTTGAAAGAATGTGTCTTGTCATTTTAAAAATCCTCTATTATATTATTTCGGATGAATCAGATAGAGATTTTATACGAGAATGACGAAATATTTGTGATTGATAAGCCTGCAGGACTTGCGGTTCAGGGGGGGCAGGGGGTCTCTCATTCTCTGGACGTGGATTTTGCAGAACAGACAGGGCAGAAAGTTTATCTGGTTCACCGTCTGGATAAAGATACCCGCGGCCTTATGATTGTGGCAAAAAATCCTCTTGCCGCCGGGAAGTGGACAAAACTGATTGCTTCTAAGGCTGCCAGAAAAGAGTATCTTGCCTTGTGCATAGGAAGAATGCCTCAAAAATCTGGTGTGATAAAAGAAAACCTTTTTCAGCATGGAGAAGAAAAATCTGCCGTAACTCATTATCTGGTAGAAAGGGAATGGAATCTTTCTTCACTTTCTCTCAGTGATTCTTCAGTTTCCAGCGGAAAGGAGGGGGCAGACTGTGGAAAAACTTCAATCCAAAATGGTCAGGAGATAGCTCTTTCTCTTATCCGCCTGAAACTGGAAACTGGCCGTATGCACCAGATTCGTATTCATCTGGCAAAAAATGGCTGCCCGATAGCGGGGGATGACCAGCATGGAAACTTTAAGATGAATAAAGTTCTTCGTAAGGCTGCCGGTATAAAACGTCTGCAGCTGGCAGCTGTCCGCCTGACTCTTCCTTTGAAGGAAGGTGAGCGTACTTTTGAAATTCATGCTGACTTTGAATAAGATGTAGAACTCACTTTCCAAATATAGTGTAAATGTGCTATAATAGAAAATATGAGTAGAAAATTACACAATATCCTTATTACAGGCGGAGCCGGATTCATTGGCTCGAATTTCATTCATTATCTTTTTGGTATGTCCTCTGCTGAGGGAAATCTTTTTAACGATGCAAATTTTGACGGAACAGTCGTAAACGTAGACTGCCTTACTTATGCCGGCAACCTTGAATCTTTGAAAGACGTTGAGGCTCAGTTTGGCGGCAAGAGATATTTCTTTGAAAAGGTTGATATCTGCGACCGCGAAAACATTGAGCGCATTTTTAAGCAGTATGATATTGATACTGTAATTCACTTTGCAGCAGAAAGCCACGTAGACCGCTCGATTCTGGGGCCTGAAGCCTTCATGAAGACAAACGTAATGGGAACTTTTACCCTGCTTGATGTTGCCCGCAATTACTGGAAAAAAGCTGACGGCTCAATGCGCGATGACGTACTTTTCCATCATATTTCAACTGATGAAGTATACGGTTCTCTTGGTGAAACAGGATACTTCCGCGAGGATACTCCTTATGACCCTCGCTCACCTTATTCTTCATCAAAGGCCAGCAGTGACCACGTTGTAATGGCTTACTTCCATACTTACGGACTTCCAATCACTTTGTCAAACTGTACGAACAACTACGGCCCATACCAGTTCCCGGAAAAGCTGCTGCCCCTTATGATAAGCAATATCCGCGATGGAAAGAACCTTCCTGTTTATGGAAAGGGTGATAATATCCGCGACTGGATTTATGTAGAAGACCACAACCGTGCTGTATGGTTGATTGTAAACAAGGGCGTGACCGGCGAAAAATACAACATTGGCGGTGAAAACGAATGGCAGAACATCAAGCTGCTTCACAAGGTAATTGAGCTTACTGCGGCAGAAACTGGAAAGAATGTGGCTGACGTAGAAAAAACGATTACTTACGTAAAGGATCGCCCGGGTCACGACAAGCGCTATGCCATTGACTGTACAAAAATCAAGACTCAGCTTGGCTGGGAGCGTAAGATGACCTTTGAAGAGGGCCTGCAGGAAACCGTAAAGTGGTACCTCAAGAACTCAGACTGGATTAACCACATTTTGAACGGTTCTTATAAGGACTGGATTTCTAAGAATTATACTGAGCAGGGACGTTAGCATTCGAGTTTGCGAAGCAAACTCGGTAGTGAGCGACTGAAAGGAGCGAACGTAATGAAAGGAATTATACTTGCAGGCGGATCTGGAACCCGCCTTTACCCGATAACAAAAGCAGTTTCAAAGCAGATTCTGCCCTTGTATGATAAGCCGATGATTTACTATCCGCTTTCATGCCTTATGCTCTCCGGAATCCGCGAGGTGCTGATTATTTCTACTCCGCGAGATATTTCGTGCTTTAAGGAATTGTTTGGCGACGGTGCATGGCTTGGAATGCATTTTGAATACGCAGTACAGGATAAGCCACGCGGACTTGCAGATGCATTTATTATTGGTAAGGAATTTATTGGTAATGACAGCGCAGCTCTTGTTCTTGGCGACAACATTTTCTACGGACAGAGCTTTACTTCAACATTGAAGCGTGCCCGCGAAAAAGTAGAAAAAGGTGAGGGAAGCGTAATTTTCGGCTACTTTGTAAAAGATCCTACAGCTTACGGTGTAGTAGAGTTTGATAAGGAAGGCAAGGTTTTGGGAATTGAAGAAAAGCCTGCAAAGCCTAAATCTAACTACGCAGTTCCGGGCCTTTACTTCTACAGCAATGCAGTTTGCGAAATTGCAGCAAATGTAAAGCCTTCTGCACGTGGTGAAATCGAAATTACTTCTATTAATAACGAATATTTAAATCGCGGAGAGCTTTCTGTAGAACTTCTCGGCCGCGGAATGGCCTGGCTTGATACAGGAACTTATGACGGCTTGCTCGAAGCAAGCAACTTTATTGCAACAATCCAGAAGCGTCAGGGAATGTATGTAAGCTGTATAGAAGAAATTGCTTACCGCAACGGCTGGCTTTCAAAAGAGCAGCTTCTTGAGCTTGCAAAAGGCTACAAGACGGACTACGGCCGCTACCTTGAATATATTGCGGAGAATTAGAAAATGGCATTTGAATTTAAAAACTGCGCTCTTGCAGACGGAACAGAAATAAAAGGTCTTTACGAAATCCAGCCAAAGATTTTTGGTGATGCTCGTGGTTACTTTCTTGAAACCTACAGTGAACGTGATTTTTTTGCAGCAGGCCTTACAATGAAGTTTGTGCAGGACAATCAGTCGAAATCTAGTAAGGGTGTTCTTCGCGGACTTCACTTTCAGACCCAGCACCCGCAGGGAAAACTTGTTCGTGCCCTGAGTGGAAAAGTTTATGATGTGGCCGTTGACCTGCGCAAAGGTTCTGCAAGTTTCGGTAAATACTACGGAGTAATTCTTGATGCAGAAAAGCAGAATATGTTTTATATCCCGGAAGGTTTTGCCCACGGTTTTTATGTTTTGTCTGAAGAAGCAATCTTTACTTACAAGTGCACTGATTTTTACGATCCAAAAGGCGAGGGCGGGCTTATGTGGAATGACCCTGCAATCGGTATAGACTGGAAATCTCTTGCCCCGGATATAGAGCCCCTGCTTTCTGAAAAGGACGGAAAGCATCCTGATTTTGATGTAAATAAAAATTATTTTGATATAAATGGAAAGTGGATTCTCTGACACTTTAAAAGGAGCTGAATGTGTTTGATGTAAAAGATACTGATTTCTTTGATCTGGAAGATGAATCTTTTGATACTATTGTTGAAAACGATATTACTTTTACTGGAAGCATAAAGATAAAAAAGCCTTTTATGATTCGCGGCAAGGTGAATGGAAAAATAAATTCAGAAAGTGATTTGGTAATTGATACAGGTGCTGTTGTTAATGCTGATATTTCTGCTGCCAGGGTACTTGTCAGGGGGGCTGTAAAAGGTGATATAATCGGTACGAATTTAATATTTGTAACTTCTACCGGCTCTGTAGATGGTGATATTACTACGGCAAAAGTTGTTCTTGAACCGGGCTGTAATTTTTCTGGAAAGTGTACAATGGTGAAATCTGAAAATGAAAAAAAATAATAAAGTTATAACATCTATTTTTGCTATTTTAATATTCTCGTCTTCTCTTTCTGCTCAGATAACGCAGAATACAAAACAGGATGCTCTTGTTCTTTATCATAATGGAAAATATAAAGAATCAATTGCAGTCTGTGAAGAGGAAATAAAGGACAATCCTAACCGAATTGAATCTTATGTTGTAATGTGCTGGTCTCTTGTTAGAAATAAGCAGTATGCAGAAGCTGAAGAAAGGGCAAATCAGGGATTAAAAATCAGTCCTTATGATTTGCGTCTGATAGAAATTCTGGGTGAAGCAAAATACTATCTTGGCAAAAATTCTGGCGCAATGGAACAGTTCCAGCGTTATGTTTCTGGTGCTCCTGAAAGTGGTGCCCGTGTAGGTGTTTCTTATTATTATATGGGTGAAATTTTTATTCGTCAGGCACGCTATCAGCATGCAGACATTGCTCTGTCTTCTGCCGTAAAAAAAGAACCTCTCCTTGATTCCTGGTGGGTTCGTTTGGGCTATGCCCGTGAAATGGCAAAGAATTATAAAGAGGCAATTGTTGCCTATGATGAAGCACTGAAATTGAATTCTGCTTCTGTAGATGCTTACCGCGGTCGTGAACGCGTAAGTGCAAAACTCCAATAGGTATAAAGTGGCTCAGGTACATATTGAAACTCTCGGCTGCCGATTAAATCAGATTGAAAGTGAAGCAATTGCCGGCTGTTTTACTGATAAAAACATTTCAGTTTCTATGGAAACGGTTTCTTCAAAGTCTGAAGAAGATACCTCTGTTTTTTTGTGTATTATTAACACTTGTACTGTTACTCAAAAAGCAGAACAAAAGGCAAGAAGAATTATACGGCTTCTCTTAAAAAAATATCCTAATTCTACTGTTTTAGTTACCGGATGTTATGCCCAACTGTCTGCAAAAGAAATTGAAAATATTGATTCAAGAGTATGTGCGGTTGGCGGACAGATAAAAAGCCGTATTGCCGGCGTGCCTGAACTCTTCTTAAAAGAACTTAATCATTGGGATTCTGTGACTTTTTCTTCCCTGATAAAAGAAAAAATTTCCAGTCCATTGCAGCTGGTTCCTTCAAAACCTGAAAATTCATTCAGACTTTCTGCCTCTTCTTTTATAGCTCATTCCCGAGCCAGCCTGAAGATTCAGGACGGATGTAACAGCAACTGTTCATATTGTGCAATTCATTTTGCACGCGGTCATAGTGTTTCAATAGAAGTTCCTCTTGCGCTTAAAAGGGTTTTGGAACTTGAAAAAGCCGGTAATGAAGAAGTTGTCATAACTACAGTCAATATAAGTCAATATAAAAGTGAATTTAATGATAAAATTTATAATTTTACTGCTCTGCTGGAATATTTATTAGAAAATACTGAAAAAATAAATTTTAGAATTTCTAGTTTATATCCAGAAGTTGTTGATGAAGAATTCTGCCATGTAATTTCTAATCCTAGAGTTCGTCCTCATTTTCATATATCAGTTCAAAGTGGGAGTGATAAAATTCTTTCTTTAATGCAAAGGGCCTACAAATCTGATGATGTAAGAAAAGCGTGTGAAATGTTGAGGCTGGCAAGACCGGAATCTTTTTTAGCCTGCGATATTATTACAGGTTTTCCTGGAGAACAGGATGAAGATTTTAATGCAACTATGGCTCTTTTAAAAGACTGTGATTTTACATGGGTACATGCATTTCCTTTTTCTGAACGTCCAGGAACTATAGTGTGTTCATTAAAAAATAAGGTTCCGCAATCTGTAAGTGGTGAGCGATGCCGTAAGATAAATGAATGGGCTTCAGAAAATAAAATTCGATATTTAAAAAGATTTATGGGTCAAGTGCGTCCTGCAATTTTGGAGAATGCAAGAAAACCTGCTCTTCTTAAAAAAGATATGTTTATTTATCACGCTGTTACTGATAATTTTATTCATTGTGAAATTAAGTCAAATGAAAATCTGCCACTGGGAAAAAGTTTTAATGTAAAGTTTACAGGAATCTTAGATGAAAGGATTCGAAAGGGCGGTGAATCAGAAGTTTCAGCAGAAATTATTAAAAAAAATTAAAAAAAATATGGTTTTGCTATTGATTTAAATTATAAAAAGGTATATATTTATATTCACGTAACGGGCAATAGCGCAGCTGGTAGCGCGTCTGGTTTGGGACCAGGATGTCGGGGGTTCAAATCCCTCTTGCCCGACTAAGGACTTCTTAAACGGAAGTCCTTTTTTATTTAACATGTTATCTTTACGCCCCCCCCGACATCCTTCGGCTGTCGGCCTCGTTCGCCTGCCGGCTCACTCGCGCCATTTTATCGATGAACCTAAAAGAACCGCTTTCGCGCTTCTTTTTTAACGGTTCTTCGATTATAGGCGGGTTCAAATCCCTCTTGCCCGACTTTGTAAGTCCTTGTATTATAAGGACTTATTTTTTTTAACCCAGATGGCTTTTGTGTCTTTTGTTAATGTCTTGTTAATAAAATTCACGGAGGCCATTAATGTTTTATCACCCTTTCAAAAAGACCGTAAAGTCAAAAGCAGGTAAGACAACTAAGCGTTGGTATTATTGGTGGAAAGATCCAATAACAGGAATTCAGCATCAGAAGCTTATTCCGAATGTTTCTAATCAGTCTGAAGCATACGTTTATGTTTCTAAATTGCCTGACCCCACAAATACACAAAGAAGAATTACTGTTAATGAGATTGCAGCGAAAATGTTTCTGCCTGACAGTGAGCATGTACAAAGGCTTAATCAGTTAGGCAAGAAATTAAGTTCTCGTACTCTTGATAATTACAGAGGCTTCATAAAGGAAATCACTAAACAGTTTGGAGATTGCTTCATTGAAGATTTGACTATTCCTATGGTGAATGGTTATCTTATGAATCTAACTGATAAATCCGGCAGTTGGAAAAACTCTTTCCTTGAAGCATTGAATCATATTTATAAAGAAGCTCCATGGCATTGTACATACCCTGTAATAAAACCCGATTATCCTCGTTTCGCCAGAAACTCAAAAAAAGCTGATATTTTCACTTCTGATGAATTGGTCCGTTTCTTTGATGGGACTAATTGGGTAGATGGATTGCGTGAATATCTCTTGTTTCTTGTAATGGCAAGTTGTGGCCTGCGATTAGGTGAAGCCAGAGGATTAAGAGTTAAGCAGTTCATTTTAGAAAGTCATGCCCTTGTTATTGATGGATTCTGTGAACGTAATGGCAACAGAACAAATTATAATAAGAAAGGGAGTGACGAAGATCAGAAGTTAAGAGTTACTTTAGTTCCTGATGACACGATGAAGCTTGTACAGAAGATGGTTGGACATAGCTCTGTCGAAATGACAGAGTACTACACACGAGCTGCAATTCCTGAAATGGTTGAAGGTTTGAATCCTGCACGGCAGGCTGTAAATATGTTGTTTAAGGAAACGTGATGCTTCTTTAATTATTTATTTCTATACTTTTCGATTTTTTAGGAGTATATTTTAATTATGGGAAAGAAGGATATAGCAGAAAAGAATCTCGAAGCCTGGAATGATGTTTTTGCAGATATCGTAAATGTTCTTCTGTTCAAAGGCAAAAGGCTCATGAAAGAGAAAGACCTTGAGGCAGATACAAAGGACAGTATGATCAAAGCCGATGGTGAACTTCATGAACAGGAACGAGATGTTTCTAAGTTCTGGAAAAATGGAGAAATAAGAATCTCTATCTTGGGATTTGAAAATCAGACTGTACAAGATTACAATATGCCGCTTCGTGTAATCAGTTATGATGGAGCAAGTTATAAGCAGGAATTGTTAGATACAAATCTGAAACAAAAGTATCCTGTTGCAACTTTAGTATTGTATTTTGGAATAAAGTCAAAATGGACTGCCCCAAAGAAACTGCGAGATTGTTTTAAGATTCCAGAAGAATTAAAGCCGTTTGTAAGCGATTATAAAATTAATGTATTCAATATAGCCTGGCTAAGTGATGAACAAATTAATATGTTCAAGAGTGATTTCAAGTTTGTTGCTAAGTATTTTCAGACTAAAAGAAAGAATAAGAAATATATACCTACAACAGAGGAAATAGAACATGTTGATTCATTACTTAAAATGTTTATTGCATTAACAGGTGACAAACATTTTGAATCGCTTTATAATGAAGGTAACTTAAAGAATAAGAAAGGAGGTGTTACTATGTGCGATATTGTTCAGGGATTTGTAGATGAAGGAAGAGAAAAAGAAAGAGAAGAACTTATCAGAAAAATGCTTGATGCCAATTTGGTAACTCCAGAGCAGATAGCAAACCTTCTTAATATTTCTGTAGCTGAAGTTAAAAAGATTGCCAAAAAGGTACCTGTAGAGGCATAACGTTCTCAGTTTTTCTAACATAGTAATTTTATAAGAAGACGGATTACAAATAATGTATTCCGTCTTTTTTGTATAACAAAACAAGTATAGAAATATGAGTGAATTTTTTGATGAATTAATAACAGGTTTGAATGAAGCTGTAGCTATTGAACGTGGTGAATTAAATGGTCGTATAACAGTTATTGATAGTATTGTTCAGGGATTTATAAATGAAGAAAGAAATGAAGTTATCCAAAAAGTTCTGGAATCAAAATATGTAACTTCAGAGCAAATAGCGGATATCCTTAATATACCTGTAACTTATGTAATGAAGATTGCGAAGAATCGGGCCAAAAGTACAAAATAAAGGAACGAAAAACAAAAACGGGACAAAAGTACAAAATATTATTCAATTTCGGGCCAAAAGTACAAAATCTTTTTTTGTAATTAAACAAAAGTACAGAAGCCGAAAAAAAACGGGAGGAGGTACTTTTATGAAAAAATTTATTACAGATTTTTGTTATTGCTTTGGCAATTAGTTTTACTTTATCTGCTACCTCACTTTCTGATGGCGGAAAAAAGGCTGCAGCACTTTTTAATGCTGATCCTGTTAGTTGGGATGAAAGCTGGTGCTTTACAGTTGAGTAATATGTAACAATTAATAATAAAAAAAAAGCACTTCACAGTGAAGTGCCTTTTTTGTTTTTCAGCTATAGAAGATTATATTGTAGTACCTCTTTCTTCGTTCTTTTTCTGAACATAAGCAATGAAGTCTTCAAGTTTCATTGTTTTCTGTTCAAGACCGCTTGACTGGCGGAAACGAACCGTTACGGTACCTTCTTTCTCTTCATTTTCACCGACAATCAGAATATAAGGAGTTTTATGTTCCTTTGTGATTGTCTTAATCTTGTTTCTCATGTTTTCTGTAGAAAGATAGGCGTTTGCACGGATATCTTCTGCAGTCAGGGCATCATAAACTTTCTGTGCATAGCCGTCAAAGTCATTTGTAACAGGAACAATTGCAGCCTGTTCAAATGCTAGCCATGTAGGGAAGGCTCCCGCAAAGTTTTCAATCAGAATACCTAAGAAACGCTCAAATGACCCCAGAATTGCACGGTGAAGCATTACAGGGTGATGTTTCTGGTTGTCTGCTCCAATGTAGGTTGCGTCCAGACGTTCTGCAGAAGGCAGCTGATAGTCAACCTGAATTGTACCGCACTGCCATTCACGGCCAATACAGTCATAAAGCTTAAATTCAAGCTTTGGACCATAGAAAGCACCTTCTCCCGGCTGAATCTCGTATGTAAGGCCGGCTTCCGTACATGCGTCTGCAAGAGCTTTTTCTGCGCGTTCCCATGTTGCTAAATCACCAACGTGATCTTCTGGCATTGTAGAAAACTTTACTACAAGATCATCAAAACCAAAGTCGTGATAAACAAGCTTCAAAAGCTTACAGAATTTAGCAACTTCTGAACCAATCTGTTCTTCCGTACAAAGAATATGGGCGTCATCCTGAACAAAGCCGCGAACTCGCATTACACCATGCAGAGTTCCGCTTGCTTCATTACGAACATCATGACCGAATTCTGCAAGACGAAGAGGAAGGTCTTTGTATGAACGCTGGCGGCTCTTGAATACTTCAAGGGCACCCGGGCAGTTCATAGGTTTAATAGCGAACATTCGTTTTTCAGATTCTGTGATGAACATATTCTGCTGGTAGTGTCCCCAGTGACCGGAACGCTCCCACAAAGTACGTGGCATGATGGCTGGAGTGTTGATTTCCTTGTAGCCGTCGCGTCGCACCATTTTGCGCATGTAGTCCTGCATAACAGTATAGATTGTCCATCCGTTTGGATGCCAGAAAATCTGTCCCGGGTCTTCAGGATCAAGGTGGAAGAGATCCATTTCCTGTCCCAGTTTGCGGTGGTCACGTTTTTCTGCCTCTGCAAGCATTGCAAGATAGTCTTTCAAATCATTTGGCTTTTCAAAGCAGAGGGCATAAATACGGGTAAGCATAGGACGATTTGAGTCACCACGCCAGTAAGCACCTGCAACCTTATTCAATTTAAAAGACTGACCGTTGATTTCTTTTGTGCTTGCAACATGAGGCCCTCGGCAAAGGTCAAGGAAGCCGTCCTGCTCGTATGTTGAGATAACTGCGTCAGCAGGTAAATCATTAATCAGTTCAATTTTATAAGGCTGATCAGCAAAAAGCTTTAAAGCCTCGTCTCTTGAAACTTCTTTTCTTACAAATTCATGATTTCCGTTCAAAATGCGGCGCATTTCTTTTTCTACGGTAGGAAAATCGGTTTCGGTGAACTTGGTTCCTGCTGGAAAGTCAAAATCATAATAAAATCCATTGTCAATGGCAGGCCCGATTGCAATTTTTGTTCCTGGATAAAGTCTTAGAACCGCTTCTGCCATAACGTGAGCGCAACTGTGTCTTACAGTCTGTAATTTCTCGTCGTTAGCCATAATAATACCTCATTTCCTTTTAAAAATAATTAAAATATTATAACGCATTTTTTACTTTGTGGATAGACTTCTGACTCGTGATTTAGTATATTTAAAATATGATTAAAGCAGAAATTACTGATAAAGAGCTTCTTGCTCATCTTGATTCTCTTGAAGCAGATAAACTTCATATTTTTACTATGGCAGACGGACGTGTTCGCGGGGCAATTTTTCATGGTACACGTTTTGTAAATCAGCTTCGTGCCCAGCACAATCTTGGAATTCTTGAAACTTATATTTTAGGCCAGGCATCTTTGTGTGCCGCCCTTACAATTCCAATGATGAAGGACATGGAACACACTGCGGTAAAATTTGAAGGCGAGGGCAGTGCGGCTGGATTTTCTGTAGAAGCAGATTCAACAGGTTATGTTCGGGGCTATCTTTTTAATCCTCATATTCCGCTTGATAAGCCTCTGGAAAACTGGGATTTAGGACCTTTTTTAGGCTCTGGAAATCTTACTTTTTCTCGTGTTCATAAGGATGACAAATACCCTCAGTCTTCAACTGTTACTGTAGAAGGTCATAACATAGCTCAGGATTTTGCAAGTTATTTTGCCCAGTCAGAGCAGATTAATACGGCTTTTAATTCAAGCATTCAGTTTGACAGGAAAGGACGTGTTGTCGGGGCCGGGGCCTTTTATCTGCAGGTAATGCCTGTAACAGGCGGAGACGGCAGGCTTGGCTCTCAGGTAGACAGTAATGTTGAAGAATCTGAAGAAGATAAAATAATCCTAAGAAAAATTGAAAATGCTGTAAAGGCCTGTCCTAGTCTTGGGCTTTTATACAGTGAAAAAGAAGTTGATTCTGAAGATATTATAATCGGACTTTTCCGTGAATTTAATCCTTCAATCATTATGCAGCGTGATATTACTTATGACTGTCCTTGTTGTGAACAGCGTTTTGTTGATTATGTGAGGAATCTGCCAAAAAAACAGCTTGAAGAGATGAAAAAAGAATCTGATAAGCCTCTGGAAATCAAATGTGAAAACTGTGGCAGTATTTATACAATTCCTTTCAGTAAGATTTTTTAACATAATTCTTGACGAAAGATAATTTAGATAATATATTTTAATAAGCATTTGGGGATGTCCCGGTTTCGACGGAATTGGGAAATCTTGTACTGCAGGTAGGACTGAAGGTTCCTTAAACTGACAAAAAAATAACTGCAATTTTCGCAAGAAAAGAAGAAGAAGCTGACGAAGCTTACTTCGAAGCAGAAGCACTCGCTGCGTAAGCAGCCGTGCAGGAACTCAGGCGGCCCTGTTCCGCGTTGCCTGATGTTCTTTTACCTTATCGGGACTTGCTGATTACAGTTTCTGGTATGTAATCGGGACTTTTTATCAGAATACGGAGGCGACGCTTGTCATGCTGCTACCGGCTCCCGACAATTACCTCGCATGACTAAACTTGTAGATGTATCTGGTTTACATTTTCGGACGGGGGTTCAATTCCCCCCATCTCCATTCAATAAAAAAGGATTTAGCGAAAGCTAAATCCTTTTTTATTGAATAACGAGTTTTTGGCTTTGCCAAAAACTCGCACATACTTTATTTTAACTTTGCTAGAACTCTCAGGCTCTATTATCAGTCTTCTTTTTATTCGCCGTCGTGACCGGCACCATGGAATTTTGTCTGGTATTTTTTGAGCATGGCTACAGCATTACGCTTTCCGTTGTATACAAATCCACCATTCCAATATTCCAAAGCAGCAAAGAGGGCGTTACCACCATCCTGACTGTCAGATTCTTTTGTACGGAATGATACATATTCTGAAAGAGCCATGAAATCATTATTGTGCAGACATTCAAGACGCTTCTTGTTGAATTCGTTCCATTTTTCCAAATCCTGGAATCCTTCGCCTTCATCCTGAACGATAATATGAGCGTGTGTTGCACTGAAAGAATACCAAACTGTAACTTTCTTGTTTATATCACAGTGGTTTCCATGCTTAACGGCATTCTTAATAACTTCACTAATCTGCTGTTCAAGAATGTTTAATTCCTTAATTTCAGTTGGTGCTGACTGAACAATCAGCAGCGTAAAATAACGAATCTGCCTGAAATCTGAAGGGAATTCCTTCTTTAACATATTAGTTTTATCAAATAAAGGGTCGTTCTCATCCGATCTCAGTTCCTTAAATTCCTGAACCATAATTCCTCCTAAAAATTGAACTTTTTAAAATATTCTGGATGTTTATTCTTTTACCATCAGAAGAGCTTCTTCAATGCTGTTGGCAATAGGGAAGTAGCCCATAAGTTTTGTAAGTTCAATAACTTTTTTTACGGAACCGTGAATGTTTGCAATTGCAAGATTCAGGTTCATCTTTTTAATAGTTGAACAGATATAAATAAGGGCACCAATTCCAGATGAGTCAATGTAGTCTACCTGTTCAAGATTGATAACGAAATTCTTTACGTTCTTTTCGAGCATCTTCATTACAAGTTCCTTGAGCTTGTATGAATTGTAAAGATCCATTTCTCCAGTTACGTCAATGATGTAAACATCACCATTTTTACGTATTTTAAGTTCCATAAAGAAGCTCCTTTCCTATTGAATTTTGATGACCAGAAGGCTTTGGTCATCGTATTGCTGTGCAGTGCTGCAGTATTTCTTTAAGTCGTCCTTTACGCGACTTGTAATATCTTTGGCATTTGCATTGCAATTTTTCACAATTGCTTTCTTTAGATTTTCAACGGAGTATTGTACACCGTTTTCATTCAGAGATTCAACTAGTCCATCGGTACATGTTGCAACAATGTCTCCGCTTTCAAGTTTGAATACCTGATTTTTATATTCAGTTTCTTTTGCGACACCCATAGGTTCTGTCGGTTCAGAAATCTGTTTTATAGATTTATCGGCAGCTTTAAAGATAAACACAGGATTATTTCCACAAGTTGCTATATCAACTTCTTTTGTTGTTGCATCATAATTGATGAGGGCAACGCTGGCAAAGTGGTCAATCTTTGATGTTTCAATACAAATGCCGCGGTTTGTCCAGGACATAATTGTAGATGCAGACTGATCTGTGTTTACTGCAAGTCTAAGAATTGCACGAATCATAATCATTACGATTAATGAGTTCATTCCTTTTCCTGCAACATCTGCCATTATAAATGAAATTCTGTCCTTTCTTGAAACTATAATATCATAATAATCGCCACACACACCTTCCATTGGATTTGAGAAACAACCGATAGTTATTCCAGAAATGACAGGAAGTTTTTGCGGGAGCAGGTCTTTCTGATATTTTGATGCAATTGTACCACCCTTGTTCAGTTCTGTGTGCTCTGCATAGGCAAGGAAACTGTAAAGAGGTTTCATTGTTGTTGAAATTGCATCAGCAAGAATTACGACTGTATCAAAATCCTGCTTTGTAAATTTTTCTTTATCCGGCAAGCGGGCAAGGGCAATAAGTCCTACAACGCCTTCCGGCTGTTTGATTGGTGCAAAAATATAACCGCCGCAACGGAGGAATTCTTCCGGACCATTCTGATATATACGAGGGTCTCGGATTGAATCCGGAATGAATGCCGGTTCGCCACTGCTGAAAATTTCTCCAAAAATGTTGCCTTCAAGCTGGAACTGTGCAAAGCGGAGGTTTGTTTCTACTCTAATCGGCTTGTGAGGCAGATCGTCTGGAAGTTTATATGGAGGCGGGAATGAACCTTTGAATGATTTTACTGCCAGAGTATTATCATAATCATCTGCCATAAGGATTAAACAGCCGTCTGCAGATACTCTCTGGGCAATAAGGTCATTACAGTATTCCAGATAATTTTCCATACTGTTATCGCTGGAGAAGAATGATGACAGTTTTGAAATAAGATCTTTATTTACATCAAGTAATCTCTGATGTTTTTCTTCTATTTCAGCAACAATCTGTTTGCTTACCATGTCTGCATCACGAGTTGCTGCAATTTCTGCGGCTCTCTTAGCGGCTTTCTTTTCTTCTCTTTTCTGAGGGTTGTCAAAGGCTTTTACTATCAGATATGGAAGGGTAATTGCCTGTGCAAGTATTATTGCAAATACATAATAGATGTAATATTCCGTGTAATAACAATACAAAGAACCTGCAATAATTATTGCTGCAACTACGAAAAAAATATAACTGATTTTTGCTTTTTTTCTAAGCTTAATCAGCAATAAGAAGATTACCAGCAGCGCTGCAATTCCTGCAGAAATCAGGAGCGGTGTGCTTAAAAATGAATCTATTGTTGTTGTCACAATATACTCCCACAAAATTTAAGGTGATGCCACCTTAACTAGTCTTACTCTTTATTCTAACATTGAACTTTTTAGTCGTCAAGTTTTAAAAATATAATTAAACTTAAGCGTTTTTCGGGTCAGGAGGGCTTTCTGGGGATTCTGAAGGAAGTCCGTCTATTGCTTTCCTTAATATGACACACTTTATCCTGTTCATGATCCGTCTAGGGAATGATATTTTATATTTTTTCTTAAAGTCTGTAACTGCTTCATCTATAGGAACTTCTGTTCCGAATTTGTGTTTTAAGTCATCCCAATAGCGGACTATCCAGACGTAAAGGTCTCCTGTTGTTCTTTTAGGAAAAGACCTGAGCATATGCTTTTTTACTATGGAGTAGGCTAAGGGCATATAAACCTTGTTGAACCAGGAAAGAATTGCGTCTTCCATAGAAACTTCTTCTTCCTGCTGCTGATTCATATAATACTTATGGGTCAGAATGTGATTGTAAATAACGTCATAGCGGCCTGGGCGTGAAAAATCAAGACACCAGTAGTCTGTTATGTCACCAAAACCGGTTTCGCTGTAAAAAACACGTTTTTCGTAGTTTATAATCTGCCTTACAATGTCATTCATGTTGTTAGGTCGTTTTAGCACTATCTCACTTTGAAGGGAAACGACTTCTGCGTCTATGAATTCCGTTCCTCTGGCTTTTGCTACTGACACCCTGTGATTTCCATCTCTGACAAAATATAAGCCTGATATTTCATAAACTTTTATAGGCGGTAAATCTATTGATTTTATTGCAGCTTCATCTACATGCTCCCATCGGTTTTTAAGGTGTGAGCTTTTCGGGAAGAAACGGTTGTCAAAATCTTTATAGCGGCCTTCGCTGCCTACAATTTTATCTATAGGAATGACCTTCATTCCCACATAAGTTTCATTTATAGGCTTAATCATCTGCTTTACATCATTCAGAGAAATAAGGGAGGCTTCTTCTGGAGAAAGCAGATGCTGTATTTCATTTATAAATGCTTTATTTCTTGCCTTGTTGAAATCTTCTTCTGTCTGTGAAATTGTAATATTCATTTATAAAAATCATCCTTAGTCTTTATTTGTTTCTTCTGGCGGCAGGGCTGGTGGAAATTCTATAACGCAGTGGGCATAGGCATTAACAACCGTGGTGTCGTAGTATTTTCCTATGCGTTCTTCCCTTAAGTCATATAAATGGATGTGTCCATGAACCATAAATGTCGGCTTAAATTTCTGCAAGAACCAGTTATAGCAGTCAAAGCCTTTGTGACATGGATCTTCATGGTCATGAATGTGACGGGGAGAGGCGTGGGTCATGAATATATCCAGATACCGTCCGTATTTTATTTTATTAATTAATAGTTTTGGAGCCATGGCCAGCAGTTTCATTTTCATCTGAAAATCTGAATACTGGCATAGTCCTTTATTATACTTTAGTGAACCTGACGTGCCTGCAATTAAAAGAGGCCTTCTTCTTCCTGTTTCAGGGTCAGTGAACATAAAACGTTCATCTACAAAACTTGTAAAGCCAAGATAGGTTGCTCCATGTCCATGACTGGACATATCAGAATTTGAATCCTGAGGCTTAGGTGCAAAAAATCTTGATTCAGGATGATAGTAATGAAATTCTTTTAGATTATGATTCCCGAAAATAAAATAAGTAGGTTTGTTGAATACGGTTACTATGAAGTCAATGTAATCCATGGGAAGGTCTCCTGCACATAGAATTAAATCTATATCAGAAAAGGCTTCCTTTACATTCTGATTGTAAATTAATGGGTCTACATAATCTGAAACGCAGAGTATTTTCATCAGGAACCAGCTTTAGAAAGAACTGCTTCAAGTTTCTGTTTTTCAACCAGCTCTACAGGGCGGTTTTCTGAGTAACGCTTTGCGGCAACGCTGAAATCTGAACTTGAAAAAATAAAGGATTTGACGCTCCCCATTGATTTCATTATATCAAGAGTTTCATGAATGGCAGGTTCATCTATTGGTTCTGGATTCCTGTAGAATCTGATTAAGACAACCTGTTTCTTTACGTTCATCCATGATTCATCACCCTGATTTATTCCTGTAATTTCGCAACCCCATTTTTTTGAATCACAGGTTAATATTTTCAGTTTGAGGCTTTTTGTTGTTGCATTCTTGCAGATTTCAATAAATTCATCATTTCCGCTTGTAAGGTAATCTTTTAGATAGTCATTTGCCTGCAGGTCTTTATATTCTGTAAGTTTTCCTGCTACATCGCGGAATGCCTTGTTCTTTTTGTGAATTGATTCCCACTGTTCTATGGCTTTGTCAATTTTGTGCATTTTTTCATAACAGGCGGCAAGAAAATATCTTGCAAAAAGAGTTTCCTGATTGGTATTTTCTTTATCCAGATCAACCGCTCTCTGAAAGTCAAGAATTGCATTATCGTAGCGGTTTGCAAGCATAAAGCAGGAGCCATGTTCTATAATTGCCTTCTGTTTTACATCTGCAGCCCTCTGGGCCTTTTCAAATGCTTTGATGGCACCTCCAATGTCTTTTGAATCTTTAAGGATTTTTCCAAGATAATAGTATGAAGTATAGTTTTCTGGATTTAATTTAATGGCAAGGTCTATTTCTTTTTTTGCTTCAATATATTTCTTTGTGCGGTAGCACATAAAGCCTATTTCTGCATGAGCTTTTGCATTCTTTTTGTCAAGCAGGGCAGCTTTCTGCATGAATCCAAGTGCTAAATCATAGCGTCCCTGCTGTTCATATATGAGCCCGACCTGAAAAAAGTTGTCTGCGGCATTTGGAGCCTGTTTTGTAAGAAGAAGGTAATTTTTAAGGGCTTCATTCTGCTGGTTGCATTTCATCAATAAAGCAGCATATTCTGTTCGGAATTGAGATTCATCAATGCCTTCTCCAAACAGTGCATTTTCATCAACCGTTTTGTATTCTATGATGGCAAGTTCTTTTCTGTCTTCCTTTAAATAGGCCTTTCCAAGATAATAATGAGCCATATAATTCTTGGGATTTTTTGAAAGAATCTGCTTTGAAAGTTTTATGGCATTTGCTGTTTTTCCCTGCTTTATAAGCCTAGGTACTGCTTCAAGCTTTTTTGGAGACATTATAGTTTTGAAAACAACAAATCCCAGTGAGGCTACAACGCTGCCAAGGAGGGCTATCAGAATAATTATGAACATTGAATTTGCTCCATGTAAAGTATGTTCTTATTCACTTCGATAATATAGAGTAGTAAATTTATTTAATAGTGTCAAACATGAAAGAGGCGATTTTAATGAATAGAAAGCATTGTCTTATGATGCCTGCCCTTGTTTTATTTCTTGCTGGCATAGCATTTACCCAGAGCCAGGGAGAAAAACTTTTTAAGGAAAATAATCCTGCAGATGCGGTTCAGGTTCTTGAAAATGAGATTTCTAACGGAATTGTTTCTGAAAACTCTTATAATTTTCTGGGACTGGGATACTATCAGCTGGGGGAATATGAAAAATCTATAAAGGCTTTTCAGAGGGGGCTTGATGTTCAGCCTGGAAATAGCAAGATTCTTTCATACAATCAGGGAAATTCATATTTTGCGCTCAAAGATTATAAGGCTGCGGTGGAATGTTATTCGAGGGCTCTTGCTGCAGAGCCTGATTTTTCAGAAGCACTTTTAAATAGGGCTAACAGCCTTCTTATGGCAGATCAGCTGCGGCCTGCAAGGGGAGACTATACTTCTTATCTTGAAAAGAATCCTGAAGATGCGCAGAAAGAGCGTATTTCTCAGTTAATTGCTGCCATAGACGAAGAACTTGCCCGCAGGGAAGAGGAAGAAAGACTTGCTAGAGAAAGAGAAAAAGCCATGTGGGAAGAGATTGACGGCAGGCCTGAAGACGGTTTTTATGGTGCTGACGGTGCTGAATGGGAACGCATAGACGGGGATTTTATAGAAGGTGATTACAAGCCGTCTGGAAGAGCCTGGGAAACATTTGAAGATGATGAAAGTACAGCGATACAGAATCAGGATATGGAAAAAATAGAAGAACCTGCTGATTGGGAAGCTGTGGAGTCTGCTAAAGAATATGAAGCTGTTCCTTATGAATATGATAAAGACGAAGATAAGGAATTCTGGGAATCTATTGATGAAAAAGAACGTGAACTTTTGAAAAAACTGGATGCTCAGGGGGTAGAGGAATATAAGCGGCGTAAGGAAGCGCTTTTGAAAGAAGAAAATTCCCGCCTTGAAGAGGCTCAGGACAGCCGCAGAAAAAGACTGGATGATTTGGTTAATTCTCTTCAGAATACTGATGTAAAAAATGTTTCTTCCGGAGCTGATGATTTGATTGAATATGATATGGAAGGAGAATTAGACTGATGTCCCAGCAAAAGTTCCGGCGAAAGGAAAAAGATAATGTTCTTTTTAAGGCTCTTGGTATAGAAGCTGTAGCGGTAATTATTCTGATTTTACTTTTGGTCTTTCAGTGTTCCAGGAAGGCTTCTTCATCAGATGAAGATTCTACGGTGAATTCTGATTATTCTGCATCTGAAGTCGATAAAGGCGAGGAAAATGCCCCGGCGCCAGCAGAAGTCGTCTTGCTGTCAGATTTAGAGCCGACCCCGGATGTGGAGCAGGCTCAGGCTCCCTCACAGGCACAGGCACAGCTACAGGATTCCTCACAGACTCAGGCACAGACGCAGGCACAGGCTCCCTCTCAGGCACAGGCACAGCCGCAGGCACAGAGCCAGTCCCTCCAGTCCGACTCTCAGACAAAGCCCCAGAAACAGGCACAGAGCCTGTCCCAGTCCAACTCCCAGACCCAGCCTCCCTTACCGCCACAGGAACAGAATCCCGCACCTGAGCAGTCAAGACTTCCGCCACTGAAGTCAAAAGAATCTTCCAGCAATGATTCTCTGGCTAAAGAAAAAAAAGCAGAGAAAGACGATTCTGCAGAAATGGATGCAGAAATCAGAAATCAGCTTGAAAAATTTTCTGATTTAGAATCAGATGAAGATAAGGAAGCGCTTCTTGCAAAAGCAGTAGAAATGGCTCGGAAAATTTTGGAGACTGAACCGGAAAATGATGCGGCTCATTATTTTGTTGCTCAGGATGAATTAAAAAAGAGAAATTATGAGCTGGCAATGCAGGCTCTGGAAGAAGCCATCAGGTTTAATCAGAGAAATTATCTTTACTATTATGATTACGGAAAGACAAAATATATCCGCAAGGATTTTCAGGGCGCGGCAGACAGTTTTAGAACTTCCATTGAATTGAATTCAAAATTTGCTCCAAGCTGGTATAACCTGGGGCTTACAGAAGAAAAACTGAAAAACTTTGATGAAGCACAAAAGGCATTGGATAATGCCGTAAATGTAAATCCGTCATACGAAAAAGGCTGGCTGGAGTTAGCACGTCTGTGTAATCGGATGAAAAAATATGAAGAAGCTGTTGCTGCCTATCAAACTGTAATAAGTCTTAATGAAAGAAATCTGCTTCCTGTAATGGAACTGGGGTCTGTTTTATTTGAAAATAACAGATATGAAGAAGCTGAAAATATGTATCATCTTGCACTTGAAAAACTTTCCATGGGAGAAGAACAGACTCTGACAAAATATAATCTTTCTGTTGCTTATTTTGAAGATGGAAAAGAGGATGAGGCATTGCGTTTTGCAAGAGAGGCATACGAAGAAAAGGAATTTCTTACCAGTGCAAATTCAAAGGCAAATATTACTTATAATTACGGAATGATTCTTGAAAAAAACGGAAGGACAGATGATGCGGCAGGTTTTTATCAGCAGGCTCTTGCTTTAAATCCTTCTCATTTAAAATCAAAAATTAATTTGGGAAACATTTATTCTGCTGGAGAAAATAAAGAAGAAGCGGTAATACTTCTTACAGAAGCCTATGATACAAATCCTTCTGACAGGTCTGTTCTGGGGAATCTGGCAAATGCCTGTTTTGGCGCGGGATATTTTGATAAATCACGAGATTATTTTCTTATTATGATTGAAAATGATAAGGAAGACTGGCTGGCCTATCTGAATGTGGCAAAAAGTTATATTCAGCTTGGAGACAGTGAAAATGCACTTCGTTATCTTGCATATCTGAATTCAAAGAATCCGGAATATAAGAGTGACGAAGTGGAGATGCTTTTAAATACCCTTTTATAAACAGGCCGTCAGGTTCTTTTTACAAGTTCAAAAAGTTTTTCCCTGGAAATAACAGTGTAAACAGGTCTGCCATGAGGGCAGTGCGGGTCTTTCAGTCTGAAAGCCTGCTCTGCAAGACTTGCCGCTGTGTCATCATCAAGAACATAACCATCTTTTACTGCTGCCTTACAGGCTGTCATTGCTGCAATTGAACGAATTATTTCTTCTGGAGCAACGTGTTTAACAAAAAGAAGTGTTTTTAAGTCGTATTCTGTACCTGTCCAGCGTTCTGGAATGGAAACAACTTCCCATAAACCGTTTTCGCGGAAAAGGGTTTCAAAACCTATGGCATCTAAAGATGGTTTTAATTTTTCAAGAAGATTATCCTGACTTTTTGATTCTGTTTTAATTTTATATGGAATCAGGAGAGGCTGGCTTTTTGCGGCTGTCTGGGAATTCATAAGTCTGTCAAATAAAATTCGTTCATGAACTGCATGCTGGTCTATTATATACAGGCAGTTGTTTTTTTCTGCCAGTATAAAGGTTCCAAGACAACAGCCTATATAACGGATTTTTTGACTTTCCTGTGATGAAATGCTTGCTAATGCTTCTTCTGCCAGAGAGGACGTAAAGAGATTTTGTTCTTTTGGATAGCTTGGTGTAATCTGTCTTGCACTTGAATTGAAAGCAGATGAACTGGAACCTGACGAACCAAGATATTTTGAGCGGAAATCAGAAACTGATTTTTCGCTGTGACTTGAAGCCGAAGTAGGGTAGATGACCGGCTTGTAGGAAATGTGTTTTTGATAGGATGGCTCATCCCTTACAGCATCTGCCGCTTTGTCTTCCAGAAAGTTTTGCCTTGTATAATTTAAGAAAAAACTTTTTATTGTACTGCTTAAACCATGGTGAAGTTCTGAAATATCATAAAATCTTGCTTCTTTTTTTGCAGGATGAATGTTAAAGTCTACCAGTTCCGGCTTCATCTGTATAAATACAACTGCAACCGGATATGTGCCGTTTGGAAAATATCCCTGTCCGCCATATTCTACGGCCTGAACAAGTGAGTATTCTTGAATCCTTCTTCCATTTGTATATATGTAAATTTCTTTTTTGTTTGTTCGTGAGACAGCAGGTTCTCCTATTACAACTGAAAAACTCCAGTCTGGTGATGAAGATCCGCTTGAAGCATTTAATTCATAAAAAAGGGCATAGTCTTCATGGTAGGAATTTGCTCCCAGAAATCTGTCTTTAAGTGATTGTCCTGCCGGTAAGTCTATTTTCTGTTCTCCATCCTGAATAAAGCGGAAGGAAATGTCTGGACGGGCCATAGCTTTTTCTATAAATGTGTTCTTGCACATCAGTGCTTCTGTGGCTGGTCTTTTTAAGAACTGACGGCGGGCAGGAAAGTTTTCAAAAAGTCCTTCTGACTGTACTATTGTGCCTTTTGTTTCTGCAACCTGTTCCAGAAGGTGGTCTTCTGTAATGCTTGCCCTCATTTTCCAGCCGCTGCTCATTATGGAAAGTCTTGCAACTGCTGCAATGGAAGCCAGAGCTTCACCCCTGAAGCCGAGTGTAGAAAGATTCATTAAGTCAACTTCTGTAGAAATCTTGCTTGTAGCATGAGGACGGGCGCAATTCTGCAAGTCTTCTTTTGTCATGCCGCAGCCGTCATCAATAATCCTTATTTTGTCTATTCCGCCACCGGCAATTTCTACTGTAATATTTTTTGCCCCTGAGTCTATCGCATTATCCATCAGCTCCCGGATTATGGCGTTAGGCCGGTCAATAACTTCTCCTGCCGCAATTTTTCTTGCAACTTCAGGATTTAATGTTTTTACAGGCTGATGCAGGCTCATCTTCTTGTTCCGTTTACTTCGCCATCATCAGAAAATAAATCCATCTGAGGCGGATTTTCTTTAGACATAGGTGACGGTTCATTCATTAAAATCTGAATCTTTCCTTCTATATCATCAAGCTGGCCTTCCATGCCTTTTGCCAGTTTTATTCCTTCTTCAAAATCTTTTAAGGCATCTTCAAGAGAAATATCACTTCTTTTTATATCTCCTGTAAGCTGTTCAAGCCTTTTCAGATTTTCTTCAAATGTTGCCATTTATAACCTCCGTTTTTACTTCTGTAACTTTTGCTGTAATTTCGCCTTCTGCGGGAATGATTTTTATAAGAGAGCCTTGGGTAATTTGGGAGGCCTGTCTTATAATGCTTCCATCTTCTTTTGTTACCATGGAATATCCCCTCTTGAATATTTCTCTTGGACTTGCGCTTTCCAGAATTGTAAGGTTTCCTGCTATTCTTGTTCGCATATCCTTGATTTTTTCACGAATATTCTGCTCAAGGCTTTCTCTTGTACTTGCAAATCTGTTGAGCAGGGGCTGCTGAATATTTCTGAAACTGATTTCCAGATTTTCCGGGTTAAAACTGCGGATGAGAAGCCGTTTCTGTTCAAGTTTATTGCTTATTGTTGTGTACAGTTCCTGTTTATAGGCGGAAAGCGTCTTCTGCAGGTCTGTTTTTAAAGGCACTGCCATTTCTGCAGCGGCTGAAGGAGTCGGGGCTCTGCGGTCGGCAGAATAATCGCATAAAGCCCAGTCAATTTCATGTCCAACGGCAGAAATTACAGGAATATGGGAAGCTGCCACAGCGCGAACAACAGATTCTTCGCTGAACGGTAAAAGGTCTTCTAGAGAACCGCCGCCTCTACCCACAATCAGTACATCGCATAAATCATAAAAATTTGCAATCTCAATCATTCTTACAATGGTCTGGGCGGCTCCTTCTCCCTGAACAATGGCAGGAAGAACTGTTATGTTTATGTTTGGATTTCGTCTTTTGCTTACATTCAGAATGTCCCGGATTGCCGCGCCTGTAGGGCTTGTTACGACTCCAATTGTTTTAGGAAAAAGAGGAAGTGCTTTTTTCCGGCTGTTATCAAAAAGTCCTTCTGCGGCAAGTTTTCTCTTTCTTTCTTCCAGCATCTGTAAAATGTTACCGGCACCAGCCAGTTCCATGGTGTTTACAATAATCTGATAGTTGCCTTGCGGGGCATAAACAGAAAGGCTTCCTGTACAGCAGACTTTATCTCCGTCTTTAGGACGGAAATTCAGTTTGTATGCAGCCCCGCGGAATATTACAGCCTTTAACTGAGAATTGTTATCTTTTAATGTAAAATAAATATGTCCGGCACTGCTGGGCCGCCAGTTTGAAATTTCTCCTTCAATTTTGACAGTACGAAAGGAACTTTCAAGAATTTCTTTTATCAGGTCTGTTATTTGTGAAACTGTAAATACTGTATCTTGCGGTAAAATAGGACTGTTCATTTTATACTCAAATTACTTTATTTCATTAACTTATTCAATGGATTGCCGATAAAGAAGTTGATGAAAAGTGTTGTAATTTTATATGAAAGCAAATCTGAATATGCTCAGGAAAAAGTTTTCGGAGGCAAAAATGCCTTTGAAAAAACTTATGAATGGGCAGAAAAATTTTGTGAAGGTGACATTGTTAAAATAGGTGACTGCATTAATGTTGCTGTTCTGCTGAAAAAAATGGCTGAAACTGCATTAGAAAAAAAGGCAGATTACATTATATTCACTTATGATGATTTGCCCTTTATAAATACAGAAATTACCAGACAGCTTGTAGAACATCATCTGAAATATCATGCTGAATATACTTTCCAGGACGGTTATCCTTCTGGTTTTGCCCCGGAAATTATAAATAGTCAGGCCTGTGCCATAATGGCAAAACTTGCTGAATCAAACCTGAAAGAAGCGGGAGAAAAGCCACTTTCCCGCACCTGCATATATGATTTTTTGAAGAATGACATTAATTCTTTTGAAGTTGAAACTATAATTGCCCCTAAGGACTGGCGGCTTTACCGTTTTGCCTTTAATACAGGCTGCAAAAGAGATTTTCTTTCATGTAAAGGCTTGCAGGAATGTGCTGATTTAGAAAAAGTTGATGTAAACAATGCAGATTCTCTTGCAGAACTTGCTGCCCGTTCAGTAAAAGTTCTTAAAACACTGCCTGCTTTTTATAGTATAGAGATTTGTGAAAAGGTATCTTCCTATGCAATTTACAATCCTCTGAGCTTAAAAAAATCTGCACAGGAGATTATGTCTTTTGACAAGTTTGCAAAAATAACTGATAAGATTTCAGACTTTAGTGAAGATGCTGTTATTTCGCTTTCTGTTTGCGGGGAGCCCCTCTTAAATCCTGACTGCTTAAAGATGGCAGAATATGTTCTTTCTAAGCCTGAACTGTCTTTGTTTTTAGAAACTGATGGAATAAATATTACAGAAGATTTCTGCAAAAAAATTAAGGACTGTCTTTCTGATGCACCAAAATCACAAAAAAATCCTTACCCAAAACTTATGATTGCCGTACAGCTGGATGCATTCACAAAAGAAGGGTATGCAAAAATTAGAAATAATTCTTCATCAGAAGATTTTGATGCTGCCCTTAAATCAGTTTCCCTTATTTCTTCAATTCTGCCTGCTTGCGTATATCCTCAGTTTATCCGCATGAATGAAAATGAAGAGGAATTGGAAAGTTTCTTCCGTTTCTGGAATGAAAAAACTTCTCCTGCCGCCGGCAATTTTATTATTCAAAAATATGATTCAATGGCTGCTCTTCTTCCTGACCGTAAGCCTGCAGATTTGTCACCTCTGGAGAGAATCCTCTGCTGGCACCTGCGCAGGGATATGACAATTCTTGCAAACGGCGATGTAACAATATGCCGCGCCTGTATGTTTGAAAAAAGTACAGGTAATGTTTTTTCGGAAGATCTGGAAGCTGTCTGGCATAAAAACGACAGCCTTCTGAGAGATTATATAGAAAATAACTTGAATGAAAGATGTGGAAAGTGTGATGAATTCTATACCTTTAACTTTTGATGAACATCAGATAAAAAGAACTGTCATAGGCGGTTCTTCTGTAAGTCCTGATTCTCTGAATATTTCAGTCATTCTGCTTAACACAAGTGGAAGTCATTTAAAAACTCATGTTTTTGAAAATCTGCTTGAATGTAAGTTTCAGACTATTATTTCTATTGAACATGATGCATCAAATTTTTCTCTTGATGATATGTCAAAAAAGTTTCCTACAGTAAAATTCATCATTCCTCTTGAAAAAACAACGGACGGAGAACTTATAAACCTTGCCATGAGCGAAGTTCATTCTGATTATGTTATGGTTTTAAGAGACAGCCTTAATATTCCTGTCAGTACGATTCTTCCTCATCTTGCAGAAAACCTTACTCAAAATGGAACTTACTGCATAGTTCCTCGTCTTTTTGATTCTAATAAAAATGAACTTCCCTGTTCATTTGTTCCGTCTTATTCCAGAGGTCATTTTTATGTTGAATCTTCAACTGCAATTTCTGATGGCGCAAAAACTCTTTATCCGTTTGACTATATCGGACTTTATAACAGGCAGAAATTTATTCAGCTTGGCGGATTTGACTGGACGATTACTTCTTCCTACTGGCAGATTCTTGATCTTGCAATGCGCTCCTGGCTTTGGGGTGAAAAAACACGTCTTACTTCAAAACTTCAATTTAATTATATAGAAGAACCTCCTGTAGAAGACCGTACTTTCACACTCAGTTACCTGCGCTATTATTTAAAGAATGAACTTCCCCGCATTAAACAGGAGCAGGGCTATATAAGTCCGGCCTCATTTTTCCCTTTTTTCTTCAGGTCATCCTGCGGAATTCTTGAAGCCCACAGACAGTTTAAGGCAGCCCGTTTCTGGGTCGAAAAAAATAAATATAAATTTACCCTTGAATTGCAGAATCTAATTGAAAATTGGAACGAATAATGAAAACAGATAGAATCGTAATTGTACAATGCCGGCTTTCTTCAACAAGACTTCCAGGAAAAGCACTTTTGCCTCTTGGCGGAAAAAGTGTACTGGAATGGGTACTTGCTTCCATGCATAAAGTTCATGCTGATTATTATTATGTTGCTACAGATGAAGATTCTTATGAAAAAATTCTGCCGATTTGTGAGAAAAGCGGTTTTAAGTGTTTCAAGGGAAGCCTGAATGATGTTTTGGATAGATTTGTAAAACTTCTTGAAATTGTAGATGCAAAAACTGTAATTCGGGCAACTGCAGATAATCCTTTTTTGTTTTATGAAGCGGCAGAAGAATCTGCCTGCGATTTTGAAGAAAAAAATAAACATGGCTCCAGATGTGACTATCTTACTTATTCGGGTCTCCCTCATGGAAGCGGAGTTGAAGTTTTTTCTGCTCAATCACTGAAAAAAGCCGCAGGAGAAACTTCTGATTCCTATGATCATGAACATGTAGGGCCTGCCATGTATAATCATCGTGAAAAATATATCTGCGACTTTGTTCCAGCTCCTGTAAAATACAAGTTTTCTGAGCTTCGTTCTACCATAGATACTTATTCTGATTATCTGAGGGCTCTTTCTGTTGTGAATTACCTTGGAAAGGATAAGGGGCCCTATACATATCAGCAGGTTCTTGAAGCATTAAATTCTACTTATGTAAAAAATCCGGTCGTGTATGTGCCTTCTGTGGTAAAGGGGCATGGAACAGGCCACCTGCACCGCTGTCTTTCCGCAGCATTAAAAGGAAAATCTTTTGTTTATGTTCCGGCCTCAAAAACTCTGGAAGAAAGTGAGAAAATTCTTGAATATTATAAAAAATCGGGACTTAGTTCCGAACAGATTATTTCAAGACTGCCGGATGAAAGTTATCTTCCTGTTATAGTTACAGACGCTTTCTGCCTTACAAAAGAAAAATATGACGAATTAAAAACAAATAAACTTTTAATTTCTTTAGATGAGTCATCAGAATTCGGCGAATACGCAGATTATCTTTTGGATATCATTCCTTCTTATGGAATAAAGCATAAGGCAAATCTTTCTGACCCGGGACTGATTGAAAGGCCTTTGAATGTAAAAGAAAAAAAATCAGAAGACGCTCAGAACGAAGAAATAAAAAAAGTGCTGGTCTGTCTTGGTGGTGAAGACCCCGCAGGTCTCACGCTTCCTGCTGTAAAACTTGCTGCAAAATCTATTCCAGAGGCTTTCATTACTGCAGTGTGCGCTGAACCTGTAAATTTTGAATACGGAAACGTAGTTTTTTCTGGCCCTATAGATAACCTGAAAGAAAAACTTTTTGAATATGACCTTGTAATTACCCATTACGGTTTAACAGCCTTTGAAGCACTGTGTGCCGGCTGCAAGGTAATTCTTCTTCCTACAACAAAACTTCATGTAAAACTTGCAGAAAAATATGATTTTGCATACCTCCCTTATGGTTCTGTAAATGAGGCTGCCTTTAAAAAGGCTCTGAATTCAAAAAAACTTCGTCCTGACTGGGCTTTGAAATTAGAGTCAGATACCAGTCTAGAATCTCTTGTAGCAAAAATATCCAGCGGACAGAGGCTTGTGTGCCCGGTATGCGGAAAATCACCTTCCTTTCCAGACCCTGTAGTCTCAAGAAATTCAAGCCGTACTTACAGACGCTGCAGAGCATGCGGCATGGTTTATATGTCTTTTACTTGTGAAGATGAAAAAAAATATCAGAAGGCCTATTTCTTTGAAGATTACAAAAAGCAGTATGGCCGGACATATAAAGAAGATTTTGAATCAATCAAGGCACAGGGAAAACGCCGTCTTGATGTAATCCGTTCAATTTTCAGCCGTTTTGAAGAAAAAAATATTCTGGATATAGGATGTGCTTACGGCCCCTTCCTTTCTGCCGCAGCAGACGCCGGTTTGAATCCTTTCGGAACAGATATTTCTCAAGACGCAATTGAATATGTACAGACATCTCTGGGAATTCCTGCCGTAACATCAGCTTTTCCTCAAATTAATACAGAAAGCGAATTCGGAATCCCACAATTTGATATTGTTACTATGTGGTATGTAATTGAACATTTTAAGAATCTTGATGACGTATTAAAAAAAGTCAGCTCAATACTTAAAAATGACGGAATATTTGCCTTTTCTACACCTTCTGGAGAAGGAGTTTCTGCACAGTCAGATAAAGACCTGTTTTACATGAACAGTCCTACAGATCATTTTACTGTCTGGGAACTTACAAAGTGTGAAAATATTCTCATGAAATATGGACTGAAAGTAGAAAAGATAGTTTCTACAGGACATCACCCGGAACGTTTTCCGATAATCAAGCGAAAGAATGCAGAAAAGAATTCTGTTTTATGGAAAATGATAGATAAATATAGTAAACTCATGCGGCTTGGTGATACTGTCGAAATCTATTGCAGGAAAATACAGAAATGAAAGAAAACTGTTTGATATTAGGTGCCGGACTTATGCAGAAACCGGCAATTTTGAGTGCAAAAGAACTTGGCTATAGAGTCTGCGTTGTTGATGCTGATGATAAAGCAGTTGCCCTTCCTTTTGCCGATGAATTTAGAAAAATTGATTTGAAGGATAAAGATGGAATCCTTTTTTACGCAAAAGAACTTTCTGAATGTCCGGGCGGATTGGCTCTTGTTTTTACGGCTGGAACCGATTTTTCTGCCAGTGTCAGTTATGTCTGTGAAAAAATGAATCTTCATGCCCATTCTTATGAAGCGGCTCTGAACGCAAGCATAAAAAACCGAATGAGAAGCTGCTTTGAAAAAGAAGGAATTCCATCCCCGAATTTTCTTCACGTTACAAAGGATGACTTTACAGCCTGCAAGGATAATGCAGGAGCTCTCCTTGAAGAAGTCCTTAAAAAACTCCATTTTCCTTTTGTAGTAAAGCCTGTAGATAATATGGGGGCCCGCGGCTGCAGGATGGTCAGAAATGAAAGTGAGTTTTTCTCTGCCGTAAAAACTGCGGTGGAATGTTCGCGCACAGGCACTGCAATTCTTGAAAGCTATATGAAAGGGGAGGAGTATTCTATAGATGCCCTTATTTACGACGGAAAATTTATAGTAACAGGCTTTGCCCTTCGACATATCACTTTTGAACCTTATTTTATAGAAACAGGCCATACAATGCCAGCTCTTCTGGAAAAGTCTGTTCACGACCAGTTAATTTCAGTTTTTGCCCTTGGTGCAAAGGCCTTGAATCTTACCTGCGGCGTTGCAAAAGCAGATATCAAGTTTACAGAAAATGGCCCTATGATTGGCGAAATTGCAGGCCGTCTTTCTGGTGGCTATATGTCCGGCTGGACTTATCCGTATGCTTCAGATTTGAATCTTACAAAAGAAGCCCTCCTTGTTGCTGCCGGAAAGGAACCTGCAGCTGCAATTGCAAGGGCTCAAAAAGTTCCTTTTACTCCTTCACAATTATGCAGAAACAAGGAAGAACCTTATGAACTTTTTGAAGTTCCCTGTGTCCGCACATCTGCAGAAAGAGCATGGCTCAGCATTCCTGGAAAGGTAAAATATATTGAAAATATCAATGACTATACAGACAGAGCGGTTTTTGACATACTTCCCCGTGCAACTGTAAGTCTTGGAAGCGATGTTGAATTCCCAAGGAATAATGTAGAAAAATGCGGAAACGTTATTGCAGTCAGTCATTTTAGAGAGGCCGCAATACAGTCTGCCCAGGATGCCGTTTCCAACGTGTTTATAACTCTTGAAAGCAATAATCCCAAAACAGAATCCTTTCTGAATGGTGAGTGTGATGAAACTGAAAAAGGTTTCCCGCCTTATGCTTTTGGCCGCCTTTCAGAAAGTCAATTAGAAAGTATCACAGGTTCCATTCCAGCCTCAAAAAAAACAGAGGATTTTATTCCAGAAGTTCTAAAATCAACCGAATATATAAACAGACTTGATTGGAATTACAATACAATCCTGCAGACAGTCCGCAAATTTGATTTGCTTAGAGCAAAGCATCCTGCTTTGGATGCCAGAAAATTCTGGTCCTGTCTGATGCGGGGAGGCCTTCAAGGGGCTGTCTATTATAGCGATACTCAGGAGACAAATCTAAATGAACGTTAGAAAAGTTTTTTCAGCAGCAGCCGCTTCTTTTGCACTTGCATTTTCTCTTTCAGCTGCAAATGATATATCTTTACTTGATAATTCAAAAAAAACTGGCGTGAACGTATATTGGGATTCACTTTCAGAAAGCGGAATGCTTGAAAAAAACGACCATCATCTTTCTTTCAGGACTGGAGAAGAAGTTGTAATTCTGGACGGAATAAGAATGATGATAACAGACGCTCCAGAATTAAACGGAAATAGAATTTTAGTTTCAAAAAAATTTCTGGATGATTCAGAAGAGTTTTTTTCACAGAAATCAGAACTGCCTTTTAAGGTAGGGGCTATCCTTATAGATGCAGGGCATGGCGGAAAAGACCCAGGTGCCCTTAAAACTTACAGAGTGGGGGGGAAAGACCTTACAATCCGTGAAAAAGACATTACTCTGCGTGTTGCAAAAATGCTCGGAGAAAAACTGCGTGCTGCCTATCCTAACAAGCAGATTATCCTTACCCGCGATAAAGACGTTTTCCTTTCTTTAGGAGAGCGAACCGATATAGCAAACGGTGTGAAAGTAGGGGAAAACGAAGCAGTCCTCTTTATTTCAGTTCATGTTAATTCTTCACTTAATAAGAATTCTTCCGGTTATGAAGTCTGGTATCTTTCTCCGGGGTACCGCCGTACGGTTTTAGACAAAGCTTCTATGGATGATGACAAAAGTCTTTTTCCTATTTTGAATTCAATGATGGAAGAAGAATACACTACAGAAAGCATAATGATTGCAAAATTCATTATGGACGGACTGCAGGGGCAGATTGGAAAAGAGTCAACAGCCCGCGGAATAAAAGCCGAAGAATGGTTTGTCGTAAAAAATTCAAATATGCCTAGCGTTCTTATAGAACTTGGTTTTGTTTCAAATGAAAAAGAAGCCCTTCTTTTAAATGATGAGAAATACTTGAAAAAGGCAACCCTTGGAATATATAATGGAATAGCAGCGTTTATTACACATTTTGAGCGCTCTCAAGGATTTACTTCATTAAGATGATTGATATAAAAAAATTCTTCCTCAGATAATTCTCGTTTTTATTGCTCTTGCCGCATTAGTTTTTTCTATAATAGCCTTTAATGTCGGAAACTCAAAGAGCCGCAGAATGTTTATTTTTCCTTCTGCAGATAACGGAAAATACATTGTTGAATACAGAAATCTTGCTAAAAATTCAGTTCAGGGCGATGTAGGCCTCTACATAGATGAAATTCTTCTTGGTTCATCTATAGAAAGAACAAAACTTCTTTTTACACAGGGAACAGAAGTTCTTTCATGCTTTCAGCGGGATTCCGTGCTTTATCTGAACCTTACTTCAAATCTTCTTGATATGGGAGACGGAGTGATAGAAATTAAAGAGGGCTTTGCCTTGCTTGAAAAAAATATAAAGAAAAACTTCCCGGATATAAAAAAAGTTGAGTTTTTTATTGAAGGAAAATCGGTTTTTGAAAACTAAAAGTCGTTGACAAAAAGGTGTTCTTATTAGATAATAAAATAATACAAGGCTACATCGAATTAGTATAATAAAAGGAGCTTCAAGATGAAGAAGACTTTGGGTTTATTTGCAGCTGCTATGCTGCTTGTAGGTGGCGTTGCTTTTGCTGATGAAGCTATGCTCATTGATTTTACACTGTTGGATGCCGACTGTGCAGAAGATGAGAATGGAAATCCGACGCAGAACAGCCATACAGCAATGGACTATTCCGTAAGTGCCGGTGCTACTTTCACAGAAGATCAGAAAGATCTTATGAAGACATCTCTTGCACTTCCTGAATGGGAAATTAAATTGAACGCTTCTGCAAGAAACGTAATGAGTCTGGGAGATTCTCAGGTTGTTGCTGCACCAGTTAAGGGTGAAGCAGATGTTCCTTTTGCAGGAAGTAATGTAATGGGTGTTCGTATTGAATTCCCTACATGGAACTCTAATGCAAATGCACGCATTGAACCACCATTTGACATTCCTGCTTATGAGCCACTTTCAAGTGCTGATGAAAACGGAAATCGTCAGGAACCAACTGATGAAGAAAAAGCAAGTGGTAAAACACTTTTTGAAGATGGATATGGTGTTGTAAAGAATGTTGCAACTATTAAAGCCATTTCTGTTACAACAATGGGTATGAACTTCCCTCATGGATTGTATGTTCTTCTTGCTGATAATGATGGTGTTGAACGCCGCTATTTCATGGGTTATCTCGGATTTGACGGATGGAAGGAACTTCGCTGGAACAATCCTCAGTATATTACTGAAATCAGAAACCGCGAAATCCGCGTTTATCCAATTTATCCACGTGGAATGCCATTTGTTAAGTTTAAGGGCTTCCAGGTTACTCGTGACGCTGCCCACATTGGTGGAACATTTATCGGTTATTTCAAAGACGTAAAGATTATTTACGACAAGGCACTTCTTACAACTGACCGTGACATTGCTGATGAAGACCTCTGGGGAATCATCACAAAGAAAGAAAATGCTCGTCAGAGTGCTGAAATGGCAAGATTTGGTAACAAGCAGGTTAACCGCTATCTTGAAAGAGCTAAACTCGCAACAGAAGATGAATTTACATCTAGCTTGAACGAAGATTCTTCTTCTAATGCTCAGAGCACTTCAGGTGGAGCTGCTGATTCAGCTGAGTAATCAATAAATAATTGATTTCAAAACGCTTTGGCTAGTAATAACCAAAGCGTTTTTTTTTATGTCGGGATTTTATTCATGAGTACAGTTAATTTGCTTTCAAAAAAACAAATCAGAGAGAATTATGAAGCGTATACTGAATATTTTTCGGAAATAATGCAGAATGTTGTAACAATTTTACAGCAGAATATAAAGCTTTCAGCACAGCCCACTTATAAGAGCCGTGTTAAGAGTTTTGAAAGTTATTATAAGAAAGTCCTGCGTCTTAAGCCAGAAAAAGTAGAAGATGAAAATACTTTGATTTATCTTACGGATATGATGGGTATCCGCATGATTTGTGCTTTTTTGGAAGATATAAACTTTGGACTTGAACAGATTAAAGGCCTTTTTGAAATAAGGGAAGTTGAAGTAAAGGGGGCCGAAAAAAAATTCAGTGAATTTGGATATGAATCAATTCATGTACTGATAAAAATTCCTGAAAACTGTAAGCCTGAACTTTCTGGAAAATATGAAGGACTTAAACCTATTTCTGATGAAATTGTATGTGAAATTCAGATAAGAACGATTTTACAGGATGCCTGGGCAGAAGTAGAGCATGAACTGATTTATAAAACAGAGTTCAATCCTTTTGATATTCCTTTGCGTCGTAAGCTGGCTTCTATTAATGCCTCTCTTACTCTTGCAGATATTACATTCCAGGAAATCCGCGATTATCAGAATAAACTTCAGAAGGCTCTTGATGTTCGCCGCCGTTCATTCTATTCCATTGCAGATAATCTTTTGAATGATGAACATGATTCAAAGGGTAATAATGAAGATATTTCCCGCGTAACACCTTTTGTTCAGGGAACAATAGACGATCTTATTCTCAGGGCAATTCAGGCCCATAATGAAGGTCATTTGCAGGAAGCGGTGGATATATATACGCGGATTATTGAAGCAGTTCCAGATTCAGACAAAAATGTTCTTGCTGTTATCAGAAAGCACAGAGGTATGGCATATTTTGCAATGAATCATCTTGATGAAGCATTAGATGATTTTCAGAAAAGTATTGATGCTGATCCAAAGGCTTATCGATCATATTATTATAAAGGAATTGTATATTCCATTCAGAAAAAATATGAAGAAGCAATAGAATGTTATACGCAGTCTCTGGAAATAAATCAGTTTCAGGCTCATGCTAATTTCCGTAGAGCTTTGGCATATTTTGAACTTCAGGAATATGAAAAATCTATGAATGATTTGAATATTGCCGTAAAACTTGGTTTGAAGCCGGAAGAGTGTGCTTCTTTGCAGGAAAAACTTGTAAAGAAGTTTGACATGAATATGTAAAAAATATTAATAAATTTTAGAAAATTCGTCTTTCTGGTATTGACGAAAATTATACAATCCGTTATATTATTCAAAGTCAGCACGACATTGAGTCAGTTGCGGATTATGTCTCCTTCGTCTAGTGGTTAGGACATCGGGTTTTCATCCCGACAACAGCAGTTCAATTCTGCTAGGAGATGTAAAATACGAAAAAAGCTCACCAGTACGGTGGGCTTTTTTTGTTTATTGTAGGGTGGGCTTAGAATGACTGTTCCTTCTTATTTTTCAGAAAATGTTATTGAAGAGCTTGCCGCTGCAATTCAGGAAGCCGGCGGAAACGAAGTTTTTTTTACCGGTAAAATAAATTCAGACGGACTTGTTGTTGCCGTAAAAATAGGTTCCCGCGGAAAGTCAGATACCGTTCCTGTAAATTTTTCTGATGTAAGAAATCCTGAATCTTCAGTTCTTATTCATAATCATCCTAGTGGAAAATTATTTCCTTCTGATGCTGATTTAGCGGTTGCTGAAAATTGTGCACAAAATGGGCAGGGCTTTTATATTATCAATAATACTGCAACAGATCTTTATGTTGTAGTTGAGCCTGTTAAGCCAAAGAAAATAAAAAAAATTGATGTAGAAGAAGCTGGAGGCCTTATTTCTGATGGCGGGGCTCTTTCAAAACTTTCAGATGCTTTTGAAGAAAGACCCGTACAGATTTCTCTTCTGGAAAATATTGCAAAAACCTTTAATGATGGCAAGATTGGTGTATTTGAAGCCGGCACTGGTGTTGGGAAGTCTTATTCTTACCTTATTCCTTCTGCAATCTGGGCTCTTGCCAATAATGAAAAAGTAGTTGTTTCTACCGGGACTATTAATCTGCAGCAGCAGTTGTGTGAAAAAGATATTCCGGCTGTAGAAAAAATAATAGGAAAAAAAATAAAGTTTGTTTTGATGAAAGGACGGCAGAATTATATTTGCAGGCGCCGCCTTTCAGATGCTTCTTCTGTTTTAGATTTGTTTGAAGATGAAACGGAAGAAATTAAAAAAATTGCTCAGTGGGCTGAATCATCTTCTACAGGAAGTAAAAGTGATATTCCTTTTTTCCCGTCAGAAAATGCATGGTCTAAAGTAAATTCAGAAAGTGATGCCTGTATGGGAATGCGATGTCCTTTTCATAATGAATGTTTTGTCATGCAGGTAAGAAAAGAAGCCGCCAGTGCAAATCTGATTGTTGTAAATCATCATCTTCTGTTTGCAGATATAGAGTCCAGAATGAATGGGGCAGGCTATAGTGATGCGGCAGTTCTTCCGCCTTATAAGCATCTGATTTTTGATGAAGCCCATGGGATTGAAAATGCGGCGACAAGTTTTTTTAGCGAAAGCCTGACTCGCTTTAAGATTAATAAACTTGTAAATCAGATGTACCGCAAAAGAAAGAATTCTTATTCCGGTCATTTATGCAGTCTTGCAATTCTCTCTTCAAATGAAGAAAAGGCTGATTCTGCCTATGAAATTACTGCCAGAATAAAAAATGCACTTGCAAATGTGGAAATTGCAGCATCAGATTTACTTCAAAATGAATACAGTATCCGGCTTTTTGAAGGAACTGCAAGAAACTTTGGCCCCATGCTTGTTGCCATAGGGGAACTTTCCAGAGAACTCGGAACTTTTACTGATATGGTTAGGGAAGTTATGGAAGGTGTGGCTGATGAAGACCATGATGCCCCCTGCTATTGGGAGTCAAAGATAATTTTACGTCGTCTTGATTCTTATGTAATTCTGCTAAAAAACTTTTTACAGTGGGATGAAAAAAAAGAAAATGTATACTGGATTCAGAAAAAAAGACTTTCCCCGGAATTAAGTCGTGAAAACGGCAGTCCTGATTTTTATATATTTAATGAAACTCCGCTTGATATTTCATATTTGATGAATGAGGGCGTTTTTGAACAGATGCAGAGTATTGTTTGTACTTCTGCAACAATAAAAACCGGACGTGATTTTACTTATTGGATGAAACGTACCGGGCTTACGCTTACAGACAGGGAACGTATAAGCGCGGGAGAATTTCCTTCTCCTTTTCCTTATGAAAAAAATATGCTTTTTGCAGTTCCAAAGGATGCACCGCTTCCAGAAAGCAGCGAGTATCAGCAGTATATTGAAATGGTTATTCCACGCCTTATTCTGGCAGCAGAAGGCAGGACACTGGTTCTTTTTACTTCTTATGAATCTTTGAAAAGTGCCCACAGGACTGCACAGGCCTCTTTGCGAGGTTTTTCAGGAAGAATTATGAAGCAGGGTGATGATGACAGTTCTCATCTTTTGGAAGCATTCAGGGAAGAGAAAGAAAGCGTCCTTTTTGCTACAGATTCCTTCTGGCAGGGTGTTGATATTCCGGGAGAAGCGCTTTCTCAGGTTATTATAGTAAAGCTTCCTTTTACTGTTCCGAATGACCCTGTTTTTGTTGCCCGTTCTGAAGCCATTGAAAAAAGAGGGGGCAGTGCGTTTATGGAACTTAGTGTTCCAGAAGCCGTCATAAAATTCCGTCAGGGAATTGGCCGTTTAATCCGCCGCAGTGATGATAAGGGGGCCGTAATTGTACTTGACAGGCGAATTTATGAAAAAAGATACGGTTCATTTTTTCTTTCAAGTATGCCGCCATGCAAAAAAATGTATGAACCTATGTCTGAAATATTAAATAAAATAAATTCCTTTATTTTTAACTGAAATTGAATTATACTAAAAATATAACATTTAATAATATCAATTGGAGTCTTTATGGCAAGTCTTTTGACTTTAATATGTCTTGTAGCGATGGTATTACCTGCTACAATTGGAAATATAATTGCATACCCGCTTTCTAAAAAGTGGAGCCTTAAGATTTCTCAGTACATCCAGAAAGTTCTTGCGGTTCGCCTTTTTGCCATATTACGGGCATACCGCTATTTTCATTTCTGGGGTTATAAAGAGGAAGTAGAAAAACTGCCTGAGCAGTTTATAATTATTTCAAATCATCAGAGTTTACTGGATATTCCTCTTTATATGAATTTCATGCGTGATAAGGAACTGCGTTTTGTTGCAAAAGATACCCTGGGACGCCATGTTCCTCTTGTTTCTGAAATGCTCCGTTCTCAGGAACATTGCCTTATTCCACGAAAGGCCAAGCCTATGGAAGCAATGCGCTATGTTGAAGAATTCGGGCACAGGGTTATAGAGCGCAATCAGATTCCTGTTCTTTTTCCTGAAGGGTCACGTACAAGAAACGGGAATGTAGGAAAATTCTATTCTGCAGGTTTCAGAAGACTTGTTGAAGCTACAAACCTTCCTGTTCTTGTCTGTGCATTGGATGGCGGCTGGAGTCTTAGGGATCTTCGCAAGATTTTTACAAACCTTAAGCGTGGCTGTTACCGTGTAAAGATAATGAAAGTGTACGAGCCTCCTAAAACAAAAGAAGAGTGTAATGCTATTCTGGAAGAATCTGCACAGATGATTCAGAATCAGGTAGAAGAGTGGAGAAAGCTTCCTTCTGACGTAAAATGATGTAAAATAAAGAAGGCAAAAAAAAACTGTTCGGTTCATGATTCCGAACAGTTTTTTTTAACGGATTATCAATAATAATCTTATTTGAAATCCTTTGGTCTTCTTTCAACACGTTTGCATTTCTGGCATTCTGCCTGATTCTTAAGTCTGCCATTTTCAATCATTGTCTTCATTATGATTTCGCCACCGCAGTCAGGGCAAATGAATTTTTGTGTTGCAACAGTTGTACGAGAGTTTTTACTAGCTCCAGCCATTATGTGCCTCCAATCGAATATTCGTAGTAGATATAATAATGAGATAAAGACTTAGTGTCAATCATAATAAGACTAATCCTTAAGAAAATCAGTTCCTTTCATTGACATAAAGGTAACATTTTGATACTATATCGTCTAGTTAACTAATTTTTATGTGGGGGTCTCCAATTGGCAGGCAAAAAAACATCTGCAGAAAAAAGATACGCTCAGAGCGAAGTTCGCAGACTTCATAACAAGGCTATTAAAAGCACTTGTAGAACTTATGCTAAGCAGTTTGTAGAAGCTGTTCAGGCAAAGGATCAGAAACTCGCTGAAGAAAAATATAAGCAGCTTCAGAAGGAACTTGACAGTGCTCGCAGCAAGGGCGTTTTGAAACGAAATGCAGTATCACGCAAAAAGTCAAGAATGATGAATCTTTATAATGCTACTTTCGCTGCAAAATAACTTATAAAGTAAAGTTGCTTTTTGGAAATCCAGTTGGACATTGTTTCAACTGGTTTTTTTTTGTTTTTTTATATTTTAGGTGTATAATAATAGAATGAATTCAAAAATTACAAAAGTTGAACTTGTTGATGGTATTTATGATTCTGTAAATAATATAGATAAAAAGGAAATTTCATCAGTCGTAGATGAACTGATGAACCAGATAAGAAAAAATCTGGAAGAAGGAAATATAATTGAACTGCGGGGTTTCGGAACCTTTGAAGTCAGATTAAGAAAGGGCAGAAGCAAGGCCAGAAATCCTAAGACAGGAGAAATGGCAAGTTCAGCCCCTCACTATGTTGCTGCTTTCCGTGCTGGAAAAATGCTGAAGAACAATCTGTTAAAATTGGACGCAAAACCTTTTAAATGAAAGCATGCATAAAAAATATATCAGTTAATCTATCTCTTCTTTTTCTTTCTGTTTTTTTATTCTGTTTTTCAAATCCAAATCTGCTTGTAAAAACAGGATTTGCGCTTGCGGGCTATTTTATTTATTTTCCGCTTTTAGTCCTGATAAGAAAGAATGGCTTTTTGAAATCCATTTTATATGGAGGGCTTTTTGGTTCTTTCTCTTATATGTTTTATGCATACTGGCTTTCAAAATATCATTTTATTACATTGATTCTTGTCTGCATTTTATACTTTATTTTATGTGGAATTTTATTTTTTTTCCTGAAACTTTCTGTCATTCTTTTTAAGGAAAATGAAGTTCTGATTCAATTGACTCAACTGCTTGTAATTGCTTCTTTTGAATATTTAAAAACGAAGGGATTTTTAGGCTTCAGTTATGGAGTTTCTGCTTATACCCAGTGGAAATTTCTACCTTTTATTCAGGGAGCAAGTATTGGCGGTGTTTTTGCCTTGAATCTTCTGGTTATATATCCGTCTGTATGGCTTTCTTCATCTTTTTTTATGCCTGTGAGAAAAAACATGAAAGCTCTTTCATTATGGACTTTTCTGTTTTTGGTAAATATTATTTTTGGAATTGTTACAATAAAGAAATCTGAAAAATATACAGCCTCCTCTAAGTCTGTGAAAATTCTTGCAGTTCAGAATAATGAAAGCCCCTGGAAAAATGGAATTGAGGAACATAAAAAAAATGTTAGTAATCTGATGAAAATAACAGATCAGGCTATTAATACCTGTGAGAATATAGATTTTGTAGTCTGGCCGGAAACTGCGGTTGCTCCTTCTGTAATTTACAACTTTTACAGTATGAAAGATATGCAAAGACTGCAGCTGGTCTTAAACCTGCTGAATTATATTAATGACAAATCCCAGATTTTTGTAATCGGTAATGCTCACGAAGAACTTTCTGAAGAAGGAAAGAAGATTTTCAATAATTCTCTTGTTTTTGAGCCGGGAGATAATGTAATTCCGCCTGAACCCGGAATGTATACTAAAATTCATCTGGTTCCACTTTCTGAAAGTTTTCCTTATAAAAAAATTCTGCCCCACATTTATAATCTGCTCTTAAAGGGAAATACTCATTTCTGGGAAAAGGGGCAGGATTACAGGGTTTTTACCAGAAGAGGGCTTTCCTTTTCAACTCCTATTTGTTTTGAAGATACTTTTGGTGATGATTGCAGGCGTTTTGTAAAAAATGGGGCAAGATGCTTTATAAATCTTTCTAATGATTCCTGGTCAGAAAGCCTTGTCTGTCAGAATCAGCATCTTGCCATGTCTGTATTCAGGTCTGCGGAAAACAGGGTGCCTGCGGTCAGAAGTACTTCCAGCGGACAGACCTGCATTATAAACAGTTGTGGACGGGTAGTAGAATGTGCAGAAGCCTTTTGTGAAAGTTTTGCAGTGGGCGATATTCCTGTATTCGGAAAAGATTTTAAGCCTTCTTTATATACAAAATTTGGAGACTATGCAGGAATAATTGAAAGCCTGTTTGCAGCAGGATTATTGATAATAAGAGGAATAATCTGTATAATTTCCAAGAAGAACAGAGGTGGTCATGGCAGAAAGAAATGATGGAGAAAAAAGAAATGTTACCGTTTTTGGAGCAGAAACTGAATTTGACGGAGTTCTGGAATTTACAGACAGGCTTGTTATAACCGGAAAATTTAATGGTACAATAAATGCTCCTAAAGGTGATCTTCAGATTGCAAAAAAAGCTGTTTGCACAGTAGATAAAATTGATGCCAATTCAATCGTCATTTCTGGAAATATTAAGGGGAACATGAATGCTGCAGAACGTGTTGAAATCTGTTCTGGAAGTATTGTGGAAAGTGATATTACAACAGCCCGTATCAGAATTGCTAACAATGTGGAATACAGCGGGCAGGTTAGTATGATTGACCAGGAACCTGAAGTGGATTTGTTTTCTGTGGCTTCTGAAGAATATAAAAAGGCAATGCTCGTTCATTCAGATGTTGTAAAATAGTAATTGACATCTTTGCAGAATAAAAGTTATAATACAGATGCTTAAGGGATTTTTTTGACTGTGTATTAGCACTTTCCCATCTTTATAAAAAATCAAGAAAATTTATTTTTATATGAAAATCAAAATATTTATATCTTTATGGAGTAATAACTCATGGCACCTTTAAGAAGAAAATTGCGTGAAGAAGATGCGGCAGACGCTGCAGAGTCTCAGGCAACACTGGATTTTGATGCTCCTGCTTCAAATGAAACTCCTTCTGCAGAAGAAAGCAAAAGTGAAGAAAAATCAGAATCATCCTTAGAGAATCCTGAAAATGGCGATTCTGTAAAAACTGTAGTTAGAAAACGAAGAGTTGTAAAAAAATCCGAAGATTCAGACACTCCTGTAAGTTCAGTTGCAGAAGAAAATCCTGTTGAAGCTGCAGGTTCCCTTGCGGCTCCTGTTCAACAGACAGAAGATAATCCTCTTCCTGCACAGGAAGGCTCTGGTGAACATTCTTACGAACATCAGCAGGAAAGACCTTATTATAGAAGAACAAATCAAAATTATCAGAATAACAGATATAATAGTCGCCGTGGACCAGGTGGAAATGCAAAACGTCCTTATGCGTCACGTTCTTCTTATCCGACTCCTTCTGCAGAAATGACAGAAGCTCTTACTCAGGAAATGACTGCCCTTCCGGAAGATAATGAAAACAGACCACGCCTTGTAATCAATGAATTAACATTAAAGAGTATGCCTGAACTTCGTGAACAGGCTATGCAGTATGGCTTTACAGAAGATGACCTTGCTCCAATGAAAAAGCAGGATTTGATTTTTAAAATTCTGAAGGCTCATACAGAACACGGTGGAATTATTTTTGCATCTGGTGCCCTTGAAATCCTTCCAGACGGTTATGGATTCCTCCGTTCTCCGCAGAACTCTTATCTTCCTGGCCCTGATGATATCTATATCAGTCCAAGTCAGATTCGTCTTTTTAACCTGAAAACTGGTGATACTGTATCGGGGCAGACTCGTTCTCCAAAGGAAGGGGAAAGGTTCTTTGCTTTGCTTCGTATAGAAACTGTAAATATGGATGAGCCTAGAATTGCCCAGACTCGTATTCCTTTTGAAAATCTTACACCTCTTTATCCTAATGAAAAACTTAGACTGGAAACAGTTTCTACAGAAGTTTCAACACGAATTGTAGATTTGTTTGCTCCAATCGGTAAAGGACAGCGTCTTTTGATTGTTGCTCCTCCAAAAGCCGGTAAAACAATTTTGATGCAGAAGATTGCAAATGCAATCACTACAAATAATCCAGAAGTTTTCCTTATTGTTCTTCTGATTGATGAGCGACCTGAGGAAGTTACAGAAATGGAGCGTGCAATTCAGGGTGAAGTTATTTCTTCTACTTTTGATGAGCAGGCTACCCGCCATGTTCAGGTTGCAGAAATGGTTCTGGAAAAGGCAAAGCGTCTTGTTGAACACAAGCGTGACGTTGTAATCCTGCTTGACTCAATTACCCGTCTTGCCCGCGCTTACAACCAGACCGTTCAGACTTCTGGTAAAGTTCTTTCTGGTGGTGTTGACTCTAACGCTTTGTTCAAGCCAAAACGCTTCTTTGGTGCAGCACGAAATGTAGAAGAGGGCGGTTCCCTTACAATCATCTCTACCGCTTTGATTGAAACCGGCAGCCGTATGGATGAAGTTATTTTTGAAGAGTTCAAGGGAACCGGTAACTCAGAAATTAACCTTGACCGCAAACTTGCAGAACGACGTCTCTTCCCTGCAATCAACATCAAAAAATCTGGTACCCGTAAAGAGGAACTTCTTCTTAGTGAAAATGAACTTCAGAAAATCTGGATTCTGCGCAAGGTCTTGAATCCTATGGAAGATGTGGAAATCACTGAACTTATTCTTGACCGAATGAAGAAGTCTAAGACTAATGAAGCCTTCCTTGCAAGTATGAATGCGGGTACGGCTGGAATGGAGTAAACTTACATTCCCCGACATAACGAACAAATGTCATTCCCCGGCTTGACCGGGGAATCTTTTTATCGGGAGAATTCTCCTAATTTTTCCCAATTCGCAAAGAAATACATCACAAAAAATCAAAAGTAATATAAAATGTATTTATGAAATTTCGTAAGATTTTGTTTCTGTTAATTCTTTCTTTTCTTTCTATAAATATTTTTGCAAAAACGAAAAATTACATTCCGCAAAGTGATAAAGATGCCCGCGCAATTTTTAATCAGCTTGTAGAAAATGAAACAAGTCTTCAGAACTATATTCTTTCTGAAAATGACGATTATACAAAACTTGACCGTTCCTGCTGGAAAGTTGATGTAAATAAAAATGTCTGGTTTATAATCAAAAATACTACAAATCAGAAATATGCCCTTTTAAAACTAAATCTGGAAAAAAACAAGTTTTCTCTATTTTCTCCAAGCCTTGCACAGGATACTCCTGCTTCAAATTATCAGATTCTTCATTTTGATATAAGTGATGATGGAATTCTTTTCCTTGATTTATGGGAGAATGGCTATAAGAAAAGAAAACTAATTTCTATGAACTCCAAAAATCCTTCTGAGATTAACATTTTGATAGATTTTCACGGTTATAAAAACTGGGGCAATCTTTCAATGGTTTATAGTTCTAAAACAGACCAGCTATATGTAGAAACTTATGGCGAATCAAAAGCAATTCGTGGTCGCATGGTTTTGTATGATTGTGGCTTTTATATTTTTAAGCGCACAGACGGAGTTTTTAGTCAGAAGGGGCAAGAAAGAGTTTTTAGTATTCCGCAATGGATAATTACAGATGCCCGTTATGCTTTTTTGGAACAGGATCCAGCAGATTACAGGGGCTATCTGGACTGGCTGTATAATTTTTGTGATTACGGAGAAAAAACTTTTGTTTATCAGACTGAAGATGGTAAGCTTCTTACAGATGAGGACGCTCTTAGAAAATATAAAGAAGATAATAAATTGAATGATGACAGTGTGGAATTATCCAGACAGTTAAGAAAGGTGAGCAATAATAAAATACTGGATGAATCTGCTCTATCATGTATTTCTAAGTTTCCGCAAAGTTATCCTCGTTATGCTGAATATCAGCCCTATAATGCATGGCTCTTAAAAACTACGGACGGTGTCTGGCTTTTTGTTGAACTTGGGGTCCAATATATTGATAGTTCTGGAAACGCGAACTGGAAGTGTGCTCATATGACTCCGTATCTTCTGGAAGATGCAGATGGAAATTATCCCGATGTAAGTGAAAAGCCTTTGGGAATTATGAGAATTGCTGCTTCGGTGGATATAAACTGTAGTTCTGCACAGAGTTTGTATGGAGCGCTGGTTTATAAAGACAATGATTCTACGTCCTGGTTTGTTTATAAAAACGGCGAAAAATATGATTGTCAGTCTTTTGAAGATGCAGAAATGACCGCACAAAAGCTTGCAGATGGAAAAAATGTTTCTGGGGCAAAGCCACTTGTGGCGGCTTCATGGCTTCTTGTACTTGTTTTCTTATTTGTTCTGGTGATTGCAGAAAGTCTTGTAATCTTTATCATTCTTTCTAAAAAGTTTTCGCAGCACCTTTCTATAAAAGATAAGAAATTTATTTTTAGAATACAGGAAAACGAACGGACAAAACTTTCGCATGATATTCACGATTCTGTTGTTCAGAATATTCGCGCTATAAGGCTGGAAACCGAAATGCTGGAGGTTGTCCCGGGAAGCGAGGCTAAAAAACAGAAGATTGTTGATGAAATGACGGAAGTAATTTCTCTTCTTCGTAATATCTGTTATAACTTCCGCCCGGCAGAACTATCTGTTCAGACGGAAAACACGGAACTTATTTCTATAATAGATACTCTCTGCCAGCAGTTTATTGCGCGTACAAAGATTCCGTGTAAGATTCAGATTCAAAAAGACTTTGTTCCGCCAAAAATGGATACAGAGAAATGTACGAATATTGTTCGGGCTGTGCAGGAAGCGCTTTCTAATATAGAAAAACATTCTTATGCAACAGAAGTACAGATTGTAATTAAGACTCTCGTAGAGGGGGCTGGTGCCAATCTTGTGATTTTTATAATTGATGATGGAATAGGCTGCGATGTTGCTAAACTAGGCCGGAATAAAATGCATTTTGGTGTGCGGAATATGAAAGAGCGGATAAGTGCGGCCGGCGGCGAAATAGAGTTTTTTAGCACAGAGGGCCAGGGCTTGAGTGTGCAGATGAAGGTGCCGTATGAACAATAGTCAAGCTTGCAATACTCTGTTTATTGTAGATGATCATTCCATGCTAAAAAACGGATTGAAAAATTATCTGGAAATGAATACGCAATGGAAGGTTTCGGGGGCTTTTTCTGGAATTGCAGACTGTCTTGCTGTTTTATGCGGTGGGGCTCGGGAAAAAGTGTCTTTGCCCGAACTTATCATTATAGATATTCAGCTTGCAGACGGCGAAACTGGCTTTTCTCTGGTAAAAACTTTGAAAAAAGATTTTCCGGAAATAAAAATAGTCTTGTATTCAATGTACGATACCTGGGGCTTTATTTTACAGGCAAAAGATTTGGGCGTTCAGGGCTATATTTCTAAGGTTTCTAGTGATGAAGAGCTTGTGCGTTGTCTTTCTGTCGTACAGGCGGGGGGAACTTACTACGAAAAAAAGTCTGAATCCATTCAAAGCGAACTGGAATCTATAACTTCTGTGTTGAAAAAACAGGAAAAAGTGGTTTTTGAAATGGCACTTCAGGGCAAAACAAATAAACAGATTGCAGATGAGTTATTTATTTCCCTTCATACTGTAGAAAACTATATAAGTTATCTTATAAAACTTGCGGGTTGTAAAAAGCGCGAAGATCTTCTTGAAAAATATAAATAAAAATAGGAGAAAACTCCCGACGATAACGTTTTTCTTTAGTATATAATAGAATCGGATGCGTATACAGCATTGTACGGAGGTTATGTTATATGAAAAAAATGTTTAATATTCTTACTGGAGTACTGCTGACTGTTTTTCTGGTTACGGCAAGTTTGACTGTAGCCGGTTGTAAGCAGAATCCAGAAGATAAAACAAAAAAAGAAAGTGAAAAGAATGATGAGGAAAGTGAAGGACTGATAATTCCTATTAAGGAAGTATATTTCTGGACTGAAGATGCAGGTTCTTTTGATGCAGCAAGTGGAAAAGTTATTTTGAAAAACGGCAGCAAGGGGGCAAGTATAGGAATCGATGCCGTCGATGCTTCGGAATATAAATATGTAAAGCTTGTGTATGAAAAGCTGGACTTTCCGAATATTATTTTCAGAGTGCATTATGAAGATGAAAGCCTTTCTGAAGTATTTTTACAAAAAAATAAGACAACAGCTTATATAGAATTAGATGCTCTGAGAAAGGAAAAAGTTACCGGCTTAAGTTTAATGACCCGTTCGCCGGAAAGTAAAATAGGAGTTGCAGAATGTAGTCTTACTCTTAAAGAACTTCGTTTTGTAAATGAAAAGAAAACAGAAACAAAGTCTGCAATCACAGATAAAAAGTCTGGAACTTTTAATGATAATATAACTGCTCTTGAGCTTTCAGATAAAATTGGTCTAGGCTTGAGTCTTGGAAGCGGCCTTTCTGCCTGTCCTTATTATAATCAGAAAGAATTAAGACAGACAGGTTATGGTTTCCAGCGCAATTTTAATAAAGCGGGTGAACCTCTCGTAATGAATCTGGAAGACCAGAAGGTTGCAGTAGGAAATGGTTATGGTGGACTTGCCTTTGAACTTGGAGAACTTCCTCTGGTAACAAAAGCCTATATTGATGAAGTCCGCGATTTAGGTTTTAAGTCTATAAGAATCTGTGTAACCTGGTATCCCTATATAATTGATAAAAATTATACAATTGATCCGGATTTTATGGCACGTGTAAAAGAGGTTGTAGACTGGGCACTTGAAGATGGACTTTATGTTCTTTTGAATGAACATCATTCAGTTCATAAATTTAGTCCGAGCCCGCTTGGTTATGCCGATGGCTATAATCTTACAGAAACCGACCGTGCAGAATCAGAAAGATATTTGAAGGCTGTTTATGAACAGGTTTGCGCTGCCTTTAATGGTTCTTATGATGAACGCCTGATTTTTGAAACTTTGAATGAACCTCGCGTTATAAAAGAAGATGGCTCTGAAATCTGGAATATAAATACCTGGTCTTCAGAAGAAGATAAAGCTGCCTATAATGCGGGTACAAAAATCCTTTGTGATTATAATCAGCTGATTGTAGATACAATTCGTGCAAGCGGCGGAAATAATGCAAAACGCTTTATTATGGTGCCGACTTATGCAACTTCTCATGAGGCTGTAACAGACGAAAATTTTAAACTTCCTGATGATAGTGCAGGTGGAAAAATGATGGTCGCAGTTCACTGGTATCCGCTGGGCTTTAATGCCCCTGAAAAGGAAGACCAGCCGGCTAAAAAACGTTCAGCTTATTCGGACCAGATTAAGCAGGATTTTGAACAATCCTTTAAGAATTCTTATGATTGCTTTATTTCAAAAGGAGTGCCTGTAACTCTGACAGAATTTGGCATTGAAAATGGCGGCGAGCTTCATACTCAGTTATTCGGTTCTACAGCTGCAGACCATGATGAACGTAAACTATGTCTTACAGATATGTGTGAAATTGCTGGTAAATATGGCCTTTCTGTAATGGAATGGGACGACGGCTATGTTCACAATATTATTAATCGTCTTACAAATCAGCCTTATGAAAGCGATGATTTTACGTCAGATTTAATTGCATCATGGAAAAAAGGACGCGAAAATTATTATGGAAAAAAGGTGCCAGTTGCTGCGTTTAATAAATCTTTTAGTGTAGCTCCTTCCGGGGTGGCAGTTGTAAATCCTCATAAGGGCTTTGTGCAGTATGCCTGGAGCGATGATTATTTATCAAACGAGTGGTGGGATTTAAGTCTTGCTTCCGGTAAAAACCAATCATGGAATTATTGTTCTGTTGTTTATACAGGCTGTGGCTGGAACAAAATTCAAAAGGGAAAAAATGAATATGACTGGTCTTTTATAGATAAAGAGCTTGAATCCTGTAAAAAATATAATAGAACTTTGGGATGGCGTATTTATCCTATAGATTCTTGTGATGAAGAGGGGGATTTAGTTCCTCAATACGTTTATGATGAAGATTGTAAGTCTGTAATGTCTTATTGTACAGATTCAAAAAAAAATATCCGTGTGCCAGACTGGTCAGACCCAATTTATATTCAGGCCTGTAAAGATTTTGCAAAGGAGATGGCTAAAAAATATGATGGAAATAAATATGTTGAGTTTATAGATATCCGTTGCTTTGGAAACTGGGGCGAGTGGCATTGCTCCCAGTTAGAAGACAGCGAAATGCCTTCTGTTGAAGTTCAAAAAGAGATGATAGATTATTATTTATCGGTATTTAAGAAAACCCAGCTGGTAATTCCAAGTGATGTTCGTGGAGAATTGTATGAGTATATACTTTCCAAAGGAATTGCAAAAAGAGACGATGGTTTGATTCAGATAAAAGGTCGTGAAGAAGAATTGAAAAAGTGTTACGAAGCTGGTCTTCCTGTTATTGGAGAAAACTGTGATACTTATGCAAATATGCTCAAATGTTCGGATGCAGATGACTGGAATCAAAAATGGACTTTAGAAAGATGGAAGAATGCAATTAATGTTTCCCACATGACTTATTACGAACTTGACCGAGGAGATTGTGGCCTTACTTTCTTTACCGAACAGGGTGACAATGTAAAAGAGATGACAAACAAACTTGGCTATAATTTTACAGTTACTTCTGCAGATATGAATTATGACGGTAATGGAAGTGGAAAGCTTACAGTTACCATAAAAAATACAGGGCTTGCTCCGGCTTTCTTTGATATAAATCTGATTGCTGAAGTTTCAGATTCTGACGGAGTAAGAAGAACTCTGATAGGCGAGTCTAAAAAAATAGAGAAGGGCAGCTTTACAGATGATTCAGAAAAGACCTTTGAGTTTTCGGCTTCGGGCTTAGAGCTTTGTGAGGGGGAAAGAATCTGTATTGGCCTTTATGAAGATGCTGATGCAGATAATCCGAATGTGAAGTTTGATAATAAGAATACCCTTACAAACAATAAACTGTCACTCGGAGAACTGTAATAGATTGCACAGGGCAAACGCATTATAAAAGAGCCGAAACTGTAAAAAGTGCTACCACTGCACGTTCTTGCAAACCGCATGGTATAAGCCGTATAGGAAAATGATTAAAAAGGCTTCGCCTCGGCTTATAAATGCGTTTGCAATCC
>JAFUYH010000043.1 GCA_017470605.1 Treponema sp.
ACGGGATTGCAAACGCATTTATAAGCCGAGGCGAAGCCTTTTTAATCATTTTCCTATACGGCTTATACCATGCGGTTTGCAAGAACGTGCAGTGGTAGCACTTTTTACAGTTTCGGCTCTTTTATAATGCGTTTGCCCTGGATGGCTTTGACAGTGCTTTTGCGGGCTGTTGATTAAATTTCTGTTTTTCAATATTATTTGAGCATCTGTTTTACGGATTTTCTGTGATTACTTCCTAGAAACCCAGGATTTGACCTGCAGGGCTTCCGCGCAGACAGATTTCCGGCCTGTTCGGAAAATATTAATTTTAAGGGGTTCCATTATGGCACTTACAAAAGAAGCTACTTCAGCTACAGTAAAGAAGTATGGCGCAAAAGACACTGACACTGGAAGTGTAAAAGTTCAGATTGCTCTTATGACACAGCGCGTTCAGCAGCTCACAGAGCACAACAAGCTCTTCCCAAAAGACGCTAATGCTAAGCGTGCTTTGCTCAAAGTTGTAGGTCAGCGCCGCAAGATGCTCCGCTACTTTGAACGCACAGACCTTGAAGGCTACCGTGCATTCATCAAAGAGCTTGGACTTCGTAAGTAGGATGATTATCGGGTCAAGCCCGATAATGACAAAGTTGTCAAGTCTGAAAATGACACACCTGTCATGCTGAACTTGTTTCAGCATCTCAAAATCCCGCCAGTTTTGTGCCGCGCGGGATTTTTTTTTGCCCTAAAATCTATCTTGATATTACATTTATATTCAATTTTATTTCAGTTAGAAAGTAAATATTCTTCAATCAAATTTTCAATAACCCGTGTACTCAGAGGTTCTTCCTGAGTTTCCATTGTGATGATGAGCCTGCGGCCGGGGATAATGCCGTTTTCTGTGTAGAGCCGGACTTTGCCTGCTGCATTTTTTGAGTAGTCCGGGTCGTCCATAAGGCCAAAGTGCTCCCAGAAGAACTCGGCTCGGGTGCGCACGTTGAGGCAGAGGAAGTCTGGGTAGAAGGTTGTGACGGCGGTAGAGTGGGGCGGGAATTTGCCGGAATCTCCGCGGACTTTGCCCTTTGTGCATTTGGGGAGGGGCAGCGGGTATTCGTAGCGGTAAGGGATTTTGTGGCGGTAGAGTGTATCGGCGATTATTACTTCTGACTTGGAGCGCACCCGTTCGCCGCGGGCTGTGTAGAGGAGCGGGGCATCTGGTGAAAAGGGCCTACCCGCCCAGGAGGCTGCCTGCCAGCGGTTTGCGTACTGTTCGTCTGTGAGTGTTACCGGGGTAATGAGTTCGCGGCGGGCCGGGCAGAGGGCATTGTAGAAGTTTGTGTGGTCGCAGCCTGTCTGTGAAAGATATTTTTCTAATGCGGTGATTTCTTTCTGTATCTGCACAATTACATCTTCATTATAATCCTTCTGTGCAAGCGTTTTTGCAAAATTGATATTTTTCTTGCAGATGTATTTTCCTGTTAAGTCATCAGGACTTGTGTAATGATAATATTGGGGCCGGCTATTGGCTTTTTGTGATACACGCAGATGTCCGCCTGGCTGATTCTTTACATTTCGCGTGAGCTGGGTCTGTGCCTCCTTCAATATCAAGAGTCTTTGTTGCAACTGGGCAGTCAATGTGTCTGGTGGAATAAGTTCCATTTGCATTTTTCTTCTCCTTTTGAATATTTTATGTGAAAACCGCAGGGGGAGCCTGTGTGCAAATGCGCCTTACAGTGGCTTGGTTTCCCATAGAGTGCCTTTTTTGGGGCGTCCTATGGGAAAAAGGCAGGGAGCCCGGTGGACAGATTGCACTTACTGCGCCTTATTTTCACATAGAAGTTCTTCTTTTTGACATCCTATGGGAAAGTCGCAGGGGGAGCCTGTGTGCAAATGCCCCTTACAGTGGCTTGGTTTCCCATAAAGTGCCTTTTTGGGGGCATCCTATGGGAAGAATGCAAGGAGCCCTGTGCACAGATTGCACTTATTGCGCCTTATTTTCACATAGAAGTTCTTCTTTTTGACATCCTATGGGAAAGTCGCAGGGGAAGCCTGTGTGCAAATGCCCCTTACAGTGGCTTGGTTTCCCATAGAGTGCCTTTTTGGGGGCATCCTATGGGAAAAATGCAAGGAGCCCGGTGCACAGATTGCACTTACTGCGCCTTATTTTCACATAGAACCCATTCTTTTTTGTATCCTATGTGAATCCCTCACATTTTGCAGCCCTCGCACCGTGCCCCGCACCGCACCTCACACCCCACACCCCACACCCCGCACCTCGCACCTCGCACCTCACGCACCCGCCTTCATGTATTCCCGCTTTTCAGTTTTCACCAGAGTCTCTATATATAATATTGCCGGCATATATCAAAAAAGGAAAAGAATTGGAAAAAAATCTTAAAAAAAATGTAAAAAACTCTTGCTTCCTTCAAAATCTTCAAAAATCTTCCATTGATTATTATGTATTTATAGATTAAAATTATATATCTGCGTATTTTTACGGGGGTTTTAGGGGGGAAACAACATCGTTGGTTCCCCCCTAGGAGAGAGGGTAGCGGAAGACCGCTTGCGGGCTGAAGCGAGGGGGAGTCTTCCCCCTCCTTAATTAAGAATATTAGTTTTACTAATAAATGGTATCTAAAGATACCGACGAGTTTATAACCGCTCAGATGGCGCGGTTATAAACGTCGCATTTGTAAAGAAAGAACTAAAATCTGAAGATTTTACTTCTTCTTATATAGAAAAAAACACGCGTCGGATGTAGTGACGTGTGTAGGAGAAAAATGATGTCTGTAGAAAGAGTAACCTACAAACTTGGAGATGCCGATCTCATCCTTGAAACTGGAAAAATCGGTAAACAGGCTAATGGATGTGTTTACGCTCAGTGGGGCGGAGCCGCTATTATTGCAACTATTTGTGCTTCGTCTGCTGTAACGGAAGGTCAGGATTTTGTGCCTGTAACTGTTGAGTATAACGAAAAATTCTATGCTGCCGGAAAGATTCCTGGTGGCTTTGTTAAGAGAGAGGGAAGGCCAAAGGACAAGGAAATTCTGGTTAGCCGCCTTATTGACCGCCCTATGCGCCCGCTTTTTGAGCCATCTTTTGGTCACGAACTTCAGATTGTTCCAACCTGTGTTTCTTGCGATGGTGTTCATACTCAGGATATTCTTGCTGTTATTGCCGCTTCTGCTGCAACTTGTATTTCTGATATTCCATTCCACGGTCCGGTTGCTGCCTGCCGTGTTGGATATTTGAACGGTGAATACATTATCAACCCTACATTCGAACAGATTGAAAAGGGCGACCTTGAAATCGTTGTTGCCGGAACTAAAGACGGCTTTACAATGGTAGAAGGTGGTGCTAACGAAGTTTCTGAGGAATTGATGCTTGGAGCTTTGGAACGCGCTCAGAAGTTCATTACTGATATGTGTCTGCTCCAGGAAGAACTCGTAAAGAAGGCCGGTAAGGAAAAGCTTCCTTTGAATCCTCTTGATGTAACTCTGGAAAATGCTGAGGCTATTGAGGCTGAAGCAACTCCACTTTTGAAAGAAGCCTGCTTCAAAGACAGCAAAATTAGCCGTGGTAAGGCAATTGCACAGGTTCAGAAGGATTTGGCTGCAAAATATGCTGAACAGCTTTCTGACCCAATTCAGGCAAAACTTTTCTGTACTTTGATGGATGACATTCAGTACAAACTGCTCCGTAAGTCTATTCTGGACGATGGCATTCGTGTTGACGGCCGTAAGGTTGATGAAATCCGTCCTATCACATGCGAAGTAAACGTATTGCCAACTCCACACGGAAGCGCACTTTTCACTCGTGGTGAAACACAGTCTCTTGCTGTATGTACTCTTGGTACTGCAATGGACGAACAGTCTTATGACGATATCGATGGAGACAGAAGCGAGCACTTCATCCTCCATTATAACTTCCCACCATACTCAGTTGGTGAAACAGGTAAGCTTACAACAGGCCGCCGCGAAATTGGTCACGGTAACCTTGCCCGCCGCTCACTTGCAGCTATGGTTCCAAGCCGCGAAGAATTCCCATACACAATCCGTGTAGTTTCTGAAATCATGGAATCTAACGGTTCTTCATCACAGGCTTCTACTTGTGGTGGTACACTTTGTATGCTCGCTGCCGGCGTTCCAATGAAGAAGATGGTTGCCGGTATTGCTATGGGTCTTATCACAGAACCAGAGGGAGATAATCCTTATGGCCGCTATAAGATTTTGAGCGATATCCTTGGTGAAGAAGACCACCTTGGTGATATGGACTTTAAGGTAGCCGGAACAAAAGACGGTATTACAGGCTTCCAGATGGATATTAAGATTGCCGGTGTAACAACTGAAATCATGAAGAAGGCTATGGAACAGGCTCGTCAGGGTCGTCTCCACATCCTCTCAATCATGGAGAAGTGCATCGACAAGCCGGCTCCACTTGCTAAGAACGCTCCACAGATTCTTACAATGAAGATTCCTGTAGACAAGATTGGCGCTCTCATTGGACCAGGCGGAAAGAATGTTAAGGCTCTCTGTGCTCAGTATGATGTAACAATCAACACTGAAGACGACGGAACTGTAACAATCTACTCTAAGAACGGTTTGAATGCTGAGGCTGCTAAAAAGGCTGTAAAGGGCATTACAGAAGATCCAGAGGTTGGAACAATCTATCAGGGAACTGTAAAGCGCATTATGGACTTTGGTGCCTTTGTAGAAATCCTTCCTGGAAAAGAAGGACTCTGTCACATTTCAAAGCTCTCAAAGCAGCGTGTAAACAAGGTAACTGACGTTCTTAAAGAAGGTCAGGTAATTCCTGTTAAGCTGCTCGAAGTAGACAAGCAGGGAAGACTGAACCTGAGCTACATTGACGCTCTTGAGAATTAATGAAAAGCCGGCAGGCATAGCTTGCCTTTGAGCTGAAGCAAAGCTGACTGCTTGCTTTTTAACGGTTCTCCGATAGTCGGCTTGTCATTCCCTGGTCTGTTCGGACGATTTTATGTCATTCCCCGGCTTGACCGGGGAATCTTTTTTTATTCCATATTTACCAACATTTTGATATAATCACCATATATGAATAAAATAAACGTAAAGTGTATTGCCTCAGATGGTGCTGTTATCCCTGAATATAAGACAAGCGGTGCTGCAGGTGCAGACATCTGTGCCCGCATAGATTCTGACGTAAAAATAGAAAAGGGAAAATTTGCCATGATTCCAACCGGGCTTTTTTTTGAAATTCCGGAAGGGTATGAAATTCAGGTTCGTCCGCGTTCCGGTCTTGCGGCAAAAAACGGCATAACAGTATTGAATACACCAGGCACTATAGACAGCGACTACCGCGGCGAATTAAAAATCATTCTTATAAATCTTGGAAACGAAGATTTTATTGTGCATGATAAAGACCGCATTGCTCAGATTATTATTGCCCCTGTAACTCAGGCTGCTTTTATACCTGCAGAAAAACTTTCTGCTACAGAACGCGGAAGCGGCGGTTTTGGTTCTACAGGAGTTGCCGCAACAGGCCTTTCTTCTACCGGAGTTGCCTCTTCAAAATGACACTTCATGAGCTGAATAAAAAAATAATTTTTTTTCTCAAAAAAATTGGACTTTGGTTTGCAGCCCTGCCTCTTGTAAGCCATATTATAAAGGCTCATAATTTTATTCAGGTTAAAGTTTTTAAGAAAGGAGAACTTAAAAATCATATCCTTATAAAATATATTTTCAAGGATTTGTTTCTCTACTTTCTTGTAAGTTTTCTTTTCTTTTTTATGATTTTCTTTGTAAATCAGATTCTGCTGACTGTAGAAGATTTGCTGGCAAAATCGGCCCCCTTTAAGGATGTAATGCGAATCATGTTCTACAGTCTTCCTTTTATAATTGCCCAGTCTTCTCCTTTTGCAACTCTGGTTGGTTTTTTGATGAGCCTTGGCGGCATGATGAGTAACAACGAAATCCTTATTTTCCGGGCGGCAGGTTTTTCTTTTATTAGGATTCTTCTTCCTACCGCAATTTTGGGCTTAATCATTTCAATTGCTTCTTTTTTTGTTAATGATTATTTGCTTCCTCTTGGTCAGATAAAATACGGAAGACTTATGAGGGAAATTATGAATTCCACGCCAACTATTGAACTGGAATCAAACAGTGTAAAATCTCTGGATTCCTCAAATGTTGTTATAGGTGAAGTGGAAGGTAATTCAGTTTCTGACCTTATTATTTTTGATTCAAATAATGAGCAGGACCGCCTGATTTTTGCTGGAAAGTCTACCCTGCAAGGGGCAAAAAGTGAAGGAGTCCTTATGCAGTTTGATATGAATGATTCCACAGTCCTTTCAATCAGTAAGAATAACCGCAGTAAATATGATGTAATGAAGTCTAAGAATTCAATTTTAAACATATTTGATACAACACTCTTAGGCAATACATCCCGTTCTGCCAGAGAAATGACAACTTACGACCTTACAAAAACTATAAAGAAGATGAAGCAGGATGCACAGGAAGATACTTCCTTAAAAAGACGGCTGAATCTTTGGATAATGGAATATCATAAAAAGTTTTCCCTGCCTTTCGGGTCAATTTTCTTTGCAATTTTTGCTTTTTCCATTGCCTTTTTATTTGGAAAACATAATGGTCAGACTATTGGCCTTTTTCTTGGTCTTGTCGTCTGCGTTTTATATTGGGCAATGCAGATTATGGGTCAGCTTTTTGTTCAGAGAGTCGGCTTGAATGCCTTCTGGTGTATCTGGATTCCGAATTTTGTAATCGGATTTTTTGCCTTGCTCTTCCTTATAATTTTGATTAAAAAGTAGTTTTATGAAACTTGTCATTTATTTATATAAAAAGATTATTCCTCTTTTCTTTGGTGCTATGATTTTTTTTGCCCTTGTACTTAATCTGGTTGATCTTTTTATGCATATTGCCACTTATCTTCAGAATAATGTAACTGTAAAAGATATTGTGATGGTCATGCTTTATTATGTTCCAAAAACAATCTGGTATGCAGTTCCTGTTGCAATCCTTTTTTCTACTTCTTACAGTCTTAGTGATATGTATGCCAATAATGAACTGGAGGCTCTTTTTGCTTCCGGTGTATCGCTTTTCCGCTTTACTCTGCCTGTTCTTTTGCTTTCAGTTCTGCTTTCTTTCGGACTTTTTGCCTTTGAAAATAAATATGTTGTTTCTACTTATGAAAAAAAGACGACATTACAGGATCAGCTGCTAAAAAAAGTAACAAATGAAAATAATAATGACGTCATTGTTCTTTCCGAAAATGGAAAAATTATCTATAAGGCAAGACGTTATATTGAATCAACTAAGAAATTATCTGATGCCTATTTTGTTTTTCGTGATGAAGATAAAACTCTTCTTTCTATTATATATGCTTCTACAGCTTTTTGGGATGAAGAAAAAGAACGCTGGAATTTGCAGGGAGCAATTCAGTATACTCCAGACGGTCAGGGCTTTAAGACTTCTTCTGTTCAGGCAGCCTATACTCAGCAGCTTACGGAATCATATACAATTTTCAGAAAGACAAATGTTGATGTTCAGTCCGTTTCTGCAAAAGATGCAAAAGTGTATATTGACCATCTGAAAAAAGCAGGACTTCCTTACCACGAACAGCTTTCGGAATACTACAAAAAGTTTGCCTTTCCTTTTATTGTTTTTATCGTAGTTTTTCTTTCTATCGGGCTGACAGGAAAAACAAAGAAAAATGTGCTTCTTATAAGTCTTGCTTCCTGCATCAGTGCCTCGGTTCTTTTTTATGTTACCATGATGGTAACTATGGTGTTTGCTAAACATGGATATATTTCGCCTTTTATGGGGGCCTGGTTCCCTGTTATATTCTATACTATTGCAAGCGTAATTTTGCTGCGCTATTCCAGAACCTAAAATTCAAGGCAAGGAGCTTATAATGAGTGAAGTTTTAAAATATTTTGACATAAAGCATAAATCCGCAGACGGAAAAGCCCGCACGGGAACTTTGCATCTTCCTCATGGAGATGTAAGGACTCCGGTTTTTATGCCGGTCGGTACAAACGCAACCGTAAAGGCAATTCCAAAGGATTTTCTGGAAGAAATTGATTTTGATATTATCCTTGCAAATACCTATCATCTTTTTCTGCGCCCGGGGGCTGACCTTATTGCAGAGGCGGGCGGACTTCACGGATTTTCCCAGTGGAAAAAGAATTTTCTTACAGATTCGGGCGGTTTTCAGGTCTTTTCCCTTTCAAAACTGCGCAAAATTACAGAAGAAGGTGTTCGCTTTCAGAGCCATATAGACGGCAGCTACCACATGTTTACTCCTGAAAATGTTGTCCAGACACAGACCAAGTTTAATTCAGATATTCAGATGCAGCTGGATGTCTGTTCTGGCTGGGGAGTGGAGCGCAGGGAGGCGGAGAGGGCACTTAAAATTACAAGTGACTGGCTGCTGCGTGCCCGCAAGGAATGGGAAATCCAGCGTGAAAAAGGCTATAAAGGCCTGCTTTTCCCGATTGTGCAGGGAAACTTTTTTGAAGATTTGCGTCAGAAAAGTGCGGAATTTGTATCTTCAATGGAGTGGGCAGGAATTGCCATCGGCGGACTTAGCGTAGGGGAGCCTCCTGCAGAATTCAAGCGCTTTTTGAATTATACAGTGCCTTTCCTGCCGGAAGATAAGCCTAAATATGTAATGGGAATCGGAACTCCTGAATATATTCTTGATGCCGTAGAAGCGGGAATTGATATGTTTGACTGTGTTCTGCCGACGCGAAATGCCCGTAACGGCTCATATTTTACCCGCCAGGGAATGCTTTCCATAAAGCAGGAACGCTGGATTCACGATTTTGGCCCCGTAGACCCTGAGTGTGACTGCAAGGTATGCCGCACTTATTCAAAATCATACCTGCGCCATCTCTTTAAGGAACAGGAAATCCTGAGTTCCATCCTTGCAAGCTATCATAACCTTTATTTCCTGAATAAAATGCTCAAAGAAATCCGCATTGCTATAGATGAAGACCGCTTCCAGCAGTACAAAACAGATTTTCTTGACAAATTCCATGAGGGTGTGTGATTATGAAGGTTAATATGAAAAAACTTCTTCTGCTTTTGACTTTTATTTTTTCTTTTTCCCTTTTTGCGCAGAATGTGGGACTGGACGGGGAGACAGATTTAACCGTGGATCCTCTCTTTCAGCTTGATATGCCGGATGACGGTGTTTCTGAAAAGGAGAAAACGGAAGTCCCTGATGAAGCACTTTTTTCGGAAGATGACGAAGATTCTGAAGATGTTGAAGAGGAAGAGCCTGATTCTGTGACAGCTGAAGAAGAGTCTATCCCTGAATCCAAAGCTTCTAAAGGCGGTATTTCCCAGGTTCCTGCTGCCAAGCGTCCTAAAAAAGCAGATTCTGAAAAAGTTTCCGCCGCCGCAGAGAAGGACGAAAACGAAAATACTGCTGAAGAATACCGCAATACAATAAAATACGGAATTCCTTCTGAAATTTCTGAACTTGTTGATAATCTGATAAAAAATGAAGACCCTCGTTTTTCTGATGAACTCTATGATGTTTTTCAGACTGCAAAAAACAATACTATAAAAGAAAAAATCCTTACATATTTTACAAAACTGGAAGACCCCTGTCTGGAAGATTATGCCGTAAATCTTTTAAATGACCCTTATGATGAAAGCGGGGCTGTGGTAAAGGCCTGCTTCCAGTATATTTCTGCTGTAAAAACAAAGGCTGCCATTCCTGCGGTTATTTCTTTAATCGAAGGCGAAAATGAAAACTATTTTAATGATGCCATTGCGGCTTTGGGAGAAATTGGCGGGGCTGATGAAGCAGTCTTTTTAATGGAATACATGAATCGTGATGATTTGAGCGATGCTCAGCGTCAGATTTTAATGCGAACCAGCGGAAAAATGCACGCCGTTGAAACCTGGGACTATCTTGTGGATGTTCTGGAAGATGAAGATGAAAATTCTTTTGTAAGAATGTATGCGGCAGAATCCCTTGGCCTTATGGAAAAAAAGGAATCTGTCCCGGTTCTGATTAATGCCTTTACTGCAAATGATCCGAATCTTCGTCAGTATGTTATAAAGGGGCTTTTGCATTATCCCGATGTTACAGAAGCTAAGGAAACTGTTATTCAGGGAATAAGGGATGAACACTGGAGGGTAAGGCAGGAAGCAATTAAGGCTGTAAAAGAAATGAAACTTACAGATGCTGTGCCTTTCCTTGTTTACAGGGCTAAAAATGACAGTGAAAAAGTTATAAAGGAAGAATCCATAAAAACTCTGGGTGCACTTGATACAAAAGAGGGAAATGACTTTCTTATTTCCCAGGTTACGGATAAAAAGGTGGGGGATTCTAGTAAAAAGAAGGTTATTGAAGTTCTGCTGATTGACGGAAAGGTTGGCGAAAAAGAGATTTTGGAACTTGCAAACACCTGTCTGGAAGACGACCGCAGAAAAGATTTGCGTCATGCAATCGGAAAAGAACTTGCAAAATACAAAAGGCCTCAGTATGAAGAAGTCTGCTTAAAGTACCTGCAGTCAAAGGATGCAACTACAATCGGGCTTGGCCTTGATATTTATAAAACAAATAAATTTGCTTCGGCAGAAAGCAAAATGCGGGAACTTTATGCCGATAAAAAAACAAACTCCGGCATCAGAACCCGCATCAAAAAAATGCTTGAAATCGAGGATGAGTAAGGCCGCCGGGAGGCGGCCGGTGATAAATTGGAAAGCGTTAAAAAAAAACGCGCGAGCGTTTTTTTAGCTTGTCCACCTAAGTAAGGCCCTTTTTTTAGCTTGTCCGCCGTGTAAGGCCGCCGGTGTCCTGCCGGCCCGGGCCTACTCGTAAAGTTTGTTTACCAGTGCCAGAGATTTGTTTATGCGCTCCTTTTCTTCTGCAGAAAATTCCACATTTTCTTCAATCAGTTTTTCAAGACTTGCATGACTTTCCATCAATGCTGTAGAAAATCCTCTTGAAACCTTAAACCAGTAACTTCCGTTTCCGTTATTATATAGTGTAATAAAACCGTATTCCTTTCCCTTCTGCTTTGCAATTGCAGTGTGCAAAATCCATTCAAGGGAATCAATGAGCTGTTCTTTTTGAAGCTGGTTATTTACATCTACATTCATCTTGCGGTTCCATTTTTTTTCTGCAAGCGGCCTCAGGTCAATTTCCTGAGCAATTGAAGTTATAAGGGAAAGCTTTTCTCCGTTTAAGAGACTTCCTCCGTCGTGAGTGATAATTACACCTTTTAACTGCCCGCAGGCGGCAAGTTTCTTTTTGTCGCTTTCGGCAGAAAGAGCCTGCAGGAAGACATCAAGCGGAAGAAGGGCAGTCTTTTTACCTTTGATTTTCTTGGTTTCAAAGAGAAATCCGCCAAGAGAAAGGGCTGTATCTGCATTTGCCGTAGCCTTTGCTCCAGCATCCTTAGAAGATTTGTTTTTCTTTCCTGCCTTTTCAGCCCGGGCTTTTTCCCTTTCTGCTGCCATAGACTGCCTTCTGGCTTCTTTTTCAATATCACCGCCCTTTTTGCAGGCAATAAGCCTTTCGTAAAGGTCTGGTGAAATTGTATCTAAAAGAGGTCGGGTCAGCGGTGAAACGCTCATTGCAAAAATCCTGCTTGTCCTTACAATTTCTCCTGCAACAATAAATACCGGATTCTGACGGAACATTACGCTGCCCGGGTGAATGCAGATGTGGTCTGCCGTAAGGCTCCTGTAGCTTTCGCGGCCGGTTCTTACGCAGACAAACTGAATCATTCCGGCGGCAATACAGCAGAGGTAATCAGAAAGGTCTCCGCTTCTGTTTGCAATAGGAATACCCATCTTGTCGCCGACTATTTCTGTAAGCTGAATTTTGATGTTGTCAATTTCAGCCATAACGCGTTCGTCCAGATAATTTTTCTTACAGAATTTTTCTACGTTATCTGTCTGTTTGTATGCGCGGTAAACATTCAGGTAGGTACAGAAATCACCCTGAATATCCTGAAAACGGTGATGGGCTTTTCTGGCTTCCATTTCTTCGTTTGGAGGAAGAATAAAAGGCGAGTTTGCAGAAAGAAAAGAGGCTGCAATCAGAACGTTTTCCATACAGTCAGGGAAACGCATTATTGATTCAACAATTATTCGGCTGATTCTAGGTTCCAGCGGGAAGTAAAACATCATCTTTCCGATGGAAGAAAGTGTGTGGTCGCTGTCCAATGCCCCAAGCATGTTCAGGGTATCTACGGCACCAATGATTCCTTCCTGCCCAGGGCTTGCAATAAAATCAAAGCCGTAAAAATCCGTAATGCCAAGTTCCGCCATTCTAAGCACAACTTCGCTTAAATCCGTACGGTAAATTTCTTCTGTTGTATATTCCGGTCGAGATTCAAAATCGCGGCGGCTGTAAAGGCGGTAGCAGGTGCCTTCGTGGGTACGGCCAGCCCGTCCTTTTCTCTGATTGCAGGAAGCCTTTGAAATAGGAGATTCAATCAGACTGGAAGTAAAAGTGCGCGGACTGTAAAAGTTCAGTTTGCAAAGTCCTGAATCAATTACGGTTGTAATATCACTGATTGTAACTGATGTTTCTGCAATATTTGTGGAAATAACGACCTTACGCCTGCCTGCCGGAGCCTGTTCAAAAACCCTTTCCTGTTCTTCTTTTGAAAGCCTTCCGTAAAGAGGAAGAATATGAAGACGGCGGCCAAAAGGTGCGCGGGAAAGGTTATCCACGCAGTCCTTGATGATTTTTTCACCAGGAAGGAAGATAAGGATTCCTCCGTCATCATCATTATCCAGAACCCGGTCTACAGTATTTCTTATTTTATTGAGAATATTGTCGCAGCCGGCCTGTGTAGATGTCGTAATTCCCCCTTCAATCGGGTCGTAAATTACAGTTACAGGGTAGGTGATTGTGTCAATTGAAACTATGGGTGCTCCGCCAAAATAGTCAGAGAAAGCCTGAGTATTCATTGTGGCCGAACTTACAATTACGTGAAAGTCCTTTCTTTCCTTTAAGACTCTCTTTACAAGCCCCAGGACAAAGTCAATATTCAGACTGCGTTCATGGGCTTCATCAATCATAAGAACGCTGTATTTTGAAAGCCAGGGATCCAGCTTCATTTCCTGCAGCAAGATGCCGTCTGTCATGATTTTTATGCGGGTGTCTGCATTTGTGAAGTCTTCAAAACGCATTTTATAGCCCACAAGCCCCGGATAGGAAGTTCCAAGCTGTTTTGAGATAAACTCCGAAACGCTGAGTGCTGCAATGCGGCGGGGTTGAGTTACACCAATCATGCCGTTTGTTGCATATCCTGCTTCATATAAAATTACAGGAATTTGAGTTGTTTTTCCCGAACCCGTAGGGCTTTCAACAATCACAACCTGATTGTTTTCCAGACATTCCAGAATTTTTTGTTTCTGTGCATAAACCGGGAGCGATTTATAATCTACTGCCATGTTGTAATATCCTTTGTGTATTCATTATTTATTTTTATTCGCCGCTCAATGTACTGTTTCCAGTCACTTCTTCCAGCCTCCTGCAGATAATCAACAAATTCCTGATTAAGAGGCTTTATAACGAATTCCCAGGCGGTGTTTATATACGTTGTTATAAAAATCGGTTTTGCTGAAGTTATTTTTACCGCTTCTTCACATTCACCATTTTCATTATAGCATTTTTTACTGCTTTTTGAAAACGTTACCTGATATAAAAGTCCGTCTCCTGTATTATCCCTTTCTCCAATCGGGTTTTTAGAGTCCAGTTCCGGGCGTGTTCTCTGGGCACTTATAGTGTTTCCGTTTGCGTACATTATAAGTTTGTCGCGGCCTGTTTTTTCATCCCTTACAATTTCCCTGTCTTTTATTATGTGGGCATGGTTGGCCCAGACAACATCGCAAACTTCCAGCAGGGCATGGTAATATTCTTTTTGATGACGGGTAATGTTTCTTGTGTATTCAGGTTCGTTTGCGTGCATTGAGATTATAAATAAATCGCAGGGATTTTCTTTCCTAAGTTTTTTGCAGAATTCAATAAATTCTTTTCTCTCTTTTTCCGTATGATGAACAAAATTTATGCACTGATTTTTATAAGGATAATTCAAAATTTCTGTGACAGGAAGAAAGAGGATTTTCCAGCCCTTTTTTTCTATGAGATTATAGGAATAAGACTCTTCTGTAGATTTCCTGAGTCCTGAAAAATAAACTTGTTTTCCCTTTGCCTCATTTTTTTTCACCAAATCTTCTGATGTTATGATTGTCTGTGCAATTCCGCTTGCTCCCTGGTCATTGGAATGGTTGTTCGCAAGGGAAAATGCGTCAAAACCTGCATCTATTGCTGCCTGAACATAGCTTTCAGGCAGATTAAAGTTAGGATAAGAGGCGACTTCTTTTGTCCTGTCTATGGGAGATTCAATATTGGCAAGTGCTAAATCTGAATCTTCTATATATTGTTTTACATCCTTCCAGATTTTATCATAACTTGAAATTTTGTGATTTGGAGTGTGGGCCATTATGTCGCCGGCAAAAGTTATTGAGAGGAAAGATTCCTTATCTTCGTCTGTTATTTGTGGTGTGGGGGAGGGTGCTTCGGCTTCCTGATTTTTTTCTTCCGAAAGCTTGCTTGTGGCGCAGGAAAAAAATAATGCAGTGAAAAGAATTAAAGCTAGAGTATGAAGAATAAACTTTCTTTTCACTGCATCTCCTTAAAAAGAAGGCCCCGTCCGTCTGTCCGGCAGGACGAGGAAAGGGGCACTTTTACTAACGCCAGATTTTTTCGCGGACAAATGTCTGGTTGCGGTCTGCACCTACAGATACAATACCAACTTTTGTTCCTGTAAAGTCTTCTATAAACTCAACGTAGTCGCGGGCAGCCTTTGGAAGTTTCTTGTAAGAAGTACATTCTTTAATAGACTGCTTCCAGCCTGCAAACTTTTGCAGAACCGGCTTTGCCTTGTTCAAATCTGGAATTGAAGCAGGGAAGTCTGTTACGATTTTTCCGTCAATGTTGTAGGCAACGCAGGCTTCAATTTCATTCATGTCATCGTAAATATCAAGGTGAGTAAGAACCAGGTTGTCAATTGAGTTTACGTGGCAGGCATAGCGCAGGGCTACAAGGTCAAGATAACCGCAGCGGCGAGGGCGTCCTGTTGTAACACCAAATTCATTTCCTGTATTGCGGACATAGTCGCAGAGTTCGCCTTCTGTGTCTGCATCAAATTCAGAAGGCATAGGGCCGTTTCCTACTCGGGTTTCATAAGCCTTGAATACACCGTAAATCTTGTCCAGTGCCTTAGGACCAATTCCAGAACCTGTAGCGGCACCAGCAGAACAGCTTGCACCTGAAGATACATAAGGATATGTACCTGAATCAAGGTCGAGCATGGCTCCCTGAGCACCTTCAAAAAGAATGTTGTCATTGCGGAATTCGTACATTTTTGCGGCAATGTTTACGCGCATGGAAATAAGCTGGTCTTTATACTGTTCCAGGAATTTTTTATCTTCATCTTCAAGGTCATTCCACTTTTCATCCCAGTCAAGGTCTGCAAGGCGGATACCGTCGCGTTCTGATTTCATGGAATATGTAGTTCCAATTCCGCGTCCTGTTGTACCAATCGGGCGTTTTCGGGCTGCATCGCGGCTCTTATCCATTTCGCGGTAGCCAGGAAGAGTAAGATGTGCGCGGTCAGAAATAAATACGCGTCCTTCCCAGTTAATGCCGTTGTCTTTGAGCATCTGAAGTTCCTTAAAAAGGGCTTCTGGGTCAATAACCATACCGCTTCCAAGGAAAACTGATTTTTCCGGGTAAAGAATTCCAGACGGAACCTGATGAAGGGCATATTTTTTGCCATCAACAACAATTGTGTGACCTGCATTTGCGCCGCCCGCAAAACGAACAACGTATTTAGCATCCTGTGCAAGGTAGTCAACGATTTTTCCCTTGCCTTCATCGCCCCACTGGGCACCCATTACAACAATGTTCATATAAACCTCTTTTTTCGCAGAATCATCGCGAAATCAGATATGAAATAACAGCGGTATAAACCGGAGGTAAAAGCACGAAGAATCATCTCGTTTTTTTTACTGTAGAATTATAACATAAAACGAAAAATTATAGAAGTTCTTCTGGAAAATCATCATCACATAGTGTAAAATTAATGAGAATTCAAGTCATACAAAAACTGACTTAATGGAGTTTTTATGTTCAAATCTTTGCGTAGCCGCTTTATTATTTCTTTTGGAATATTTTTGATTCTTGCTGTAACAATAATCACAATTTTTTCTGTTTCTGGAATCAAGTCTACAGCCCGTTATTGTGCAAGCCTTATAGGTGAGCCGATTGTAGATAATGTCAGTAAACATATTAATGGGAATGAATTTGAAGCTTTTGTAAAAAAAATGGATAAGTCTGATTCTTATTATGATGAATTAAGGCTCTGGATGCTGGATTTAAAAAAACAGACCGGCTGCAGTTATCTTTATACAATGACAAGACTTTCTAACGGAAAGTGGGTTTATGTTATAGACGGCAGCTGCGACCCTAGTGATAAGGAAAACTTTTCTGATTTAGGTGCAGAAGAAGACCTTGCTTCCTGGGGAAAGGCTCCTCTTGAAGCATACGATAAAGGAATAAGAACCGTTTCTGATATTGAATTTCAGGATGGTTGGGGCTACCAGATAAGCACATATCAGGGAATAAGAAATTCTTCTGGAAGAATTGTAGGATTGATTGGATGTGATGTGAAAGTCGATTCTCTTGTAGAAGAAACTTCAAGACGGCAGATAAACCTTATAATCATTGCATTGCTTGCAGTTATTATTGGTGCTCTGATTGTATGGATTTTTACAGGTCTGATTTTTAATGCACTAAAAGAAATATCTTCTTCCATGGAAAAAATCTCTCAGGGAGAAGCAGACCTGACTGCTCATATTCCTGAAAAAGGCGGAAAAGAGCTAAAGACTCTTGCAATCAGCTGTAACAGCGTAATAGAAAGTCTTGCGGCTCTGGTTCAGCAGCTTAAGGAAAATACGGGTGTACTTTCAGAAACCGGAAACGAGCTTTTTAACATAATGAATTCTCACATTGCTTCCATTGCGGAATCTTCTTCTGCCATGAATGAAATTGATTTGAGCGTAAATATTCAAAGCAAGAAAACTGAGGCAATAACTGGCATTGTAGATTCTGTAGAAAAGCACATAGCAGGGCTTGATGAAAGAATTTCAAAACAGACAGAAGCCATTATGTCTACTACAACTGCAGTAGAAGAAATTTCTGCCAATATTCAGTCTGTAGATTTAAATATTAATAAAATCTGCAGCGAATATAATGTTTTAGTTGCGGAATCAAATTCCGGCCGCACAGCCCTTACAAAAGTTTCCGAACAGGTAAATCAGATTGCAGAATTTTCCAGCCGCCTGAATGAGGCAAACGTTGCAATTGCAAAAATTGCTTCGCAGACAAATCTTCTTGCCATGAATGCCGCTATAGAAGCATCTCATGCAGGAGAAGCAGGAAAAGGTTTCAGTGTTGTTGCAAGCGAGATTCGTGCCCTTGCAGAGACTTCTGCAAATCAGTCCCGCAGTATTTCTGAGCTTTTGGATAACATTACAAGTCTTGTTCAGGATATTGTAGATTCCTCTTCTGTTTCTACAAGGACATTTGATCTTCTGGGTGAAAAAATTGCAGACCTTGAAAGCATGATGCGTTCTGTTCAGGATGGAATGAAAGAAGAAAGTTCTGCTGTTGGTGAAATTGCAGGAACTATGGAAACCATAAACAGGACAACTTCAGAAATTACCATGGCTTCTTCAGATATGCAGAATGAAAGCCGCAAACTCTTTAAGGAAATTGCAGATTTGAAAAATATAGCAGAATCAAGTCACAAAAAATCTGTTCAGGTTTCTGAAAGCATGAATCAGATGAAAAAGGTTGCAGAAGCCGCTTCTAATGCCTCTCAGAAAAATAAAATTGCGGCAAATTCCGTAATTGATATGATTGAAGGCTTTAAGATTGAATAGAAGCTTTTAGTTTTCAAGAATCGCTTTCAGTTCTTCAAAAGAATTTATAATGCCGGAAGTTTTTTCTTCCGGTATTTCTTTTCCAAAGCCGTATTTTGCCCAGATAAAAGGAACTTCTGCTTCCTGGCAGGCAAGCAGGTCTCCCAGAGTGTCTCCTACATAAACAGGAAAACTGAGTTTATTCCTTAGGGCAACAGTCTTAATGTTTTCTGCCTTTGACTTTCCGTTGTGCCCGAAACATTCCCAGTCCTTTATATATTCTTCAATTCCGTTTTTCTTCATCGTAAGTTCAATGTAGCCGTCCTGACAGTTGCTTACAATAAAAATATCAAAACTTTGTGATAGTTCCTTGATTACTCGAATAACAGCAGGGTAGGTAATGTCTTTTTGATTTTCTTCAAGAGCCTGCTGTTCAAAATTACAGCACATCTCAAGCAGTTCTTCCCTTTCTTCTTCAGAAATTCCCTTAAAAAGATTGTCTGCAATCACATTCATGGGCTTACCGAACTGCTGCTGTAAAATTTCTGCATTTACTTCTGGAATGGAAGCTCCCGCCTTTTTATTAGTCTTTTCTATTGCAATATTCCAGGCTCCTGCGACAATTCCTGTCGTGTTCCAGATTGTTCCGTCTATATCAAGGATAATTCCGTCAGTTTTCATAATGCTTGATTATAATGGCATGGCGATTTATAATCTAGTCATGAAGAATTTATCCAGACTTATTTTTATATCTTTTTTTATATCTGTCCTACTTTCATGTGCAACAACACTTACTGTAAACGTTACGCGTCCTGCTAAACTTGATTTGAATGGCGCAAAAACAATTTCCGTACTTCCTTTTAAGCCTAGTGATTATTACGGACTTTATGAGCCTGCAAACGGTATTGTGGTTGTAATTTCTGATTTTTTCAGATTGTTTGACCGTTCTGCTCCAGAAGAAAGACGCTGTATTTCTTATTTTCATGATGAAATTGAACAGGGCCTTATGACATCTCCTTATGTTCAGCTTGTGTCTGCCGCTGCAGTGCAGACTGCCTTGAATAATGGCAATGCAATCCCAGCAGATGTTTATCTTACTGGCGAAATTGTATATTTTGATATTGAAGATGAAAAGGAAGTTGTCAGAAAGAAAGTTGAGGAAGAAGATGATGATGAAAACTACGGTATTATTTCAGTATCTTCAGATTCTTCATCTGATAAAAAGACTGTAAAGTATATCACAGAAGAGTATTTTACCCGTCGTGTAAAAATGGAATTCCGCTATCAGGTTGTAGACAGCAAATCAAATAAAATCATTTCTTATGACAGGTCTTCAATTTCTGAACGCTCTTCAAGATATGACAAAAAATCTTCCCTTCCTTCTGCTTACAGCCTTCTTGAATATGACTTAAGAAATATTTCAAGAAAAATCCTTAGAGATTTGCAGCCTTATGTAGTAAGAAAATCTATAAAATTAATGCAGGATAAATCAAAAATGCCTGCAATAAAGGCTGCTGATGGTCTTGCCCGCGACGGTTATCTTAAGGAAAGTTATGAACAGTTCCTTCAGATTTACAGAGATACAAACATGCTTGTTGCCGGATACAATGCCGCAATGATTCTTGAAGCCCTTGGCCGTCTGGATGAAGCTGAACAGCTTATAAAAGAAGTTTATGTTCTTTATCCGGAAAGTGCCGTTCTGGATGGCCTTTATGACATTCAGAGTGAAATAAGGCAGAATCAGAGGCTGCAGGGGCAGATAAGCAACTAGATATATTTTTTCCACTCCCGGCTTAAGGCCTGGGCTGTGGAAAACTGTATTGCATTGATTCCAATTTTTCTTGCGGCTTCGCAGTTTTCTTCTTTATCATCTGTAAAAAATGTATCCTGAGGCTTATAGCCTTCTGCTTCCAGAATCAGCCTGAAAAAGTCTTCATTCGGTTTAGCTGCTTCAATTTTGTTTGAAGCATAAGTCTGGTCAAAGTAAGAATAATCTCCACGTTCCATGTGGTTTTCCCAATGGCTTTGAATTGTGTTTGTTCCGCATACAACCCTGTTTTTTTTACGCAGGGCTTTTATAAGTTCAACGGTTTCTTCATTTATCTGGGGATGGAAATAAAGCCTGAAAAGGTCGTGGGTAACTTTTGGAATGTCCTGAATGTCGCTTTCTGGAGAAAGTTTTATTAAATCACCTACATTAAGTATTCCGTCATAAAAAGTCCTCTGAAGTTTTCCGACCCTCATGTTGAATTCATGCCAGAAATCAGAAATCTGTATAAGGCCTTTTTCAAGTTTATCCCAGATATTTTTGTCATTCAGATTGCAGATGGAAAAAAAATCTTCCTTTGTGATGTTAAGTTTTTTGTATATTGAATCCATCTGAAAGGTTGTTGTTACAACACCGCCCATGTCAAATATAAAAAGCATGATTATATTATACAGTGCAAATGATGAAAGGGCAATTGTATTATAATGCAGTTGTAGGGCAAACGCATTATAATGCGCTTGCAATCTCGTTCCGTTCCCGCACTTTTTACAGGACAGACGCATTATAATGCAGAGCTCTGTAAAATCTGATGGATGGCAGTGAAACCGAGGCTGAAAAGGCTTTGAGATTTTTGGCGACTGCCATATAAATGTGCAAACTTTATAATGCGTTTGCCCTGAACGCAGTTGCCATGTTGTGGATTGTGGAAAAGATGATTTTTACATATAATCTTTATATTTGAAGGTGGAATATGATTTATCCAAAGGTGTTTTTAAATAAGAATGAAGAAAAAGAAATTCAGCAGGGATTTCCATGGGTTTTTGATAACGAAATATCACATATTAAACATAGAAAAACTGAAAAAGATGAGTGGAAAAACGAGCCTCTAGCTCAATGCAGTGTGGAAGACGGTTCTGCCGTTGAAGTCTATTCAAAAGCAGGCGGATTTTTAGGAACTGGAATCCTGAACAAAAAGTCTAAAATTACCGTTCGCATTTTTTCTAATGAAAATGCCTCAAAAATTTATGAAAATATAGAAGAATTCTGGGAACACAGGGTAGGTGAAGCGGCAGGTTTGCGCCATGCTTATTTTGATTCTTCCGATTCATACCGCCTTATCTTTGCAGAAGCCGATTTAATTCCGGGTTTTATATGTGAAAGATTCTGCACAGAAGAGGGAAAAGTTATTCTTGTAGTTCAGTTCCTTTCCCTTTCATGCGAGGTTTTCAGAGAACCGCTTCTTGATGCACTTAAAAAAATCTCTAAGCCCGATGCAATTTTTGAGCGCAGTGATGCTTCTGTCCGCGAAAAAGAAGGTCTTCCTCTTGTTTCCGGCTGGATTTACGGCAAGGCAGACAGCAGCATAATAATAGTAGAAAACGGAATCCGCCTTTGCGTAGATATTGCAGACGGTCAGAAAACCGGTTACTTCCTTGATCAGAAATTTAACCGCAGGGCTGCCGCTTCTTTCTGTCATAACCGCCGTGTGTTGGATACCTTTACCCATACAGGTGCTTTTGGCCTTAATGCATTTAAGGCCGGCGCAAAAGAAGTTATTTCTGCCGATATTTCACCGGAAGCTGTAAACATGGTAGAAAAAAATATTTCTCTGAACAAGGCCGGACACGTTATGAAGGCTGTCTGCGCTGATGTTTTTGACCTGCTTAAAAAGTATGAGGCAGAAAATCAAAAGTTTGACGTGATTATTCTTGACCCTCCGGCCTTTACAAAGTCTGCAAAAATGATAGAAAAAGCCTATGGCGGCTATAAGGAAATAAATCTCCGTGCAATGAGGCTTTTGAATAAGGGTGGAATTCTTGTTACCTGCTCATGTTCACATTTTATGGAAAGCCAGATGTTCTGCGATATGATTATGCATGCCGCCATGGACAGCCACCGTCGTCTTCAGATTCTGGAAAAAAGGGGGGCTGGCCCTGATCATCCTGTTCTTTTGGGCTACCCTAAAAGTGAATATCTTAAATGCGTAATCTGTAAGGTTCTGTAAAAAGATTTTGAAAAAATGGAGAACGGAATGTCGAATTTTGCTGAAAAATATAACTGCCTTATAGTTCTGGGGCCTACTGCCGTGGGGAAAACTTCTATTGGAGTTGCCCTTGCAGACCATTTTAATGGCGAAGTTATTTCTGCTGATTCACGCCAGACTTACCGTTATCTGGATATTGGTTCTGGAAAAGATTTGGACGAATATAATGTAGACGGACGTCCTGTTCCTTATCATCTTATAGATATTATTGAACTTCCTGCTGAATACAATGTCTACAATTACCAGCAGGACTTTTACCGGGTTTTTAAGGATATTACTGCGAGGGGGAAACTTCCTGTAGTTGTAGGCGGAACCGGTATGTACATAGATGCCATTGTCCGCGACTATCAGCTTGTAATCATGCCCGAAGATAAGGAACTTCATGCTCAGCTTGAAGCAAGGCCTCTGGAAGAACTTGCCGCCCGCCTTTTAAAAGAGCAGCCTGAACTCCATACAAAAAATGACCTTCTGGAAAAAGACCGGGTAATTAAGGCTCTTGAAATAATTGAAGCTAAGAAAAAAGGTTTTGATTCAACTTCCATACAAAGACCCGATATCCGTCCTTATATTATAGGAACAAGCCTTGAAAGACCAAAACTCTGGGAAAATATTTCTATAAGATTAAAGGAACGTCTTGAAAACGGCATGATAGAAGAAGTGCAGGGGATTCATGATAAGGGGATTTCCTGGGAAAGACTTGAAAAACTTGGGCTTGAATACCGCTTCTGTTCTTTATATCTTCAGGGAAAAATAGAATCGAAGGATGAACTTTACGAAAAACTTTTTATTGCCATAAGGCAGTTTGCAAAAAGACAGGAAACCTGGTTCCGTATGATGCAGAAAAAAGGTGTTGAAATAAACTGGCTTTCCCCCGGGACAAAGGCCCAGAGGATTGCAGAAGCTGTTGCTCTTATTTCAGAACTTTAGGCATTTGCAGCAAGTTTTACAGTTTCTGTGATTTCTGTAAGATAGCCAGTGCGGATGCAGCTGTCAAAAAGTTCTTTAGAAATATAGTCAGTTTTAACGTCTTCGTAACCATCCATGTCGCGTACGATTTTTACAACAAATCCGTCTTCCATTTCGCGCAGGATTGTCATGTAGTCTGTGTTTTTTCCAATGCTTTTAAGTGTGTAACTTTTCATTTTCTTTACTCCCTGTTTGGTGGCAAACCTTAAAAATGATATTCTGTGACTTAAAATTCCCACATTACTCATATTTTCGGATATAATAAAAATAACATTAGGAGTTTTTTATGATTTTTGATGCTCATTTTCATCTTCCTGTATGCCTTGAACGTGGCCTTCCCCTTGTAAAAGATGATTATGCGGCTATAACCTGCGCTCATTCAGAAAGTGAATGGAATGTTCAGTATGATTTTTTTAAGGACTCTGACGGAAAACATGGCCCTTATTACCTTTCTTTTGGCCTTCATCCCCAGAGTGCACTTTTTTCCAATACAGAAAGCATTTTGCAGTCAGCAGATTTTCTGGAAGGACTTTTGAAGGAAGGTAAAGTAAATGCCATTGGAGAAGCCGGTTTTGATTATTTTACACCTCAATTCAAAGAATCTGCAGCCCTTCAGGAAAAAATGTGGCAGATTCAGCTTGAACTTGCCCTTGCTTTTCAAAAGCCCCTTGTGGTGCATTGCCGTAAGGCTAATCATAAACTTTTTGAATATTCAAGGCTTTTAAAAAAATGCCCCGCAGTTCTTTTTCATTCTTTTATGGGGCCATATTCCGAGGCAAAAAGTCTTCTTAATCATGAAATTAACGGATATTTTTCTTTTGGAAAACAGATGAAAAATAACAACAAAAAAGTGATTGAATGTGTAAAAAATCTTCCTCTGGAAAATCTTCTGCTGGAAACTGATGCCCCTTTTCAGACCTTAAAAGGAGAAGAAAACACCCTGCCTTTGGAAATAAATTCTGTGTATAGAGAGGCATTCCGGCTCCGGGGGCAGAATGAAGTTGAAAACTATGAAGATTTTTGCCTTGCCCTTGAAAAAAATGCCGCTTCCTTACTGGGAATCCTTTGGGAATGACATTCATAAATAAAACTGATATAATTGCATTATGAATACAACAAAAGAATTTAAGAATCTGCTTTGTAAAACTTATATAAACCTTGGAGCGGCTCTTCTTTTTACCCTCCTTCTTTTTCCCCTTCATTTTGATATTTCAGCACTTGCTTTTCCTATAGCACTTGTCTATTGCGCACTGCTTGTTTATTTTGCAGTTTTTAAAACTTTCCTTAAAACAGACGGAAGCCGGATTCTTGTCGTAATTAAACTTACTGAATATCTGCCATATCTGCTTTTCATCACTTTTATTATACGCAGGGCAGGCGATAAGGGAACTCCTTTCTGGTATGATGTTGTAACAGTTATTCTCTGGTTTGTAGTTTTTGTACTTTCTTATTTTACAAGCCGCTGCCTTTATCCAAAGAAAAACACAAAGATTGTGCAGGGCTGGGCTGTAGCGCCAAAAGAAGAAAAACGCAAAGGAGGGGCTTTTATTTTATTTGAAGCCCTGGGCTGGGTAGACGCTCTTGTCTGGTCCATTTTTACAATCCTGATTTTTCAGATTTTCTTCCTGCAGTTATATGAAATTCCTTCGGAATCAATGGTTCCGACATTTTTAATAAAGGACAGGGCCTTTGTTTCCAAGATTGACTGCGGCCCGAAATTTCCTCTTACAGATGTAGGTCTTCCTGATTTCAGAAAGTACAAGAGGGGAGACACGATTGTCCTGCGCAATCCTCACTATACAATAGACCGTAAATCAGAAGTAAAAACCGTTACTTCCCAGCTGATTTACATGCTTTCAATTATGACTGTAAATCTGAATAAAGATGATAACGGCGAACTTAAGGCTGACCCTCTTGTAAAGCGAATTACAGGCCTTCCGGGTGAGCAGTTAGTTATGCAGGATGGGGTTCTTTACACCCGCACTTCTGCCAGCGATGAATTCAAGCCATCTGAAATTGATGCAAAATATGCAATGTGGAATCTTTCGGGACTTCCTCAAAAAATCCGCCAGAATGTTCATACATTTCCCCTTTCTTCTTCTGACTATGAAGCCATGCTGGACTTTGAAGAAGAGCGCCGCTCCTACGACCTGAATGCCGCCGCTGTTCAGGCCCGCGCTCTTGCTCTTCGTCTTGAAGCTCTTGCATTTAAGGACAATCTGAACGGAACTTTCACAAGTCCTGATTTATTCGAGTATTATCTTTTCCGCGATGTTCAGGATATTTCACGCCGTCTGATTACCCAGGAAGGCGGGGCAAAATGGTTTGAAAATTTCATGACTTCCTGGATTCCTCAAAAAGACCAGGTACGTGACATGTATGCAGAATCAAACTTCCGCCTCAATGTCATGACAAAAATTACCTTTGGAAAACTTGCCCTGCGTTTTGCTGAACTGTTTACAAACGGCACATCTTCTTCTGCTTATTCTTCTGATTCAGAACTGAATTCTTATTATGCTGATGCAGAAAAACTTAACTGGTATATTCAGAGCCTTCTTGATGAAAGAAATATGCCGGTCTTTCCTGCAAATGATGAGGCTGGAAATCCTCAGTATATTCCAAATAACTGCTATTTTATGATGGGAGATAACCGCTTTAATTCCCTGGACTTGCGCCATTCTAGCGAACAGACTCTGAAACCACTTTCTTCTTCTGATAAAATGTCGGTTCAGTATTATTCCATGATGGCTCCCCAGTATATAAACAAGAAATATATCATTGGAAAGCCTGTCTTCCGTTTCTGGCCTTTGAACCGTTTTGGCAAGGTGTGATTTATATTTTTTCAGATAAATAAAAAACCGTAGCGGAAGTCTTTTTCTTCAGCTACGGTAATTTTTTTATATTTTAATTATCTTCCGTGACACTGCTTGTATTTCTTTCCGCTTCCGCAAGGGCAAGGATCATTGCGGCCAACTTTAGGCATCGTGCGGCGGACAGTTATATTGTCGCCCTGTGAACGCTGGTTCATGGCACTGCCTGCAGCCTGTCTTCTGGCCTGGTCACCATTAAATGAAGACTGGGCACTGCGCTGAGCGTCTACGGCGGCCTGCTGCTGGGAAGTTGAACGACCTGCCATTGCAGCGGCCGTATTTCCTGCTTCTGTGTGCTGTGCGTTAATTCCCTTCTGCTGGGCTTCTGCCATTCTGCGTCTTGCTTCTGCGGCTTCTGGCGAAAGCTGAATCCTTACTTTGAATACTCGCGACATTACAGTCTTACGGATTGTTTCAAGCATCTGGTCAAAGATGTTAAAACCGTCAATCTTGTATTCTGTAAGAGGATTTTTTGAACCGTAAGAGCGCAGTGCAACTGCTTCCCTCAAGCCTTCCAGAGTTTCCAGCTGGTCAAGCCACTTGCGGTCAATAATCTGTACATACTGGTAGCGGATAAACATATTAAGGTTTTCTTTTCCGGCCAGAGTTTCTTTTTCTGTAATGTCATTCTGAAGGTGAGCGAGCAGGGCTTCTTTTGAAAGCTGGTCTGCAGGAAGCTGAACACCAAATGCTTCACGAATTTTTTCATTCAGCTCATTTAATGGGACAGAAGAATTCTTGTTATGTCTTGCAGCCTCTTCATATACGGCAAACATTTCTTCAACTTCTTCTGTGGCATTATTCATTATTCGCTGAGAAAGATTGTCATCTGCAAGAATTTCATCGCGATTCTGATAAATTACAGTTCTCTGTTCATTAAGAACGTCATCATAATCAAGCAGATGCTTACGGATTTCAAAGTTACGGTCTTCTACCTTCTGCTGAGCCTTTTCAATACCCTTGTTCAGCCACGGGTGGTCAATAGGTTCCCCCGGCTGCATACCGATTCGGCTCATCATAACCTTCATTCGTTCACCGCCAAAGAGGCGCATAAGGTCATCGTCCATGGAAATGTAGAATTTAGAGCGTCCAGGGTCTCCCTGGCGTCCCGAACGACCGCGCAGCTGGTTATCAATACGGCGGCTTTCATGGCGTTCAGAACCTATTACATAAAGACCGCCTGCGGCACGTACTTCTTCGTAGTCCTTTTTCCAGTTTTCTCTTTCAATTTCAAGGGCTGCCTTGTACTGTTCTTCTGTGGCATTAGTTCCGGCTCGTTTGCGGGCTCTGAATTCAGGATTACCGCCAAGCTTAATATCGGTACCACGACCAGCCATGTTTGTTGCAATTGTAACGGCACCCTTTGCACCGGCTTCTGCAATAATCATAGCTTCGCGGGCATGGTTCTTTGCGTTCAAAACTTCATGGCGGATTCCCTTGCGGGTAAGAAGGGCACTCAAAAGCTCAGATTTTTCTACAGAAACTGTACCTACCAGAACCGGCTGTCCCTTGTCATGAGCGGTCTTAATTTCTTTTGCAATTGCTTCCCATTTATCCTGCTCGTTCAGGTAAACTTCATCATTTTCGTCCTTGCGGGCTACAGGAAGGTTTGTAGGAATGGCAACAACATCAAGACCGTAAATCTTGTTGAATTCAACTGCTTCTGTTGCGGCTGTACCAGTCATACCTGAAAGCTTATCGTACATACGGAAGAAGTTCTGGAATGTGATGGTTGCCATTGTACGGTTTCGCTGGGCAATGCGTATATGCTCTTTTGCTTCAATAGCCTGATGAAGTCCGTCTGAATAGCGGCGGCCTTCAAGAACACGGCCTGTAAATTCATCAATAATTTCTACCTTACCATCTCTTACAAGATAATCTACATCATTGTGGAAGAGCAGATGGGCGCGAAGTGCCTGGGTAAAGTAATGGGTATACTCAAAGTTTTCTTCGTCTTCAAGGGAACCTGTAATAAGGTTGTGCTTGTGAAGGATTTCATTGATATGAAGCATACCCTTGTCTGTAAATGAAACGCGCTTAGACTTTTCATCAATTGTGTAGTCACCCTGAATTGCAGCACGTTCTTCTGGTGTCATCATTGTTTCATCAGGATATTCGCCTGTTTTAGGGTCTTTTTCAACTTCTGTAAGTTCTCCAACATATTTATCAACTTCGTGGTACTTGTAAGTGTCGTCTTCTCCGGCACCGGAAATAATAAGCGGAGTTCGGGCTTCATCAATCAAAATAGAGTCAATTTCATCAACAATACAGTAGTTAAAGCCGCGCTGAACCTTATCTTTAAGGTCAATCTTCATGTTGTCGCGCAGATAATCAAAACCAAATTCGTTGTTTGTACCGTATGTTACATCACAGGCATAAGCGGCCTTGCGGGCTTCGTTATCCATGGAAGAAAGAATTGCCCCTACAGTAAGTCCAAGGTATGTAAAAATAGGACGGCGGCTGTTTGCATCGCGTTCTGCAAGGTAATCGTTTACAGTTACAACGTGAACGCCTTTTCCTGTAAGTGCGTTAAGATAGGCCGGGGCAACTGCAACCAGAGTTTTACCTTCACCAGTCTTCATTTCTGTAATTTTACCCTGATGCAGGTTGATTGAACCCATAATCTGAACGTCAAAAGGGCGTTCTCCAATTACACGCCATGATGCTTCACGGCAGAGGGCAAAAGCCTCTGGTAAAATATCATCAAGAGTTTCGCCTGCGGCAAGTCTTTCTTTAAAATTCTTTGTCTGTTCCGGGAATTCTTCCGGTTTAAGTGATTTTGCCCATTCTTCTTTTTCATTAACTTTTGCAAGGATAGGGCGGAGTGCCTTTACATCTCGGTCGTTCTGTGAGCCAAAGATTGCGGTAAGAACTTTATCAATAAACATCGTATTTTCCTTTTCATTTATTATAACAAATATACAATAAATTTACTATAATAATTGTGTTTAGGGCAAGAAAAATATATAATGATTTTCATGAAAAAAATCTTCCCGATTATTTTGACTTTAATACTCTTTTCCCTTATTTCCTGCCAGCGCAATGAAACTGTTCAGTCTATCAGTGAAATTGAACTTTTTAATCTTTCTTATGGCAAGTTTGAAGAGCAGTTAAGCACAGCAAATCTTAATTCCATTGGAAACGTTCAGTTCGGAATACAGATGAGGGACGGTTTTTTCTACATTGTGGACGGTGAAGCAAAAAAGATAATGGAATTGAATTCCTATGGCGACCTTCTGACTCTTTTTTATAATGAAGATGCAGAAACTGCCGACTTTTTTTCAAATTCCAATAGGGCTGATAAAAGCATTCATCATGAAATCTCTTATCCTTTTGATTATCCGGGAAAAATTGCCGTAGATTCAAATAAATATATTTATGCAGTCTGTTCTATTCCCCGCGACCGTCAGGAAAAAAGTGAAGATGATTTGATGCTTTACAGTCATACAGTCCTTCGTTTTGCCCGCGACGGTTCTTTTGTTGAATATCTGGGACAGCAGGGCCCCGGAGGAACACCTTTTCCTTATATCAAAAATATCTACACCACTGCAAAAGATGAACTTGTTGTTGTAAGCACTTCTACAGATGGCGCTATGGTTTACTGGTTTTCTACAGACGGTTTCTTAAAATATATGATTCCGGTTTCTAAAAAAGACATTCCTCTTGTAAAAGGAATAAATGATAATTCAGATGTCTATCTTGCAATAGACGGAGTTGTGCCTGATCCGTCTTCTTACAGACTTTTTATTCAGGTGGATTATTTTTCTTCTTATGTTGATGAAGATTCTAAAGTTCAGTCCGGCGTAAATTACATTCAGACCCTGCTTTATCCTTTGAACGCAGAAGACGGTATTTTTGAAGAGCCGGTTTCAATTCCACCTTATGAAGAATCTGTCGTAGCAGATTACAGCCGCCTTACTTACCGAATTCCTTATGAATTCCTTGGTGTTACTAAAAACGGCTGGAAATTCTTTATTCTGAAAACTGATGACGGCTTTAATATCGAAATGATTCAGAATGAAAGCCAGAGAATACTTCGCCGTCATTTTAATGCAAATCATAATGAGATTCTTTACAATACAATGACTCTTTCTCAGGACGGTATTATTACAGCCCTTTATCTGGAAAAGGAAAAGGCCCGCGTTGTCTGGTACAGGACAGACAGCCTGATAGATGCTATTCTTAAGAATTAGTTTTGTGGAGTGTCTGTATGTTTGAAGATGTGGAAGAAATAAGACCCGCAGAAGGGGAAGAAGAACTTCATTTTTATTATAACAGGGCTGAAAGAATTGCAAGGGCTCCCCAGAATGTGCAGGACTACTACAACGGCGGAATGAGGCCTGTTCGCGGCTTTAAAATCTTCTTTACAAAGCAGAATCGCTTTATCTTTTTCGGACTCATCTTTTTTGTTGCTTTTGCATGGATTTATTCAGGTCTTAACAGAACAAGAAATCAGACAATCCTTAATGGCGTTGTTTATGATTTGTCTGCCTTTTCTTACGAAGACGAAATATATGTAACTATAAAATCAAGATTCAAAAATACTGATGAAATACGTGATTCAATTCCTTTTGAGGCATCCGTATTTGCAGTTAATTCAGACAATCAGATACAGGAAAAAGTTTTTCTGCAGGGACTTGCAGAAGTGTCTGGAGAACAGTCCGTAAGGACAAAAATCAGAGATTTTGATATAAAAAGAATAGATGTAATTCTTGATTCGCAGGGGGCTTCTAAGGAACTTTCTGCATTTGTTACAAGATAAAGAATATAAAGATAAAAGGTGAAAGAATGAGCAGTTCAATTGCATGTATAGCCTATAAGAACGGTAAGATTTTTATTGCTAAACGCCTGATGAAAGGCGATATGGGAGGCAGGTGGGAATTTCCCGGAGGCAAAATAGAAGAGGGGGAATCTTTTGAAAAGGCTATTGTTCGTGAAATGCAGGAAGAATTCGGGGTGGAAGTAAAAGTTGGCGAAAAAATTACAAGCGGAACTTTTATGCATGGTTCTCAAGCCTGTAGTCTGGATGTTTTTGAAGTTTTTTTTCCTCATGACGGAATGAAAGAAAAGTTTACACTTTCGGAACATAGTGATTACAGATGGGCAGATTTAAGTGAAATTCCTTCCCTTAATTTTGTTGATTCAGATTTAAAAGTCTATGCTGATGTTTCTCAATGGCTTAAAAAGAAATACTCTTAATGAAGGCTGGTGGTTATTATGAAGTTTTTTTCAAAAGGTTCTTTTGTTTTTTTTGCCCTGATTTTACTTTCTCTTTCAATTTATTCTGGCTGTACTAAAAATGATGATGATATAATTGAATTTGATAAAACTTATCCTCTTGCACTTGCTCCTGATGTGGAATGGGGAGTTGTAACTGAACCTTATGTAGGTTACAAAAAGGATTCAGACTGGACTTCGCCGGTGACGGGGCATTGCCGTAAGGGTGAAATAATTCAGGTATTAGGAAAAAGACAGGATGAAAGCGGTGAAAAATGGTACTACACAGAAAAAGGCTGGCTTTCAGAAATCAGTGTAAATATTTACAGTAACCGCTATAAGGCGCAGAAAGTTGCTAACGAATTGTTAAGTAAATAAAGGAGTCTTTTTGGGATGGCAGAAAGCAGGGTGAATATAATTGCAGAAATAGGAACTTCTCATGAAGGCTCTTACCAGAAGGCCTGTGCTCTGGTAGATGCGGCGGCAGAAGCGGGGGCAGATACAATAAAGTTTCAGTGGGTTTATGCTGATGAAATCCTGCATCCTCTGACAGGTCTTGTTCATCTGCCTACAGGAGACATTCCTTTGTATGAACGCTTCCATCAGCTGGAATGTCCCGTAATTTTTTATAAAAATATTATGGATTACGTTCATTCAAAGGGCTGTAAGTTCTGCTGTTCTCCTTTTGGACTTCGCAGCCTGAAAGAACTTCTTGAACTGAATCCTGATTATGTAAAAATTGCCTCTCCTGAGGTAAATCACTACAAAATGCTTGAAGCCCTTAGAGATTACCGCAGCAGTCAGGCTGGGGCTAAAGTTCCTGTCATAATCTCTTCCGGGGTTTCTACTCTTGCAGACTTGGACAGGGCTGTCCGCATTCTGGGAAGAGAAAATCTTTCTCTTCTGCACTGCATTACAAGTTATCCCGCTCCTGAAGACCAGTATAACGTAAAGGTTATTTCTACTCTTGCTTCCGTTTTTGGCATTGAAACAGGACTTAGTGACCACAGTCTGGACCCGGTTCTGGTTCCTGTTTTAAGTACAGTCTGCGGCGGAACAATAATTGAAAAGCATTTTACCCTAAGCCGTCAGACAGAAGGTCTGGATGACCCGGTTGCCCTTGAGCCTGAGCAGTTTGCCCTTATGGTTCATGCCGTTCATCAGACGGAGGCCTGCCTCCGCCATTACGGACGGGAAATTGGAATGCAGAGAAGTCTTGACCAGCTGGAAGAAGCCTTTGGAAAAGAGAGAATTATGGCGGTTCTGGGAAACGGAGTAAAAGAGCTTGCCCCTGCAGAAGAAGCAAATTACGGACGAACAAACCGCAGCCTGCATTTTATGCGTAAAATGAATAAAGGTGAAAAAATCTGTGAGGGTGATATAAAGATTCTCCGCACAGAAAAGGTTCTTAGCCCGGGAATCTCTCCAGAATTTTATGATTCCCTTATGGGAGCGGTTCTTGCCCGCGATGTAGAAGACGGCGCAGGCGTTCAGCTTGAAGATTTTTTAGTCCGCTCTTAATCTGCAAGTGTATCTGCAATCCTTTTCATGCCGCAGAGGGTTAAATCCTTGTCTGTATAGTCAAAGGCATCTGTGATTGGAGAAAGCATGCTGTTTAAGCCGCCTGTAGCAATCACTTTTATTTCAGATTCCTTACAGCCACATTCTTTTACCATGTCTTTTTTCATCTGGGAAAGAAGTCCTTCCACAAGCCCCTTGTAGCCAAGTACAATTCCGCTCTGAACGGCAACTACCGTATTTTTTCCAAGGCTTGTCGGCGGAATATCCAGAGGAATTGCCGGAATCTGTGCCGCGTTGTTAAAAAGTGAATTAAAGGCTGTCCTGATTCCTGGGGCAATCGCAACCCCGGCAATGCTTCCATTCTGGTCAACCGCGGTAAAAGAAAGGGCTGTTCCAAAATCTGCAATAATACAGGGAGAATGATAGCGGCTCCATGCTTCCAGAGCGTCGCAGTAAAGGTCTGTTCCTATTTCGTGAACGGCGGTTTCTGGTACTTTCAGAGGAAGTTTTTTATAAATGTCAGCGTCAATCAGAATCGGTTTTTTATGGTTTATATGCTGGGCAACGATAACAAAAGGACCGATTAAAGCCGGAACGACTGAACTTAAAACAACCGTATTTATCTGACCAAAATCAATTTCTGCATCGCGAAAGAGGGGGCGGAGCAGAGAAAAGTATTCATCGCCGGTACGCTTTAAGTCTGTAGAAATCCGCCAGGTATATAAAAGTTTTTCACCGTCAAAAAGAGCAGATTTAATATTTGTGTTTCCAATGTCAAAAATCAGCGTCATATTTTCACCTTTCCATATCCCGCCACAAGAGGCCTGACAACCTTTATTTTACGGTAACTTCTCCGTCTTTAAATGTCGCAAACTTTGTGTAGCCTTGTTTTTCAAGCATGTCAAACATAGGCCCCATCTTTTTTGCCTTATGAAGAATGGAAACCGAATATTCGGCGCGGAGTTTTTTTGCTGCTGCAATAACTTCTGGAAAGTCTGTTGCTTCATCATAAAGAAGGGCGCATTTTTCCTTTTCATCAGGAATTTTAAAGCCAATATCAAGAAGAATAGAACAGATTCTTTCAAAGCCGATTGAAAAACCTACGGCCGGCACCTGCTGGCCTAAGAATTTTCCAATCATGTTGTCATAGCGTCCGCCGCCACCAACTGCACCAGAAAAGGCAGGGCTTGCAATTTCAAAAACAACTCCTGTGTAATAGCCCTGTCCGCGAACAAGGTTTGGAGTATAGGCAATCTTATATTTTCCGCCGGAAATCTTATTTACAGTAGAAATGATGTATTTTAGGTCGTCTGCAATAGAGGCATCTGCACATTTGGATGCAACATCATCCAGTGTAATTTCTGAATCTTTTGAAATAAAATCTACAAGAGCCTTTATTGCCTGACCTGGAAAGGCTTTTTCTGTAAGTTCAGCTTCTACGCCTTCTGCCCCGATTTTATCAAGTTTATCAAATGTAATGCAGACAGAATCAAGACTTTCTGCGGCAAATCCCATTGTTTCAAGCATGTTGCGCAGGATTCTTCTGTCATTGATATTGATTGTAAAGTTTTTGAATCTTTCATCTGTACAGCCAATGTTTAAAAGGGCGCGGGCTGTAACGTCAATCAGTTCAACTTCTGCATTTGCAGATGTATCGCCCAGAATATCAATGTCGCACTGAACAAATTCGCGGCTGCGTCCTTTCTGCGGGCGTTCTGCGCGGAAAACTCGGTCTGTCTGAATTACCTTAAAAGGAAACTGAAGTTCATTTCTGTTTGCGGCAAAAAAGCGGGAAAGGGGCAGGGTTAAATCATAGCGAAGTCCCATGTCAGAAAGTTCTTTTTCTTCAACCGGCTGCTTTGCAAGGGCAGATTCCAGTTTGTCTCCGCGTTTGAGCACCTTAAAAATAAGGTTCAGGTTATCGCCGCCGTCAGACTTGTCAAGATTTTCTGAATCCTCCAGCATTGGTGTGGAAATCCGTTCAAAGCCGCTGGCGCGGTAAGTTTCCAGAATCTTTCTCTGAACATAATCACGAAGTTTCTGTTCTGCCGGTAAAATATCTTTCATGCCTTTAAGCGCGTTTGTCTTCATTATAAACCTCACTAGATTTCATGCAGATTCCGAAAAATACTCGGAATAACGTTTAAGAAATAATAATGTAAAATAAAGTTTAAGACAATTAGTGACTTTATATAAAATGCAGATTGACAAAAACCTGTTTTTCTTCTATATTGTAATAGTCAGTTTAATAAGATTATTAAAAAGACTCGTGAGTGCCACGGGTCTTTTTTGTTGTAGTCGTATTTTAAGGCAGATGTCTGCAGGAGCTTTGATATGGAATATACAGCCTATTCAGAAATTAAGTATTACAAGGAATGTGCCGCTCTGGTAGAAGGCATGGACTTTGTGCTTGTAGATTTGAAGATTGTTCCTTCAAAACAGACAACAAAGATTTCTGCTGTTATTGCTTCAAAAGACCCTTCAGTAAATATTGGAGTAAATGACTGTGCAAAAGTTCACCGGGTTCTGCTTCCCCGTCTGGAAGCACTTTTGGGAACAGAAGATACCATGATGGAACTTACAAGCCCGGGAATTGAGCACAATATAAAAAATGCGGCTGAATTTACAGTCTTTACGGGACGAGAAGTTCGCGTATGGGATAAAACAGTAACTGACTGGGTAGGAGGAAAAATCCTTTCTGCCGATGATAAATCAGTAACATTAGAAACTGAAGACGGAAAAAATCTTACGGTTTCTTATGAAAATATAGCGAAAGCAAAATTTGTTTATACAAAATAAAATTCAGGGGGCTTGAATATGTCAGAAATGGCAGAAGCTATCCGTCAGCTGATTGCTGAAAAAGGTTATTCAGAAGATTCAGTTAGACAGACAATTGAAAAAGCACTTAAAGCGGCTTACAAAAGAACATACGGCACAGATGAAAATGCCATCGTAAAATTCAACGATGATATGTCTGATGTTTCAATCTATTCCCGCAAGGTTGTTATTGACGGTGTTTATGACCCGGTAAAAGAAATTGAACTGGAAGAAGCACGTAAACTTGCAGGTGATGAAGTAGAAGAGGGTGATGAAATTGACATCCTTGAAGATCCAAAATCTTTTGACCGCTCTGCCGTTGCAACAGGAAAGCAGACAGCACATCAGGGATTAAACGAAACTTATAAAAATTCTCTGATGAATGAATATAAAGACAAGGTTGGTGAAATCATTATCGGTTATCATCAGCGTGAGCGCAATGGAAACATTTATGTGGACTTGGGAAATGCAGGACGTCTTGAAGGTGTTCTCCCTGTAAAATATCAGTCTAAACTTGAATTCTATGAAAAAGGAGACAGGATTAAGGCTCTTATCGTAGATGTAAAACCTACAAATTCTGGAATTCAGCTTGTACTTTCCCGTTCTGATCCTAAACTTGTAAGTTCAATTCTTGAAAAAGAAGTTCCTGAAATTGCAGACGGAACTGTTGAAATTCAGAAGATTGTCCGCGATGCAGGATACCGCACAAAGATTGCTGTTTATTCTAAGCGCGAAGAAGTTGACCCTGTAGGTGCCTGTGTAGGTCTTAAAGGTGTGCGTATTCAGAATGTAATCCGCGAACTTTTGAATGAAAAAATTGATGTACTTAAATGGGATCCTGATCCAACTGTATTTATTAAAAATGCGCTTTCTCCTGCTCAGGTTGAACGCGTTGTAATTATGGATGCAGAAAAGCGTCAGGCTCTTGCAATTGTAGAAGATTCCCAGTTCTCTCTCGCAATCGGTCGTCAGGGGCAGAATGTTCGCCTTGCAAACCGTCTTTGTGACTGGAATATTGACGTTAAGACTGTTGAACAGGCTGAAGAAATTGACTTCTCTACTGTTAATACAGTACAGAATGCACGTAACCTCTTTAGTGATGAAGAGCAGGAAGAATATGCTGAAATTACTACAGTTGCAGAACTTCCTGGAGTTGATGCAGAAATTGCAGAAATCCTCAAAGAGAATGGAATTGAAGAGATTCAGGACTTTGTTGAAGCCTACGACAACGCCTCAATCAACATTGAAGGTGTTTCAAAAGAAGCCCTGGATAAGATTAATGAACTTATCAATGAAAATGTAGAGTTTGTTGAAGATGATTCAAATTCTGCAGAAGAAAATGCTGAAGAACAGGAAAATTCTGAACAGGAAGAAAGCCATGCAGATGAGGCTGAAGAAGAATATTTCTGTCCTGAATGCGGTGCAAAAATCACACTTGATATGACAAAGTGTCCTAAGTGTGGTTGTGAATTTGAATTCGCAGATGAGTAATGTAGTGTAAAATAGGAAGGTATAAGGTTATATATGGCAGAAGAAAATGAGAAAAAGCCCGGATTTGTAGTTCACAAAAAGCAGCAGGATTCAGCTCCTGCTTCTGCTCCTGAAAAAAAGCGTGTCCTTGTTGTAAAAAAGAAGGCTCCTGCTCCTCAGGGCAATAATCAGCAGCAAACTCAAAATCAGGCTTCTGCTAATGCAAATGGTTCTCAGAAGCCGCGTGTTGTTGTAAAGAAGGTGGATGCACCTGCTCCTGCAAAGCAGGAACAGAAAAACGTGCAGCAGAAAACTCAGCAGCAGTCACGACAGGATTCTCGTCCACGTACTTTTGAGTTAAATTCCGCCCGCCCTAATGTAAAGGCAGGAAATCTTTCTGATAAGCCTCGTCAAGGTGGATATAATCGCGGCGGACAGGGCGGTGGATTCAACCGCGGCGGAAACGGACAGGGGGGCGGACGTCCTTATGGTCGTGAAGGCGGCGGTTTTAGCGGAACCCAGGCTCGTCAGAGTTATCAGAACCGCGAACGCGACGGACAGAATGGCGGCTTTAACCGCGGTAATGGCCAGGGCGGCGGTTATAATCGTGGCGGAAACGGTCAGGGTGGCTTTAACCGCGGAAACGGACAGAACGGTGGATTTAACCGAGGTTCTGGAATGGGCGGTCAGGGAGGCTTTAGAGGTCCTCGTCCAGGAATGGGCTCTGGTGCCGCCGCAGTTCCTCCTGTAGATCAGTCTCGTCAGCCTGCAAAAAAAGCATTCAAAGGCAAGAAACAGATATATAACCGCAAAGATGAAGAACAGTATGATGACAAGTTCTTTGAACAGAAGAAGAAATCTGATACTCCTGCAAGTGTAGTTCCAAAAGAAATTGATATTATGGAAACAATTTCTGTTTCAGATCTTGCCCGCAAGATGAATCTTAAGGCAAGTGAAGTTATTGGAAAACTTATGGGAATGGGCATGATGGTAACAATCACCCAGTCTATAGATTCAGATACAGCAACTCTTCTTGCTGCAGAATATGGCTGTGAAGTTCACCTTGTAAGTCTTTATGATGAAACAGTTATTGAAAGTGAAAAAGATGATGGTGTTGAACTTCTTCCTCGTCCTCCAATTGTTACTGTAATGGGACACGTAGACCATGGTAAGACAAAAACTCTTGATGCTATCCGCCATTCTCATGTTGCAGAAGGCGAAGCCGGTGGTATTACTCAGTCTATTGGTGCTTATTCTGTAAAAACTCCTAAGGGAACCATTACATTCCTTGATACTCCGGGTCATGAAGCATTCACAATGATGCGTGCCCGCGGTGCTCAGGTAACAGATATTGTTGTGCTTGTAGTTGCAGCAGATGACGGCGTTATGCCTCAGACTCTTGAAGCTATAAGCCACGCAAAAGACGCAAAGGTTCCGATTATTGTTGCAGTAAACAAGGTTGATAAGCCGGAGGCAAACCCGGACCGTGTTAAGACTCAGCTTTCTGAACGCGGACTTACACCTGAAGAATGGGGTGGAGACACTCAGTATGTTCATATTTCCGCACTCAGAAAAGAAGGTATTGACGATTTGCTTGATGCAATTCTTCTTCAGGCAGAAATGCTTGAACTTAAGGCAAACAACCAGTGCCGTGCAGAAGGTAAGATTCTTGAATCAAGAGTTGACCAGGGACGCGGTGTTGTTTCCACTGTAATCATTCAGCGTGGTACCCTGCATCAGGGAGATCCTTTTGTTGCCGGTATCTATTCTGGACGTGTTCGTGCCATGTTTGATGACCGCGGAAAGAGAATTCAGGAAGCAGGCCCTTCTATTCCGGTAGAAGTTCTTGGTATTGAAGAAATGCCTAATGCAGGTGATCCTTTCCAGGTAACAGAAAGCGAAAAGGATGCCCGTGCAATTTCTGCAAAACGTCAGGAACTCAAACGCTTTGAAGAAGCCCGTGCCGTTAAGAAGGTAACTCTTGAAAACTTCAACGAGTCTATTAAAGACAGCGAGATGAAGGAACTTAAGGTTATCATCAAGGCTGACTTGCAGGGGTCTGCAGAAGCTCTCAAATCTTCTCTGGAAAAACTTTCTACCCGCGAAATCCGTCTTTCTGTCATTCATTCAAGTGCCGGTGCTATTAATGAATCGGATGTTACCCTTGCGGCAGCAGATTCAAATGCAATCATCATCGGATTCAATGTTCGTCCTACTCCTAAGGCAAAGGTTCTTGCCGACCAGGAACGTGTTGAAATCAGAAAATATAACATCATCTATAAGTGTGTCGAAGAAATTCAGGCCGCTATGGAAGGTATGCTGCAGCCAGATACAAAAGAAGAAGTTATCGGTATGGTTGAAGTTCGCGATACATTCAAGGTTCCAAAGGTTGGCGTTATTGCCGGTTGTTCGGTTTCCGAAGGTATTGTTCGCAGAACAGCCAGCGTAAACCTTGTTCGCGATGGAATCGTTATCTTTACAGGAAAGATTTCTTCCCTCAAGCGCTTTAAGGATGACGTTAAGGAAGTTTCTGTTGGTTATGAATGTGGTATTGGCCTTGAAAACTGGCAGGATATTCAGATTGGTGACCGCCTTGAAGTATTTGAAATTGTTGAAGTTGCAAAGAAACTTGGAAAAACTCTTGCAGAAGAGCAGGCAGAAATTGAAAAACGCAACGTTACTGGCGATGCTGCAGAATAGGAGTTGTAATGGGACAGTACAGATTGCAGCGTCTTAATGACCAGCTGCGTGATGAAATTTCAAAACTGATTCTCCATGGTGATGTAAAAGATCCCCGTGTTTCAACTTTTCTTAGTATTAACCGTGTGGAAGTTACATCAGACCTTGCTTATGCAAAGGTTTATGTTTCTTCTTTTCTTCCAGATAACCAGCTGCGTAAGGGGGTTAATGGCCTTAATGCTGCAGGTGGCTTTATTCAGAGGGAAATTGCCCAGAAATTAAGAATCCGTCAGTTTCCAAAATTGCAGTTTCTTGTAGATGTAGGAATGAAAGAAGGCTTTGCCATGGTTCAGAAGTTAAATGAACTTGAGCGTGAAGAAAAGGAAAGAAATTCTGAAGGAACTTCTTCTGAGAAAACAGACGATTCCGCTGATAATTAATTTATAACAAATTTATAGGAAACTTTTCCTTCTAAATTTTTGTAAATCAGTCCGATAAAACATCCGTCCTGTGTAAAAACTGCGGCGGATGTTTCATTTAACAGCGTATGAAGTTTTTTATCAAAATTTGCACTTCTTAGGGCTTTTCCGTTTTTGAAATCATTTTCTGCCTGAATGCTGTTTGTATGAATAATATCAAAACCGCACATTTTTGCACTTGCTTCATCTAATGGAATCTGTTTTTTATGGATTTCTTCTTTTAATTCTATTTCAAGCGGGTCAGATGACCAGTCTTTTTTTTCATTAAAGTCTGGCGGATTTTTTGAATTATTAATTGCTGCCTGTATATTAAAGGCTGGAAGCTGACTGAAGCCAGCGGCATTTTCAATGGAAAAATTTCCGACTTTTGTTCTGTAGAGCCCGGACAAATGCGCAGAACTACCGCAGAATTCTGCAATATCTCTTGCAAGGCTTCTTATATATGTACCTTTAGAAACTGTAAATACAATGTGTGCGTATTGAACTTTTTTTTCATCAGTAAGCTGCAAATCTTTTATTTCTGCTTTGTAGACAGTTACAGGCCTTTCCGGTAGTTCTTCTTTTTTTCCGCTGCGTGCAAGGTCACTGGCTCTTTGTCCGTTTACGTGAATTGCACTGAATGCTGGCGGTCTTTGCATTATAGTTCCCTTAAAATGTTTTAGGGCCTCTTCCAGAGCCTTTACGGAAGGTAAGGGGGAGGTTTTTATTATATTTCCAGTGTATTCAAGTGTGTCTGTTTCTTTCCCAAAACAGATTACTGCTTCATAGGTTTTATCAAATTCTGTTATGTTTCCTGCAAGGCGGGTAAGGCGGCCTGTGCATACCACTAAAAGCCCCTGTGCAAAACTGTCCAGGGTACCTGTGTGTCCTACTTTTGATGTAGCTAATGCTTTTTTTACGCTGTTGAGTGAAGAAAAAGATGTAGGCCCGGGCTTTTTTGCAAGAAGAATAATTGAATCATTCATAAAAAGTATTATAGCAGATTTTAGATAAACAAAGTAGAAGTTGCTTTTTCATAAAGGAACCTAAGGTCTTCTTCCTGCATTGTTGTATACTTAAAATCTACGCACGAAAGGTTTCCGTCTGTACTTCTGTAAATCTTATTTACAATTCCTGTAACGAATATATCTCTGGTAAGAATAGGGCCTTTTTTTATAGAAAAAATCAGTTTAATGCCATATTCTTCGTTTTTAAAGAATGTGCAGGCCTTGCTGGTCATTCCAAGAACAAGCCTTTCATGGTCAACAAAAAGGATGGAAGGTTCTTCCGGCCTGTCCTGCATTGCTTCTACTCGTTCTGCTTTAGGCTCCGTCAGATATTTGCATACAGGAACCAGCTGGATGCCGTTTCCTGCATTCTTTTCAATTTTAGCTTCTTCTACAAATGATTCAAGCAGTGCCTTTGCTGATTTCTGATTTTCAAGGGGAATTATTTTCCATGCAGGACGAACAAAGAGTTCCAGCCCTGTGTCTGGAATACATTTTATATTCAGTTCTTTTTTCGTTTTACATTCAAAATAGATTAAGGCAGAAAAGTCATATTTTTTTTCTTCTACAGTGTCTAGAATTCTGTCTATAACTGGTGGAATGGAAATAACAAGTCCTTCTTCTTCATCCCTGACTTTAGAAATAAAGTAGAGCCCGACACGATTGAAATAAAATTCAACTTTTACATTTTTATTTGCAAATTTTTTTATGGCTTGAGGAGGATTTTCCAGTACAATTTCACCCTTATGAGAAATCTGAACCTGTTCGCCTTTTATTGCAACTGGAAAAATCTGAGAGGTAAGGGAATGGATTATTTCATCACTGTTCAGGCTGTCTTCTATAGGTGTAAGTGTTACCGGCACATTTCCATCTGTAAGGTACTGAACTACCAGAGTCCGCTCTATTCCTGTAAGTGATTTCTGTTCCATCATAATTTTTCCCACCTGTCTATTAAAATCTGATTAATCAGATTGTTTCTGTTCAAATATAATGTTACATCAACTATGCCTTGTTTGCAATAAAAACGAACTGGAACCTGAGTAATTTCTTCACCTATAAAGGGTTCTCCTAAGAGCCAGTATGTAAAAAGTTCTTCCTTTTTTCCTTCAGTTTCATCTTTTGTTTTTTTTGCAGGAAAGTCTTCTGAAAAATTTTTATTCCATCCCTCTATAAAATCATTTCTGAAAAATACCAGATTAAAAATGTATGATGAATCAAAAGACGTTTGCTGATTGTAAAAATCTGACGAAAGGGATTTGCAAAACTTTTGAACAGCCTCTTTTGTCTGAAAACTTAAAAGTCTTGTATCAAGACTGCCAAAATCAGGAAATTCAGGAAATACGGAATTCTGTTTTGCTCTGTTAAGCTTTGCTATTGTATGATTCAATTTTATATTTTTATCATAAATTTCTTTATCTGCACTTATATCTTCATCCAGCCTGCTGCCTTCCAGGGCTCTTGTCCATGAAACCTGAGATTCCCTGTCCTTTATGATTTCCTTTATTGTATCCACATCAGAATATGATAATTTAGTGTTTCCAGCATTTGAACAGGAAGCCAGGAGGAGAGGAATTGTCAGTAATAGTGCAAAGTGACTTTTTTTCATATTGGAGTTAAATTTTAACATAAAATCATTTTATCGTCATTAGCAGAAAATCAAAAAAATGAAAAAAAATTAATTTTTTTTAGAAAATCTGTTGACATAAATTAATATAAATGGTATAAATTAAACATCAACTGACGGGCAGTTAGCTCAGCTGGTACGAGCGTCTGGTTTACACCCAGAATGTCGGGAGTTCGATCCTCTCACTGCCCACTTTAAAGCACTTCGTTAAGAAGTGCTTTTTTTATGTCTTGTTTTACTTTACGGAACTCCTGCCATTCTTGCAGACCTCACTCGCTGCCGCTCGTTCGCGCCTTTATGGCGGATAATCCTAAAATATTGCTGACGCAATATTTTTTAACGGATTTCCGATTGTAGGCGTGTCGGGAGTTCGATCCTCTCACTGCCCACTTCAAAGCACTTCGTTTAGAAGTGCTTTTTTTATGTCTTGATTTACTTTACGGAACTCTTGCCATTCTTGCAGACCTCACTCGCTGCCGCTCGTTCGCGCCCCTTATAGTGGATAATCCTAAAATATTGCTGGCGCAATATTTTTTAACGGATTTCCGATTGTAGGCGTGTCGGGAGTTCGATCCTCTCACTGCCCACTTCAAAGCACTTCGTTAAGAAGTGCTTTTTTTATGTCTTGATTTACTTTACGGAACTCCTGCCATTCTTGCAGACCTCACTCGCTGCCGCTATTAGGAGTTAGTCTTGTTTTGGCCCGTTTCCAAGGATTGTGGCAATCCAGTTGAGGTCATCAATGTTTTCGCAGATGATTTTTATGATAACTGTAAGGGGAACTGCTAAAATCATGCCTAAAAAGCCCCATAAATAGCCCCAGAGCGAAAGGCAGACGATAATAGCAAAAGGTGAAAGACCAAGATTTTTTCCTTCAATTCGAGGCTCCACAATGTTGCCTAGAACCATATTTATTGCTGTAAGGAAAATCAGAATGAAAATTGCTTTTCCAAATTCAGGGGAAAATTGCAGAAGGGCAAAAATTGTTGTAATTCCAACAGAAATTATTGAGCCGAAAACAGGAATGAAATTCATAACAAATGCAAGGAATGCCCAGACAATAGGAAAGTCCATCTTTATAATCCAGGTTCCAAAAAAGACTAAGATTCCTGTTGCAAAGGAGATGTAGAATTTTATAGACACATAGCGCACAGTATCACTTACAATCTGATGGCTGATTTTTGAAATCTTGTTGTTGTCTGAACCTAAGGCACTGTGAAGTTTCTCTTTTGTAAGGTTCATTTCAAGTTCAATAAAGATAACCATGATGATTATAAGGAACATGCTTTTTCCAAAACTTACGATTCCAGAAGAAAGAAAAACTGCCGCTTTCTGGGCATATTCCTGTACCTTCAGGTTTTTCCAGAGATTTGTAAAGAAACTTGCCCCTGCGTCAAATTCAAGATTGAACTCCTGGGCAATAATTTTATAGACGCTTAAGAATTTTGATTCATACTTAGGGTATTCAAAAACTATAGAAGAAAGTCCTGAACCCAAAAGTGAGGACAAGGCTATTATAAGGGCAAGAAAAAGCAGGACGACTAAAATTGAAGATAAAGTCCAGGGAATTTTTGCTTTCTGGTTTAATTTACGGATAATCGGAAGAAAAACAAAAGAAAGCAGTACTGCAACGACAACAGGAAGCAGAAATGAAGACATTGTCTTACATAGGAAGCCTGTAAGTATACAGGCGAAGAAAAACAAAACAAAGAATATTGCTCTGTTGTAATTTCTTTCTGTCATAAATCCTCCTGACTTTAGTGCGTGCCGTGCAGCATGCCCGAAAAGTTTTTTAACGCTTCTTCGGCAAGAAAATAAGTTGAAGCTAAAACTTTTCTACCGAAAAGTTTTTTAACGCTTCTTCGGTAAGAAAGTAAGTTGAAGCTAAAACTTTTCTGTCGAAAAGTTTTTTAACGCTTCTTCGGTAAGATTTTATCAAAACCGCAGTATGGAACAAGCACTTCTGGGATTGTTACCGAGCCGTCTGCATTCTGATAGTTTTCAAGAATGGCAAGCATTGCTCGTCCTACGGCAATAGCCGTTCCGTTCAGAGTGTGAACGTACTTGTTCTTTCCGTCATCGTCCTTGTATTTGATGTTCAGGCGGCGGGCCTGGTAGTCTGTACAGTTAGATGTAGATGTTACTTCTCCGTATTCACCACCGTTGCGGCCAGGCATCCATGCTTCAAGATCCCACTTGCGGTAGGCCGGGGCACCGAGGTCTCCTGTACAGGTGTCTACAACATGGAATGGAAGTCCAAGACCTGTAAAGATTTCCTCTTCAATCTGGCGGAGCTTTTCGTGAATCTCGTCTGACTGTTCCGGGGTAGAGTAGGCAAACATTTCTACTTTATCAAACTGGTGAACGCGGTAAAGTCCCTTAGAGAACTGACCTGCAGCACCGGCTTCGCGGCGGAAACAATGTGAAAGTCCGCCGTAGAAGCGAGGGAGGCTTGCCTTATCCAGAATTTCATCCTGATGGTAGCCGCCAAGAGTAATTTCTGCTGTAGCAACCAGACAAGTTCCTTCTTCTTCAATAGAATAAACGTTAGATTCGTTTCCGCGAGGGTTGAATCCGATTCCCTTAAGAACTTCTTCCTTGGCAACATCAGGTGTAATGAACATCTGGAAGTTGTGCTTGCGGAGAGTGTTGAGGGCGTACATAATCAGAGCCTGCTCAAGGAAAACTGCTTCATTTTTAAGATAGTAGAACTTAGGACCAGAAACTTTAGTTCCGCGGTCAAAATCGATGATGTCAAGTTCTTCACCAAGCTGAACATGGTCTTTTGGCTCAAAGTCAAACTTGCGTGGAGTTCCCACTTTTTTTATTTCAAGGTTTTCTGTGTCAAGTTTTCCAATAGGAGCATCCGGATGAACCATGTTCGGAATCTGGCGGGCTGCTTCTTCCAAAGCGGCTTCAGTTTCCTTTGTTTCAGCTTCAACAGCAGTAATTTCTTCTTTTATGGCTTTTCCTGCGGCAATAAGTTCCTGCCGCTTGTCGTTATCAAGCTTCTGCTTCATTGCCTGAGCGTTTTCGTTACGCTTCTGCTGAAGTCCCTGTAATTTTGTTACAAGGGCAGTGCGCTTATCAAAAAGTTCTACAACCTTGTCTGCATCGGCAGTCATATTGCGGTTTATGATGTTCTGTTTTACCGCATCCAGATTGTCTTTTATAAATTTGTAATCCAACATATTTTTGGTCCTCTTTTATATTAGTTTGTCAGTTCGTATTTAATTGTTACGTTAGAAGTAATTGTAATGCTTCCTTCAACTATAGGTGTTGTTGCGGCCTCTTCAGTCATTGAAACAGCCTTAAACATCATATCGCTTGCCCTTCCGGCACTGGTATAATCTTCACGGATTTCCATAACTCCGTTGATTTTACATCCACTTGCACCTGCAAGAAGAGATGCTGCATCCTGTGCATTTTTAACAGCCAGAGTGCGGGCTTCTCTAAGGGCTGTGGTTTTGTCTGATACAAGATATTCAAATGATGTAATTCCATTTGCTCCGATATTATTCTTTACAGCGGCGTCAATTACTTTTCCTGTAATATCCAGATTTCTGACGATAACTGCAATTGTATTTCTTGCCGTATATTCTCCTGCATAGGTATGCGTATTGTCCTGTGTAATGGAATAGTCATAAGTAGAAATATCTGATTCTGGAATTCCTGCTTCTTTTAAGGCATTCAGCGTGTTTGTTGTATTAATTGCATTTCTTTCTGCAACCTGCATGATATTCCATCCGTTGTTGCGCACAATGAATTTTAGTGAAACCATATCTGGTTTTACGGTTACGCTTCCTGAACCAGAAACTGTTATTGTTCTTTTTTCTTCCGAGCTTTCTGTTGGTCTGCTTAATACACAGGATGACAGAAGTCCAATGGCAAGAGTAACAAGAGTTAGAGATTTTATTATACTTTTCAAAATTTTCTCCTTAGCCCTATCTTATTTCCAGATAGAACCTGTTTAAATATATAATCTGTTTATTGGCCTTTTCCCAATACTGGCTGGCCGGATAATTCTTTGTAAGAGTCCTGTATGCTTCAATCGCGGATTTTATATCCTGAATTTCTGATTTTGCTTCTAGAATCTGTCCCTGTAAAAATAATCCAGCATCCCGATCCGTTACTGCATAATCAAGAAAAGTCTTTATCTTCTTATCTGCTGATGAATAATCTTTATTATTATAAAGAAGTTGGGCTTCCTTTAGAAGAGAATTTACATCAATTTTTTGATTTTCATCTTCTTTTTCTATAGTATTCTGCTCCTTCTCTTCAATTTTTTCTTCAGTTGTTTCTTGAACTGAAACAGGAGTTTCTGTCTGACTTTCTTCTGTAGAAACACTCTCTGAAACTTCAATTTCTGGAAGAGCGTTTTCAACTGTTTCTGTTTTCTTAAATTCTTTTGCTTTCTTAGGAAGCGGTGGCTTGTATTCCGGGGCTGTAATATGAGTTTTGTTTGAACCTTTTTCGTCTGAAATTTCAATTTCTATAAAATCGTCAATGTATTCATCTGTAAGAGGGTCAACCCTGTAGAAATGAACGTATTTTATTCCTGCGGATTTAGCCTGCAGGGTAAATTTTGTATCTTTTGTTCCCAGTTTCCTGCCAAAATAACTGAGTGCCTTTGAACCGTCTGTGAGTCCTATGTAAATCCAGCCGCTGCCAGGATAGGTTATGTCTACATATTCTTGGAGCTTCATGGAAACTTTTCTTGAAGCCTCTATTATTTCTTCAGGTGGATTATTTTCTTCTTCTAAAAGTGGAGTTTCTGTTTCTGAATCATCACTTTCTTCAACTTCAATTACGTCAATTTCTCCACGAATTTCATCATCTTCATCGTCATCAATAACGTCAACATAGTCAAGGTCAAGTTCCTCTGAATCAATTTCTTCTTCATCTACTTTTGGAGAAACTTCTTCTTCATATTCAACCGTTATGACTTCAGGTTCTTCTATTTCTTCAAGCTGATTTTCTTCTGATTCTGTATCTGATTCATCAGTCTCTTCTTCACTCTCATTATTTTCATCAATTATTTTTTCTGCGTCTGTCTGCTCTTCTATTTCTGCATCTGAATCTGATGAAGAATCTTCTGTTTCAGTTGTGGCATCTGTTTCTGTCAAATCTTCTGTTTCTGGAGATAGCTCTGTTTGGTCTGTCTCTGTTTCTTCTTCTGCTTCAGATTTTTCTTCAGTTTCATCTGTGTCAGTTTCATCTTCAGCTTCGTCTGCTGTTATGTCTGCTTCACTCTCATTTTCATCTGTAATTTCAAAATTTTCTGTTTCAGGCACAGGCTGGTCTGGAGTAGAAGCACATGCTGCAAAGAAAAGAGGAAGAAAAACTAAACAAAAAGTAAATCTGAATAAGTGTTTTTTCATGGAGCGGCCTTTATAATTTCATTAATCATGTTTTCATTGGATTGTGAAAGACTGTTGATTTCTTTTTCTGTTGGCGTTGTAAACCATGGAGAAAGCTCTTCATCAGACCATTTTTCTTTGGTCTGGCGGGAAAGGGTATAGTCTCTTGGAAGTTCCGGCCCGTTAGGAATCAAAAGCCCTTCATTAATGACAAGGCTTTCTGGTTTAACTTTTTTTGCTTTCTTTTTCTTTGCAGAAGACGAAGCAGCCACAAGAAGCAGAAGGCAGAGTAAAATAACAAGAATAAGTCCTGCCGTTATGAAAGCCATTTTGCGGTTTTCATCAATCCAGTCTAGAACTGCATCCTTTATTTCTGAGAACTTTTCCTTTATAGTGTCGAACAGTCCAGAAAAATCCATATTTCAGCTATTCCTGCTTTTCCCTTTTTGGAGGACGAGGAGGAAGAACTACACCTTCTTCATCAGGCACGTCTTCATCCTTAAAGTCATCCTGAGAATGATCAATTTCTGCCCCTCGTTTAATGTCCTGATCCAGACGGAGGGCAATAATCTTACTTACACCAGACTCTTCCATTGTAATTCCAAGCATGGTTGAAGCACCCATTACAGTCTTCTTGTTATGGGTAATTACAATGTACTGGCTCACGTTTGCAAAACTTTCAAGCGTTGTAACAAAAGAAGAAACATTCTTGTCATCAAGGGCGGCATCAATTTCGTCCAGAAGACAGAATGGGCTAGGGCGAACCTGATAAGTTGCAAAGAGAAGGGCAACTGCCGTCATCGTTTTTTCACCACCGGAAAGCAGGGCTATGTTTTCCAGCTTTTTTCCCGGCGGCTGGGCGTAAATATCAATACCTGAAGTAAGAATATTTGTCGGGTCTGCAAGTTTAAGTTCTGCCCGGCCTCCGTTAAAAAGACGGCGGAACATATTGTGGAAATTCTTTTTAATCTGATTATATGTTTCCAGGAACATTTCTGCAGATTTAGACTTTATTTCTTCACTTACACGGACAAGATTTTCAAGAGATTTTGCAGTGTCTTCGTAGTTTGTTCTCTGACGCTCGTAGCGTTCTTTTACTTCTGAAAATTCTTCCGGCGCCATAAGGTTTACGCTTCCAAGAGATGCAAATTCCTTTTTTGCCTCAGAAAGTTTTTCGCGTATATCTGCAGAAGGAGTTGTGATTTTATACATCCTCTCTTCAAATTCCATGAGGTCACGCGAATACTGATCCTGAAAGTTCTGCTTTATGTTACGGATGTCATTATCAGCAGAGTTGAGCGTAAGGGTAAGACGTTCGTACTGTTCCTGATAACGGTTCTGCTCTTCGTGTTTCTTTTCCAGTGTATCACTCTTGCCAGAAACGCTTTTGTTCGCTTTTGCAATTTCTTCATCAAGCTTGTTCATTTCTTCTGCAAGCTTTTTACCGCGGTATTCAATTTCCGTCAGTTCATCCTGATAGGTCTTTATCTGCTCGTTAATTTCATCTGCATGACGGTTTTCTGCATAAAGTTCATCTTCTGCGTCGTGCAGTGCAGTCTGTTCAGATGTAAGCTGGCGGTTAAGCATGGAAATCTGATTTTTGCTGGCATTTATCTGTTCCTGCATCTGGATTTCATTCATGCGGAGTTTGCCTAAAGTTTCTTTGTATTCATCAATCTTTTTAGAAAGCTCAGAATTCTGGCTGTGAAGTCCGTTTATTGTAGCAGTCAGTTCTTCTGCCTGCTTAACATTATCGTTTATTTTAGTATCAATGGCACGTTTTTTGGTCATGATACCTTCAGGAGAAAGAAATTCTGTAATAAAGGCAGGGGAAGCATTAAGATATTTTTCAAGTGAAGATTTCAGGCTGTCTACCTGATTAAGGGTTTCCTCAAAGGCATTTTTTGCTTCTTCTGCGGCTTTTGCCTTTTCTTCTGTAGATTTTTGACCGGCAATATCAGAAAAAATGTTTCTTCGTCCTTCAACATAGATTCTGAGTTTTCCCAGACTTGTGTCCAGTTCTTCTTTTGCAGTGCGCATTGCGCTTTCTGAAAAACCTGCGTCCTTAAGTTTTTCATCCAGCATGGAAACAATGTCTTCTGTAATGGAAGCAAGTTCTTCCTGCAGTTTTGAACGTTCAACTTCCATCTCTTCTATCTGAGTTTTCAGGTTTGCGGCCTGTCTGTCGTTTTCTGTAATCTGTGAGCCGCTTTTTGTAATGTTTTCTTCAAAGGATGTAATGTTTGAGCGGATGTCTTCCAGCTGTTTTGTTTTTCCATGAAGGGCAGCATTGTTTTCGTCAATTTCGTCCTGAACCGTATCAATTCTTTCTTGAATTGTGTTTTTCCTGTTTTCAAGAATCAGGATTTTTTCATCAATTTTCTGCGCTTCCTGATTCTGATGTTTTAAAAGTTCAAGTTTTCCGTTCTTTTCCTGCCCGATTGCAAGCAGATTTGCCTGTTTTGTATACAAATCATCCTGCATGGCTTTTACCTTATCCATGTTTTCAGAAATTGTATTGTTTATTTCTTCAATTTCCTGACGAACCTTATCTCTCTTTTCCTGAACCTTCTGCAATTCCTGTTCGTGGCGGGTTTTATCCTGAACAAAGTTTTTAAGGCGGAGGAGGGTTAAATCAAGTTCATAATTATAGATTTCTTCCTTGAACTTGCGGTATTTTATTGTTTTTTCTGACTGAACCTTAAGGTTGTCATATTGTTTTTTAATTTCGTTAAGTGCAATTTCAATCTGAACCATGTTCTGTCTGGTTCTTTCAAGTTCGCGTTCTGCTTCAGCACATTCTGCCTTTGAACGGCTGATACCTGCGGCCTCTTCAAAGAGATAGCGGCGGTCTTCCGGTTTAGAAGAAAGAATCTGGTCAATTTTTCCCTGTTCCATTACGGAATATGCGGCCTTTCCTACACCTGTGTCCATAAAAAGACGGCGGATTTCTGTAGGACCTGCCGGTCTTCTGTTAATAAAGTATTCCTGGTCTCCTGAACGGTAAAGACGGCGTGTAATGGCAATTTCTTCTTCGTCTAATGGTAATAACCCCTTGTCATTACAGAGGGTCAGGGTAACTTCTGCTGTATTCAGGGCAGCCCTGCGTTCTGTTCCGTTAAAAATAACGTCTTCCATTTTTTCTGCACGAAGATTTTTTGAGCGGTTTTCTGCCAGTACCCATTTTATTGCATCTACAACATTACTTTTTCCACAACCGTTTGGTCCCAAAAGGGCTGTAATTCCTTCTGCAAAGTCTATATGAGTTTTATCTGCAAATGATTTAAATCCTTGAATGTCGAGACTTTTTAAAAACACTTTTCCCTCGTAATAGTACTATATGTAGTTCTATTATTGTAACGAATTCAGCGTTAATTAGCAATATTTTAGAATCTGTATTCGCCATTCTTGATTTTTACAAGAAGTTCGTCTTTTGGCATTGGTTTTCCAAATAAGAATCCCTGAATCCTGTCGCAGCCGATAGAGGCAAGAAAATTAAAGATATCTTCTGATTCAACCCCTTCTGTAAGGGTCTGCATTCCTATTTCTTTTGCCATTAAAACTATATTTTTAAGTACGGATTTTGTCTTTTTGTTTGAATAAAAATTGCGTAGAAAGCCCATGTCAATTTTCATCATGCTGAAGTTGTATTGGGTAAGGCTGCTGAGACCTGAATAGCCGGAACCAAAATCATCAAGCCAGAGTGAAAATCCGCTTGAATTCAGTTTTTCAAGGGATTCCTGCAGGATTTGACTTGAATTTGCAAGGGCACTTTCTGTTACTTCAATATGAATCATGCCGTTTTCAAGATTATTTTTCCTGAGATTGTCAAAAACAAGTTTTTCAACATTCATCAGTTCAAAATCTATGCGCGAAAAATTTACTGAAACAGGAATTTTTATAGAATACTTATCTCTGAATTCCGCAATATCCCTGCAAACCTGTTCAATTACAAATGAGTCTAATTTATGAATTTCATGGTATTCTTCCAGAATAGGAATGAAGTTTGCTGGAGAAATCATTCCATAAACCGGGTCATTCCAGCGGGCAAGGGCTTCAAAACCGCTTAATATTTTGTCTTTTGTAAATGCAACAGGCTGATAAAAGACCTTTATGTATTCATTTTTGATTGCATCATCAATATTATTGATGATATATTTTCTGCGTTCAAAATCCATATTCATTTCTGATGTATATTCGCAGAAATTTTTGTCATACTGTTTTTTTATTGTGTTGCAGGCATAACGTGCGTAGTCACAGGCTGTATTTACATTCACATTGTAATCATGCGGGCTGTAGGCTCCCGCTTTTAAGCCAAGTTTTATTTCTTCATCACTGGATTCTATTTTTTTTCGCAAGGAATCAAGAATCTGCATGGCACTTTCTTTTTTTGTAAAGACAACAAAATGGTCATCAGAAAAACGGGCTACCGGGGTATGGCTGTAGGCATACATAATTAAATGACCTATGGCAGTTAAGAATCTGTTTCCCATTTCAAAGCCATGCTTTTCGTTGTAATTCTTGAAGTTTGATATATCCAGAAAAAGGAAAATGTAATCTTCGGCTTTTGCTTCCTGCCTTCCCATAATCTGCATGACGGAAGTTTTGAATGAATGCATGTTTGGAATATCTGTTAATTCATCTGTAATGGCAAGGTTCTGCAGGTAAGAATTCATTTTTTCAATGTCTTCATCTTTTTTTGCTTCCTTGTATTTCTGATGATACATATTGAATGCTGTAAGAAGAATTGCAATCCAGATGATAAAAAGGTTTACCTGTGTTGCATAAGTTGCTGGAATTGCACTTGAACATAGGTTATACATTACAATGAAAGAAACTGTGTCAATAAAAAATGTTATTATAGGTCTCCAGAGAATCAGATCTATAATGAATATTTCCATTGTGATAAAAGTGATTATCTGTTCACCTTTTAAATAATCAAGATAGGAAATATAAATTCCAAATATTATACAGATGGCAGAAAATGATGCAGTTAAAATATTGCCAAAGAGCCTGTTGTGTTTTTTTTCTTTTAATACTTTTATGGAATATATAAGAAGAGTAATTGCTCCTGCAAGCAGAAGTGTATATGAACTGATGTGTGTAACCATCCATTCTGCACTCCTTACTTTAAAACCGTTAAGATGATTAAAAATCGCACTGAATATCATCCACAGTTCAAGAATGCTGATTATGACTGAAACTATAATACTTGATTGTGCATTGGACCTGTCAAAATAGTTTTTCATGTATTCACTATAAGATTCAAGGCCCAGAATTTTTTTAAGTTTCTCTTTCATCAAGTACAGTATAAACGGAAATCTGGAAATCGTAAAATTATTTTTTTAATTTGTTATGAGCTTGAGCGTGTTTTTTACTGTATTTTCCCAGTTGAATTCTCCTGCCCATACAATTCCGTCAAATACCAGTTTTTCACGCAGATTTTTGTCTTCTACTATTTTTATAAGGTTTTCTGCAATTTCTTCAGGGAGGTCGGTATTGCAGTACATGGCAGAAGTTCCACCCATTTCTTTTAAAGCACCCTTTTCAGAAGCAATTACGGGAATTCCGCATGCCATTGCTTCAAGAATAGGAAGTCCGACTCCTTCATTTACAGAAGGAAAGAGGCAGGCTTCGGCTCCGCTGTAAAGTTTTGCTATGCTTTCCGCAGGAAAAAATCCTGTTAAGAATATATCTGTTGCATATTTAGATTCAAATGCGGCCTTGTGGATTTTTTCTGCATAGTCACCGTCATTTCCTGCAAGTACCAGCCTGTGGGGAAGTCCAGTTTTTTCCTTAAAGAGTTCAAAAGCCTTTATAAGTTCAATATGATGTTTTGTAGGACTTGAAAGGCTGGAGGCATATATAAAATATGGCCTTTTGATTGCAAAGGGACTTATTTCTACCAGTTCATTTAATAATTCAGCTTCCGGGAAAAATAACTTGTGGTCAATTCCGTTATGAATTACTGTAATCTTACTTCCGTCAATTCCAATTTTTTCAAGATCTTCTTTTATAAATTGTGAAGCGGCAATAATTTTCTGTACGTTTTTGAGTCCCTTTATGATTCTTTTTGAAACAGACTTTGGTTCATCCTGCAGGTCTGCCGAAACTATACTGTTTGCAATTGCAATTCCTGTGTGGTTTTTGAATTTTTGAGGAAGAACTTTAGAAACAGCAGGGTAGATTACTGCATCATAATTTCTTTTTTTTATAAATTTATGAACTTTTTCTTTGTGCCATGCTCTCTGGGCTTTCAGTGTATCTTTTACGTTTACAGATTCATAAACTATTTCTTTGCCTGATGTGTAGGTGTATCTGTCTACTTCTGTTCCAAATAATTCAAGTTCGTCATTAAGTTCTTCCGACAGATTTGAAGTAAAATATAATATATAAGCACCAAAGCCCGATTTTGCGTGATTACAGCCCAGTGTATCAATGCCTATTTTCATTCAGCTTCCTCTTCATCCATGCAGGAAAGAACTTTTCCATTGTGTATTTCTTTTGGGTATACGATGATTCCAAGTTTTTTTTCAAGGGCAGCATAACGCCTCATTTCAAATGCATCTCCAATTACAACGTTGATTCCTGTTTTTCCTGCTCGGGCTGTCCGTCCGCTTCTGTGAATAAAAAAATCTTCGTCAGAAGGCATATCCATTTGTATTATATGGCTTATATCGGGAATATCAAGTCCCCTGGCTGCAAGGTCACTTGTTATGAGAATCTTTTCTTTTCCTGAGCGGAAGCGGTCTATTGCGGCTTTTCTTTTCTGCTTGTCGCTTTTTGCGTGCAGGGCCGTGCATTGAACTTTTTTGTAGGTCAGTTTGTTGTAAATATTTTCTACCTGATCTGCTCTGGAAGTGAAAATAAGAGCCTTCTGTGGATTTTCAGCACTCAGGAATTTTCTAAGGGTATCTATTTTATCTCGATTTTCCGCATAAATTGCCCAGTGGGTGATCCTTTTTTTCAGCACGTCTTCCGGCGGCATTATGATATTTTCAGCGTCTGCAAAAAATATTTTTGTCTGCCTGTTTACAGTTGCCGTACATGCAATAATCTGAGTTCCCGGTAAAAGACATTCCCTGAAAGCAGATGTGTCTTCAATCGCTTCTTTTTTTATCAGTCTGTCTGTTTCATCAAATACTGCTGCAAGAAGCCCGTCTGTTTTTAATTTTTTCAGCCTTATAAGCTCTACGAGTCGGGCTGCAGTACCTATGACAATTTCAGGTTTTTCTTTTAAGGTTTCTATCTGACGTTTTATAGGTGCACCGCCAATAAAAAGTGCCGTCTTCCTGTCTGTAACAGATTTGCAGGCGGAATTAATTTGTGAAGCGAGTTCAAAGGTTGGAGCAAGAACAATAATCCTTACTTTCTGATGGTCATTTTCTTTTTCAACTTTTTCAAGAAGGGGAAGAAGATATGCAAAAGTTTTTCCTGTTCCAGTTTCAGACTGAAAAAGAAGGTTTTCTCCTGCAAGAATTTTTGGAATAACTTCATTCTGTACAGGAGTAGGAGAGGAAATGGCAAGCGCATCCAGCTTAGCCCTTATTACATCATTGAGGTCTGAAAAAACATTTGCCATTTATCTTTCCTTATAATTGCCTCAGGCGCTTTCTATAGCCTTGTTCTCAATTTTTATAAGTTTTTCGATGTCTTTTTCTTTACCCTGTACAATTTTCTTTGTAACGGTAAAACTTTTCTTTCCTTTGATGTCAGGAATCTTAAACATAACGTCCATGAGCATCTTTTCTACGATTGTACGCAGACCTCTGGCCCCTGTTTTCTGACGGATTGCTTCATCGGCAATTTCTTCAATTGCTTCTTTTTCAAAGTTCAGTTCAACATCATCAATTTCAAAAGAAGCCTTGAACTGTTTTGTAATTGCGTTCTTTGGTTCTGTAAGTACGCTTACAAGGTCATCGCGGGTAAGTTCCTTAAGGGCACAGGTAATTGGCATACGGCCGATAAGTTCCGGAATAAGACCGAATTTTACAAGGTCATCTGGAGTAACCTGATTCAAAAGGTTCATCTTTTCTTCTTCTGTCATCTGACCGATAGAAGAACCGAATCCCATTGCGTGAGAAGAAACTCTCTGTTCAATAATCTTGTCCAGACCGACAAAAGCTCCTCCCAGAATAAAGAGGATGTTTGTAGTATCAATCTGAAGCATTTCCTGATTCGGATGCTTTCTTCCGCCCTGTGGTGGAACGCTTGCAACTGTTCCTTCGATAATCTTAAGAAGTGCCTGCTGAACTCCTTCTCCGCTTACATCTCGTGTAATGGAAGTATTTTCGCTCTTGCGGGCAATTTTATCAATTTCATCAATAAAAATGATTCCCCGTTCTGCAGCTTCAATATTGCCGTCTGCGGCATTGATAAGTTTTAGAAGAACATTTTCTACGTCTTCACCTACATAACCTGCTTCTGTAAGGGTAGTGGCATCTGCAATTGCAAATGGAACTTTAAGACGCTGGGCTAATGTTCGGGCAAGAAGGGTTTTTCCGCTTCCTGTTGGCCCTATTAGAAGAATGTTTGACTTTTCAATTTTAACGGCATTTTCATCTGCCTGCTTTACTGCAGAAACGGACATTCTTTTGTAATGATTGTATACAGCAACCGAAAGTGTCTTTTTTGCCATATCCTGTCCTACAACATAGTTATCAAGATAAGCCTTGAATTCACTTGGTGTTGGAACATCCTTAAGTTCTATCGGTTCAACTTCTGCTTCCTGCTGGTCAAGAACACCCTGACAGATTGCGATACATTTATCACAAATGAAGGTGTTGCCGGTTGGTCCTGTAATCAGTTTTCTATCTTTTCCTGCGTGATTTCCACAAAAAAAACAGAACTGTTCGCTAGTATTTGAATTAAAAAATTTCATTTTATTTTCCTTAAATTATTTTCTTGAAGGCATTACATGGTCTACGATTCCATAGTCGCAGGCCTCTTTTGCAGACATATAGAAGTCTCTTTCAATATCTTCTGCAACTTTTTCTACTTTCTTGCCGGTATCATTTGCAAGATATTCGATAGAAAGTTTCTTTAATCTTATAATTTCTTTTGCAAGAATGCTGATGTCGCTTTCCTGTCCTTCTACGCCGCCGCGAGGCTGATGAATCATTACACGGCTTGAAGGAAGGGCATAGCGTTTTCCTTTTGAACCGCCTGCAAGAAGAATTGCAGCCATGCTGGCAGCCTGTCCCATGCAGATTGTCTGAATGTCGCATTTTACATATTTCATTGTGTCGTAGATAGCAAGACCTGCGGTTACGCTTCCTCCAGGTGAGTTAATGTAAATGCTGATATCCTTGTCTGGATTTTCTGATTCCAAAAAGAGAATCTGAGCAACAACAAGGTCTGCCATTGCATCATTAATTTCGCCGTCAATAAAAACAATTCTATCTTTTAAAAGACGTGAAAAAATATCGTAAGTGCGTTCTCCGTTTCCTGTTTTTTCTACTACATACGGAACCAGTGTGTTCATCTGTTCGTTCATAATAATTCCCCTTGGATATGCCTTTTTTCTGTTCGTTACTATTAAATATAATGTATTTTCTACAAAAAGAATATAGAAAATCAGAAAAATTGCATTGCAAAAAGTGCTCAAAAAAAAACGGTGGTTTGCCTGAAGATAACTTCAAAAACCACCGTTTTATATCACTGATTGTGATTACTACTGCATGTTGTTGAAAAGGTCTTTGAATGAAACTTTATCACCCTTTGTAACCTTTACTTCCTTATAGATTTCGTCATAAAGTTTGTTTTCTTTTGTGTCATCAATAAGGTATTCTTTAGAACGTGGATCATCGTAGTGTTTCTTTACTTCTTCTACAGTCATTCCGCCTTCTTCTGCAATCTTAGCATACTGAGCTTCGATTTCTTCCGGGGTAACGCTGATATTGCGTTCGCGGATAAGGCTGTCTACAATGATGCGGCTCTTGAGCATTTTTTCGCTGTCGCCAGTCCACTGTTCAAGCATAGCTTCTTTTGTCTGACCGCTTGCTGCAATCATTTTATCCAGCTGTTCTGGAGTAGTCTGGAACTGCTGAGCCATCATTCTCCAGCGTCCATCAAGTTCTGCCTGAAGCATAGAAGCCGGAATGTCAAATGTGTTCTTTTCTACAAGCTGTTCAAGGAGGGAATTGTTCTTCATTTCGCGAACACGGCGGTTCTTTGCAGTTTCCATGTTCTTTTTGAGGTCTTCTTTCATGTCTGCAAGAGTCTTGTACTTTTCATTGCAGTCCTGAGCAAAGTCATCATCCAAAGCAGGAAGGTCGCGGATTTTTATAGCCTTTACAGTTACGCTGATTTTCTTTGTTTTTCCTGCAAGTTCTTCGTTTTCATCGTCTTTCTTGTATTTCTTTGTGATTTCTTTTGTTTCATCTTTCTTCATTCCGATGATTTCGTCATCGATTTTGTAGATGTTTTCACCAGAACCTACAGTGAATACAAAGTCTTCACGTTTAGAATCTGCAATTTCCTTGCCTTCATCATCAAGTTCGCAGTAATTGATTGTAACGATATTGTCTTTTTCAACAGTTCCGTCCTTTTTGTCAATTACCATTGCATTTCTTTCCTGCATATTCTTAAGTTCTTCGTTCAGGTCGTCTTCTGTAATTGTTACCTGTGGTTCTTTTACAGTTACACCAGCGAAGTTCTTAACTTCTACTTTAGGGAAGATATCGTATTTTACTGTGTAAGTAAGGTCTTTTGTGATGTCGATTTCTGGCATCTTTTCCATAACAGGCTGTGAGTATGGAAGAGGGCGTTTTTCTGTTTCTTCCTTGAAAATCTCATCAAAAGACTGGTCAATAAGTTCTCCGATTGCATCAGCTTTGATTGAATCTCCGTATTTTCTTTCCAATACGTTGGCTGGAACGTGTCCTTTTCTGAAGCCTGGAATCTGTGCGTTTTTGATGTACTTGTTAAGAGTAGATTTGTAAGCTTCTGCTACATCGTTCTTTGCAATTGTTACAGTAAGTTCAACTGCCGATTTTTCAAGATCCTTGAATTCTTTTGTGAGTTTCATTTTCGCTCCTGTGTAATACGCTCGCTTTGTTTCTTTTCAGGTTCGCTCTACAAGCCTGATGCCAAGCGGCTGTGTTAGATAAAAAAATAGAGACACAATACGATTGCGTCTCTATCATAAGATTCGAGCGGAAAACGGGAGTCGGACCCGCGACATCCACCTTGGCAAGGTGGCGCTCTACCACTGAGCTATTTCCGCAAAGCGCATTTTTGGATTTTCATCCTAGAGCGGAAAACGGGAGTCGGACCCGCGACATCCACCTTGGCAAGGTGGCGCTCTACCACTGAGCTATTTCCGCAAATATGAAGCAATATTATTCTTTATTGCTAAAAATGTCAATATTGGCAGACTAGAAATCTCAAAAATTCTGGAGAAATCTAGCTGCCTTTTTGTCTTTTTCAGACTTTATACCTTAAATACTCCTACAACCTTTTCAAGAGCCTTGATGCTGTCTGTGTTTTTGTGAGTCATGTCATTTACGGTATTGATAGAATTGTTGATGTTTTCTATACCAAGAGACATTTCTTCCATACTGCTTGAAATTTCTTCTGTAAGGCGGGAAAGATTCTGCATTTCTTCGTAAGCAGAGTCTGTGGCAACTTTCATGTCTTCTCCACCGCTCTTAACGCTTACGGTAATGTCATTAATCTGCTGCATGGCAGAAATAATCTGAGCACCGCCTTCATTCTGCTCTTTCATGGCATTCATGATTGTAAGTTCCTGCTGTGCTACCTGCTGTGTTAAATCATAAATTTCATTGAATTTTTCCTGCAGGGATTCTGAACTCTCACTTACGGCAGAAATGCTTGTAAGGACTTCTGTAAGGTTCTTTGTAATGTTTTTACCCTGTTTGTTGGAATCTTCTGCCAGTTTACGGATTTCATCTGCAACAACGCTGAAGCCTTTTCCTGATTCACCGGCATGAGCCGCTTCTATAGCTGCGTTCATGGCAAGAAGGTTTGTCTGGCTTGCAATATTCTGAATGACTTTACTTGCTTCCAGCAGGGTTTTAGACTGTTCTTCAATCTGTTTTGTGGCTTCAACAGACTGATTTACGCTTATTTTTCCTGATTCAGAAGAAGTTTCCAGTTTGTTTATGGTTCCGCTGTTGGATTCAAGAATGTTCGTAACGGAGCGTATGTTTGCAACCATCTGTTCAATTGCGCTTGAGGATTCAATTACGCATGAACTTTGATTCTGGATGCTGTCCATAAGTGAACCTACGCTTGTATTTATTGATTCAAGTGTAGAAGAAGCCTGCCTTACGTTTTGTGCCTGCTGCTGAACCTGTCTGTTTACGGAATCTATGTTTGCTGTAATTTCGTTTGCGGCTGCGGCTGTGTCATTCATGTTGTCTGCAAGAGTTACTCCCTGTTCAGACATGTTCTGGGATTCTGTCTTTACAGCCGCAATGGAAGTCTGAATTTTTTCCATTGTTTCGTTAAAGTAGGTATACATATTTCCCAATTCGTTCTGGCGGTGTATGTTCATGCGGACAGTAAGGTCTCCGTCTCCCTGGGAAATATTTTTCATTGCCTCAACACCCTTGTTTATTTCTTTTGTAATTCTGCTGATGAAAATATATGCAAGAAGAACTGTGAGGATTATTGTTATAATGAAGTAAATTGTGTTTGAACGTCTGATGTTTACGCTTGCAGAATTAATTTCTGTAAGGGGAACGTTTAATCCCACATACCATACCTGGTCTGCGTTTCCAACCTGTACAGGAGTGTACATTCGTACCCAGTCTTTTCCGTTTATTTTTTCTGTAAAACTGAACTGTTCCAGGCTTTTTGCACTGTTGCGGAACATTGCGCTTGTTTCACCGGAAGAAAAATTAACGTCAATCGTACCTTCTTTTTCTGTATCATAGTCTACGGCAATAAGCCCTGTTGCAGAAATAAGGGAAAGATAACCTGTGTCGTAAACTTTTACCTGTTTGAGCATGTTGGAAAGTGTATCCAGAGACATATCAAGTCCTACAACACCAACTGCCTGTCCTCTGCTGTTTTTGATAGGGAAGGCAACCCCGCAAACCCAAATCATCTGGCCGCCGACTTCGTAAAGGTTAGGGTCAATAAGAATTCCTTTAGGACTTTTTAGGGGGTCTACATACCAGGAGCCGCCTTCGTAGTCGGTAAGTTCAACGCAGTCTATTACATTTCCGCTTTTTGTCCAGTAAGGAATAAAGCGGCCTGTAGAGTCGTGGTGAGGGGCATTTACAAATTCACTGTCCCTTCCATCTAGGGCATCTGGTTCCCAGACTGTCCAGGTGTCTACAAAGCCTTCGTTTTCAACAAGAGTCTGACGCAGAAGTTCGTCTGCAAATGCCCTGCGGGATTCTGATGGAATGTCTTCGTATCTCTGGAATACCGTCTGCAAGGTTGCACAGACATTAAATTCCTGAGAAAGTATGTTTTTCGTGCTTTCTGCATAATTTGATGAAGTGCGGGCAAGGTATTCATCGGAAAGCTCATTAAATCCATGGTTAACTTCTAAAATAATTAAGACTGAACATAATGCAAGGAGGGCAAAAAGGCTTAATCCGATACTTAATGAAAGCTGTCTTTTTATGCTTTTGTTGAAGATGTTTGTTTTAGTGCCTGACTTGGATTCGTTTGGGGTGTTTCTCATGGTGGAACGCTCCTGATAATAGATTTCGTGCACTTTTTAAATAATGCGGGGGGAGGGACTTGAACCCTCACGCCGAAGCACCAGATCCTAAGTCTGGCGTGTCTGCCAATTCCACCACTCCCGCGTGATATGTCTATATTTATATAGTTTATATTATAAAAAATTGGATGTCAAGAAATGCATTGCTGCCATGTAAAAAGTGCAGGGCAGCAATGCATTATATTAGAAATTATGTGTCCAGCTGAGGGCTATGCGCTTAAAGTACCATTCCCTGCTGATTTTTGTAAGGAAAGTTTCTTCGTAAGAGCTGCCGTATTCGCTTGAATATCCTCGTCTGCTTGAAAAGTTTATCAGAAGAGAAAGTTCGTCGTGTTCAGAAAGCTGGAACTGGGCAAGAGGACTTAAATCAATCTGCATGAAGTTTCCGTCATAGTTACTTCCGAATTCGTATGCGTCATCACTGTAATAGCCCTGGAATTCAGCCATAATTCCTGCTCTTTTAATAAAAAGCGGCATCTGGTAGGCAAGAATTGCATTTGAATAATACTTCCATCCATTTACCTGATTGGAAGAACCCTGCCAGCACCATAAGTCCTGATTGTTCTGACCTGAAAGACCTATGTATTCGGCTTTATAAGAAGCAAGCATTACGATATGAGTCCAGTCTCCGGGGATTATGGCTCCTGTATCAAACTGGAAGGTTCCCTGCATCCATAAGTGATAGTACCAGGCTGAAAATGGAGTTATACTGGAATAGTGAGAGTCGCTTGCGGCATCCCATTCGCCCATTCCTTCTATTCCAAGAAGATTCCATCCTGTACCGGCTTCTGCTCCTGCATTAAAAACAAGAAAAGCAATTGGTGTAAAGGAAATGTTTATTCCAGGTTTTACGGAAACAGGACTGACTTCTAAGAAGCCTTCTAGTGTAAGGTTGTCTCCTGCTGTAAGGGGGCTGTTTCCGATTGGAGTTGGAATTTTGTAGTATGCGTGCCCTGTAACCCGTCCTTCAAGTCCGCTGTATATTCCGTCTGTTGGTGCAAAATGTGTTGAATCAGAAACAAGGGGACTTACGTGCGGATAGTAGGCAAAATCTGTTGTAATTGAAAAAGACCATGGAGATGATTCCGCTGAATTTTCTTCCTGTGCAAAAAGGGGCATAAGAAAAGATAGAAGTGAAAAAATGAAGATGATTTTTTTTAAGGATTTCATGATGACTCCTGCTAGTTTTGATAGTGATAGTTTTTTAGTGATAGAGAAACTATCACTATACGATTAGTATAGCATAACACAAGAGAAAAGCAAATTTATTTTTGTAAAAAAAATAAAAAATGAAAAATATTTTGAAAAAATGTTTCTTAGGTATTGAACAAAAGTATGTAGTTTGGTATATTAATTCTCACTTAGCCGGTTGTTCGGTTATGGGCCATTAGCTCAGCTGGTAGAGCAACAGACTCTTAATCTGTGGGTCGCAGGTTCGATCCCTGCATGGCTCAAAAGGCTGTCTAAGCTGCTTAGACGGCCTTTTTTTTATGGTGCCTATAGTTCAGCGGTAGAGCGCCAGATTGTGGATCTGGTTGTCGTCGGTTCGATCCCGACTAGGCACCCCTAGGTGCAGAGAATTTTTTCTTTGCGCCTTTTTTTTATTCCTGCGCCTGTAGCTCATCTGGATAGAGCATCGGACTTCGAATCCGAGGGTAGGAGGTTCGAATCCTCTCAGACGCAAAAGGAAATTGTAGAAAGAAAGACGTTCCTTGTAAAAGGGACGTCTTTTTTTTATGGAAATATTGTCTGAGAGGATTCGAACTGAAGTGAGCGCGCAAAAAACGCGAGCAGTGCGCAGCTAGTTGTTTAGGCAAACATTCTTTATTGTAAAAATATTGTTAACCTGATGCCCCTTGTACATTTCCTTGTATTCGCTTTCCGTCATTTCTTCTTTATAACTGATGGAAGAATAAGAGTCTGGAAAGAACTTGTAGCCCTTAAAATATACGGAAATCTTCTTTACTTCTTTATTTATGGAAAATTCAGCATTTTGAGCGAATTTTGTGGAAAGTGAAGTTTCTTTATCGTCATTATCTGTGTATGAAATCTTAAAGCTGGCTATGCCTTGAACTTTTAAAATTTCAAAATCAGCAGTGAAAGAAGAAATGTATCCGTTTAGGATAAAATCAAGGTACAGTTCATTGTAACTTGTATTGTTGGAATCTGTACTTGTTGTCTGAACTGAAAATCCTGTTTCATTAAAACAGTCTTCAATAGAAGTTGATTTCAGTTCCAGCATCTGTCCGTATTTTCCGAATCCTGTTCCATAGCAGGACAACTCAATTCCATTTATGTTTTCTTCAATTTTATAGTAATAATCTTCATCATATTTTGAAAATTTACAGGATAAAAAAATGCCTGACAGAACTATAAGTAAAATGACTCTTCTTTTCATGTTTATGTCCTAAAGAATACTATTGAATTTCCAGACTTTGTTGTAATCCAAAAATATTTTCCACTGATTTTCTTTTCATTTTTTAAAATCACACTTTTATTTGAAGTGCCGGTTCTTACTGCATAAGAAAAATTGTTTTGCTTAATATTATCAAGATCCTCTTCATTAGGATCAATGTTATTAATGTATTCCTTGTATCTCTGGTCAAACTTTGTTTTGCCATAATGCCAGTCTGTAAAGGTTTCATTTATCTGATAAATAAGAAAGGTTTTCATGGAGTCATAGTCATAAAAATAATAGGAATCACCAATCTTCTCGTATTCATCGCTGTGAGGCTGTATCCAGCAGGATGTTAATAGAAGTAAAAACAATGCAGGAAATAACATCATGATTTTTTTCATGCTTTCATTATTCAGTGCGGTGGAAAATTTGTCAATCACGCTTCAGACAGATAAAAAAATCTAAACTAAATTTTTCACTCTCCGATAATCAAAACATAATTATAGTAAATGGGGCAGATATGAATTCATTAGTAACAGAATATACACTTATTCTTAAAAATGAAGATAAGGTTCTTGATGAGCTTACAGAAAAGCAGAAAGAAATGCGTAAGGCTCTTATGGAAAAGAACTGGGATTCCCTTCTTAAGGTAATGAGTGAAGTTAATTCTCTTTCTGAAAATTTTCAGGATTTTGATGCTCGCCGTGATGAAATTCAGCAGCAGCTTAAATCAGATGAATTGAAATCTTTTTATGAAACTCTTTCAGCTCTTCGTTCAAAACTTCTTAAATGTAAGGTTGAAAATCAGGTAATTTCAAATTATGTAACTGTAACAAGACATTTTATTTCTGAAGTTGTGGAAAAGGCTCTGCCTCAGACAAGAAATAAAAATTATACAAAAACTGGTGCTCTTACCCAGCCACAGACATCCAGCGTTCTTGTGGACGTGCGCGGCTAAAGGCTGAAAGGGAAGTGAGGTTAATATGGGATCAACATTTTCTGGAATTGAACTTGGAAAAAGAAGTATCATGGCTCATACAGATGCCATTACTACAGCAGGTCATAACATTTCAAATGCAAATACGGAAGGCTATTCTCGTCAGCGTGTGCAGATAAAGGAATTTGATCCTCTTTATAAACCTGACCTTGAGCGTCTTGAACGGCCTGGTCTTATCGGTCAGGGTGTAGATGTTCAGTCTATCAATAGAATCCGTGATGAACTTCTGGATCAGCGCATTGTCGGTCAGGCAAATCAGGAATCTTACTGGGATACCCGCTCAAAATATTACACGATGATTGAGCAGATTTACAATGAGCCTGATGATATTTCTGTCCGCTCAAATATGGACAAATTCTGGGAAAGCTGGCAGGAACTTTCCATTCATCCTGAAAGCCGTGCTGCCCGCCAGGCTGTTGTTACCCGTGCAGAAACTCTTACAGATTCCATCAAGCAGAGGTGGGAAGGGCTGGACGGAATTGCAAAGATTGTTGACGGTGATATAGAAGCAACCGTAAAGCAGGTTAATGACCTTTCGCGCCAGATTGCCGCTACAAACGGAGAAATTGTCCGCAGCCGTGCAATGGGTGATAATCCTAATGATCTGCTCGACCGCCGAGACCTTCTTGTAGATAAACTTTCAAAACTGATTAATATTTCAACAGACCAGCGTGATTCTGATGAATTTATGGTTCATGTAGACGGACGTGTTCTTGTTCAGGGCAGCGTTCCCCGCGAAATTGACCTTGTTCCTCGCTTTGATGATACAGGCTACAGCAAGCTTGTCTGGGCAGATACAGGAAATGACGCCGTATTTAAAGGCGGAACTCTTGGTGCTCTGGTTGAACTTCGTGATGTTGATATCAGAAATGAGATTCAGAGCCTTAATACAATGACCATGAACTTTGCAGACCTTGTAAACGATGTTCACCGCAATGCTGTTGGCGCTAACCGCGTTACAGGCCTTGATTTCTTTGTTCAGCATCCTTTTGTAGAAAATGCAAACGGAAATTTTGACCGCGACGGCGATGGTGCTTTGGATTCTTCTTATGTTTTCCGCTTTACAGGAAAAAATGCCCTGGATATGCAGCAGCAGGTTGGAATTGAAGGCGTAATGACTTTGAGCGGAGCAAACGGTGATGTTCAGATTCCTTACTTCCATACTGATACTGTAGAAACAGTAATTGCCCGCATTAATGATTCAACCAGTGAAGTAAAGGCATATCTTGATAAAAATAATCATCTTGTATTAAAGGCAACTACAGCCCAGGATTCTTCTAATCCGGACTTTGTAATCCGCCATGTAGAAGATTCGGGATACTTCCTTGCCGGCTATTCTGGAGTTTTGAATGACAGCGGTGCAGCCGGTGCCTACGACTTTGCCCGCTCTGATGCAGTGAATGTTCTTGCCGGAGGCAGTCAGTTTGCTGTTGCTCCTGTTGTAAATCCTTCAGCCTATATTCAGGTAAATGATGCAATCCGTAATGATGTAATGAGTGTTGCAGCCGGTTATATTGATGCGGCTGGAAATGCTCCTAGCGGAGACGGACGTGCCGCCGTAGAAATTGCTGCAATCCGTAATACAAGCGTAATGGTTGGCGGAATGAGGACTTTTGATGACTATTTTGCAGATACCGTTACAAATGTCGGATTGAAGGGGGAGCAGGCAGAAACAAACCTGATTACCCAGAATTCCATTATGGATGATTTACGAACCCTGCGCGATTCAGTAAGCGGGGTAAATATTGATGAAGAACTTGCTGAAATCATGAAATTCCAGCATGGATATAATGCCGCCGCTAAATTCATTACAGTTTGGGATTCACTTGTCGATACTGTAATTAACAGGCTTGGTGTATAAGGCTTGTGGTAGAGTCTGCAGAAACTACATTTTATGAGAGGTAAATAATTATGCATCGAATCAGTTCACAGATGAATAATAATAATACACAGAGCAGCCTCAGGCTTCAGGAAAGCCGGCTGAACCGTGCAAATAATCAGATTGGCTCTCAGCACAAGATTCAGCAGCTGCGCGATGACCCTCTTGCGGCCGGTCATCTGGTTCGCTATCAGTCTTATCTGAATCGTGTTAATCAGTTTGAAAAAAATGCCCTTACTCTTTCTGACGAATTTTCTTTCCGCGAAGGCTACATGACAGACAGCCTTGACATTATGCAGAGAGTTCGTGAACTTGCAGTTACTGGCGCAAACGGAATATACAATAAAGAAGACCTTGCAAATATGGCAACGGAAGTTGATGAACTTTTGAAGGCTCTTATTCAGAATGCAAATGCTGTAGATGCTGATGGAAACTCCGTTTTTGCGGGTACCAACACAAAGGCAACTGCTTTTGATATTGAAATGGGAAATGTGGAAGGAAGCGGTATTCCTCTTATTCAGAACGTTCGCTATAACGGAAACATTGACATTAATCGTGTAGAAATTGATGAAGCTAAGTATCTTGTAAACGATAATGCCGGCAACAAGACATTCTGGGCAGAAAATCAGCAGATTTTTGGTGCCAGGGATGCATCTTCATGGCAGGCCAGTAGCGATAATGTTATTTCTGTTGATGGTGTTGAAATTCAGATAAAGCAGGGTGACAACATTTATGCACTGGTTGCAAAAATTAATGACAGTGGGGCTGCCGTAAAGGCAAGCGTGGATCCTATAAGAAACAGTCTGAACCTTGCAACTACAGATGCCCGCCAGCTTTGGGTACAGGATGTTCAGGGCTCTTCTTTGAATGAACTTGGCATTGTAAAAGATTCATCTCAAAAGCCGCCATATAATCTTGGAGATGGAGTCCGTGTAAGCGGCGGAAGCATGTTTGATACTGTTATTGCCTTCAGAAATGCCCTTCTTGCAGGAGACCAGGAAAGTATTGGCGGTCGTGTTCTTGGAGCCCTTGATAAAGGAATAGACAGTCTTGTAAGCAGGATTGCAAAATCTGGTGCAGAGTATGAGCGTGCTCAGCTTAATGCAAATAGAAGCAGCAAACTTGCACTGGATGTTACTCATATGGTCAGCAGGGAAGGTGACCTGGACTTTACAAAAGCCATTACCGACTTAAAAATGCTTGATTATACAAATCAGGCCACATTGAGTCAGGCAGGCAAAATGTACAGCTCCACATTATTGAATTACATGAGGTAAGGATTTTTATGGAAATTTACAGCAAAGCTCGCGGAAAAATTGAAGTTAAGGAAGACAGGCTTATAAGCATCCCCGAAGGTCTTTTTGGTTTTGAAAATTATACCAAGTATGCCCTTGTAGATTCTGATTATGAACCTTTTATCTGGCTTCAGTCTTGCGAAGACCCTAATCTTGCTTTTTTAATTGTAGATCCTTTTTTAATCAGTTCTGATTATGAAAGTGATATTGATGATGAAACTCTGGCAAAAATTGACATAACAAAGCCTGAAGACATCATCATTATGACTATTGTTACAGTTCCTCATGACGGCAGTGCAATAACTGCAAATTTTCAGGGCCCGCTTGTAATAAATAAGAAAAATCATAAGTGCATTCAGGCTATTTTGAGCGACAACAGATGGTCCACAAAGGTAAATATTGTTGATGCCCTTAATTCAAAAGGGGGCCGCTGATGCTGATTTTATCAAGAAAAATAGATGAAAAAATTAAGATTGGCGATGAAATTACAATCACAATTATTGATGTGCACGGAGACCAGGTTAAAATTGGTGTGGAAGCGCCTAAAAACGTAAAGGTTTTCCGTCAGGAAGTTTTTGATGCCATCCAGACAGAAAATAAGGCTGCAGTTGCTTCCGGTGATGGTGATAATCAGAAGGCAATAAATGCCGTAAGTGCTTTGAGCAAACTTTTAAGGAAATAAGCAATTTTATTATTGAGCGTTGTTCAGTTTGATTTCTGCTTCACTGGCACGCAGGTAAACAGGGCCGTCAAAATCTTTGAGCGGCTCTTTTTTTTGCTCTATCATGTTTTCTGTAATCTTAATTAAAGATTCTGCTGTGTCAAAATTTGTCTTTACAAGAATAAATTGAGTTCCTTTACATTCTTTCTTTAGGATTTCAGACAGTTTTACTGCATCAGGACCTGTAATAATCACTTTTTCAAGTTTTTTTACTTCTTCAATAATTTTTTCAGTTTCGCGGTCTTCTTCTTCAAGAATTATTTCTTTCTTCTCTTCTGAATATTTTGTAATAGAACTGTAAAATTTGTCCTTGTTTGCGTCAATGCAGGAAAGAACGGGTATGTTGAGTGATGAAAATGGATAAGCATAACATTCAAGAGAAGATATGCCGTAAAGGGGAATGCCGTAGGCAAGTTCAATTGCCTTTAAGGCCGAAATGCCAAGGCGCAAACCTGTAAAACTGCCAGGGCCTATGGTGAGCGCGCCTGCATTCAGGTCAGAAGCCTTAATGCCCGCTGTGTTCAGAATATCATCTATTACCGGAACAAGCATTTCTGACTGCTTCATTCCAATATCAAGTGTTTTTGAAATGTATTTATCGTCATATTTTAAGGCAATGCTCAGTCTGGATACTGCGCAGTCTACAGCAAGTATGTTCATTATAAATCTCCGTTCTGCCAGTTTTGAATTTCAATTTCCCGGCTTCCGTCATCTTTTGGAGTTATTTTTAAAATTATAGTTTTTTCAGGCAGTTCAGACATAATTTTTTCGCTCCATTCAATTATGGAAACTCCGTCTCCGTAAATCATGTCGTCAGTGCCAAGGTTTACAAAGTCTTCTGTGCCGTCCAGCCTGTAAACATCCATGTGGTAAAGAGGCATTGAGCCCTGATATTCACTTATAAGGCAGAAAGTGGGGCTTGTGATTGTATCTGTTATATCAAGAGCCCGGGCAATTCCTTTTGTTATTGTTGTTTTGCCGGCTGCGAGCGTGCCTTGCATTGCAATAACATCACCTTTTTTAAGTTTTTTTCCGATTTTTATGCCAAGTTCAATGGTTTCTTCTGGCGAATGAGTTGTGAAAGTCACTGTGGTAATCTGCCTTCCATTTCTTCTGTAAGTATGAATTCAAAAAGAGCTTTCTTTACAGGTATAAGAGGATAATTTATTGGTTTTAGAAATGAGATTTCGATAATTTTTTTACCAAAAGGACTCGTTTCTATACTGAAAAAAATAGGCGTCGTTTCTGTTGAGGTTGGAAGCTCCAGTACAGCATTGCATTTATATTTACGCATGTAAAATACCTGTCCATGCTCTGGAACGATGTCTTTAAGCTCCATTACTCGCATATTTCTTAATTTTAACCTAGTTTTATCAAATTATCAAGTCTGAAATAAAGCTACAGATCATATTTATATATGATTGCCTGAATCTTATTTTTATCTGCAAGCCTGACTTTTGTAAACTGAACATGCAGGGCAAATTTGCCGCCGGGCAGTCTTCTTGTCTTTCTTATGATTCCCGGGATTTTCCATATATCGTAACCTGCAATAGAAACGCTTAAATTCTGCTTTTCTTTTACCGGAAGGTGAGTGTGGATGCAGCATCCTCCTGCAGAAATGTTTGCAAGTTTTCCCTTGTATAGCTTGTTTGAATAAATGTAGTTCAGCTGACCTGATTTTTTGTCTTCTGCAAAACGCAATGAACAGAAAGTGCAGCTTTCTTCTGTAAATTCCCGCTTAAAATGTCTCTGTGCCTGGGATTCCAGCTGTTCAGAATGCGAGACAATCATCAGATAGTGTTTTTCACCTTCTTTTTCTGTGTTTGTATAACGTATAACCCTTGCAATATAATTATAGGAAAGCCCTTCATCTGTTTTATAGGTAAAACGGCTTTTTGCCAGGGGCTGTGGTTTTTCTTTTGTGCTGTGAATGTAGTCTGGAATTTCCAGAGTCATTGATTCTCTTGTGTTTTCAACGACTGTTAATGGCTGCTGTTCTCCGTTTGTGGCAATATAAGTTACTGTCTTGTTAAGCTGAATCTGCCTTGTAGAGGAAATTGTTTTTCTCTGAGCAACCATTAATTCCAGTCTGTACAAGATGCTGAAGAACAGATCCAGTCTTTCATCTGAAAAATAATCCTGTTGTTTTAGAATTTGATAGGCATTTCTAAAAAGATTGTCTACATCTTCAGTTGATTTTAAGTTATACAGAATGTTTGGAAATTTTACTGTAAAGCAGACTTTCCATAATAAGTTGATTTCAGCACTGGTAAAATTAAGGCTTCTGCCTAGTTCCACAACATCCTTTCTTTTTGTCGGACTCTTCTGTGCCTTTTTTATGTATCTTTCAGATTTTCTATATTTTGTAATCTGAGTAGAAATCAAAAAGATAATTCCAAGAAATGCTGCAATTGAAAGAAGTATGATTATAAATAAAAAAACTGGTGCTGTTGCTCTTGCCTGAAGGGGAGAACCTGAACCGCTTCCTGATAAACCTGTAAACATGAAAAAACTCCTTGCAATTCATGTATCTGGAACTGCTGTTAGAATTTCTTTAGGGCTTCCGATATAGACCTTAATCTTGGACATATTTCATATTCAGAAAGGTCTCCAATCATAACTGTATCATTATTCTGTAATGCTTCTTCAAAATCTTTTAAAACCGGTGAAAATTCAGCAAAAAAATCATTAAAAGAAAGTCCGTCAATTTTTGCATCTGAAAAAGTTTCCGGGTATAAAGTTGCAAGTGCAGCGGTATGACTGAACTGGTCAATACTGTCTGCAAGTTTTTTGATAGAGTCAGAAACTTCTACGTTTCTGTTATTCTGTAATTCAGAAGGAACTTCTTCCATTTTTTCTGCAAGTTCGCTAAAAAGCTGGGAAAGCATTATGAAAGAATCCTGAATATCCTTTTTGGTTACGATTGTAAATTCAAATTTTTCATTATAGTTAAGGACTTTCTTGGCTTCTTCATCAAAAGAATCTGCTGTTATTGTTTTTCCGTCTACCTTTATGCCGATTACAGACGCTTCGTTTTCTTCACAAATCTCTTCAAATGAATTGAGTACGTCTCCTACTGTTTCTTCGTCTTCAATCTTTACATCGACTTTATTTCCGTTAATGTAAAACTCAATCATACTGAAATCCTCCAGAATAAATAATTATACTGTTATATTATCGGCAGATTTTCTTATTAATTTTACTTTTGCTGTTGTTTTGTGAAGTTTGAGATTGTTGTCTGCTGTGATTCAAGGCTGCCCAGACTTCCTTCCATCTGAGCATATTTGTTACGGAGTTCTGCTTCCTTGTCATCCATCTGGGATTCAAGTTTAGCAATGCGCGATTCTGTATTTTTTATTTTTGAATCAAGTGATGATGTTTTTAAGGCCAGAATTCCTCCTGTCTGGGTATAGGCTGAAATCTGTTTGTCAAGTTTATAGGCAATTCCGGAATCAACAATAAGGTCTCCGTCTGAATCATAGCCGAATAACTGACGTATGTCGTCCATATTGTTTTCCAGTGCACTGTCCAGTTTTTTTTCATCTATTTCCAGATAGCCTCTGAGCTTGCTTTGTGAATAGCCGCCAGAAAAGCCTCCTGCGTTTGTTGCAATTCCTATTTGAGAAAGCATCGTTATGTCTGCGGAATCAGAAAATGAATAACCTGCAGAAACAATTGTCTGCATACTGCTTTTTATGCTTGTAAGAGAAAAGTCTGTAGAAAACATACCGAGTCTTTCCTGTTCGGCCTGTTTTTCTTCTGTTGAAAGATAATCCAGTTCTTCAATTATTTCCGGCTTGTTCTGCGAAAGTATATTGATTTCTGCAACTGCCTGATTATACTGTCCTACAAACTGAATGATTGCATCTTTTGAACTTTCAGTATCTGGCTTTATGTTGATTGTGGCGGTTTTGTCTGTTTTATCATAGATGTTTAATGTAACTTCAGGTACTACATCATCAATTTTATTTGAAGGACGTGAAATTGTTATTCCTTCATATTTAATGATTGCATCATCTGCTTCTGAAACGGCATGCTGCGGGCCATAACCTAAATCTTTTGTAGGGTCTGAAGAAGCGAATGTGGAAAGATTCAGCTGGGTTCCTGTGTTGATGTTTCTGACTGCAATGTATTTTATTCCCTGATATTCTTTTACAGGAACTTTTATTTCCAGATTTTCTCCCTTCAGAAGGTTTTCTGTAGGGATTTCTTTTTCGCTGCCATCTTCCATAACTGCAAAAAGAACGTTTTCATTTTCTATGGCTTCAAGCGGTTCTGGTGGAACAGACGGTAAATTTAGGCTTGTATCTGATTCATTGTTGTTAACGACGATTCCGTTGAATTCTATAAAACCTGCATCTGGAATTTCCGGCTGAAGCAAGGTTTTGTTGATTTCAGGGGTAATATCTTCAGTTTTTTTTGCTTGAATATTGAATGTTATTACCTGAGCACTGTCTGAACTGATGTTTCCTGGAACTGATACCTGATAGGCCCCTCTTGGCTGAACAGAAATAATTCCCTCTTCCAGTTTTGTTCCTGTAAGCGTAAGTTCAGGCATGTATTCACTTTCGTCATATTCTATTTTTTGAACAGGAAGAATTTCATCCTGACTGGTGCCAAACCTTATTTCCTGCGATTTTATCTTGTTTATCATTCCTGAATCAAAGGCAAATTTTTTTGCATCGCCTTCAAAAATCAGTCTGTTTTCTTTTCCAGTTGGAATTGCTTCTATAAGCAGGGATTTTTTTCCTGAGCCTGCTCCAATTATTGATGATTTTATAATTCCGTTTCCGCGCTTGTTTATTCCGCTTGAAAAATCTTTTATGGAACCGCCTTTCCAGTTGTAAAGAACCTGTTTTTCTCCAACCTTATATATGTAAGTTCCGGCGGGAATTTTGTAGTCATTTTCAAGTTCGTCAGTCATAAAACGGTCTGAACTTGCAGCCTGTAATACGTCTATTTTAAATGACTGAATATCTGCACTTCTGTTTGCCTGCGCAGTTATTGCGTTTTCCTGTGATGAAGTTGTAAGTTTATTGTTAAATGGATTTTCAAATGAATAGAGAGTCTTTGTGCTGTCTCTTAAAGAGGTGAGTCTGCTGTTTATTTCTCTCCAGGCGTCTTTTTCTGATTTGTAAGTTTCAAGCTGCTTTTGTTCCCTTGTAAGCGGGATTCGCTCGACCTTCATCAGTTTTTCAATAGTATCATTTGTGCTGTACTTGTCTGTAACGCCTGGTATGCTTATTCCTGCCATAAACTAAACTGCATTATTGAACATGTTTCCAATTGCCTTGCGGATTCTCAGTTTCAGGTTCTGAATCTCTTCTGACGGGAACTGTTTAACAACCTGATTTGTAGACGAATCAACGACTGAAACAACTACCATATCAAGTTCTTTGTTTACGTTAAACTGAAGCTTGTTTCCTGCTACCATCTGAGACATTTTCTGTAATTCCTGAGTGTCTGCCTTTACTTCGGCAATTGTCTGCTCAAGATTTTGTGCTACTTGGGCTCCTGTGGGGGTTATGGATTTCTGTACTACAGGGCTGTTCTGAACAGTTTCTGCCGTACTTCTTGTGTTCTGAGATTTATAAAGAGTCTGGCCATCCATTGCCACATGAACCATAGAATTGCTGATTGTATTCATAGTTCTCCTCCTTGAAAAACTATAAGCATTTAAGCCTATAGAAACGTTTGTATATAAAACGCTGCAAAGTGAAAAGGAAGGGAAGGGGGGCGCACCCCTTCCTTCTTTTTCAGGAATAATTAAAAAGATGACATCCAGAAATCTCTTTAATTATTAATTTGCTACTGCAGAAGAGCAAGTACAGTCTGTGACTGTGAGTTTGCCTGTGCAAGCATTGCAGTACCAGCTTGTGTGAGAATCTGGTTCTTTGTGAAATCAACCATCTGAGAAGCCATGTCTGTATCGCGGATACGGCTTTCTGCAGCCTGAGTGTTTTCAGCAGCAATGTTAATGCCTTTTGCAGCAATCTCGAATCTGTTCTGATAAGCACCAAGATCAGCTCTCTGCTTTGTAACCTGGAGCAATGCCTGGTCAATTGTTGCGAGAGTTGCGTTAGCCTCATCAGGAGATGCGATTGTAATCTGTTCATCGCCACCCTGAGCACCCTTGAGACCAAGAGCTGTAGCTGTCATTGTACCGATGAATACACGTGTGTTCTGGTCAACATTTGCACCAACCTGGAACTGCATAACCTGATCAGATTCTGCTCCAAAGCGGCCTGTCAACATATTCATACCGTTGAACTGAGCAACGCTAGCAATGCGATCTACTTCAGCAACGAGCTGTGATACTTCAACCTGAATCTGCATGCGATCTTCATCGCTGTAGATACCATTTGCAGACTGAACAGCAAGTTCACGAACACGCTGAAGAATATCTGTTGTTTCGTTCAGATAACCTTCTGTTGTCTGAATGAAAGATACTCCATTCTGAATGTTCTTCGAAGCCTGGTTCAAGCCGCGAATTTGGCTGCGCATCTTTTCTGATACAGCAAGTCCTGATGCATCGTCTCCGGCGCGGTTGATGCGTTCACCAGAAGAAAGTTTCTCCATGTTTTTCATGATGTTGTCATTAGAAATGTTCAACACACGATCAGCATAGAGCGAACTCATATTGTGATTAATAATCATATTTGTGCCCTCCATGTTTACTAAGCAAAACAGAACATCATGTTCTGTTCCTGCTGGTGAAGGCTGAATCAGCTCTGCGCCCCTGATTCAGTTTCAGACCATTCAGCAGGAATAGTCAGTCTATACTGACTGTCAGTCTAATCATAAACTGACTGTTCTTGCTGTCACCGCAGGCCATGGTTTGCACTATATTTCAAAGAACTATATGCCTCTGAAAAAGCATATTTGTTTATTACTACATTTTACGATGTTTTTGGAAAAAATACCAGAGTAGGGTAGAAAAAAAACACCGCTTTATTTTAAGGCTGTTTTTCAACAGCCTTAAAATAATTATATCTTACTATCTGAGTAAAGACAAGACATTCTGTGACTGACTGTTAGCCTGAGCCAGCATGATGCTGGATGCCACAGTCATAGCGTCTTATCTCAGCAAGCTAAGAACATTCTGACTCTGTGAGTTAGCCTGAGCCAGCATAGCAGTGCCTGCCTGCTGCAGAACAGAATTCTTTGTAAACTCAACCATCTGACTAGCCATATCTGTATCACGGATGCGTGATTCAGAAGCCTGCATGTTTTCTGCTGCAACATTCAAGCCTTTTACAGTAAGTTCAAGACGGTTCTGGTAAGCACCAAGGTCAGCACGCTGTTTGTTGATCTTTCTGAGTGCTTCATCGATAGTACCGATTGCGCGGTTGGCTTCTTCCGGTGTGGAAAGAGACAATTTCTCTTCAGTACCAAGATCGCGTACTCCAAGAGCTGCGGCAGACATTGTGCCGATGAATACCTGCATTCTCTGATCCATGTTTGCTCCGATGTGGAACCACATAGAACCAGTAACTGCATTTTCTCCTGTAGACTGTGCGAAACGGCCTGTGAGCATGTTCATTCCGTTAAACTGAGCGGAACTTGCAATTCTATCAACTTCAGAAACAAGGGCTGAAATTTCAACCTGAATCTGCATACGGTCTTCAGAAGAGTAGATACCGTTTGATGCCTGTACTGCGAGTTCGCGAATGCGCTGCATAATATCAGTTGTTTCCTGCAGATAACCTTCTGTTGTCTGGATGAAGCTGATACCGTTCTGTGCGTTCTGAGAAGCTCTGTTCAAGCCGCGGATCTGGCTGCGCATCTTTTCAGATACTGCAAGTCCTGAAGCATCATCGCCTGCGCGATTGATCTTTTCACCTGATGACAGTTTCTCCATATCTTTGTTAAGACTGAGACCTGTTACTCCGAGCTGACGATTGGCAAAGATTGCCGACATGTTGTGGTTGATAACCATAGTATTCCTCCTTGGAATGTTGTACAGAAGAATCCTTTCTTCTGCTTAAAAAGACGCAAAAATGCGTAAATGTTGTTTACAAGGCTACATCTACACATTTTTGCCAGAAAGTTCGGTTTTCCATTTTTTCAAACGGACAAAACCATAACACTTCTGTGTTTATTATCGGAGGGTATGGTATTCAAACTTTAGCATTTTTTTTTAAATTTTTCAGATTTTTTATCCGATTATTCTTTTCAGGTTTTTTATCCGATTATTCTTTTCAGGGCACGCACGGCTTTTCCGCGGTGTGAAATTGCATTTTTTTCATCAGCGGTAAGCTGTGCTACTGTCTTTCCGTATTCCGGTAAGAAAACAATAGGGTCATAACCAAAACCGCCGCTTCCGGCCTGCATGCTTATGTCTTCTATGAGGCTTCCTTCAAAAGTTTCCTGTGCAATGTAAAGGCGGTCTGCACCGCAATACATTACCATTGCACAGGTATAATGGCAGGAACGCTGCCCGTGAAGGTATTCTCCTTTTGGAAGCTTTCCCTTTTTTATTGCATCATTCAGCTGCTGTATAAGCAGAATGTTCTGCTCTTCCTGAGGAATTTTGCTTCCGTCTGCTTTCCCATGCATGAATTCAGGGCCTGCATATCTGGAAGAGTAAATTCCTGGGGCACCTCCAAGTGCATCCACACAGATTCCTGAATCATCTGCTATGACGGGGCAGCCTACTATGTCATACAAAGCCTTTGCCTTTATAAGGCTGTTTTCATAGAAGGTTGCTCCAGTTTCATCCGGGTTAAATTCAATTCCTTCATCAGATGGAGTCAGAATTGTATGTTCACTCAGAAGTTCACTCATTTCTTTCTTTTTATTCTTATTTCCGCTTGCAAGGTAAATTTTCATGTAGAAAATATACAGCAATTTGAGACTTTATTCCACTTCATCTCTGAATCTGTTTATATAGTATTGAACCTGTCTTTCGCATAGCCCCAGATAGTCTGCAATCATTTTGTTTGTAGGGCGGAGCATGACACAGCCTGATTCCAGTTTTTTTGTAAGGCTAAGCCAGCTTTTGTGATGTTTGTTCAGCATCTGTTCAAGTTCATCCATTAATGCTTCATTGTTGTAGTGTTTTTCTGATGCATGGACAAGTTCCAGTCTTTTTTCATAATTTTTTTGATGAAAGAAGGCAATGTTTCTTCTTTCCTGAAGCCTGTTCTTTCTGTCTGCCTTTTCCAGCAGCAGGTTTTTAAAAAACTGAAATATCTGCTGCATTATCTCTTCCTTTACTTTATAAAAGGAACTTATTCTTGAAATATGTTCGTCTGTAAGATAAAAAGATGTTTTCAGGGCAATTATAATCAGTTTTTTATTTTTGTTTTCTTTTGCGATTCTTGTAAGCGTCTGGCGTACAACTTCCTGTGGAATAGGCGTGTAGACGAGTTTTCTTTTTTCTTCTGTAGTTTTTACCGGGGTAAAGGCGGCACTTGAATATATGTGTTCTTTTTCTTCAACATAAATGGGAGCATTTTGAATTACAAAAGATTCCCTTACTTTTTTCTTTGCAATGCTTCGTATGTGAGTCTGAACCTGGCTTTTTATAACCATGCACAGATATCCAAAATAATCTCCAAGTTCCGGTCTGTAGTTTTCTAAAAACTGCTGTCCTTTTTCCAGGAAAATCAGGAGTATTTCAGATCTGAAGTCTTCATCATACTTTTCCAGCCCAAAAACCCTGTAGTTTTTACAAATAAAATTACAGGTCTTTTCTACTGCATCCTTCATGCTGATTTCCCCTTTAGTCAGCTGAGCCATAATGTCATTTACATTTAAAGTAACCATTTTTCCTTCCTTGACCTTTTTGGGATAATTTAGCAAGTTTCATGCCAGATTCAGAAGAAGAGAAAAATGATAAAAAAAATATAAAAAAAAGATGATTTGAGGCTTGACATATTACCTCTAAAAATGATAGCATACTTTCACATATGGCGACATAGCTCAGTTGGTAGAGCACACGGCTCATATCCGTGATGTCAATGGTTCAATCCCATTTGTCGCTATAATATAGAAGACTTCCTTAGCTAGAGGAAGTCTTTTTTTTTATCTGCGGGCATTTTCGGCAGTATTTTACTTTAGTTTCTGTTTGAATTACAGGAAAAAGTAATCAGTATTTTTTTTTCTTTCAGGCAGGAATAAAATAACCTGCACTTTAATTGTGAATTAAAAATGCAGGTTATAATAAAAAATTTAATTATTTAATTGATTCAGTATTCGTCTGCATCCACAGGGATGAAAGGTTTTGTGATTCCAAGATATTCTGCAATCTTATTATCAGAAAGAAGGTTTACAAGATCCTGTGCCTGTGCTTTTGTAAAGAAGTATTTTATGCTCAGGGATTCCCTTGCTGCAGAATCTCCTACCACATCGTAATAATCGTTCTTTATCGGATAGCAGAAAAGAGTGAAGTAGGGCGATTTGTTTTCAAAAGAATAGCCCAGATACATCTGTCCGCTTCCGTTGTTTGGTGTAGAACTTTTGATTGAACCCCAATGAAGTTTTACATCCATGCTGCCGTACTGCTTGAACCTTTTGTTGCCCTTTCTCTGAAGTCTTTTATTTTCAAAATCAGACAGATAGTTTTCTACAGCCTTTGCCAGCTGATGGCGTGCTTTTTCGTCCATCTGCACAAAATAATAGGCGGCAAGATAGGCACTTCCAAAACCTGCCGTACCGTCTTTTGTATTAAGGGCAATTATTGCTTCTTTCTGCGCCGGTTTACCGCTGATTCCCAGTGTAAAAAGGGAAGTCTGGTCGCAGACCATGAGTTCATTTTTATTTCCTAAAGAAAAGAAGTCCTGAAATGCATTTGTAGGTTTTCTGGCACTTTTTATAGACTCTTCTGCAGTCATGCTTTCTTCTTCATCTGCTGTGCGGACAACTTCTGGAAGCTGTAAGGATTCTGTTGAATCTGCCCCGTCTTCTGAATAGGAATCTGCTTCTATTACAGTCTGATTTTTATTTGACTGGCAGGAAATTAGAATTGGAAAAAGAATTGCTGTACACAATGATATTTTTTTTAATGCTGAGATTTTCATTTTTACCCCTCAAAATATTTTATATAAATATAATATCCCAAAAGGTCACTTTGTTACATAGATTTTAATTATTTTTTCTAGTTGTTAATTTTTATTAATCGGAGTATAATTAATTCATTATTTTGAATGGATTGAAGGAGTTGCGTATGAAAAAGCTCATTCTTATTTTTGCTCTGGCTTCTGTTTTTACTCTTTCTCTTTTTGCTCAGGAAGAAACTGAATCTGATTCCCGCATTAAGATTGAAAGACATGAAGAAAAATGGTCAACCATGACTTATGTAAATGTTCCTGTTGTGAAGATTCTTGAAGCCAGGGATGCTTATGTTGTAATTTATCAGAAAAATAGACTTGGAACTGCAAGTACTGTGATTCCTAAAAAGTGGGTTCATGGAACTAAAGAGGAGCCTAGTAAACTTAGGCTTAGGACAACAAAATTTGCCAGCGGTGCTTTTATGACTGTTGTAAAAGATAATGGTGATTTTGTTCGTGTAGTTCTTACTGCGCCTCTTTCTAAAAGCAATTCTGTTTGGGGAGTCGTTGCAAGAGGAAAGCAGCTTGAAGGAACTGATAAAGATACTCTTGAAGAAATTGAGCTCTAATTTTTAGGTTTAGTGTTATATGGGGCTGCCTAAAACATAAATGGCAGCCCTTTTTTTTGCGGTTTTTCCGCTGTTCTTTTGCTTATGAATATTAAGTCAGATAAAATTGAAGAATTAAAGAATTTTATAGAAGGTCATTCATTCTTTTTTATATCAGGTCACAAGGAGCCGGATGGAGATGCTGTTGCTTCCTGTCTTGGTATTGCCGCTATTCTGGAAAAATTCGGAAAGCCTTATCAGCTTCTTTCTGCAGGCCCTTTTAAGCGCAATGAAATTCTGCCCTATAAGGATTTGTTTTCTGATTCGATGGAATTTATGGACGATTCAGAACGACGAAAGGCAGGCCTTATAATCGTAGACTGTTCTGAACTGATAAGACTTGGTGAAATAGACGGAGATTTAAAAGGTCTTGATACCTTTGTAATTGACCATCATAAAACTTCAGGGCTTGAAGAAAACATGAAAGGTTATATAGACGCAGACTCTCCTGCCTGCACCTATCTTATTCAGCAGTTTTATGAAGGGCTTCTGGGGCCTCTTCCAAAGGAAACTGCTGAAATCCTTTTTTTGGGTTTTTGTACGGATACCGGCTTTTTCCGCTTTCTTACGGCTGATTCTGCTCCTGTTTTTGAGGCTGTTTCTCGTCTGGTAAGTTATGGCGCAGATCCTAGGGAAACTTACAGGAAAATTACTTCCGGAAAACCTTATTCTACAAGAAAGCTGCTGGGGCTTTTACTGACAAAAGCAGAAACATATCTGGACGGAAGGCTTGTCGTAACATACGAGTCTCTGGAAGATACAAAAAAATATGGCGGGGAAGGGCGTGATTCTGATGCCCTTTACCAGAATCTTCTTGCTGTAAAAGGTGTGGAAGCGGTTGTTTTTTTAAGGCAGGATACTCCTACCACTTGCACGGGCGGTTTCCGCTCTCAGGACCGTATTGATGTTTCCTTAGTGGCTGCAAAGTTTGGGGGCGGCGGGCATAAAAATGCAAGCGGAATGAGCTGCAACGGCCGCGTGGAAACTTTGATTCCCCAGATTGTAAAGGAATTTGCCCGCATCATGTAGTTTTTTAGCGCAGGGCTGCTCCAGGAATAAGGCTCTGTGCGTATTCTACAAGTTCCTTTGCTTCCTGGTCTGTGTAGGGATAGATTTCATTATAAGATGGATCAAGGCAGTCTTTATTCATAAACTGGGCAAACTGCCAGCTGGCATCTTCTGGTAACAGGCCTGCCATATTTTTTATGTCTTCTTTTGTTACAAGGCCTGGTACCAGAACCGTGCGCCATTCCCTGCAGTCTGAAGGAAGTTCTGCAACTAGAGAGGCTGTTTCTTTTACAAGTTTTTCCCAGTAGCCACTGTTATTTTTGAATTTAGAAAAGGCAGGACATAAAGTTTCTGCATATCTTGCAGGACTTGTTTTTATATCCATTGCAATAAAGTCCGGCCGCAACTCTTTGTTTTCAAGGAAAAATTTTAATTCCTGGGGCAGGGTTCCGTTTGTATCAAGTTTTACTTTATACCCCAGTTCTCTGGCTTTTCTTATGATGAGCGGAGTGTAGGGATTTAAAAGCGCTTCACCCCCGCTGATGACAATTCCTTTCAGTATGCCCTGCCGCCTTTCCATCAGGTCAAAAAGTTCCCGCACGGTATTTAAGCCTTCTGTTTTACTGCCGTCAGCTCTGCCTGTTCCCAAAACAAGATCCGTGTTATAGCAGTAGGGGCACCTGAGATTACATCCTTTGAGAAAAAAAGAACCTGCCACAAGTCCCGGATAGTCTACACATGTAGTTTTTACCAGAACTCCCGCAGGTTCGTCCAGATTTAAGGACTGGCTTTTATCTGTCATTTATGCGCTGACTTTTACCTTGCTGAATACAGCTTCAAGTTCTTCTACATTATGGCAGCGGGCTGTTTCAATTCCTGCGGCATTGTAGAAAATTACTGTAGGTGAAGCAAAAATGCCTTTTTTGGCAGCTTCTGAAAGTCCTTCTTTTGTATCAACATCAATGTTGCGTCCCGGCATTTCAAGGTCTTCCATGAATGCTTTTACAGGAGGACAGTTAGGACAGGTCTTTCTTGTATAAAGTTCGTAAGTAACGCTTTCTGTATCTGTAACAGTCTGTGTATCCATTTTAGACATCTTTTTAGGTGCCGAGCATGCACATGGACCGTCTGCTTCTGTAATGTCATATTCTTTGCTTGCTTCAAGAGTGAACATTTTGCGCTGGTCAAATTCATCGCGCTTACCCTTGTTCCAGTGCTTTACGGCGCGGTAGTAACCTACGATACGTGCGTAAACTTCTGTTTCTGTTCCATGAACATCTTTGAGAGCCGCTTTTGTCTCTTCAATTTCCTGTTCAACCTGTGCAAGACTTCTTTTTTCCATAACTATTTCCTCCCTTTTATTATATCAATCTTTTTGATTCGATATTACCCACACTAAATGTAGTGGATTTTATGGGTAATGTCAATGTTACCAACACTAGAATTTTCGGCATGGCTGCTTGAATTCTTTAGTGCCGGACTTATTTTTATGCTTTTTCTGTTTCAGCAAGAATCTTTTCTTTTTCTGCTTCCAGAGCCTTAAGCTTTTCTTTCAAAGCCTTTTCCTTTTCTGCCTTACACTTTGGACATTCAAACTGCTGTCCTATTAAGTAACCATGTATTTTGCAGATGGAATAGGTTGGCGAAATAGTAAAGAATGGAATGCGGTACTTGCTTGCAATTGTGCGTACAAGGTCTGCACAGCTCTTCCAGTCTTTTAAGGCTTCGCCCATAAATACATGGAACATTGTTCCGCCAGTATACTTTGTCTGCAGGGATTCCTGATGGTCAAGGGCTTCAAATACATCTGCCGTGTAATCTACAGGAAGCTGTGAAGAGTTTGTATAGAATGGTTCTGTAGTTCCGCTTGTGATGATGTCTGGGAACTGTTCCTTGTCATGGCGGGCAAGTCGGTAAGATGTGGATTCTGCAGGAGTTGCTTCAAGGTTAAAGAGGTCTCCTGTTTCTTCCTGATAGTCCTGCATCTTTTCCCTCATGTGCTGAAGAACTTTTTCTGCAAAAGCCTTTCCCTTAGGATTTGTAATGTCAACTCCAAGGAAGTTCAGGCAGCATTCATTCATTCCGCACAGACCGATTGTATTAAAATGATTTACAAGAGTCTTCAGATAGCGGCGGGTATATGGGAAGAGTCCGCCGTCATAAAGTTTCTGGATAACCTTACGCTTTGTGCAGAGGCTTTCCTTTGCAAGTTCCATAAGGTAATCAAGCCTCTTAAAGAATTCCGTTTCGTTCTTTGCAAGGTAGCCAATCTGCGGAAGGTTGATTGTAACAACTCCGATAGAACCTGTAAATTCATCTGCTCCAAAGAGGCCTCCGCCACGGCGGCGCAGTTCACGCTTGTCAAGCTGGAGGCGGCAGCACATGGAGCGTACGTCGCTTGGATTCAGGTCTGAGTTTACGAAGTTCTGGAAGTTTGGTGTTCCATACTGGGCTGTCATTGTAAAGAGCAGTTTTGCGTTTTCTGAATTCCAGTCAAAATCGCGGGTGATGTTGTAGGTCGGAATAGGGTAGGCAAAACCGCGTCCGTCTGCATCGCCTTCAATCATAAGTTCAATGAAGACTTTGTTTATCATGTCCATTTCTTTCTGGCAGTCGCCGTAGGTAAAATCCTGTTCCTTTCCGCCTACAATGGCCTTTTTGTTTTTAAGGTCATCCGGGCATACCCAGTCAAGAGTAATGTTTGTAAAAGGTGCCTGTGAACCCCAGCGGCTTGGTGTGTTTACACCGTAAATATAGCTTTGGATGCACTGTCGTACCTGTTTTTCTGTAAGTTTATCAGTTCTGATAAATGGAGCAAGATAGGTATCAAAAGAGGAGAAGGCCTGTGCTCCTGCCCATTCGTTCTGCATGATTCCCAGAAAATTTACAATCTGATTTACAAGGGTTGAAAGGTGAGTTGCAGGAGTTGAAGTGATTTTGTCTGGAACTCCTCCAAGTCCTTCTACAATAAGCTGGCGCAGTGACCATCCTGCACAGTAGCCGGAAAACATTGAAAGGTCATGAATATGGAAGGCTGCCGTTTTGTGGGCTTCTGCAACTTCCTTTGAATAAATGTTATTCAGCCAGTAATTTGCAGTAATTGTTCCTGAGTTGTGGAGGATAAGTCCACCCAGAGAAAAGTTTACGTTGGCGTTTTCGTTTACGCGCCAGTCGCTCTGGGCAAGGTAGCCGTCCATTGTCTTGTTAATGTCTATCATAAGGCTCTTTGCATCGCGGACTGCTTCATGGCGGGCGCGGTAAAGAATGTAAGCCTTTGCAATTTCAACTTCCTTGTTTTCAATGAGTACGCTTTCTACAATGTCCTGAATCTCTTCAATAGCGGGAATGGAATGTGCCCTGTTTCCTGCCATCTGAAAGCGCAGTTTTTCTTCTACCAGATCAGTAAGTTCAGAAGCCTTGTCAGGATTCTTCTGTTTTTCAACAGCTTCAATAGCCTTGCCTATGGCAATTTCAATTTTAGTTCTGTCGTAATCTGCAATTTCACCAGATCTTTTCACAACGGATTTTATAAATCCCTTTGTTTCAGCGTCGGAACTGGAGCCTAGAAAACTCCGCCATTCCGGAAAGATTGACTGCTCACTCATTTTTTCCCCTCTTTTCTATATCTTTTACTTCTTTAATAAATTCATCCAGTGTTTCAAAGTGCCTGTAAACAGATGCAAACCTGATGTAAGACACTTTGTCTATGTTGTAGAGTTTTTCCAGAACAAGTTCGCCCAGTTGTGTTGTGGTAATTTCACGGGCTTCCTTTCCCTGTTTGATTGCAAGGTCTTCTATGTCATTTGAAAGCTGTTCTACCATGCTTGTAGAAACAGGACGTTTTTCAAGGGCACGTTCAATTCCTTTTTCAAGTTTCTGGCGGTCAAAAGGCTGTCGTCTTCCGTCCCTTTTTACAACCATAAAGGGTTTTTCATCTATTCGTTCATAACTTGTAAAGCGGTAGCCGCAGGAAAGACATTCTCTTCTTCGGCGAATGCTTTCTCCGTTGACCATGGTTCGAGATTCCAGTACCTTGTCATCTAAATTTCCGCAGTAGGGACAGCGCATTAAATTACCTTTTTTTTCTAGTGTTATTTTTATTTGTAGTTTTATTTTATTACACTAGATATAGATGTTTCAAGCGAATTTATAATAAAAAGACGAATTTTTTTTAAACTATTTTTCTTGACAAAAATATTTTTTGTGCTTGTCTGAAAAAAAAGATAAAAGAGTATTGACTATTTTTTGTTTTTAGAATTCTTAGATTTTCTTTTTTTTGATTTTTTCTTTGTTTTTCTTTCTGACGGAATGTAGTCATCAGGAACAAAGGTAAAAATGCTGTAAGTCATATAAAGCAGAAAGAGGATTATCAGGGTGTATGGCAGCCAGTTTCCAAAGCGGGCATAAGTAGTCATTCTTCTTTTGTAAACAGGAATATCTGCGGCCAGTGCTTTTTTTTCAAAAAGCGGCATGTCTGAAATGATTTTTCCAGCAGGATCAACTACAACTGAATATCCTGCGTTTGCACAACGGACAAGTGTGGTTCTGTATTCTATGGCCCTGTAGGAGGCAATCACAAAATGCTGGATTTCACTGGATTTTTTTAAGGACCATGAATCATCAGTTATATTCAGAAAAACTTCTGAACCGTTCATGTAGAGAGGGCGCATTATGTCTGTAAAGGCATCGTCAAAACAGATTGGCGTGCTTATCTTCACTTTTATGCCTTCCTTTTCTTCTTTCTGCTGCTCCTTGAAGCTTTTTGTAATGTCTATGTTTTTAACGGCAGGAAGCCTGTAATTTTCTGTTGGAGAGGCATTTATATCAAAAAATACATACTGGTCTCCAGGAGTCCATCCTGCAGAAATTCCAACTACCTTTTTTAAAAAGGAACTTATGGCCGGAAAATCTGAGAACGGAATGACTTCTGCAAAAGGAACCAGATGATTTTTTGCATAATAGCCGCGGAAATTACCGTTTTCATCAAACATAAGGGCGGCATTGTTGATTTTTCTTTTTTCTGAATCTTTTATATAAGAACCGCCTGCAAGTAAAGGAACTTTTTTTTCTTTTATAAAAGGAATAAGGGCTCTTTCTGCCGGTTGTTTTGAATAATGATAGTTACCGTAAGGAAATGAACGTGTTAAAACACCTTCACTCCATACTATAAGGTCTGCTTTTTTATTTTCCTGCTTAAGTTCTTCAAGTTTTTCTTCTGTAAGCCTCTGGGATTCCAGAATACTCTCGTCATCACTCGTCTGCTTCCATGGGTCTTCATTCTGCTGTACTAAAACCGCACAAAAGTGTTTGATGGCTTTCCTTGGGATATTGTATTGAACAAGACCGTATAAAAGGACTGCGGCAAGAATGACAAGATAGAAAAAAGAACTTGTGTTAAGAGAAAATTCCCTCTGTCCGTATCTTCTGTCTTCTTTCAGAGTCTTAAACCAGTGGATAAAGGCTTCTGCAAAAATGGCATTCAGAAGGGTGATTAAAAAAGTAATTCCGTAAGTACCTGTGATTGAAGATATCTGCATTAAGACTGGCCATCTGAACATGGCAGAAGAAACAGTTCCCCATGGATAGCCAAGAAATCCTGAAGACTTTACCCATTCATAAATTGTGTAAACTGAAGCAAAATAAAAAATTCTGAAAGCCGGACTGATGTAAAATGGAGCGTAAGAGGCCTTTTCATTCAGTCTGTTATGGGAATATGTAGACGAATAAGGTATGTAATAGATAAAGCCCATAAATCCGCCTATAAATCCTGTTCCAAGTGCAGAGGCTCCCAGTGTAAAAATTGCAAAATCCTTAAAGTATGCAAGCCAGAAACTTGAAATCAGATGGGCGGTAATGGCCTGTATGAAGCCTGTGCGGAAAGCCTGGGCGTAGGATTTTGCATTGTAAAAACACAGGTAAAATGGAATAAATGCGATTAATGTAAAAACTGGGGCTCCAAAGGTGTATAGTTCATTTGGTATGGCAAGAGCCAGCATGAGCCCTGAAAAAACTGAATAAAAAACTTGTAAAATCACTTCCATTATATTATTATTTTAACTATATACTTGTTAAAAATTCAAGATAAAAAGGGATATTCGGAGGGGACTTTGGGTTATGAAACTGATAAATGATGCCCACCAAAATGAGTACGATGTAAAACCCGATGTTGTTGCAAAGGCTCCCGGCCGCTTTCATTTAATAGGAGAGCATTCGTGGTTTTTTAAAGATAAGACACTTTCTATGGCTGTTAATATGCCTGTTTATGTGTCTGTTTCAAAAAGAAGCGATTCTTCGCTCAGGTTTTATTTTGTTCAGCTTGAAGAACGTAAAAAATCCAGTCTGACGGCATTGAAATTCAAAAAAGAAGACCGCTGGGCAAATGCCCTTAAAGCCGTAATTTATGGTTTTACTTCAGCAGGTTTTACTCTGTCTGGAATGGATGTTACTGTTTATTCAGAAATCCTTCCTTCTGCCGGTTTTGGTATAACTACTGCAGTAAAAGTTGCAGCCTCTGTTGCAATAAAAAATCTGTATTCATTGAATATTTCAGATATGGAACTTCTGCAGGTTCTTGAGCGTGGTAACAGACGTTTCCTGCAGATTGAAAATTTTGCGGCAGATAACTATACCGCGCTTTTTGCAAAAAAAGGCAATCTTTTTATTACAGACTATTTTAAGAATAAATGGGATTATGTTCCTTATACTTTTGAAGATAAAAAACTTTTCCTTGTAGATACAAAAGTTCCCCGCATTTCTGTATGGAATGAAATGTCTATGTGCGAGCCTCAGAATGCCCTTCTTTTAGGAGACCTTAGGGAACAGAAAACAAATGTCTACGGCGGCTGGAAGTATATAGACAATATTACGGATATTAATGAAGAACTGTCTGTAGTAAGCGAAGATACTCACCGCAAGTTAAAGGCCGTTATAAGGGAGCATGGCGACCTTCTGGATGCCCGCGAAGGTCTTGAAAAAGGTGATTTCTTTAAGTTTGCCAGGGCCGTAAATCACAGTCATGAAACTATGAGGGATATGTTCAATCTTTCCTGTCCTGAAATAGACTGGATTTTAAAAAGAATTAATGAACTGGAACCAAATCTTGATTTTGTCAGAAATCCTGTTACCTGCGGACGCATTACCGGCAAAGGTTATGGCCGCTGTCTTTATGCTTTTATGCGTGAAGTAGATGAGGCAAAATTCTATGAAAAGATAACGGAATTTGAAAAAATATTTGGTTTTCATCCTGTCGTATATAAAATTGAAACAGCAGATGGTGCTTGCATTGTGAGGGATTAGAATGAAAGTGCTGATTGTAAATGATGACGGTATAGAAAGTGAAGGACTGAGAGTTCTTGCTGAAAGGGTAGGAAAAGAGCATGAAGTATATGTAATTGCTCCTGATTCTAACAGGTCTGCTACTTCCCATCATGTCGTCATGTTTCAGGACTTGGAATTGAAAAAGTTTAAAAGAAATCAGTGGAGCTGCAGCGGTATGCCTGCAGACTGTACAAGTGTAGGACTTACAAGCGATTTTTTTGATTTTGATTTTGACGTGGTTCTTTCAGGAATAAACTGCGGGGCGAATATGGGGACGGATGTTATTTTTTCCGGAACCTGTGCAGGTGCCCGGCAGGCTGTTTTAAATAAAGTACCGGGAATAGCCTTGAGCATTGACCCCATTGATTGGGAAAAGGCTCACAAAGAAGGTTTTAAATATGTTGCACTTGCAGATTTTGTTACGAATAATCTTGAAAGTCTTATTTCTCTGTGTACAGAAAAATATCCGGGAACTTTTGTAAATATAAATGCGGCTTCCTTGAATGCCTATAAAGGTGTAAAACTGAATAAGAAACTTTGTATCCGCGATTACCCGGACAAACTTACAATCATAAAGTCTGAGACAGGAATCTTTTCGCATTTTAATTCTCAGATAGACAATCCGACTCCTGTAGAAAAAGAAACAGACCTTGATGCAGTTCAGAAGGGCTATATTTCTATAAGTTGTATTTATGTGGAACCAGTTGCCGCTGATATAGTGGACTGTATTTCATTTAAAGTGTAAAATATTGAAAATAATCTGGTGGTGGGAAAGTGGCAGATAATCATGTTTTAAGAGAAGGAATCAGATTTTACTCAGACGGCGACTATGAAAAAGCCTTGGGCTTTTTTCTTGCCCTTCCAGCTGATTCTGGTGCAGACCGAAATGAAATAGCCTATTATCTGGGGCTTTGTAATACTAAACTGAAAAAATATGATGATGCCCTGCTTTACCTTGAACAGGTTGTTACTTCCGGCGTAAATCTTGAAAAGACTTTGCAGTGCCGTTTTCTTCTTGCTGTAATATATGTAGAAACCGGCCGAAAGCGGCTTGCAGATTTTGAATTGAATAAACTTCTTGATACAGGTTATATGACTGCTTCTGTTTATGCTGCCATTGCATACATTGCATGGGAACAGGATGATTTGAACAGATGTCTTGATTTTTATGAAAAATCCCTGGAAAAAGACCCAGATAATGTTTCTTCCCTGAATGGATTAGGTTATGTGCTTGCCTGTCAGGAGAGGGATTTAACAAAAGCCCTTACTTTATGCAAGCAGGCTGTAAAAATATCGCCGCATTCTGCTGCCTGTCTTGATTCTTTGGGCTGGGTTTATTATAAAATGGGACTTTATGATGATGCCCTGCAGTATCTGCAGCAGGCTGAACAGATTGATACGGAAAGTGTTGAAATTGCTGACCACATTCAGTCTGTCATGCAAAAATCGAGGCGATAGATGAAAAAGTTTATTGCAAGAATTTCTGCGGCACTATTAATTTTATCTCCTTTATTAGCGCAAAATACTACAAGCAATGCAGGCCTTCTTGTTCCAGAAGACAGGATTCGCAGCGGTAACGAAGGTTTTGCTTCTGAAGAATTCAGGCGCGGTGTTCAGGCTTATTACCGCTGTGCCTTTAATGATGCCATAGTTCAGTTTGAGCGGGCTCTTACTTATATGCCTGATGATAACCTTATTCTGGAATGGCTTGGAAAATCCTATTACAAATCCGGTCTGGAAGGTTCTGCTTTAAGTTACTGGCAGACTGCTGCTGATAACGGGTATGGCGGTCTTCTTCTTGAAAATAAGATTGAAATTGTACGTGAACGCCGCGTTACAGGTGATTCTACAGATAAATTGATGCGTCTTTCTGAAGCGGGCGCTTTTCCCGGAGAATATAACGGCAACCAGATTTACAGCGGGCCGGTTTCTGTCCTTACAAATTATGACGGAACAATGTGGATTGCGGCTTATAATTCAAATGAACTGATTCTTATGAATCAGAATGGTATTGTAATAGACCGTTCTACAGGGCCGTTAAACGGTTTTGACAGGCCCAGCGATATAATCCGCCTTAATGATGGAAACATTCTTGTTGCTGAACATGCAGGCGACCGTCTTGCACTTCTGAATTCAAATGCAAAGTTTATAAAATATATCGGTTCCAGAGGGCGCGGTAAGGGACAGATGGTCGGCCCTTTGTATCTTGCCCAGGATTATCTTGACAGAATCTATGCAACAGATTACGGCAACCGCCGTGTAGATGTCTTTGATTCAGAGGGAAATGCCTTGTTTTCTTTTGGAGGAAAGCAGGGCTCCTTTCCTGGACTGAAAGGCCCTACAGGAATTGCCCTTGTAGATGAGTCTGTTTTTATTGCAGATGACCAGACCGGCTGTATTTATGAATTTGACAGGGCCGGAAACTATATCAGGGAACTTGTAGAACCTGCAACTTTTTCCAAACCAGAAGCAATGCGCTTTTTAAATGGAAGTCTTGTTATCTGCGATTCAAACAGAATTGTTTCTGTAAATCAGAATACAGGAGCAACTTTTGAATATGCCCGCACAGGAAATGCCCCTTCCAGAATTACTGTTGCCCAGCCTGATGTAAATGGAAATGTTGTCGTTTCTGACTTTACTGCAAATGAAATATATATGATGTCAAAGGTTCAGGAACTTGTGGGGGGATTTTTTGTTCAGATAGAGCAGCTTGATGCTTCAAAATTTCCTCAGGTTACAGTGGAACTTAGGGTAGAAAACCGTCACCGTCAGCCAGTGGTGGGCCTGCAGCAGGAAAACTTTTTCCTTTCAGAAAAACAGCAGCCTGTAGTGAATTTAAAACTTCTTGGAGCGGCTTCAAACAATACAGAGGCTGATATAACTCTGATTATTGACCGTTCAAAAACAAGCCTTTTATATAAGACTGAAATAGAAGCCGCAGTAAAAGAAATTGTAGCTTCTATGAATGGAAAGGGCATTTTGAGGATTGTTTCTGAAGGCGCGGTTCCTGTTACAGAATATGTGGGGCGTCCTGATCTTTTGGGTGACTTTACCATTGATTCTCTAAAAACTCCTCTTGCAGACAAAGTTGCCGCAGACCTTGCTTTGAGGCTTGCTTCAAATGATCTTGTAAATGCATCTAAAAAAAGGGCTCTTGTAATTATTAATGCCGGTGGAAAAAATGATTTTTCTTTCCCTCAGTATAATCTTGCAGAACTTACAGCCTATATGAACAATAATTCCATTGCCTGTTCTCTTGTGCAGGTAAGTCAGAATTCTCTTGCAGAGGAACTTTCCTATATCGTAGATAATACGGCTGGCAACGAATATTATGTTTATCGTCCTCAGGGACTTAGCGATGTATTAAAGGATATCATTGAAATTCCGCAGGGAATCTATCAGCTGTCCTTTACATCTTCTCTGCAGAAGAATTACGGTTTAAGTTATCTGCCCCTTGAAGCTGAAGTTTACCTTTTAAACCGCAGTGGCCGTGATGAAACAGGCTATTTTGCTCCTCTTGAATAATGGTTAGAATTGTGCTTTTGCACCTAGAGTGGCATTTATGCCTATAAGGTTGCTGGCTGAACTTCCATCGTTGCTTCTGCTGTAAGACAGGCTGAATCCTGTTGTAATGGAAAAATACTGAAGGAATGCCATTTCAGCACTATGGGTAAAATCATATTTTTGTGTAAAAGTTCCGTCACTTTTTCCGTATTCAAGGTTCAGACTGTTTTTTCTTGTGATTGAAACTTTATCTGCAGACAGGGATTTAAAAAATAGTCTTGCTGCTGCATAAGAAAGGCAGTCTTTTGAAGGTCTTGTGTAGATAAAAGTGCCCCTTGCAAGCCAGGCCCCGTCATTTTCTATGGAAAAATCGCTTGCTGCCGTAATGTAAGATTTTTCGTTTATATATAAAAGTGTCTGCAGATACCAGACAATTTGAAAACTTGTGTTTTCCCTGAGGTCTGCGGGCATTTTTACAATTCCAGTAAGGCTTGAATAAAGTTCATCCTGTGTAAAAAATGAAAAGAGTCCAAGTTTCCCCTTGCTTCCAAAATTATTTAGAGATAAGTGGCTTAAAACTGTTTTAAATTGATAGAGGTCAGAAATGGAGTCCTCTTTTTCTATATTTCTTGAAACTGCAAGCTGGAGTGAGGATGGAATAAAAATATCTTTTGTGTCGTTAAAAAGTTTTCTTGAATAATTGGCCTGATATTTTGAAGAATAGTCTGCCGTTACTTTTTTTATCAGTTCATTGTCAAATAAATCATACAGTGGAATTGCCGTATAAAACCAAAGCCTGTCCATTTGAATCTTAAAAAGGTTTTCGCTGTCTGAAAAATAAGACGAATTTTCTTCTGAATAAGGGTAAAAGGCACCTTCTGCTTTTCTTTCACTTTCAAAAGTAATGGTATGAATGCCGGTTTTTATTGGAAGCGAAAAATCAAGTTTTGTCGTATCCTGAATGGAGCTGTCAGATTGCAAATAGGCAGAAGAAAGAAAATAGCCAGCCGCTGGCGAGACAGTTATTTTTGTAAATGGAATTTTTGTTTCAGCCTTTGCTGAATAAGTGTTTTTTCTTTTTGCGGCAAGCTCGCTTCCATCTGAAAACTGAAGGCTGCTTATTTCCTTCCATGATTCAAAATAGTTTGAATTTATATTCCATGTAATTTCATTTTTTATTTTGTCAATTTTCTGTTCTGCAGATGCTTCTATCTTAAACTTTATATCTGCTTTTTTTACTGAAAAATCAGAACTTATTTCTGCCTGGCTTTTCTGCTGGTCATAAGAATCCTGACTGCTGGCACTTGCTGAGGCCTGTATTTTTAATGGAAATACAGAAGAAAAATCTACCGTGGCCGAATCTTCCTTATTCAAAGTTTTTTCTTCTGTATTAAATCTGTAGTTTTCTTTTAAGGTAATGACGGAAAATAAAGGTTTTTCTGTCTGAATTGTATGGCCTGCCTTGTAAAAATTCAGTTTTTTAGCAGAAAGGTCTCCTTCCAGCCGTATTCCCGCAAGAGTAAGTCCTGCCTGAGCATCTGATTTTATGGAAAAATCACTGTTATTTATTCCCTGCATTGAAGAAAGTTTTATATATCCGTCTTTTAATACTTCATAGTCTTTTATGAAAAGAGAATCTTCCATTTTATATTCAGCGGCCAGATAATGCTGAAAGGAATAATTAAAATCATTTTCTGAGTAAATGAGATTGTCTACATAAAGACTTCCCGATTTATAAAAATAATTTCCACTTAAAAGAGAGAGCTGAATTTTCTGCCTTGAAGGTATGACCTGATTGTTAATAGTCAAAGAATAGTTTGATTCATCAATTTTTTCTTCATCAATATAAACTTCATTATTTTCAAGGTTTACTTCCAGAATGTGATAGCGCAGGCTTTCTTCTGCATATTCAGAATAATCATTAAGAGTGAAAGTCAGGGCTTTCTGGGCATCTTCTTTTCCGTCATCAAGAATAAAAGTTAATGCCGCCTCTTCTTCATCATTTTTCTTTTCTACCTTTTTTTGAGGGACTATTGCAAAGGTGAATCTAATTTTTTTATAAAGCTGAAAATCTGCCGCCTGAAAATAGGACAGGGCAGTAATGGTATTCTCTGACTCGTCAGAAGATTCCTCATTTGCAGTCCATGAAATTCTTGAAGAAAAATCTTCTGAAGTTCTTGCCTGACTTCCTGTACTTACAATTATATTTTCATCCTGTATTGTAAAAATACTTTTTGTAATAATCTGATATGGCCCTGCATAAATACAGCCTTTTCCATTTCCTCCGCTGACAATAAGCCTCATATCGTGTCTGGACGTGAGTCTTGCCCTGTCTTTGTCTTGAAGGGTGATTTTTACAGTCTGCCAGTCTTTAGAAGAAAAATCAAAGTCTGTAATTTCCCAGACTGGCAGGTCAGAGTCATCCGCTTTTTTTTCTGATTCTGCAGAAACTCCCAGTTGAATAAAAAGGCGGAGGCTGTCTGTGTTTTCATCTGCCTCTACTTCTGACTGCAGGGCAAATTCCACTTCGGAGGCATTTTTTAAGACTTGTCCTGAAGAAAGTTTTATATCAATGGCTGCCCACCAATCATTTTCAGAAAGCTCTGTAAAATCCCATTGAAGGGGAATCTTCCATCCTGTAATTTCTTTGTCTTTTATGCCCGCAAAGTTTTTTACAGTTCCATCCTGTGAAGACTCATATCCCTGCGGAACCTGCTGAACTTCAAATCCGCTGGAGGCTTCCAGATAGGAAGTTTTTGTCCGGGTATCGCTCTGGGCGCAGACAAGAAGGTCTCCTGCAGCATTTGATTTTTGAAGTGCCAGAGAAGCCTTTTGGGAAAGGACAAGGTTCTTTTTTTCGTATTGAATTCCTGTTGAAAAGGCTGTAAAAAATGTACTTATGTTTTCCAGTGTAACATTTTCAGAAAATGAAAGTGGAATTCTTGCCGTTAAGGATGCATCATAAAATAATTCAGGACTGATTCTAAAATTATAGCCAAGTCCTGCTGCTATGGCTCCGTTTGAAAAATCTTCGCTTTCTTCCTGCCATAAAATTACAATTTTATCTGTTTCTGAAACCTGACATGAAAGTTCAACATTTCCGCTTGTACTGTCATAAACTGCATTTTCAAGATTTCCGTTTTTGTATACCTGAATGCTTCCTGCAGCAGCCTTTGTGCCTATATAAAAACTTTCGATGCTGGAATAAGTTCTTGAAAGAATGCATAAATCTGACTGACTTTGAAGGTTCAGATATATTTCAGGAGAAGTTTCTGCAAAAGGAAAGAAAGATTCTTCATTTTCAAGATTCTTGATTTCTGCATAAAAAACTTCTTCCTGAAAAAAATCTTCATAATTTACAAGATTCTGCATTGAAAATTCTTGTGCATAAAAATCAGTCTGAGTTTTTTCTGTGGAATTTGAAATTACGCTAAGGTCTGCAGCTGTTTTTATTCCGCAATTATATAAATCCTGACGTAAAAAAGGTGAAAAACCGTAATTATTTTGAATTATCAGGGCCTTTTCGCCCTGAATGCTTGTAACGGCAGAATATGAATAGTCATTTAAATTATATTTTACAGGAGCCTTATTAAATTCCTTTTGAATTTTTCCCCTGAATGAATCTTCATCATCATAAGAGCCTGCTTCAATATCAATTTCTTCTGCTGCAGAATCAGAATTAAAGGTGACAAGAATTGTGTCTGCAAGACTTTCTGCTGAATCAGAAAAGATAATCATATTTTTTGCAGAGATTATCCTGTAGTCCGCTGCTGAAAGTTTTTTATAGCGTTTACCCTTTATATCCGTGTAGTTTCCATTTGAGTTTTCTGCATAGATGTTTTTTATATCTGTCAGATGGGATTGAGATTCTGCGGGAAATACAAAGGCCTTTCCCCTGGCAAAATCTTCCAGTTTAATTTTATTGTCAGAAACCTTATTCATTCCGTAAAAAACTGCTGAATTTGCTTTTGTTGCGTCATAACGAAGCAGTACATCAAATTTATGTCTATCATCTGCAGAAGAAAATGAAGCAGAAATGCCCGGTGCCTGATTCTTGCCCCCGCTTAACCCAAAGCCGAAAAATTCTGCGGAATAGATTTTTGGCATGTTAATGTTCCTGTTTGAAAGAAGAAAGCTTCGGACAAAGCCCTGACCTGTGTAGCCTATAGAAAAAGTGTTTGTTTTAAAGGAATCTGCAAAATCAGCAGAAAAATACCAGTGATTATTCAGATTTATATTTGCAGAAAGTTCAACTTCCTGTTTGTAAATAGGAAGTGAGCCTGAAATGCTGAAGGGCGTGTCTGCATTCCATGAAGCAGTAAAGCCGCCTGTAAATTCACCCTTCCAGAAGCCTTCTATGGAAAAATCTACATGATTTGTGTCAGAAAGTGCCCATTCAAATAAGGCTCCGCTTTCTTCGTAATCTTCGTAAGATTGATTGCTTTTTTCAAAAAGAGTATCAGGTTCTGTTGTTCCTGCACCCTGGCTTGAAACTATGTTTTCTGCAAAAACTTCTGGCGTTTTTGTAAAGGAAAGAAGCAGGGCTGTAAATAACAGGGCAATAACTGATTTTAAGGTTCTGGCCTTCTGAATCTTTATATCAGGATTCTTAATTTTCATTTTTAAGATTGCCTGTTCTACTTTCTCTTTTTTTTCTTTCTGCCTGTCTTCAAAAAGCTGCTGCTGAACAGGCCCCTGGCTTCCTGTAATGTTTTCAAAGCCTATTCCTAAAAGCCTTATGCCCCGGCCTTCTGTATATTTTTTGTGAAAAAGATTTCTTGCAATTTCATAAAAACTGTCAATAGTAGAAACCGGGCAGTCCTGAGTTTCCTGAACCGTAAAAGTAGAAAAATCATTATAGCGGATTTTTATCATTACAGTTTTTGAAACCGCTTTTTCTTTTAAAAGCCTGAACATTACTCCTTGTGCCATTTCCAGAAGCTGAGTTTCTGCCGTATAAGAATCTGTAATATCTTCTGAAAAGGTCGTTTCTGCACTTATAGAATGACTTTTTGTCTTTCTCTGAAAAGAATCCTTTTCAATACCTCTAACGGCCTCAAAAATAAAAGTCGCCATGTTTTTTCCAAACATGATTTCCAGATTTTCGTAAGGCAGGGCATGAATGTCTCGGGTAGAATTAATGCCCCTCTTTCTGAGCAGTTCAAGAGATTTTGAACCAAGTCCCCAGACTTTATTAAGAGGAAGGTTGAGCATGAAGGCTTCTTCCTCTCCATGCCTTATCATATAAAAACCGTCTGGTTTTGAAAGCCCAGAGGCAATTTTTGCAAGATATTTTGTGGGGGCCAGACCTATAGAAACTGTAAGTCCTGTTTTTTCCTTTACTTCTTTTTTCAGTTTTCTGGCGGTTTCTTCAGGCGGGCCGAAGAGTTTTTCTGTTCCTGTAAGGTCTATAAAGGCTTCATCAATAGACATCTGCTCTACGTCCGGTGAATAGTCCTTAAAAATTGTCATTATCTGATATGAAAGTTCTGCATAGCGTTTCATTCTGCCATGAAGGAAAATTCCCTGGGGGCAGAGGCGGTATGCAAGGGCTGTGGGCATTGCAGAATGAACCCCGAATTTTCTGGCTTCATAAGAAGCTGTAGATACAACGCTTCTTTTTTCTGTTGGGAGCCCTCCTACAATTACAGGCTTTCCCCTGTATTCAGGATTATCCAGCTGTTCTACAGAGGCAAAAAAAGCGTCAAGGTCAACATGAAGATACCAGTGCAGGGGTGCCGTCATTTTTCTGCCTCCAGTTCAAGGCTCCTGGAAACAAGGGCGTAAGTATCTTCTTTTTCAGTTTTAAAGAAGGCGGTTACTGTAAGCAGGGTCTTTCTTGAATCCGTTCCGTAACTGAAAGTCATTTCTGAGGGCGGATTATTTGGAATCTTAAAATAGCCTTCTGTAGAAGAAATAGGACTATAGTCATTATCTGTATAAAGTACAGGCTGAAGATTTTCTGCCTTGAGCCTTACGTCGCATTGCAGGCAGTCTCCCTCTGTCTTTATGTTAAGGGTTCTTATAATGTCATCAAAAATCTTTTTATCCGTATAGGAGACAATAATTTTATCTTCATTTTTTGATTTTTCAAAACTTACAGGCTGAATTATTGTGTTTTTTTCCAGTTTTTTAGCTTTTAAAGAAGCAAAAATCGGAAGAATTATAAGAATTACGGCAAAAAATGCGGAATGTGTAATAAAAAAAGTGAGGGGCTTGTTTGTATGGCGTGAAATGGAAGTCAGAATCCTGAAATAAATCATAAAAAGAGGATAGAGCAGGGTTGCCAGATAAAATGGATAGAGGTTTGTTGTAACTAAAAAGAGCCTTAAATCTGAGAGATTTGAATTTGTAACAAGAGCTGAAATATAGGGAATAAAAATCACTATCATTAAGAAGAAAATTGAAATATGAAGTGGATTATTCTTTATTACGAATGCCAGAATAGAAAGAAAACAGATTATCATGAAGATAGGGAAGAGTGAAATATCTATCAGAATAAAAAGAGACTGATTTATGAAGCAGGAAAAAATAATTAAATAATCAACTGATTTTTCAGAAAAGTTTACGTTTACAAGCAGCATTACAATATAAAAGGCAGAACATACAAAAATTGTAATTATAAGCTGGATGCAGGTAAGGTACATGACTGTTCTTGCATCTGTTGCGGGATGTAAAAAGATTGTAAAAAAGAGTTTTCCCAGAAAGAAAGAAAGTGCTATAAGAATATAAGTAACAGGAATGGAATACCACACGTTTTTTATGGCATGCCATGTAGTCCTTTTCTGCCTGATGTTTACAAAAATCAGAAAGAAAATAAAGATAAGCCAGATAAAAATAATTACTATGATGATTTTTATTGTAGTGGTTTCTATAAGGCGCAGATACCTGTTAAAAACTTTTACCATTAAAAAATGATGATCCCAGTCCCTTTTTGCAGCCTGAGAATAGTCTCTGATTGTATTATTTATTGCATTTTCAACAGAAGAAGTTTCTGTATCTTTTGTAAAGGCCAGTTTTATGCAGGGAATGTCTGCATTAAAAAATGTAGAAAGGTTACGGTCATAGAAAAAGTCATAGCTGTATAGCTGACTTACATAATAGCCCGGAACGTTCTTGGAAAGAGAAGATTTTAGAAATGAATTATAGGCAATCTGCGTAAGGTATGAAGGTGAAATTATTCCCCTGCTGCTGGAAATAACTTTTGTCTGGGGGGCATCCAGATCACAGATAATTACAGTATTATCTTCTTTTGAGCTTAAATTATCTGTAAATACCTCTGTTCCAAAAATCATTCCGTCCTTTTTAATTTTCTGACGTTCTCCATAAGCAAGAAGAATTGTTATATCACATCCAATTTCATTTTCCTGAATAAAGGATGCTGTATTTGCAATAATCTGAGGATTCTGTTCAATATCCTCCTGAAAAAATACAAGGACTAATTTAGCAGAGCCTTCGTCTCCAGAATTACCAGAATTAAATGAAAGCAAAATATTATAAGGAAAGGAATTTTCTCCGTCTAGAATAAGGTTTTGCGTACTTGCTTTAAGTCCTTCTTTTTTTAACTTTGAATATAGTGATGAGCACATGCTTGTCTGGCTGTAGAGGCGGGGCAGTCCTACAAGCTGAAAAATAAGAAGCAGAAATATTAGCATGGAGTTTCTGAATTTCATCACATTTAGATTATAATTTTTATTGTTTACATTGCAAGTCCTATCGTGTATAATATGGTAGATATGGGATCATCTGATAAAAAGTTTATTTTGGAGCTTCCGCTTAAAGTTGTTCTCACAGAAGACGGTGCTTCCAATTTTATTAGCCACAACAAAAAACTACTTCGTTTCCGTCTTGCAGACAATGTTGAGGAATACGGAATCTCTCTGGATAAATTTTCACCACAGTCCATTCAGAGCATGATTCTTTTGGATTATATTTCCAAAATAGAAATTTCAATGTCGGAATTTGTCTCATCACGTCAGGAAGTAATGGATCTTTCTAAGGTCATTGTATATTCCCTTCTTTATAAACAGTTTGACCGCGATGTTTATTCAGCCTTGATTCAGTGTGAGTGTGTCCGCAAGCATAACAGGGCAAATCCTTCTCATCTTATTGATGAAAGAACAAAAATGTCTGAAAAACAGTTGCGTTCAATTTTGCAGAATAAAGAAAACATGATTCAGACTACAAGAAAACAGATTCTTGAACCAATCTGGCAATCCGTAATGAAAAACAAGGACTATTCGTCGGAAGAAAAGAACATTTATCTTCTTATGTCAGAAAAATTCCTTAACCGCCTTGGTCTTATGAACTGGTATATTATTACCCTTTTTGCAAAGAACGAAGGTGCAAATGAAATGTATGTTGCCATAAGAAATCTGCTTTCTTCTTACATGGATAAATCCAAGGTTGCAGAATATATTTCCGTAATGGTAATGGAACTTGCCCTTAATAACGAAAATACTAATATTCGTAAAGAGGCAAAAAATATGTATCATGGTATTGATGATATTGATGCCCTGATTTTTGACCCTGAAATTCGTGCAAAGATTGTACAGGAACTTCAGCGTAAGCATGAACTTGTATTCCTTTCTTGGAAATTAGGAGGAGGCTCTTCTTCTATCGGTAAGCAGGGAAGGCTTTCCATTACACTGTATAATAAAGACGATGAATTCCAGGAAATGAAGGAAAACATTGAGTCTGCAAAGTCTTCTAATACAAATAAAAAGTCTCTTATAGACTTCTATCGTGAGTTGCCGGAAGGTCAGGAAGGTACGGATCTTGGTCTGTATTATCTTTCTTACCTTGATGATGCCTGCAAGAAAGTTAATGTAAAATTTGAGTCTCTTGTAAATCAGTTCTCTGCAAGTGACCTTACGGTTATTAACCTGAACTTTAATTTCTAGGCTTTATGGGGAATATCCGTACGAAGACAAAAAATTTATTTTTTCCAGCAGTTTTTTTTCTCTTTACCTTGTTTTTTATTTCATGCTCGCAGACTCTTCCAGATATTGTAAGAGTAGATTATTCTGTAATCTTTGAATATAAGGATGAGGAAACAGCCCCTTCTTCCAGACTGTCTGTAATGGCTGATTCTGAAAGTGATGTAAGGCGTTATTCTGCTATAAGGCTTGTTTCTAACGATTCCGGTTTTGTCTGGGAAACTGGTGACATATTAAAGATTCAGGAAACGGAAAGGCAGTGGGCTGGAAACGTAAATTTCATTCCTCCAGAAAATCAGATAATTCCATCCGGCCTTTATGAACTTTCTTTTATTAATGCTGATGAAGAGGAAGACAGCATCAGTTTTACCGTTACTTATGATAAAAAATTTTATGACAGCCTTTCTTCTGACGTTCCTGATCTTATGAAAACTTTAAACGGCAGTCATAAAATTGCAATTTACGATGAAAATGGAAAGATGCTGTATTACGGTAATAGAGATGCCGAACTGCAGACTGTTCGTGGAATATGGAATAATTACCGGGAAGCAAAATTCTTTCAGGATATATGGTACAGTGCAGATAAGTCTGTAATGTGTATCTTGCCGGAAGAAGATGTTGCCCTGGAATAAAATAAGGATTTTAAATTGACTAGTGAACCTTCAGAGCCATTGCCCGCAGATTACAGGCGGGAAGTAAAGACTTATGTATTGCGCATTGGAAGAATGACTGCTGCCCAGGAGCGTGCCTATGCAGAACTGTCTCCATCCTGGTGCATTCCTTTTGAAGAAAAAACATTGAATTTTGTTGATGTTTTTGGAAATACAAATCCTATTGTAGTTGAAATTGGTTTTGGAATGGGAGATGCTACTGTTGCAATGGCAGAAGCGAACCCGGACATCAACTATTTGGGAATAGAAGTACATCGGCCGGGAGTTGGCAGGGTTCTTTCTGAAATAAAAAGAAGGGATTTGAAAAATCTTTACCTGATTGAGCATGATGCCATTGAGGTTCTGGAAAAAATGATTGGTGATAATTCCGTTAATGGTTTTCATATATTTTTCCCGGATCCATGGCCAAAGAAAAGACATCATAAGCGCAGAATGATTCAGCGTCCTAGGACAAATCTTCTTGCACAGAAACTGGCTGTTGGCGGATACCTTTATTTTGTAACTGACTGGCTGGAATATGCAGAATTCGCTCTTGAAGAATTGAATCAGACAGAGCATCTGAAAAATAAATATGACGGTTTTGCAGAGGCACAGCCATGGCGCTATCAGACAAAATTTGAACGCAAGGGACTTTCTGCAGACCGGAAAATTACAGAACTTTTCTTTGAAAAATATATAGGGAATCTCTAAAATTTGCAATTTTTAGAGATAACTTTGAAAATGCGATGTTTTAAGTCGTGATATTACAACGACTTAAAACTCGCAGGCACTCTCCAGAAAGTCGCTTTAGCGAATTTCTGGAGATGCCCTATATAATCGAAATACCAGGCTGCATCTGCCGCTTTTAGGATATTTATATGGTAAATAACAGAATCAAAGAACTTGAAAGCCTTATTACCCGCTATCAGAAGTCTTATTATGACGGTGAAGGAGAAATTTCCGATGCTGAATTTGATAAGCTTTGGGACGAACTGAAATCTCTGGATCCTGATAATGCAATTTTACATCGTGTAGGGGCTGATTCCGGTAATTTTGCTAAAGTCCGCCATGTTATGCCAATGGGCAGTCAGGAAAAGGCTGCTGACCCAGAGCAGTTTCTGGCATGGGCGGCAAAACATGATTATGACCAGTATCTTGTAGAATACAAACTTGACGGTGCATCTCTTGAACTCCAGTATGAAAATGGTTATTTAAAGCGGGCTGTTACACGCGGTGACGGCACTATTGGGGATGATATTACTGCAAATGCACGCCGGATGAATGGCGTGGCCGCCGCTATCTTAAAGGACGGTCAGCTGCTTCCTTTTACAGGTGGAATCCGCGGTGAAGTTATAATGACTCATGAAGTGCATAAGGAACACTTTGCAGATAAGGCAAACTGCCGCAATGCCGCAAACGGACTTATGAAAAGAAAGGACGGAAAGGGCAGTGAATACCTGAAACTGATTGTTTATGATGCCCTTTCTACAGACGGAAAATCTTTTTTTACGAATGAAGAAGAAAAAATCCGCTGGCTTATGGACTGCGGCTTTAATGTTGTACGCCTTGTTATCTGTAAAAGCCCGGACAGGGTAATTGCTTACCGGGCAAAAGTTATGGAAGACCGCAAGAATCTTGAATATGACATAGACGGTCTTGTAATAAAAGAGCGCGTCATAAACCTTGCAGATGCAAGCCGGGCCCGCCCGGACAGGCAGATTGCCTTTAAGTTCAGTCTGGAAGAAGCGGTAACTACTTTACGGCAGGTGGAATGGAGCCAGAGCGGAGCCACCTATACTCCGGTGGCTGTTTTTGATGAAGTAGAATTAAACGGAACAAAGGTTCAGCGGGCAAGTCTTGCAAATCCTGATACAATGAGAAAGCTGGGAGTCAGGATAGGAAGTCATGTTGTTGTTGTAAAACGCGGTGAAATCATTCCAAAAATTGAAAGCGTAGTAGAAGAAAAGAACCTTGAAACTTTTGCAATTGAATATCCTGATAAATGCGAAACCTGTGGTTCTGACCTGGTTGATGAAGGAAGCAGGCTTTACTGTCCTAATAAAAAGTGTCCTAAGAGGGTACTTCATCAGCTTTTAAAATATCAGCAGGTAGTGGATATTCGTGATTTAGGCGAAACCCTCATTACCTCACTTTTTAATGATAAAAGGCTTCAGTCTGTTTCTGATATTTATTCCCTGCAGGAAGAAGATTTGGTTCCCTATTTTTTGAATGAAGAAAGCATGGAAGCCGATAAAAAGTCTCTGGGGGCAGAAAAAGTCTACAATTCTATACAGTCTCACAGAAGAATGAAGCTGGCAAGTTTTGTGGGAGCCTTTGATATTGAAGGAATAGGCGAAACTTCTGCGCAGAAACTTGTAGATGCCGGTTTTAATAGCCTTGAACTTCTTTTGAATGCAAATGCAGACCAGATAAGTTCTGTGTATGGTTTTGCAGACATAATGGCAAAAACTATTGTAGAAGGACTTGCAGAAAATGCAGAAGAAATGCGCTCTCTGGTGGATTCCGGCACTATAATTCTTGAAAGTGAAGGTGGCGGACTTCTGGCAGGTAAATCCTTCTGTTTTACTGGTGAACTTGTTACGATGAAGCGTGCTGATGCAGAATCTCTTGTAAAAAAGAATGGCGGTTCAATAAAATCTTCCGTTACAAAAGACCTGTCTTATCTTGTTACTAATGACAGGGAAAGCGGTTCCTCAAAAAATGTAAAGGCTGCAAAATTCGGGATTCCTGTTATAAGCGAAGATGAATTCTTAAAACTTCTGGAGGCCTGATGAAAAAAAGCGGTAATCTGCTTTCACAGTTTTTCTTTCCGCTTGCAGTTCTGCTTGCTGTTTTTTATATTCTTTTTGCTATTTTTGTCTGTCTAAAAAGTTATTCTGCCGCGGCAAATCTTGAATGCCTGCAGAATTCCCATGAAATTATGCGCATAAAAATTTACGGTTCCTCTTATTCTACAGAAGGAAACACTGTAAGCGCAAGCCTTTCTATAATAGATTCAAACGGTAATGAAATTTCAGTTATAGAACGTTCCTGGTCTGGTTCTTATCTGGGGGCAGAATTTGCCAGGGTAAGCCTTTACGGGAAAAATTTTGTTTTTCCTGTAAGCATATTTGGAAAGAATAATATTTACGGCTCTTATTCCGGCTGGAAAAAAGGAACAATGCTGGAACGCTACTATAATGATTACAGGCAATGTATGCTTTTGGGGCATGGTTCTTCTTACAAAGACAGGCGGCAGCTCTACTGGCTTTCTGCTTTTGCCGTAAAAAAATATCCGCTTCCTCAGTTTTCTATGGTAGATTACATTTCTCTGGATCTGTCAGGCTGTAAAAGCGAATGTTTTTACTCCATAATCTGTGAAGAAGACGGCAATATTTCTGTTATTGAACTGTAATTGACCCTTGCCCTTTATTCAGTTTCAAATGTAAAATCTTCTAAAAAGTATTCGGGGCAGACGGCACTTCCGTTCAAACGGATTTCCCAGTGAAGGTGAGGGCCTGTTGCAAGTCCTGTGGAACCGCTTTTTCCTATAAGTTCCCCCTGCTTTACCATGTCGCCTTCCTTTACCTTAAGTTCACTCATGTGATAGTAAAGACTGTAAAGGCCCGGCAGGTGCTCTATAACTATGCTCCAGCCTGTAGAAATTCTGCTTTCTGCCATTACAATCCGGCCTTCTGCACAGGCTCTTACTTCCGTACCTTCTGGAACACCGTAATCATTTCCGTAATGGAGGCTTGTAGAACTTTTTCCAGATGAATACTGATAGATTCTTCTGTCTCCGCACCATGCAGTATACCTTTGAGATTCTGTCGGGGCTGTAAAATGTTTCAGACTGTAAACATCTGACGGAAGAGTCGTAAAGAGAATATTATTCAGCTTTTCTATTTGGGCCGCTCTTTCAGGACTGTTATCTGTTTTTATTGCAGTGTTTTTTTCATCCAGAACAAGAGTTTCCTTGTTAAAGTCCCGCATTTTTAGTGTGGAAGGAAGTATAAATTCTTTTATTTCTTCATCAGGAGTGGAAAATACAATTTTTAGGCTGTAGTTTCCTTCTGTAAGCCAGAGGGAAACGGGAATCCCACAGAGCATTTCTGAAGCGTTCTGCTTTTTTGATTTTGAAATTGAATAAAAGGGAGCTGATTCAATTATTTTTTTATCCTGAAGAAGCTGAAGGACGGCTTTTCTTTCTGAGTCAGTTTTTGTCTTTTTGTGATTTTTAGGAATGGTAACTGTCATTCGGGCAAAAATGGCATTTCCCGGGGTAATTGTATCATTATAAGTAATGTTCAGCGTATAACTTTCAGACTGAAATTTTGCAGTCGCTCTGGCGGCAAATATACTCGTAGAAAAAAGACTAAGTATAACAGCAGAAATTAAAAACTTTTTCATAATTACCCCTTTAGTTCAGATTGTTTGGAAGGCAATCTTTTATAATCAGCTGGTTTGTAACCATTCCGTTAAAACAGTTGCGCCCCATTGCGTAAAGTATATCATATTTTTTTCCGATGGAAATATCTTTTCTTAATCTTTCTGCCTGCGACCAGTAAATTGCCGGAATCTTGTACTTTCCGCCGTCAAAACTGAGTTTCAGATGCTGCGGTTCTTTCTTTCCCACAATCTGTGCATCGCAAAGTGAAAAACCTGATGTCATAAAAATCAGTTCTGGATTTTCCATGCCAAAGGGTTCCATCAGATCCAGAAGGTGAAAGGCTTCCGGCGTAAGGAAGACAGGTGGAATTTCTGCATCCACTTCAATTATTTTATTTTCTTCTTCCAGAATATATTCAGCGGAAAGCTTTTTTGCAATGCTGATGAATTCTTCAGTCTTTTCTTTCTGAAAACTGAAACCCGCCGCAAAGTCGTGCCCGCCGTAATTAATAAAAAAGTCGCCGAATCTTGAAAGAAAATCGGTTGCAATAATACCCCGGCAGCTTCTCATGGAACCTACGCAGATATCGTCGCTATAGGTGACTGCTATTGCCGGAATGTTGGCATCCTGCATCAGGCGGGCTGCAAGAATGCCGGTAACACCTTTATTTATGCTTTCGTCAATAACCAGACAGAGTTTTCCGTTATATTCAGAAATGCTTTGAGCAGCCTTGTCCTGTATCTTGAACATTGCGCTGGAAACCAGATCCTTTCTTTTTTCATTCAGAGAAAATATTTCTTCTGCAAGATTTTCCCTTTCCCGGGCATTTTCTGAAATAAGCAGCTGCAGGGATAGATTTGATTTGCCCATTCTTCCTGCGGCGTTTAAGGCTGGTATCAGGGTCCATGAAAGATCTGTAGACGTAAGCAGTTCCCGGTTTATTTTTAATTTTGTAAATAATTCTGCAAGGCCTTTGCGGGGGCCTGATTTTTTTATGGAAGAAATGGCCGCTTTTACAAAAAGGCGGTTTTCATTTTTCATGGGCATTATGTCTGCCAGTGCTGCAAGTCCTACTAACTGCAGTTCATTTTCTTCTATCTTCTGGTTCTGCGGATATTTTGATGCGTTAATTTTTCTGCTGTATGAAACATAAAGGTTATACAGGCTGCAGATGGCATTTTTTTCTTCCTGATTGTATTTTGCAATAAGGGAGAGTGAAGCCAGCTGGGCAGAACTTTTAGATTTTAAGGAAGGCATTATTTTTGACGCTTCATCCCTAAAGTCAATCAGATTAAATTCAACTCCGCTTCCAAAAATATCCCTCAGAATTGCCTTTGTTTCCCTTGAATCCCAGACGTAAATTACCTGTCCCTGTAAGAAATAGGGGAGTTTCAAATCATAAATTGAAGTTTTTCCGGGAATTATACTTTCGTGCAGTTCCTTTATTTTTACCTGATTTTTGATTTTCAGACAGTCTATCTGATACTTTTGTGAATCCTGTGCTGTCTGTGATGTCTGTGTAGAATCAGGGGGCGTAATATTCATTATGCAGATTTCTGCGTTGTAAAAATCGCTTTCTGCAAATCTTAATGCCGAAACCAGTTTATAGGCAACCGCCGCGCCGGAAATATGCACAAAAGGATAGCCGGAATCCTGCATTTTAGGGTCAATTATAATTATTGCTTCCGGCAGCTCTTCCGGCGGATTATGATGGTCTGTAATGATTACGTCAATTCCAAGTTCATTAGCCCTTTGAATCTCCTTATTATTTGAAATTCCGCAGTCTACGGTAATAATCAGAGTACCGTCTGCTGCTGCAAATTCTTCTACAGCCTGCATGGAAAGTCCGTATGCGTCATCTGCAAGAGGAAGCCTCCACTGTACGTCCAGCCCCATGCGTACAAACTGTTCATAAAGAATGGCCGTACTGGTAACTCCGTCTACATCACTGTCTCCAAAAATCAGGACTTTTTCACCTTCTTCCTTTGCCTGAATGATTCTTTCTACAGCATCTTCCATGCCCGAAAAATAAAAGGGGGCATGCTGGAATCTTAAATCCTCTTCAAGATAATAGAGAATCTCGTTTCCTTCTGTTATTCCTCGTCTTACAAGAACAGAAGCTTCCAGTTGGGATAAATTATATTTTTTGCATAAAGGTTCAATTTGCTCTTTTGTGACGTTTTTTTTATGCCAGTTGTTCATAGGATTCCCATTCCGCTTTCAATAGAGTTCAGTTTCTGTTCAATGCTGTTTTCAATCAGAAAGAAAATAATGTTTTTAATCTGTTCAAAGCCTTCTTTATCTATCTGAAGTTTTCGGGCATCTGCAGGACTTAATACAGATAGGGCTGCCAGATATTGCAGGGCATCGTTATTCAGAGAAAAACTGCCTTCTCCGCAATCTGAACAGATAAAATTATTTTCGCTGATATTATAGTATGATTTTCCCTTGTTAGCAAATCCTGCATCAATAAAAGATTTGCCGCACATTCCGCAGGCATGAACAGGCGGCTGTAGTCCCATTATTTCAAGAAAACGCCATAAAAATCTGACCATTCCTAAACGGCTCTGTTCTTCATTGCACACTTCCATGCCGTCAAGAAATCCTCCGACAAGATGAAAACATTGGGATGGAGAACCTGCCGCCCTTGTTTTTATTGCAAGTTCTGCTGCAAGGGAGGCGGCATAAAACTTAAAAAGGTTTTCGCTGAATGAAAGATGATACTTTTTTACTTCAAAATCCTGAATCTTTATCTGATTTTTTTCCGGATTCTGATAAAGCCAGACAGTGCCCCTGTTCCATTGGGAAACATAGGAGCGCAGCCTGCTTTTTGGCCCTCCGTATAAAGTTGCATATATAAGTCCATCTTCCGGCGTAAGAAGAGTAACAGCTGTGTTGTTTTCGCCGGAACTTCTGAGAGAAAGGACTATGGCTTCCTGAGACTTTGAACGGTTCATCTGCCTTCTTAATTCTGCCAGACCTTACTTGCCCTGACCGTAGTAGGCGTTAGGTCCGTGCTTTCTCATATAGTGCTTGTTCACTATATAATCTGGGAGTGGCTGGGCCTCTGGATTAATTGCAAGGGTGTTCAGAGCCATCTTGCAGATTTCTTCAAGAACCGTTCCGTTGTAAACAGCCTTGTCTGCGTTTTTGCCCCATGCAAAAGGCCCGTGTCCCCCGCACAAAACCATGTTGATTTCATTTGGATTTAATCCCAAATCTGCAAAGTGCTTTACAATCAGAAGTCCTGTTTCCTTTTCGTAATCAGATTCTACAGCTTCTTTTGAAAGGTAAGGCGTGCATGGAACAGACTTCTGAATGTGGTCTGCGTGGGTAGTTCCAAAAAGCGGAACAGGGCGCACTGCCTGAGCCCAGCTTACTGCATAAGTTGAATGTGTGTGGATGATTCCGCCCACTTCTGCTTTCTGATTCATGGCAAATTCCCTATAGAGTACGGCATGGGTAGGCGTGTCGCTGGAAGGATTAAGGGAGCCGTCAACCTTTTTTCCATCCAGGTCAATAATTACCATAGATTCAGGGGTAAGTTCCGGGTAAGGAACTCCCGATGGCTTTATTGCAAATACTCCCTTGTCCCTGTCAAATGCAGAAACGTTTCCCCATGTGTAAAGGGCAAGATGATTTTCCGGGATTTTCATATTGGCTTCATAAGCCTGTAATCGTAAAGTTTCGTATGTCATAATTTATCCTCCCAAAAAATATGCCTCCCGCGGGAATCCGCCCCAACTAACGGCTTCCGCGCTTCGCTTGTGCAGATGTTAGTTTGTTCGGATTCCCGCTCCGGCATATTTTTAAGTTTATATATTTTCAACAGCTGACTTTTCAATAGCCAGGCCTTTCATATAGCGTTCAAACCAGATATTGAATGATTCAACAAGTTCTGCTTCCGGCTCTTCTGTAGTTTTCCTGCATGAAGAAAATACCTTTTTGTTTAAGAAGTCTGGAAGAGAATCTTTCTTTTCTTCTATGCTATAGGCAGCTAAAAGTGCCATTCCCCAAGGGCCGCCTTCGCCTGCAGTTTCCATGGCGCTTACCTTTGTCTTGATTCCGGCTGCCATGTATTTTAAGCCTGCCTGAGTCTTAAAGTAGCCGCCTGCACCTGTCATGCTTTTTACGGGAACTTTTTCTTCATCATAAAGAATGTTCATGCCGGCTCTGAGTGCGCCCAGAGAAGCAAACATCTGAACTCGCATAAAGTTTGCAATTGTAAATCTTGCGTTTTCTGAGCGGGCAAAAAGCGGGCGTCCGCTTGTAAAGCCTGTGATTGTTTCGCCGGAAAGATAGTTGTAGGCAAGAAGTCCTCCGCAGTCCTTATCAGCTTCCAGAGACTTTGTAATCAGTTTGTCATAGTATTCGCCTGTCTTTACTTTTCCGCCAAGACCAAGAGTGTCTACAACTTCTTCAAAAAGAGAAATCCAGTAGTTGTGCTCGCCTGTACAGTTGTTGGCATGAACCATGGCAACTGGAAGTCCGTCAGGGGTGGTTACGATGTCAATAATGCCCGGGTAAGATTTCTTCAAATCTTTTTTAAGAACGACCATGCTGAAAACAGAAGTTCCTGCAGAAATATTTCCAGTTTCTGCTTCTACAGAATTTGTCGCAGCCATACCAGTTCCTGCATCTCCTTCCGGCGGGCAGAACGGAATGCCTTCTTCAAGGTCTCCTGCAGGATCCAGAAACCTGGCTCCTTCTGCAGTAAGTTTTCCGGCGGCATCTCCTGCAAGCAGAACTTCAGGGAAAACAGATTTTACTGTAATGCCAAGAGCCTTTACAGCAGGAATTGCGTCAAACTTTTCTGCAAAGGCTTTCTTGTAGTCGGCCTTTTTCCCGTCTGCAGAAAGTTCAACCGGGAACATTCCCGAAGCGTCTCCTACACCAATTACCTTGCAGCCTGTAAGCTTCCAGTGAATGTAAGCGGCCAGAGTATAAACCTTTGTGATTTTAGAAATATGCTCTTCCTTATTCAAAATTGCCTGATAAAGGTGGCTTGCAGACCATCTTTCTGGAACTGGGAAGCCGAACATATCAGAAAGTTCTTTTGAAGCCTGGGCAGTAATTGTGTTGCGCCAGGTTCTGAATGGAACCAGTAGATTATCGTCTTTATCAAAGGCAAGATATCCGTGCATCATGGCAGAAATTCCGCCTGCCTTGAATTTTTTTAATGTAATTCCATATTTTTCTTTTACGTCTTTTTTTAAGTCTGCATAGCAGGACTGCAGGCCTTCGTGAATCTGAGAAAGAGGATAAGTCCAGATTCCATTATCAAGAGTGTTTTCCCAGGTATAGGAGCCGCCTGCAATAGGTTCGTATTTTTCATTAATCAGCACTGCTTTAATACGGGTAGAGCCGAATTCAATTCCCAGAACTGCGTTTCCGCTTTCAATTAAGACTTTGTTTTCCATAAGTTCTATAATCCCTTTTTAGTTAATCATTTAACCTAAGATTATATAGCGATTTCAGTTTATTTTCTACTTAAAAATATGCTACAATATAAATATGAATTTGGAACATTTGAACAATATACAGAGCGTAATGGATTCTGCCGTTGAAAATAAAAAAATTGCAGGCTTGAATCTGATGATTTATAAGGATGATAAAAAGATTGGTTACTGGCAGTCCGGCTATTCTGATGTAGAAAATAAAAAGCCATTTGCCCGTGATACTATCTGCCGCATGTATTCCATGACAAAGACCGTTACAGCGGCAGCGGCTCTTTCTTTAATAGAAAAAGGAAAAATTGATATAGGAGAGGAAGTCTGGCGCTATCTTCCATTTTTTAAGAATCTTACAGTCTGTGATGAAAGCGGCAAGGGACGTAACGGAAAGGCAAGACCTGCTTCCCGACCTATCCTTGTTCAGGATCTTTTGAACATGACCAGCGGCTATACTTACGGAGCCTGGTGGGATGGAGCCCCTCTGGGAGAGCATCTTACTTCTGATTTGGTGGCCGAACTGAATCACGATGCGGACGGAATTTTCAGCATTTCTACCATGGATGTGGCAGAAAGGCTTTCAAAGATTCCTGTAAGTTTTGAACCGGGCAGGGGCTATTGTTATGGTTTTTCAGCCGATATTCTGGGAGCACTGATACAGACTGTAAGCGGCATGAAATACAGTGAATTCCTTAAAAAGACGATTTTTGAACCTCTTGGAATGAAGGATACTGCCTTTTATGTTCCTCAGGAAAAGCAGTCAAGGCTTTCAAAAGTTTATTCTTCGGTAGAAAAAGATGATTTTGGAAAGAGGGAATTACTTCCTTTTGAAAGTCCTAACCTTGGAATCCAGCATAAAATGAATCATGAACCTTCTTTTGAAAGCGGTGGAGCAGGCCTTTGTAGTACAGTTGATGATTATATGAGGTTCGTCCGTATGCTTACTAATGGCGGTGAACTTGAAGGGCATAGAATACTTCAGAAAAAAACTGTTGAATTTATAGCCCGGGCAAGGTTGCGTTCAGATTTGCAGGAAGCCTTTGACAGGGGGATGGAGCATCTTTCAGGCTATACATACTGCAATCTGATGAGGGTTGCAGTTGAACCTGGTAAATGCAAGGCTCTTACAGAAGAAGGGGAATTCGGCTGGGATGGCTGGCTTGGGCCTTATCTTTCTGTTGATATTAAAAACACTCTGGCAGTAGTAATGACAATGCAGATGACTAATGCAGGCACAACAGATACCACACGCAGAATTAAGAATATAATTTATTCTTCTCTTGCAGATTAAATGAAGCTTCATTGCGGGCTATGTAATCAGGGCAAACGCATTATAAAAGAGCTGAAACTGTAAAAAGTGCTACCACTGCACGTTCCTGCACTTTTTACAGGACAGACGCATTATAATGCAGTGCTCTGTAAAATCTGATGGATGGCAGTGAAACCGAGGCTGAAAAGGCTTTGAGATTTTTGGCGACTGCCATAGAAGAAATCCGAGGATTTTTGCCTGCAAAAACC
>JAFUYH010000004.1 GCA_017470605.1 Treponema sp.
ACGGGATTGCAAACGCATTTATAAGCCGAGGCGAAGCCTTTTTAATCATTTTCCTATACGGCTTATACCATGCGGTTTGCAAGAACGTGCAGTGGTAGCACTTTTTACAGTTTCGGCTCTTTTATAATGCGTTTGCCCTGCTATATAGGTTCAAGTTCTTGACCATTCCAGAGCCTTTTAATAGTATAAAAAACGTTATTTTATTTGGAGCAAAATCATACTTATTATGGTGTGGAACTTTTTTTTCTTTGCAAACAGCCTTCTTTTAGGGGCGGGTCTTGCAATGGATGCATTTTCGGTTTCTCTGGCAAACGGTCTTAATGAATTTGAAATGAAAAAGACACGAATGTGCATGATAGCCGGAGTCTATGCTTTTTTTCAGTTTGCAATGCCCATGATTGGCTGGATTTGCATTCACACAATAGTTGAACACTTCAATACCTTCCACACCTTTATTCCCTGGATAACCCTTCTGCTTTTAGGCTTCATAGGCGGAAAAATGATTATTGAAGCCCTAAGCCACAAAAATGAAGAAAAAAAAGAAGCGGGCCTAAAACTCAGCTTTGGAATGCTGATGTTACAGGGAATTGCAACTTCCATAGACGCTCTTTCCGTGGGATTCACCATTGCAGATTACAACGTTATTATGGCACTGATTGCCTCAATCATAATTGCGGCAGTCACCTTTGGAATCTGCATGGCAGGACTTTCAATCGGGAAGAAAGCGGGTAGCCGTTTAAGTTCTAAAGCCTCAGTTTTGGGCGGAATAATTCTGATTGGAATAGGAATAGAAATTTTCATCAAAAATCTATTCTTCTAATACAAATCATCACACACAACTCCCCCCTGATTTTCTGATTTTTCAGCCTCTTTCTCTACACACATTTTCTCTACCCACCCTTTCTCTACACACCTTTTCCCCTCCTGCAAAATCTTCTATAATAATCCTATGAATCTGGAAGAGCTGAATGCAGAACAATTAGAAGCCGTTACCACAACCGAAGGCTACATCCGCGTAATTGCAGGAGCCGGCTCCGGTAAAACCCGAGCACTTACCCACCGCTTTGCCTATCTGGTAAACGAAATCGGCATTTTACCATCACACATTCTCTGCGTCACCTTTACAAACAAGGCCGCTGCCGAAATGCGCAACCGCATCCGCGCCCTCACCGGCGATAACGACACCGGCTATATTTCCACCTTCCACGGCTTTTGCGTAAGCGTTCTTCAGGAAGATTCAAACGCCGTAAGCTACCCAAAAAGTTTCCTGGTCCTGGATAATTCAGACATCAACGCCATGCTGCAGATTATTTATGAAGAGCGGGGCCTTACCCTGCGCCAGATGACCTTTTCTGCCGCCCGCGACATGATAGAAATTCAGAAACTTTTCAAGCGTCCCCACTACTACGAAGACCTTATCCGCATGAGTCTGGACGAAATCTACCAGAAATACATGTCCGCCACCATTCCAGAAGACATCATCTTTTTTGGCTACCTCTATCAGGAAAAAAAGTGCTTCGGTCTGGACTACAACGACCTGCTCAAATTCGTGCTTTACATCTTTCAGACCAACGAAGCCATCCGCCACAAATGGCAGGAACGCCTTGAATACATAATGATAGACGAATTTCAGGACATAGACATGATTCAGTACGAACTGATGAAAGCCCTCTGCCCTTACCACAACAACCTTTTTGTAGTGGGCGACCCCGACCAGACCATTTACACCTGGCGAGGGGCAGACATCCGCTACCTGCTGGAGTTTGACAAAAATTTCCCCGCCGTGCACACCATCATGATGAACCGCAACTACCGCAGCACAAAGCCCATTCTCGACGCCGCCAACAGTTTAATCAGCAAAAACCGCGACAGAATTAAGAAGGATTTGGTAGTGGGAAAGGAGGGGGAAGTCTCCGTCTTTCCCCTTCAATTTCCGTCAATTTGTAGCAATTTTAATCTTCTTTTTTCTAATATTTTACAAAATCCTGTAGTAAAATCAATTATAGATAATTTGTTTTATTCCCTTTCTATTCCCTTTTGTGCTGCTTCCATATCGCTCATCATATCAAGGATAATCTGCTGTTTGTTCGGCGGCAACATCTGCCACCTTGTACCAACAGAAGCACCTTCCGGCGTGAGTGTTTGCGCTCTTAATAAATCTACAAGGGAGTTTACAACGGCTTGTTGAGCCTGCGAAAGTTCCTGCAATCTTCCGGGTAATTTTTCGTTTCCGGGCTTCAATCCGACATCTTCACCCAATACAAGATAGTCCACAGGAACATCAAGAATCTTTGCAATTTTTACGGCGACATCGGCGCGTGGTATTCTGTCGTTGTCTTTCCATGACGACATACCTGTACGAGATATACCAACGGCATCGGCAATGTCAGCCTTATTCTTGCCTTTTTCGGCTATAAGGCGTTCAAATCTATCGTTGAAGTTTTCCATTCTGCTAATATTATCGTCAATTTTACGCAAATATTCAATATTTCGACCAAAATTAAGTATAAAACAGTAAATTATAGTCCTTTTATTCTGCTTTTCGGACTATTTACACTTTTTAGTATTTTATAATGATTTCAATACGATTTATCATTGACATAATACGATTTCAAGTATTATTATACTAAATATCAACAAGCCTCTTAGAGGTTATCGTTGGGTTTTTCTTCTGCCCCTTGCTTGGGTCAGAGCTTGCAAGGGGTTTCTTTTTTGAAGAAAAACGATAAGGCATTTTTGGAATTATCTGGCTTTTCCAAAACTGCTTTATGCAGACTTAGGGCTTTGTGCCGCGTAGTATTGCCAGAATACGAAACGGTTTCAAAGCCCTTCTTTTTTGGTGAGGTGTTTCCATGAAAACATTTCCGAAATGTGATTCAAAATCAGTTGGAAAGATTATTGAACACGCAAACAAAAACATCTGCACTGACGGCATAAAGAGTTCTAAAAGTTCCACATTTATCTTTCAAGAAGAGAAAGCAATTTGTACCTTCAATCTTCTGGATAAATCCGGCTTCAAGAATCGTTTGCTTAACAGTTGCTATTACCTGTCTTTGACTTTCTGCGGTATCACAAAAGACGGCAAAAGTTATATTCAGCCGTTCGACCACAAAAGAGCAGCAAAAATTATAAAGACATTTTTTCCGAAAACAAATCTTGTCTGGGAACACGCCCCTTTCATAAAAGAAGGGGCAGCATCCTGTACACATCACTTCTACCTGTTTGTATCAATTCCATACGGAAGAACGCCTGTTATTCTACAGGCGGAAGATATGAAAGAATTGCTTGAAAACAAATATATCCTATATGAAGGAGGAAAATAATATGAAAATTGCATTACTTGCACAGTCGATTGGGGATTTGGGAGCTGAAATTCTCAATATCACAAAGAAAAACACCTTTGGTGGCGGAAATGTCTATCAGATTGATATTGCAGAACCTGCTTCGGCAAATCCAGCAAAGATTGAACACTCAGAAGTAAAAACTCTCCCACCTGCGGATATTTTCACAACTGATGTTTTTTCAACAATCAAAAAATGCTGCAATGAAGGTGTAGCGGATGCGAATATTAAGCCCGGTCAGCAGATTCTTATTCCGCATTTCAAAGTTCCAGCCGTCAAAGATTGTGAAGGTGAAGAATTTGACGAAATTGACCTTGAAAATGTTGTCATTACCGCCGTTCATGTTGAGCCGCGCCGTGTAGTTTTTAACTTTGAGGATATTCTTTTCAGACATGATGTTGATTATGAAGAATCCGGCAAGCCGTTTAAAGAAACACCGCTCGGCGTTTACCTTGCTGAACACTTTGCAAAAGCTCTCAAAGAATACACAGGAAAAGTCAATGTTTCCCTGCTCTCAAAAGACAATGTTTTCAATGAGGACAGCAAGGATTTTATGCCGTATTTCAAGGCGATTAAAAACAGAATCAAAGTTCTTGCTTTTGATAATGATACTTGGTGGTGGTGGCTGAAAACGCCTTCTGCGTCGAACTCCGCCAACTTCTGCGTTGTCGGCAGCGGTGGTGGTAGCAGCGGCTACGTTGCTAGTATTACTGTTGGCGGCGTTGCGCCCGCTTTCGAGTTTACCGCTGATAGCGAGTAAACTCATATCTTGAAATCTCCCGGCGTAATGCCGGGAAGAAAGGGAGCGTGACGCATGAAAATTAAAAAGTTTACAGTCGGTTATATATTCGGTTGTTTTGCCATTGAATTTGTACAGATGAATATAAACAACAGGGCTTTAGAAGTATTCCTGCTGATTTGCCTTAACATTGCCGGAATGTTTATTTCAGACGCGCTTTGCAAGGATTAAACTATGGAAATCGTTATATCTATTGCGCTTGTTATTTTAATCGGCGGACTAGTCGCAAGTGCCGTATATTTGAATCTGTTTGACCGTGAAAACGAAAACAAGGAAGATGAAATTGAATAAAATTATCTACATCAGCGGGAAAATTACAGGTGATGAAAACTATGTAAAAAAGTTTGCCGAAGCCGAAAGAATACTTACAGAAAAAGGCTTTAAAGTCATAAATCCCTGCAAAATCGGCGAGTATGAATTCTTTTCATACGAGCAATTTTTACATATCGACTTCGCGCTTATAGACTGCTGTGACGCTCTCTTCATGCTTCCAGATTGGCGCAAGTCAAAAGGCGCAATCAGAGAATGGCACTATGCACAGGCACACGGAAAGGAAATAATCTTTTATTACAGCGACCTAGAGGAGAAACAATCTGCATGACAGAGTTTGAAAAACAGATTCAAGATACAATCTCAAAACGGCTGAAATTTGCATTTAGAAAGATTGATAATATTATCAGAGAGTACATAATAAAAAAGAATCTGACTGAATATGATTTGAAGCAGAATGGAAAATGTTATGTTTATCCGCTTGAAAACAATCAAGGCTCTAGGCGTGTATTTTTTTATGAAGATGAAGTAATTTGCAGCCTAGTTCAAGGCTGGCACACAGACGAATCTAAGCACACTTCTTATGTTATAGATTTATGTCGCGGAGATTGGTAAATCTATATCAACACTAATCTGAATCATCGGCGGATTTGCTTCAAGCAATGAAAGCTCCGTGATTTTTTTCGAAATCGGGTCAAGAAACATTCTTTTTAACCCCATAAGTTCCTGTCGCCTTTGCAGCTTGATTCTGTCAGACATAATAGAGCCGTAGTATTTTTCATTTATCTTATCTAAGATGTATTTACTCTGCTTTTCGTACTCTTTTTCAAGGTCTTTTATAGCCTGTGATTTTTGAGGAATAAACTTTATATTGTCACAAGTAACCTTACTGAAATCAAAATCGCTCATATAATCGCCTTTCCTGTTTCCCGGTCAATAAACTTGATTTCCAAATCCGCATTTAATGCGGCTGCAATTTTTTCAATATCACGGAGATAGAAAGAACCTTTTGCAATTTTATTGCTTAGATTCTGCGGTGATATTCCAGCGTTTAAGGCAATCTGCCTAAGAGAAATGTCATTTTTTTTCACGCAACACAGCTTGATGTATTCTACAATATCCATACTTAATATATACACCATAATTTTATTTATAGCAACTATAATTTAATTTATTTCATAATTATTGAACTTTTTACACCTATAATATACATTTTTAATTGACATATATAAATTATTGGTGTATATTATAAATGTAGGGTGATTCAGACCTTGCAAGGAGCGTACACTATGAAAGTAAAAGCAGTTAGATATGACCTTCTGGTTGATTTGGAAAAAAAATACGAAAACGAAGAGCGTTGTGGCTATGATGAAGAGCCTTGCGCTATCTGTGGGCGACCGATAAAAAAAAGCTCAAAGTGTGAGAATATCAGAATGTTTGGCGGCGGAGAATACTTTACGACATCAGATGTAGACGATTACAAGCTGCCTAACGACATGGGGTGGTATAGTGTCGGTTTGACCTGCTTTAGGAAGTACAAGAAATTGGAAAAAGAAATCGAGGTCGAAGAGGAATAAAACGGCAGCCGGGCGTTATCCCGGCAAGGAGTGCAATATGTTAGACACAGTAAGAGTGACATTCGACAACGGCGAAGTAATGACAACAGATTACAATGCAGCCGTAGGACGCGAGGGTATCGCAAAATATTACATGGGTAATTGGTTCAATCTTGGTGTAGAAGGTGATGATATGCACAAGGTTGTAAAAGTTGAGTTTGATTTTTAGGTGGAGGCTACCATGAGCAAGGAACGAAAAAACAAGGTTTTGAAGTTCTGTGAGAGCTACAACAGCGAAGGAACTGTAACAGTCATTTTCAGACAAACAGACTTTATCATAAATATAAACGGAAGCTACAGGGCTTGTTTTGAATACCGGGAAATTGGAGCGTAAGACTATGAAACTGAACCGAAACTATGACAAATGGGAAGAATGGCAGAAAATCGCCTACCCGCTTTGCCGCAACAAAAAGCAGCTTGAAGAGTATGAACTTATCGAAGAAATCAGAATCGGAAAAAATTATATCTTTCTGATTGATATTCCAGAACTTCCGAACCGTGGATTTATGCGGCTTTTTCTGAACGGACACAATTATCAGAGCGGCGGAACAATCGAGTACGGAAAGAAACGGCTTGCACTCTTTGCCGAAGGAATCAGAAACAAAACATTGCGCGTATCATACGATACGCCTTTATATTACGACTGAAAACAGGGCTTGCTACAATCGGCAAGCCTTTTTTATTGCCCGGAAACATAGTAAATATGCGAAAATCACATAGAATCAAACTAAAAATTGCTTAATTACATAATTTTCTTATTGACAAATTACGCTATTTAGCAATATGATTGTTTTAGAGTTGCTTAATAAAGCAATTCTAAAATAGAACGGTTTAGAAAATATCTTGCCTTTTCTAAACCGCTTTATGCGGTGTGTCGTGCAAACGACATTTTAAGCCGTCTGTAGAGGCAAGAATACAGACGGCTTTCTTTTTTTTAGAGGAGAAAAACACAATGCCTAGAACAACAAAAAAGAATGTTCCTGCTCTTCTGGAGCAGGAAAAAGAATTGATTCAGCCGGAACTTACGGCAGAAGAGCCAAAGAACGAAATCGCAATCTTGCCGATTGAATCATTGAATTTCGTTGCCGATATGAAAATCGGAACTCTGACAACAAACGCAAGGGTTATTAGGGATTCAATCAAAGCCCTTACAGATAACTTCTCAATCGAAGAATACATCGGAAACCCGAAAAAAGCCGCCGACCGCAAGGCAAAATTAAACACACTCGCAAAACAGATGAATGACGCTCGTATCGCCTATGAAAAGGAATGGATGCAGCCCTTCAACGGATTCAAAGACCTTGTAAGCGAATCAGTAAACCTTGTCAAAAGCTGCACAATCCAGCTTGACGGCGTTGTTAAGGAAGAAGAGCGAAGAGAAAAAGAAGCAAAACGCGCCGAAATTGTCGACATCTGGAAAGTGTACGACTTCAATCTTGTTCCGCTTGAAAGAATCTTCAACGATAAATGGCTTAACAAATCATACAAAACAAAACAGATTCACGATGATATTGCACACATCATCGACCGCATAACAGGCGACTTACAGAGCATTGAACAGTTCGGAGAGGACACCGCGACACTCAAAGAATTGTATCTTACCACACTTGATTTACAGGCAACCTTGCGCCGTGGTGCTGAACTCCGGGAGAACAGAAAACGCCTGCAGGCAGAAGAAGAACGCAAAGCCCAGCTTGAAGCCGAAAGACAGGCAGCCTTAATGCAGAGGGCAAACGAGCCGGAACAGCCACAGACAGTAGCAACAACAGCAAATACAGAAGCCCCGACCTACAATGTTGATTTCAGCACACACGAAGTTACAGAAGTTCAGCCGGAAGAGCCTAAACAGCCGATAGAAAAACTCTTTGATTTCTATGTGACAATGCCTATTGCAACACTCGCTAAACAATGCGGAATCGCTTCCGAGCCTATTCTTATGAGAGCAACAATGCAGCAGATGAAAGATTTCCGCTCTGCAATGGAATCAAACGGCTTTGTTTACGAAAAATCATCATACAAGGGCTATCTGCTTCTTGATGTTCATGTAAAAGGAAGTAAATAGCAATGCAAAATTCTTTATTTGACTTTCCACAAATCCAGATTGACAAACCTATCCGCCTTATTGAACTTTTTGGCGGCATAGGCTCACAGGCAATGGCTCTGCGCAATATCGGAGCAGACTTTGAGCATTACAGGCTCGTGGAGTTCGACAAATACGCGGTGGCAAGCTATAACGCAATTCACGGTACGGATTTTGAGACCACCGATATTTGCGATGTTCATGGGGCGGATTTAGGCATTGTCGAAAAAGATAAGTATTGCTATATCCTCACCTACTCTTTTCCTTGTACAGACCTTTCTGTAGCCGGGCTGATGAAAGGAATGTCAAAGTCAGATTGGGAAGCCGGACATAGTACACACTCTGGCTTGCTTTGGGAAGTCGAGCGGATTTTGGGCGAGCTGCAAAAACAGGACTTGCCGCAAGTCCTGTTAATGGAGAATGTGCCACAAGTTCATGCAGAGCAGAACAAAGCCGACTTTGAGAATTGGCTTTCATTTTTAAGAAAGAAAGGTTATCAGAATTTCTATCAAGACTTAAATGCAAGAGATTACGGAATTCCCCAAAACAGAGAAAGATGTTTCTGCGTGTCTGTTCTTGCAGATGATTTCATTGATTTTGAATTTCCGAATCAGATACCGCTCAAAACCGTAATGAAAGATTATCTTGAAGAAAATGTTGATGATAAATACTACATCAACAACGAAAAAGCAGACAAACTGATTCAGCAGCTTCTAAAAAACGGAACTATCGGAACAGAAACAATCAACACTAACGGCAAGGATTTTGTAGAAAAAACAGATGTCGCAACGACATTGTGCGCGAGAATCTCAAAAGGTTTTTCTGAATCATTTCAAGCTATGAGTGGTGTTTGTGAACAGAGAACAGAGAACAGAGAACAGAGAACAGAGAACAGAGAACAGAGAACAGAGAACAGAGAACAGAGAACAGAGAACAGAGAACAGAGAACAGAGAACAGAGAACAGAGAATTATGCGAACCATTGATTTGTGTGTCAAGAACCCAAGAGAAATTACAGTCGCAAACTGCATTAAAGCAAGGTACGACTGCGGAATCTCAAACCTGCAAGCAGACGGTAGCGGTGTTGTTGAATACACAGAGAATAGAAAGAACAACTGATATTGCTGCTTGCCTAATGGCTCGTGATTACAAAGGCTTAGGGAAAATTCAATTAGGAAACGGAGTTTTGGAATGGGAAAAATAAAGATAATCGGTGAACTTGACTTGAAGAGAGAACAAGACCGCCGGATTTACGAACCTAGCGGGCTTGCCCCAACTCTTAGAGCAGAAAATCACGATGTAAAAATACTTGTGGGGATAATACAAAACATGGACGGATATAGCTATGAAGACAAGACAAGTATTCACATTGTTCTTCTTCTTGTCAAGTATCAGAAGTAAAAGTTTTAGGACTTCTGAATGAAACTTTTGAAAGTCAAGGCAGGGTTTATGACAAAAACGGACTAAGCCCTACTATTCGTTGCTTTCAAGGAGGCGGTTTACAGCCCAAAATAATTGAAGAGACAAAATGTGTCGGTGGATTATCGGAAACAACATGGGGTAAAAAACAACAACACCAGCAGGATAGAGTATATAAAGGCGACATCGCATTGGCTCTCCCCTCAAATCTTTCTGGCAATTCATATAAATATGTAATCGGAGAGAACCAGGAGAATAGAATGAACAACCATGTTCAAAAACAGATACAGAAAGTCGGGCAGATAAGCAATGAAGGCAGCCAATGCGGAACAGTGGTCAACGATGAGGGGCTGTCACCCACATTATCAGCCGGAACACACGGCTATGCAAATCCCCATATATTCACACAGTACAGAATCAGAAAGCTTACGCCTAAAGAGTGTTGGCGGCTTATGGCTTTTTCTGATGAAGATTTTGATAAGGCTGAAAAAGTTGTAAGTAACACGCAACTGTATAAGCAAGCTGGAAATTCAATCTGTGTTTGTGTCTTAATGGCAATCTTTTCACAGATGAACATAAAAGGCGTAAAGCCTTGGAATGAGAGGAATTAAACAAAATGGACTTTGACACGCTCATACATTGCAACTGCATAGAATACATGAAGAATATGCCTAAGAATTCCGTAGACCTCACTCTTACCGACATACCGTATTGCGAAGTTAATACCAATATCGGACATAATGGCATGGATAGAAGGAATCTGGATAAAGGCGATGCAGACACAAAGACATTTGAGCTGTCAGAGTTTTTGCCGCTCGTTGACAAAGTAACAAAAGGCTCAATCGTCATATTCTGCGGAATAGAACAGCTTGCGCAAATCTTCACATACTTCAAGAAAAAAAAATACCCTACCCGACATTTAGTGTGGGCTAAAACAAATCCAAGCGTAATGAACGGCGAAAAAGAATACCTTAATTCAGTAGAAAACGCCGTATGGACTAAAAAGCCCGGCGCATATTTTGGCGGCTTCTGTATTCCTTCCGTGCTTACATATCCGCAAGGAACAGGAAAACTACACCCGACAGAAAAGAATCACGACTTATTAAGGCAGCTTATCATAGAGAACTCACGCCCTAATCAGATTGTCTTTGACCCATGTGCCGGAAGTGGCTCAACGCTCTTAGTCGCCGGAAATGAAAGCAGACATTTTCTAGGCTGTGAACTTCGGGAAAAATACTTTATTCCAGCCATTGAACGGCTTAAAAGCGAGGGCGGTTTTTGTCCTTCTCTTTTTGATGAATCAGAACTTATCGAAGAAAACAAACAGATTAAAATGCAATCACTTTTTGAGGAGGCAGAATAGAAATGACATTCGGACAGTATTATATAGCACAATTTAAGGAAATTCCCAATGTTTGGAAAATTGCCAAACGCTTCAATAAAAAGTGGGCTTTCTTAGGCACTGTATCGCTTCTTCTCGTGCCGACCTATATTTACATGATGTATCTGTATGATACCGGGAAAATGCAGGTAGACACACGATATATGAAACAGAAACCTATCAAGAAATACTGCGGGCGTTGCAAAAAGGAAATCAAGGATAGTTCCACACTGTTCTTGAATCTTGATATAAGGGGAGCTTCTAACTGCAATATGAGCCTGTGTGAATCATGCGCAAACGACTTCGCATTATTCACCTTCGGAAACATCGTTGACTATAACCACAAAATACCAGAAGAACAGGAGAAACAGAAAAATGAAACAGACTGATGTAAAAGACTTTATCAACCGTGTACAGGAAACGGAAATCGAAATTAAAGTAAAAGACGGCAAGATTGAAAAGAACTTCGCAAAAGGTACAGCCGGAAGCATTGCCTTTCTTTTCACCGATATTTACGCCCGGCTTATAATCGGCGTTTTCGGCAAAACTTCAAAGAAAGACGCTCTTGAAGCAATGAACAAAATCCATGAAAACGCAACGGCAAGAGTGCAGGAATTCTTTGAGAAGAAGAAGCCGTGATTTCTCACGACCTCTTCTCTTTTACAAAGTTTAAAAATTGCTTGCTATCGCAAGTTCCCGACTTGTTGAAACAGTCCTGTCCTCAAATTTACCGTCGCATGAGCAGAAAAGAGCGTCAATCGTTTCAATCTTCGCTTGATTTTCCTTCATTCGGCAAAGGGCATTGAACAAAGCCGGGTTTTCCTTCTTCATGTCGTTGTTGATTACATCGCGCTCGTCAAAAAATGAATTGAACGCATCCCATTCTTCGTTGGAAAGATTCTGCACTTTTAGTGCCGTTCCGTAAATTTCGCCTATAGTCATATCGTTATCTCCTCTTAAAAATGTATCGTTGGGTTGTTCTTTTAGTCCGTCAGAGTGGACTTGTTGCGGTAATTCCTCGGCTTTCTGCGCTCGCCGAAAGTCCTTTCCTGCGCTATGCAGTTGTCAAAAGTTCCCTCCCCCTTCAAGTAGGAGAGCTTCATCATGCCAAATGTCGTAACCTTGCATTGTTCCCCGGCGTGTCCGTTCTGCGCCGTGATAATGCGATTTACCAACATTCCGCTTTCTATTCCCCTCTGGGTTGCCGTCCAACCGTCACCGCCACGCATGATATAGCCGTTATCAAAGAACCATTTGATAAGTGCTTTCTGCGGCGTAAGCCCCAAGAGCTTCGCAACATCACGGAAAGATTTTTCCTTGCTTCGCTGCTTCATATCCCCGGCGTAAGTTTCCCAAGAATCGGCGGACGGCTTCATCTGCGCTATCTGCCTGTTCTTTTCCTCAATCTGCTTTGCTTGATTTGCCGCAATCTGCAAGGCTTCCGCATAAGTTTTCGGTACATTGTAGCCGCCTGTCTTTCTGATTGACGGCAAGACTTCACTTGTTACCCAATGCTTGAATTTCTTTGCGGATTCCAGCTTTGAGCCAAGAATGAGCGAATACAAGCCGCTTTCGTTGATAACGATTGCCTTACTTTTGTAATTAGAACCACTCCCCTGTATTAGGGTAGAGGTTTTATCGTCATTATCAACATGATTAGAGATTGCATTTTCGGGTTTTGCATACCCTAAAGACAATGCAACATCTCTACCGACAAACCACGGCTCGCCGTTAATTACGACAGTCCGCACATTTCCGAATTCAGCACTGTTGAATGTCATTACATCATTCTGTGCTAAACCAACGACATTTTCAGCCGATAAACTAATTGGGTTTTGCATAAAAGCTCCTTGTGATTTTAGGCAGTAGGTTTGCAGACTTGAACACCTAAAATCACTTGTTTTATTAAAATTGCCATACGGCTATTTTATATTATTATTATTATTCCATTTAGAAATCTTTGTCAATATTTTCTTTCAAAATAATTTCTTTTTGGCTATTTTTCACTTGTCTTTTTTTCTAAAAAATACGATAATAGCAATGTAATACGAATATGAGTACAGAAGATGAAATCAAAGCCTTTTATGAGCGAGTTAAGGCAAAGTGCAAGGAAAAAGGAATCTCACAGATAGAACTTTGCGAATCATGCAGAATAAACTTGCAATCGCACCGAGGTAGGATTTCCAAAAATGTTGCCCCAGATGTATTTGATGCTTGTAAAATTGCAGAACGGCTTGAAACTTCCGTTGAATATCTTGCTACAGGCAAAGAAAAGAACATCTATAAAAAGAAGTATGACACGCTTCTTGCAGATATTGGAAGTTTTATCGAGAAAGTGAAAAACGATTGACAAAATACTAAAAGTGTTGTACAAAATAAATAGGTTGGGTCGCTTCCATGAAAACATCTGTTTTCGGGTATGCCGTGGCTGCGTGCTTCGGTGAAGATTAAAAGTTCCCGATATAGTGTTGCTATGGGATTCACTCCCTTAATGTTCCAAGGTCGGGGCTTTCGGTTTATTCCGTGTTACCTAGGCGGGCAAGCAACTTTTTATTACGGCTCTTTAAGAGCCGTTTTTTTATTTTATCTTCAAGAATTTATTTTCTCCACTGATATATAAATATACTTCATCTGCATTTGAATTTTTTGCAACAGCTTCTTTGAGGTTTCTCATTTGCATGGGAGAAACAAAGCCTTTTACGGAAATAAAACAATTTTTAGCTTGCTCTGTGCTTCTGTTATATTGCCTTGTAATGTCGTTTTCAGTGTCCTTTAGTTCAAGAAAATCTCTTTTCCCATCTTTCTTGAAAAAGGTGTCTGCCTTTTTTCCTTTCGTATATTTTTCATCAAGCAAATAAACATCAAAACCTTTATCTGAAAGAATCTTACACATTTCAATTTCTGTTTTGTATCTTCCATTCTTGATTGCTTCAAATTTTCGTTTAGAAACATGAACCCCGTGATATTCCTCGTATTCCTCTTTTTCCAAATAATCCAACAATTCCTTCCGCTCTTCTTCGGTAAGTTCCATTACTCCCTTTTCTGTGAATCGTCCGTGTTCATCTCTTGGGTGCAATGAAGATTGAAAAGCCTTTTGTACAGTTCCGCTATCATTAAAAAGCACATAAACCCTCGATTTCTCAAATTCCCCGAAATCTCTTTCAAATTGCTCAATCAATGACTTCTTCACAACAAGTAACATTTACGAAGCCTCCGTTAAAATCCTAGTTTCTCTTAATCTTTTATCCACATTACTACGACAATCAAAATATGGAAGTAAAAACCTATTACAAAGACGGTCGCAAACAATGGAGATGTTATTGCGACACCTGTAAGGCTCTTGTTGGCGATACAGCTCCGGGAGAATATCATTTGCCGCGCTCTAACGAGCTGGAAAACATCTGCCCTTTTTGTGGCAAGTCACTTACAATCGAGGATAACTCCGCTAATCAAGCGGAAATTCCTGTGAAACAATAAGATTTGTAATCAGTTCGGGCTTGCCGTCTTTGCCGTTAATAACCTCTGGATTGTAAGCCCTTACTACTGTATAACCATTCTCATTCAAGATTTTCTCAATCTTTGCGGCGTTTTCTTCTGCTGCCTTGCGGAATTTCATATAGTTGTCAAAATCAGCCTTTGTCATAACATACCCCTTTACACAATTATATCATATTGTAGTAATTTTCACAACAATTATTACAATCTGTAGTAAACATTTTTTTTTATTTGCGAATTTGCACAAATTTGTATTATAATCATACATAGGGTAAAAAATGGCAACTTGTTATATTTGTGGTAAATCTCATGCAGAATATAGGCGGTCTGTATATACAGGCAATTCTAACAGAATCGGTGTAAGTACAAGAGGAAATGTACATACTTCTACAACAGCACATTACGGCATAAGATGTGTCTGTGCGAAATGCGCCTTAGATATTGATTATAATAATAAAAGAAATGCTGGAACTTGGGGCATAGTTTTAGGAAGCATTTTAGGCGCAATTTCAGTATTTGCATTGTTTATAAATCCCGGTGTAGGTATTGCAGGATTAGCATTAAGTCTTTGTATAGGGGTTGTACCTGTTCAAAATGCACATGAAAAAGCTAAAAAATGGTATGAAGAAAACAATCATAATTACATTGATTCTTATGATTTGAAGCAAGAGATAGAGCAGAATCAGAAAAACATTAAAATAATCGAACAGCAGAACAAACACAAAGACGAATTTCAAGCACTTGGTAAAACATTTGGGAACAGGATTCAGCAAGAAATGGGAATTCTTGCAGCGAAAGGGGATTTATTAAACGCAACATTTAACAATAAAGTAGTTCATACAGTAGAAGAATGTGACAATATATTAAAAACATTAAAAACCCTAGAATCAGAAGTTAATACTCAAACCAAAGAACTGCAAGCATTGTGTAATGATTACATAAAACAATGTAAAAAATTCGACTTTGGCAATGAGTTTATGGACAATTTTTTAACTTCCGTTGAGGGTGTCAGAAGTCAATGTACAAATGCCATCAATGAATTTATGAACCAATTAAAACTAGGTGAAACCCAACTGTTACAGGCAAAAGCGACAATCATAAGAAGTGAGAATTCTTAGATTTTCACTATTGCTGAACATTGATATTTATGCTCATTGCTTCCATAGCGTCCTTTAACATCTGACCGTTTGAAGTCTGCTGCTTGATTGCTGATAATATCAGTTGTAAAAGAGTTTTCATTTCTCCTGCATTGATGATACCGTCTGATTTTTGAGTTTCATATACACTTGCTAAATATGGCTGGTCTCTCTTTATTTGAGCGATAACCTTATCAACGGTTGTTCCGTTTTCCGTTGCCACACCATTAACAAGAGGTGCCGCTTCGTTTTTCAAGAAATCATCGAAACTATAAGGAACAGAAAGACCATACCATTTTTTTTGTGTTCCCGGCAAAGAATACTTGAAATCATCGTCTAAGTTGCTAAACGGAGATAAAATTGCCGCATCGCCTACTCCATATTCTTTTTTCTGAATAGTTTGCAAAATTTCATCAAAAGACATATCTTCAAATGAATTGGCGACACCGCTTGTATCAAGGTTGTTTTTATCTTCGGTTGAAAGCGTTGAAGCATAATCAAGTATTTTTACTGCTATATCTGCATCATTTCCTTTTGCATTTTTAAATCTTTCTTTTAATGTTTTATAAGCCCTTTTATCTTGGCTACCCCAAACGCTCTTCTCTCCATACAAATCTCCCATTATTGCGTCAAAATCCATTGCATTTGGATTTCTCTTTTCGTCATTTTTCTCTATCTTTGTGCCGTTCTTAGCCTTTATTTCATCAAGAATACTCTGAGCCGTAGTAATTCCTGTAGAAGCAATTTTTTGAACATCAGTCTTTATATCCTCTATAGTTTTTTGTGCCTGCGTTTCCTTTGTGGTCATTGTTGGGTCTGATGTAATTTTTTCTATATCACCATTCGTAATAGCCCCATTTACAGCCCATGTTTTCATCATCTGGACTGCGCCTGTATTGTTCAAGCCCCACATTTGAGAAAGCATAGTTGCGGCACTCAAAACATCACCTGTCAATGAGCCGTCTTTACCATAACCAATGTTAAACTGCTTTGATAAAGCGTCCATAGTTACGCCGACAGTCTTAGTGCTAAGACCTTTTTCCATTGCCATAAAAACATCAAGAGGCGTACCAGTATAAAGCGACAAACCACCATCTTTTTTGCCTATATCAAATGTTTTCATATAAGCGTCAAAACCTTCTTTCGTCTTTCCGATAAGGCTCTGTGCAACTTGAAAGTTCATCACGGCTGCAACAGAATCAAGATTTGTAGAGTTTTCAATAGATGAATTTATCCCGGAAATCTTTCTGGCGGCGTTTTCACCGCTCCACATTGCGTTATTGCCTGTGAGTTTAGAGAAGAAAGACATATTCCTTGCGACTTCATCAGCCCCATAAACAAAGCCCTTAGAAATTCCTTCTTCCATTACGCTCTGCATACCACGCAAGAATTCCGAAAGCTGCCCCTTCTCCATTCCGCTTGCGGTCAATCCGCCGTAAGCAAAACCGAGAGCGTTTGTAGCACCGTTTGCGCCACCATAGCGTGAAGCATAACCTACAAAGTCAATAAGTTCACTTCTTCCCGCTCCTGTCGCCCTCTGCCATTTGAGAATTGAATTTGCGTCAACTTCTGCATTTTCGCTTTTATATCCGTACTGCGCAAGCTGATTCTTTACTTCAACACCTTCATTTGTGCTATATCCTGTTCCACCTCTGGAAACAAGGTCAGCCATACGCGCATAACTGTCTGCAATTTTGCGTGAATTCTCTATTGCGTTACCTTGATTAAGGTTTCCGTACATACTTAGAGAATCCATTGTTGGAGTTGCTTCTTTAATCCAGCCGTTCAACTCCGTAACTGCCCGGCGTTGTTCATTTGTGTCAAAAACCTGTATTCCGCTTTTAATCGTGCCGCCAATAAGCGGAATCTTAGTCCACCATGAGTTTTCTTTTTCTGTGATATTTGCGTTAATTACATCGCCGTTAAGATACTGCCCTTCTGCTGCAATATCTGTTTGAGTTTTCCCGGAATAAGTCTTTAATCCCATGTCTACGGCTTTTACTACGCCTGCAGCAATCGCCCCGCCTATTCCAAGTTTGCCGAGAAAACCTATCTGACCGCCACCAAAGAAGCGTTTTAATAAATCTGTAGCGACATTTCCGCCAGATTTATCTTTCTCTAACCTGTTAATTTCATCGGATAAACTTCTTTTAACTTCTTCAAGTTTCAGAACAGTGTTTGCCATGGAACCGTATTCATGCGGATTTGCGACAGCATCAATTTTTTTCATTTTTTCCAAAAGTTCATCGGCTTCTTTGTTCACTAAATTAAACTGATTCTTCAACCTGTCAATGTTTGCTTGTTTCAAAACGTCTGCTGGGGACTTTCCTTTTTTTATGCCCTGTTGCAAATCTCCAATATTGATTGAATTCTGTTGCTTGAAAATTTCATCAAGTTGCTTTTGAACTTCATTTTTATCGACTTCGACTTTTATTTCAAGCGGATTTGTGTTTTGAATTGCTCCCTGTTGAGGATTCTGATTGTTCTGTTGAACCGTTGGAGTTGGTAAAGTGCCGTTCTGTTGTTGAATCTGCTTCACAAGTTCATTTATCTTATCTAAACTGCTTGCATATTGTTCAGCTGATTCTTCTGCCTTTGCCATATACTCATAGATTGCGTTGCGCTGTTCAGCAGATGTGTTGAGTTTTGTTATCTCTTCACGAATATTACCCAAAGAATCAGCAGCACCTTTTGCGCCCTGCTGTAATTGAGAAGTGTCTAAGCCTACGCTAATACCAATATCCGCCATAAAATCACCTCAAAGAAAACAGATAAACCGCCCCCTTGCAAAAAAGAGAGCGGTTTTTCAAGCCTTAGTAAAAAATCATTCAATCTGCTTTGCGTTCTTTGACTGAATGGCAGCAATAATAAGTCCGGCAATAATTCCCACAAGTCCAAAAACCATAGTAATTACGGTTGTCATTGTTTCCTTGCTGAATCCGCCAAATCCAAGCAGATATGCGCCGATACCGACCAAGCTAACCGCAAGAATGGCAAGCCATGTTTTCTGTGTCTTGTCGCGTTTCTGCCAAAGCTGTGAAGTGGCAATTCCTGCGCCAAACATTGTAAGTGCAAAACCTGTCATGTCGGCAAGCTCAAACTTTGCAAAGTACGCAATAGCGACACCTGCAACAACCATCAGCAAACCAATGATAAGAAAAATATTCTTTTTCATACCTTACCCCCTGCCCTTAAAAGGCATTTTATATTTATGAGCATACCGCCCATTTTTCCCCTTTAAGCCTTGTACAATCCGCCCAAAAGATTCTCACGGCTTCTGAAAGCAAGTTTTACGCCGTCCTGCTTGAAGCCGTCCTGTTCAAGAACAATGAAATACTTTGTGTTGTAGATTGCCACAAGAATAGCGACATGACCGTATTTGTTTGTTTTGCTCGCTCCCCAGACAAGGACATCGCCTGCAGAATAATCAGCAAGCAAATCTTCTTTTATGACTTTCAGCTTTCCCGGATTCTTGATAATATCCTTTGCCCCGCCGTCAGCACCGAGAGCCGGAAACTGCGGGACATTCAGAACATCTTTGTAATACTGTCGCGCCAAATCTACGCACTGAAAAGAGCCGTCACCCTTGAAGTTTTCGTCTTTGTAATCAACTTTCGTACCCTTGTATGTGTTTATGAACTGTGTTAATGTCATGCTCATTCTTCGCGCCCTCCCTCATACTTCTTTTTCAAGTCGTTGTAGTTATCTTCCAATTCCTCATAGTAAATCTGGAAGTCACTAATCTGTATAATCCAATCCCCCGGCACGGTTACTGTGTCGTCCGGGTTTCTTACATCGCCGTACAATTCGGGAAAAAATGGAAAGTTTAATTCCGGCAAATAAGGCTTTTCGATGTACTCAACCTTTGTGCTTGTGCAACCTATCAAGAGCATTGCCAAGAACATCGCCATTATGCAAATCATTGATTTTTTCATTTGCTTTCTCCCTGTTCTTTTTCAGAACACTAATCGTGTATTCCAATTCGGAATTCGTCCGTTTCGCTTCGTTAATCTGCTGCACGAGCTTGTCAATCGTTTCTTTCTGTGACTTTCTTTTACCAACAGAGAGCCGCCACAAAAAAAAGAAAATCAAAGCTGCAAAAAGAAAAATGGCGCCAACAATCAGAAGAAGTTTAATCGCGGCTGTCATTTCTTCCACCTACAAATTTGTCAAACATGATATTGAGGTCGATAGTTCCTGCCCCAAGTCCGTAAACTGTAGCCCAGAGCATACAGATTTCACCCATTGAAGCATTAGGCAGAATTCCCGCCCACTTCAAAATTGCACAGGTAATCATACCCAAAGGCGCAATGAGCTTGAAAATCTTGCTGATTGCTTTTGCCGTGAGTTTTTTATCTTCGCTTTCCGCCTTTGTTTCTTCTGCTTTAACTTCGCCCATTTTAAGCCCCCTGTTTTATTTTGTTGTGGATAGCCACTTTTCTACGCTGTTTTTGTTAAGCCCTGTTCCGGGAATGTAAAGGTCTGAAAGAATTGAGATTGCATTGGTGGGGAGAACGCCATTATTTTGTACTTTCTCCCTAACCTTGCAATCTATGTCATTGATAGTATTGATAAGCTCGTATTTTTGACGGCTCAAATCCCGGAAAGAAGCAAGAATCTGATACATAAGATTCCGCACAAAGTTTATCTCTGCCACACAGATATTATGCAAAACTTCGTAATCCCCCATTACATCAAGCCAATTCGTCTGCATGAATTCCCGGAAAATGTCAGCAAGCCGCTGATAGTTTGTTTCTGCAAGTTCTTTTAATTCTGAATCCGACTTGTCTTTAAGATGATTCCTTTCGTAAATCTCCATGCAGAATTTGTACATTTCGTTATAAAGGATTCGCATGAGAAGCGAGAAGATATTTATAGTAAGCCCGGCATTTTCTGCGCCGCTCTTGTTTAATGCCCCCATGTAATCAACCGTGATTCTCTTTACATATTGGTCAATCTGAACCTGTACCACCCTTTTTGCCTGTAAATGCAGGTCGTTCACACCCTCCGCCTGCTCTTCCTTAATCTTGTACTTAAAATCTGCGTAATCAGTTACGACTTTTACAATTTCCGACTGCGTTTTCTTGCTCGAAAAAGAAACGCTCTTGTCGCCAACTTTCACGGATAACTCTTTGATTGTCTTTACGATTATCAGAATTGCGCACAATACAAAGATTCCTATGATAATGAGATTAAGCGGTGTACTTTTAGATATGAATTCCAACATTGCCCTAAGTCCTTTTCCTGTAGAAATAAAAAAGCCGCCGAAAGACAATGGAGTGTCATTTCAGCGGCTTTTGTTGCTACAAAATACCTTTTATAGTAAATTATACGATATATAGGACTAAAAATCAATCAGTTTCTTAAACTCATACCCCGGCTAAAAGTGACATTTTCTTTACCGTAACACGGCTAATAGGCATAATGCACCTGTTGCGCTCGCTTAATATTCTGTTCTTATGTGTTATTCTCGGCTCATCATAAAGCAGGCTGTAGTTATGTACGAACAGTTTAGCATAGTATTTATCCATGTTATGAACGATGTGGTAACTGTCAAATTGCATTAAATGGCTTCTGAATGATTGGTAAGAAGTGTAAACATCAGAAAGCGACATCTTACCTTCTTCAACCATTTTGAGGAACTTTCTTAATTTTCTTCTCATTCGCAAAGCACCGTCACGAGCGGGCTTGCAAATGATTTTCCCGGATTCAAGCAAGATGTATTTTCCCTTCAAGAACCAGAAACCTTCATCAAGTGGCACAATTCGCGTTTTCTTCGGATTAAGCTTAATTCCCAATTCATCACAGATTCTCTTTATCTCTGAAAGACAGTATTCAAGATACTTTTTATCACTGTGAATCAAATATGTATCGTCCATATAACGCCCATAATATTTGATTCTCAATACTTCCTTGCAATAATGGTCTAATTTGTTCGGATATGAGATAGCCGAAATCTGCGAAACTTGACTTCCAAGCCCTAAAGAAATACCGTCACCAAATACGGTAATAAAGCTCTTGTAAAGATTGAAAATCCGCTCGTCTGTCAGATTGCTTCTCTGCATTTCAAAGAGCTTGTCATGCAGAATATTGTCAAAATACTTTGAGAAGTCAATTACAAGCGCATAACCTTTGTTTGAATGATTTTCCCGGTAAAAGTTTGTCAAATGACACCGTAACCGATTCATTGCAAAGCTGATACCCTTATTTTTTATACTTGCGCCGTTATCGTAAATCAAAGAGCGTGTAATAATCGGTACAAGAATTTCGTCACACAAACACTTTTGTACGATTCTTTCTGAAATATGTACGCTTCGGATATGGCGGACTTTACCCCGCTCGTGTATCTGGAATTCAACAAAGCCTTTCTGTACGCTCTCGCCGTTTAAAAGTTTTTGTTTTGTATCGTTTATGTTCTGCAAGACATCGTTTTCGTAACGCTGTACGCTTTCTTTCCAGCTTACACCGCGCCTAGACATCTTGAAAGCATGATAAAGATTATCTGTATTAGTAACTAAATTAAAATCGTTGTATTGTTTAAGAAAATCAGCCTTTTTGCGCTGTCGATTTTCGATTCTTCTTAATCTGCGCCCTTCTTTTCTTTCTTTGCTCGTCATAGTTGCCTTCAAAAAAAATGTATCTGCACGGCTTCCGCCTACTCTTCTGTAAACGGTGTGTAGTTTTAGCACCAAGCCGCTTAGAGTTACCGGGCATGAAACAAGGGATTACTACACAACCCATGCCATGCAAGAAGCGTCCGCCCGAACTCGTCAGATACTCGTTTACCGTTCTTTCACGGAAGGAAACAATCTCCTTTCTAAGAAGGTGGCTCGGCTAAAAAGCCTACACTTATGACCACCGTAAGAAATCGGGCGCAACGCCGCCATCAGTATTACTTGCATTGTTGTTGTTGCTATTACCATTGTTGTTGACATTGCAGAAGTTGGTGGAGTTCGACGCATTAGGCGTATCAGATTGTTTCCCATTTTTTTTCTTCACTTTTTAGCATTTTGTACGAAATATAGTATCACTTTTTTGATTCTTTGTCATTATCCTTTTACCAATATCGTTAGTTGTTTTTCGCCAGCCTTTAAGCAATGCAATTTCTTTGTCTATCATTTCTGCATAAGGCTCTAGTTTTGAAGTCTGTAAAGGCATTACATCAGCGCAATAAATAAGCTCCTGTAAAAGCTGCTCGCAATTTGCGATTGCCTTATCCTGTATTCCACGCCTTAAATCTACTTCCGTCATGTTTATCGGGTAGATAGAATTTGCTGCCGTAATATTCATCATTAGATTTGTTAATATTGTCAGCATTGTTTGTCTTGTGCTTTCAATAAACCATTTCGGATATTCTGCATAAAGAGTTTTCTCTAGTTCATCATCATTTTTAAATTTATAAACTTTGTCCCGGATTCCGAAATCACGCAAAAGCCAATTCGTAAGGTCGATTCTTAATTTTCTTGCTGTGTTGTAAAATTCAAGTCTTGATAAACTTCTCTTATTCTTAACAACCGACATATTATTTTATTCTCCTAAAATATTTATTCTTAGTATTTCTCTATTGCTAAATAAAGGCGGCATTACGCCGCCCAGATTTGAAGATTAGAGGTTCTGCACCTTAGCAGGTACAGAAAGCGGGCGCAACGCCGCCAACAGTAACACTCGCACTGACGGTGACGCCATCACCATAGAAGCTGACACGGCAGAAGTCGGTGGAGTTCGACGCAGTAGGCGTACCAAGCCACCACCACCATCTTGCCCCTTGATACTTTTTGATACGATAGTAAGAAGAATTCCTAAAGATAGGAAACTGAACATTCGTATTCCAAGCTATCTGGTCGTCACCGTAAGTATCAACTCCGAATACTTCAACAGTAGTTGGCAAGAATACCGTAAAGCTATTCCATGCTGTAGAACCTTTAATAGAAGTCGCGCGTCTTACAGAATAGATGTAAGTTCCGCCAAGAGCAGAAGCAAGACCTGCTGCAAATACACCTTCAAGGAAGGTTTTCATTGCAGAAGCAGGATAGCCGCCTGTGTTGGTATCTGATGTATTCATCTGTCTTTTGAGAACTACATCGCGGAAAGTCCAAAGAATATGATTCTTAGTGTTTTCTTTATCACCAACACCGATATACTGATTGAATCCAGAAATAACGATACGCTGACCACTATAGCTAGTTCCGTCTACAGTAAATGACGGCAAATCAAGATAGTCACCAATCAGAAGCCCCGAAAAGTCCGGCTTTCCTGTTCCGTTACATCTTTCGTGAAGAATCTCCATAGCCTCGGCTACAGTTTCTACACCAAGAACGGTTAAAAGGTTTCTTCCTTCGCAACTGTCATAATGAGCTGTAAGCTGCTTTTCATAAGCCTTTCTTGCAGCTTCTTCTGCCTTAACGGTAGCCTTTACGGCAATATCATCATCTTCTTCCGGCTCTGCCATTTTTGCGCGTCCGTTCTCGTCACGCATAACGAATTTGTGAGCCTGTTTGTCAGAAGTGAAGTTTGCTTCTGTAAAATCAAGCTCATCAGTGCCGATTGTGTAAGTGTTGCCCGGCAAGAAGAAAACCTTCCCCTTATTCACTGTTCCTGCTGCTGCAAAAACAAGTTTGTGGTCAAAGGCTGTAGTAGATTCTTCGTAGTCGTCCGCTCTGTTCCAGCTTCCTGTCTGAACTTCCCACAAACCGTTTTCTTTTTTGTCCGTCTGGTCTTTCAAGAAAACAATCTGACCTGCTGTTACAGAAACGCCGTCAATAGTTGTTTCCCCACCTTCGGTTACATCAACATTTTCTGTTGAAACTGCCGCCGGAACATCTTCAAGATATTCATAGCGTGAGAAAATATTGTTTGTGTAGGCATACACTCCATTGCAGAAAGTTACGATAGCCTTAATAAGCTCTTTTGTGCTTTCTACAGATTCGTGAGAAACCTTGTTCAATGTCATGCTTTCGCCAACAGGCAAAAGGCTTGCATTGATTGAGCCGGATTCAGTGCCGAATTTCAGCATTGCCGCAACAATGGAGTTGTCCTTGTGTGTGCCGTCCTCATTGTGCTGTGTGAGATAGCTCTGAATGAGTGAAGCAAGGTAAATCGGCGCAAAAGTAGAATCTTTATCCGCCGTCCAATTCACATTTTCACCGCCCGCAACTCTTGAAGAAACATTCTCAATCAAGTCAGATGTAATGTTAAGAGTACCAGCCGGAACAGAAATTTCAGCAATTTTTACGCAACCTTCATCAACTGCAGGCGCAATTTCAGAACCGTTTGAACCTTTCTTTACAGAAATAGTCAGCACAACCTTTTTCTTTGTGTTGATGTGTTCAAAAGTCTTAACTTTTGTGTCCGGGTCAATAAATGCGCGGCTCTGCTCGTCAAAGCCGACTTCTGAAATAGCAACCTGCACAATGTCCTTACGGTCAAGTGTGTCGTCAGCAGCTTCAACAGAAACAGGCTTAGTCATTTCTGTTTCAATTCCTACTTCCTCGTTTGCGTCACAATACGCAAGCAAGCCGTCAACCTGTACATTCATTCCGCCGTTTGTATATGGTGCTACAGAACCGCCAAGAATGAAGTTATGCCCGCTCCCAGATACAATAGTTTTCAGTACAAGCGCAATGTTCTTGTACTGCTGGTCGTGAGCATACTGAAAGTCTGTCGCTTTCACGATTTCGTTTTCAAGCGTTACCGCTCCTGCCAAATTAGACATATAAAATGCCTCCTCGATATTTTATTCTTCCGCACTTTCACGAGTGACTAGCTCAATGAATGGCGTTGTTCCCCCAGCAGCCATAATCTCAAGCAATTCTTCGTAAACTGCCTGCGATTTAGTGCCTGTAGCTCCATACACAAATGCGTTGTCGTAATAAGACATTGAATCGTAATCAATCGTGATTACATCGCCGTTCGTATTGCCCGCCATGCACCATGTATCAAGCTCTATATACGCCCTGCCGTCGAGGTTTGCAGTCGGTATAAAGTCCTCTTCCCCACCTGTTAAAAGTGGCGAAACATCAGTTATTGCAGCAGCAGAATCAAAGTCATAGAAACTCTGGTCTGCACTGTCTATTTCTCTTACATCTTGCGTACCTTCTGCGAAGAATCCCGCAAAGTCCAAAACAGGAGCTTTAATCGGGTCAGCTTTGCCCGGCGCAAGAACAAGCGTTGAATCACTGTGAACGCCTTTGAACTGAACGATTACAGAGAATGTAATGCTTCCGTCCATTGCAAAAAGCCTTGTATAATCAAGGTATGTTTCAATGTCCACATATTCAAAAGTGATTGTCACCGCGCTGACATCAGAATCAGTAATAAAGAACAGGCTTTTAGCATCCCATTCATCAGAAGAAAATGTTGCGACACATTTATTCTGTTGCCATGCTCCGAAATCACCCGCTTTCGTACAGTAATAGCGACCGTTATTATCCCTTACAGATACATTTATCTTTCCCTGTACAAAGAAGTGAAGAAAATATGTAGTGTCCTGTGATACGGAAACAATCTGCGAACAAGAACCAACAGAAGAAAAAGCCATACCCAAAGCACCGCTGAAATTCGCCTGCTGTGAATATGCAGCCCCACCTTCAAGCGTCCATGCAGACATCTTTTCAAAATCCGGGTCAGCGAGAATATTAAGGCTGGGATTATCCGTGCTGTTGCGAATCCATACCGATTTTGTATCAAAGTAGGTCTGCAAGATATGAAGGATATTCCACTTGTCGCCCCAAATATCATCACCGTTTCTGTGCAAAAGCAAGCCGATTCTGTTCTTGAAAGATTCGTCACTTTCTTCATACATTCTTTTAAGAACGCTGAACAAAGCGGCACATTTTTCAAAGCGTTCACCGCTCATGTTGTAAAAATCCGTGTCGTTGCACCATTCAGAGCGGCAAGTTTCCACGCCAGAAATCAGCTTTTCCATTGTGCCGTTTCCGTTATCCGCAAGAAGGGCTTTGAATATGCTTCCTTTTCTGTTTATGAGAGTAGAAAAAGGACTTTTTATAAAATCGCCAAGTTTCATTTTTAACTCTCCACAACTGTAATTTCTGCGTTTCCAAACCGTGCAATCTGTTCACTGTTTACGGTAAAGTTTTCTGTCGGTGATTTAATCGTTACATCAGACACATAAGACAATGCCCGGATTTTTGCAACAATCGTTGAAAGAATAACCGTACCGCCGATACGGAGCGAATTCACATAAGACTGAACAATCTTCTTAATCTCTGACTGTGTTTCTGCCGTATCAACTTCACCTGTAGAAACTTCAATTTCAAAATCAACAGGTACGGCGGTTGGAGCAAGATAGCGGGCGTTTACTCCCGGCGCAAGGTGTCCGTTCTGTGTTTCAGTTCCTTCAACGGCTTTTTTTACTTCCTGCAAAAGTTCATCGCTTGCCGTTCCAGAGCCATCGTCAACATAAACCGAAACATGATAAACATTCTTCAACGGCGGCTTGTGATTCTTTACCGATACAGAGCGTACAGAATCAACGCTTAAAGCTGCGTCCTCAATGCCGTAAAGATTTGTGCCGGAAAGTCCGGCGAGTTTCTTTGTAAACCGTTCCTCTACTTCCGCATCTGTTTCTTCGTTTGTTCCGCCTGTGATTGCGTTTTTGTTTGTTACGGCTGAAATATCGCTAGGTACAGATGAATCAATACTTGTAATTGCCCCAGCTTCCAAGTTATAGTCACTTCCGGCTTCTTCTGCCTTTATCGTGATTTCGTCAGAATCAACCGCGCCAGCTTCAATCGCTCCAGCTTCCGTTGTTACAAAATTAAAACCATTCCCCGAAACCTTCACGCCCGAAGGAATAACCGTTCTTGCGTCCAATGCACTAGCCCGGCTGAATGTTACTTTTCCGCTTGCATAAGTTCCGCTTTTCTTCTCAAACTTGAATACGGAATAAATCAGCATAATCAAGCCTTGATTGAACCCGGAACGAATGGCAATATACACTCTTTCCACAATGCGGCAAAAAGTGTCTAAAATCGTGTGAATGATAGAACCTTCGTTAAAGTCAGTTATCTTGTTCTGCCTTGCAATCATATTCGCGCAGGCTTCTTCCATAAGTTCATCGTATCTTTTGATGTCTGCCATATTTACACCTCTTCATTCATTTTTTGTTTATTTCCGTTTATATCCGTGTAATCCACGGCAATATAAATCTTGTCATTGTCGCTGCTTGCCGAAATCTCGTTGATTTCCATTACGCGAGGGTCAGCTAAAACAGTCTGCTCAACCGTACTCAAAAGGTAATTCTTTACGGCTTCTTCTCCGATTTGTGCTTTGATACCGTAAGCGTTGTACCTTATGCGTTTTTCCGAAGCTGTTGTAAGGCGCATTGCGATAGCTTGATTAAGGTTTTCAACGCTGCTTGTTGTGGCAAAATCTCCGTTCTGTACGGCAAAATCGCCCTCATCATCAAGCGCAATGTCACGACCGTAATTGTCAGTATCGCCCGGAATGGCATAGATACGATTGTTTGCATTTGATTCGTCCGGCGAAAGAATAGGAATCTTTATAATCGTTCCCGCTTCAATTTCATGCTCATTCTGGATATTGTTGTAATAAGCAATAAGGCTTGCATAATCAGCGTTTCCGAAAAACTTTTCAGCGAGTTTATCAAGCGTCATTGTTGAACTCATGCGGATTTTCCGGGAATCGTACACATAAGCAATAGCGTCATTTCCTTCTGTATCAACATAAACAACAGGCTCGTACATCGTCTGTTTCTGTTTTACAGCGGCAACAATTTTACATACGCAAGAATTCAATTCTGCTTCCGCGTCAATCAGAGAATCTTTCTTATCATCATCAGTTTCTAACATCATAATCAGCTCCATTTTGCGTAAAGCGTTATATCAGATGTAACAGAACTACTAAAATCGTAGCTCTGTGTCAGCTCTTCATCAGAATACCAGCCTGCAAATACGCTTCCGCTCTTAGTTGGATTGTCCGGCTGTGTAACTGTGTTTCCGTATTCAATGGTCTGTGGGTCAACTTCCGAACCACCGTTAGATTCAAAAGTAACCGTGAATGTGTCCGGCTGCCATTTCGCCCAAACAGTCATGTCATGCACAATCGCCGTGTCAAAGCTGAATTCTTTTGTTAGTTCTTCATCAGAGAACCAGCCTTCAAAAGTGTTGCCTGTCTTAGCAGGTACAACTCTTGTTGCTTTCTTGCCGTTCTCTATTGTCTGTGTCGGGATTGTGTTTCCGCCGTTAGAATCGAAAGCAAAACTATATGAGCTTCCGAACCAGCGGGCGTATAAAGTCAAATCAGATGTAACAGGCGTTGAGAAGCTGAATTCTTCTTCAAGGTATTTATCCTTGCACCACATAAAGAATGAGTAATTTGTTTTTGTCGGCATAATCGGGAATACAACGAGTTTTCCATGCTCTACGCTCTGGCTTTGTACGCTGCTTCCGCCGTTGCTGTTAAAGGCTACTGTGTACTGATTCAAAACCCACCTTGCGTAAAGTGTGGTATCTGCCGTAATCGGTGTTGTAAAGTCGAATTCGTTTGTTGCGCCCGAATCTGTACACCAGAAAGCAAAAGTATAACCTTCTCTTGTCGGCTGTTCCGGGATTGTTGCAGTTCCGCCAATAATGACGGTCTGTTTTGTTACGCTACTTCCGCCCTTAGAATCAAAAACAACATCGTTGTATGCTCTCGTCCATTTTGCGTAAAGAGTGAGTGACGATGAAATACTCTGGCTGAAATCAAATTCTGTCGTACATTCTTCATCTGTAAACCAACCGCCGAACGCATAATATTCTTTAGTCGGAATGTCCGGGCAAATAACTTTATTTCCCGGCTCTACACTCTGCGAAGGAACATCAGAACCGCCCTTGCTGTCGAATGTGACAGTAACCGCCGTTATTCTTGCCCATGCAGCATAGATAGTCGTATCTTCATTTATCACGGTATCAAAATTAAAGGCGATAGTTGCCGCATAATTTGAACACCATTGAGTAAAGTTATATCCTGCTCTTGTCGGGTCAGTTTCCGGCTTTGTGGCTTTTCCGCCAATATCAACCGTCTGCGAATCAACAGCAGAACCACCGCGAGTATTGAAAGTAACAACGGCTTTTTTCTGTACCCATTTTGCAAAAAGGATAATATCAGCCTTAATCGGTGTATCTTTGAAATTGAATTCTGTTTCCGGGCTTGAAAGCTGATACCAATAAGCGAATTCGTAATTTGTTCTTGTCGGGTCAGTTTCCGGCTTTGTCGCAGATTGAGAATAAGAAACCGATTCTGTTACCTGTTCTTTCTCTTCTTCATCTACAATGAAATGTCCGCCGTTTGCGTCAAAAGTTACAATAAATTCTTCATCTTCGCTTATGCTTCCACTTTTTGATGTATCATCAGAAAGCCCCATTGCGTCATTGAATTCTGTTAATTTTCCACATAAGGCGGTACATGATTTTGCTGAATTATAAGCGGCATTTACGGTAGATGTACCAATTAAAGCCCTTTCAAAACCACCTATAACTTGAATTGCTTCTTGTGGATTGTCAATGTTTTCTATAAGTTTGCTAGTTTCGTCTATTTTTGCTTTAATATCAGCACAAACCCCGGTTGCCATTTCAACCGTTGCAAAGGCTGTGTTGATAGTTTCAAGAACATTTTGCGCCCCGGAAATAAAATCTGCTACACCGCCACCGAAAAGGCTTGGAATTGATTTCTTGTCCTCGTAATATCCAATCATTTCAAGCGTGTAATTGTATGTAAAAGGTTTGTCCTTTGACCTTTTGACTTTAAGTGACTTAATCTGTACCCGCCACCAGCTATTTTTAGAAGGGCTTCCGGCTGCAATCTGCAAAGCCGACATCTTAGAAAGGTCGTACAGATATACTTTCTTTCCTTCAAGGTTTTCAAGTTTTCCGCTTCTGTAGAGCAAATCGCGCAACTTGAATATTTCCTTTTCGCCTGTCAGATATTCGGGAACTGCTTTTGTTCCTCTGTAGATAAGTTTCTTTTCATTGTTTACGGTAGAGCCGGAAATGGTAATTTTGAAAGTATCGTTGCCGTAATCATCGAATACAGCACCGCCGAAAGTCTTTGTTTCGGTCACTCTTTGAGAATAGTCAAAATCTTCCGCTTCTGGAGGCAAGGCAAAAGTGAATACTTCTGAACCGCTGAAATTCAAAGCAGAACTAAGGCTAAAACCTTCTTCTTTTTGTAGCCCCATAATTTCAAGCATATAAGCCTTGTGCCATACTCCCAGATTCATTATTCTTGCCATTTTCTATTACCTCTACATCATGTTTCCGCTTCCAATACTTCCCGCAATGCTTCCTGTACCGTTTGTGGTGATAACTGCCGCCTTTAAGTATGAAGTAACGACATTTGCAGCCTGTTCAGCAAAATACTTATCTCCACCCTCTGTCATTGTTCCCATTGCTTGAAATGCTGCGATAAGCCCGGCTTGAATTGTTGCAGAAACACCTACCATTTTTCCCTTTGCGCTTCCTGCCATTGGAGAAGAGCCACCACTAGGCGGAATAACCGTACCTACAACAGATGTTGTTACCTGTCCGGCTGAAATCATCGCATGAATTCCGCTTGCCATTTGTGCCGCAAGGTAAGTATCACCGCCACTTGTCATATTCGCCATAGCACGGCAAGCCGCAATCAGAATGTTTTCACAGATTGAAGATTGTACGCTTATACTTCCTATGCCTTTTCCTGTAAAAGCACCTGCCGGAATTGCGCCTGCGTCAGTTGTTGAAACAATTCCTGTCTGTGCATAATCCGCAACAGCTTTAGAAACCTTCTTTGCAAAAACTGTATCATCACCGTCTGTCATGGAATTAAAAGCCGCGAGTAAATCATTTTTAAGTTTTGACTGTACTAAACTCATTTGAACACCTGCCCCCACTTCGCTTTAAGTGCCTGTATCTGTGCTATAAAATCCGGGCTTGCCGTATGACTTGCCGGGCTTCCTACTGTTTTTAGGCTTGCAAGATAACCGAGCAAGTCATTTATCATAGCTCCCAAAGTAGCTACAGTATTTCCGAGTTCAAGTTTTCCGCTTCCGCTGGACTTCAAGCCGACATCTTTTTGAGCCGTCAAAGTCAAAGCGTCCTGTGTTTCAAGCGTAAGAGCCTTTTTAATAGTCCGCTTAATTTCAGCGTCAGTCGAAAACTCAATCGTATCTTCTGTTATGTCAAAGATTGTATTTCCGATTGTTTCAACCTTTATTTCCGGGTCGTCTTTTTCAGTCAGTGTGAGTGTCGTACCGTATGCCTTAATCGTTGTTACTCCGCCGTCCGCTTTTTCGCCGTCCTCGCCTTGATTCACTTCTATGCTGATTGTTGCGTCACCTTCTTCCGGCGCATTACGGATTTTTTTAGAGCCGTTTCGGTAGTCAGTTTCAAAAGTCCAGCCCGAATTCTTTACAATCTTTCTTGTGTTTGCAGCGTTATCAAGTTCTTTCTTGTCGTCTGAATCTGTCTTAAAATCCGCATGAACAGCAGCAGAAAGAGCAAAACCGCTACCAATAATCACGGTGTCCGCTAAGTTTCCTTCCGGGCATACACAAAGAACGAAAGTATCAACAGGCGGTAAATATCGCTCACCGCTCAAATACCCTTTTTCATCATCAACAGTTACCCATGACTGAACCATAACGCGAACATTCGCAATTACATAACCGCTTGCCATTCTTACACGGCAAGTACAGTTTTCCGGGTGTACTTCCGTTACCGTTCCCCAGAATCCAATCATGTTTTTTATAGGCGGCATTGGAGCGGGAATTGTTGGATTGTTCATAGGTGAGGAATTACGATTTAATACAATGCTTATTTCTTTCGCCATAAATCACCTATCTTTTTAGCACTTCAATTCCGTTCAAAGCTGCATAAGCCTTAGTTTCCAACAGTTTCTTGAAAATACTGTATCTCTTTGTGATTCCTTTTAGTTGAGCAAACTTCTTTTTTGAATAATCTCCGCCCCTTGAAACGGTCAATTTTGTTTCCGGGTTTCCGCCGAAATTCCAAGTATGTTCAACTTCGTTCACATAAAATTCGCCACCGAGAAAAGAAACAATCTCGCCACACATTGGCATTTGTTCCGCCATAATCGTTGAAAGTGTGATAGTGCCTTTTAACATCTCTTCAAGATGTCCGTACCAATTCATAAGGCGTTTATTTAGCACCTTATAAGAATCGCTTCTTTTTTCCTGCTCTTCCGTTGAATCCTTTTCCGGCACTCCATAGCCGTTAAAAGAAACTGTCAAAGGGCTGTAACCATAAATACCAGCCTTTTTTTTGTATATCTCCAAGGCTTGATTACCATATCCACCTGTTTGTGCAGCAAGTCTTAAAGCCTTATCCTGTTCTATTGGAGTACCGATAACATAAGAGAAAAACGCTGTATAAACTTCATCATCAGAAACATCAAAGTCAATACCTTTGACGATTGCCGGGTCTAACTCTGTCATGTCCTTTTCGAGTTTATCCCATGAAGAGAATCCCAAGCCGTCACCAGAGCAATCAAAAGGCACTTCCCGGATTTTTATTTTTGTCTTTCCCTTTTCGTCAATAAAAGCAAACTTTTCATAAACAGGAAATGGAATAATGCCGCTCACAATATCCCAGAACATAATTGTATTCTGACCGTTGAATATGCTTGCAAGCGGATAGGCAAGTTCAATTTCATTGTCAAATGAAAAGAAATTATCACCCAGATATTTTGAAACATACTTTTCCATGTCTGGATTTGAGATTTCCAAACACTTAGAGGCGCATAGCTTTGAATAATTCCAAATCTCTTTTAATACTTCCGAAACTTTTTTTATGCCACCTTCTGCAAAAGAAGCCGTAAGTTTTTTTGATAACGCTTCTTGACTTTCTAATTGATTTGTAATCGACATAGCATTAAGGTCAAGGCTAATCTTGAATCTGCTGACAAGACTTGCTACGGATTTTCCTGTTACGCTGATTCTTAAACCGCTTCCCGGTTGAGCGACAAATTTCTTTCTGTTGATTACGCCTACAAAGTCGGGTGTTTTGCACTCGCTATCCCTTTCATAGATTTTTACAATCTGCAACGGCTCTATTTCGTCAAAATATGGAATTTCCGAATTTCCCGGATGCAATGTAAGGGAGAAGCTGCCGTCAGTGTCACTTGTGGAAAACTTGAAAGAATACCCTTGTAAATAGTTTTTCTCTTCGTTGTCTTTTGTTGAATAAAGGTGTTTTGTTGTTTTCTTGCTGAATTCTATTACAGGGCTTTCAATACCAGATTGTGGATTGTATTCAAATATTTTGACAATCGGCTGTGGAGCTTGTGCAATATATTGCGAATAGTTGTTTAGGATTTTAAAATCGGTCAAACCTTTCAGCACTTTTTCACCTCACCACAATCTTATTTTCTATAATACATTCATTCCGTTATTCTGTCAATTTATAGTATCTATTACTGTTTTTAGTATTGACAAATAATAAATATCGGTGTAAATTCGATTTATAAACAAGAAAAGAGCGTTGAATCTCCCCTCGACATGATTGAACGCTTTTTTAAGGCGTTTACTGCCCGTGTAGTTGTCGAGGACTGCGCGGGCTTCTTTTTTTAGGAGCAGAAATGACTACAGGTGAATTCGCCGATTTGGTACACGACATGAGAGCCGCACAAAAAGAGTATTTCAAAACACGCTCAAAAGAAGCTCTCGAAAAGTCAAAGATTCTTGAATCCAGAGTAGACAGACTGCTTGAAGAAAGAAAGAACCGCGAAGCCGCAAAACCGACCGTTTTATTTATTCGTTTTCTTGATTATCCGTACCCTGCATTTCAAGGATTTCTTTCCAAGTATAACCCAAATCAAGCAGATTATCCGTTGAATCCTCTGTGTTTGAATCTTCCTTGTTTATATCCCTGTACCATTCACGAATTCCCTCTTCTGTGTAGGTGTTCGCAAAGTTATATACAAGTTCCAGATAATCCTCGTCAATCGCGTTTACCTGTTGTGGCAGAACCCGAAAATAAACCGCCGCCCACAGTTTCAGAAATGTCTTTTTTGTGAGCCTTTTCTGTATTTTCTGATTCTTTATTGTCTGAAAACATTGACTGCACTTTCTGAAAAAATGTCCATGCCTCAACGAAAAGCGAATCAACGAATTCCGTATCTGGCATATCCCCCCATGAAAAGTTTTTGTTTCTCTGTTTTGCAGCTTTATACCAATCTGCACCGTCAATCACGACAATATCAAGTGTCGCAATCTCATTCAATCTGCTGTTTGCAGCCGGAGTGAAACTTTCTACAGGTACACCGCCCCTTCTGCTTGCTTCCAGCAAATCAATAGCCGTTCTGTCTTTTTCTTTCGGGAATTTCACAACAAAGTCGCCGCGTGAAGTGTGGATAGTCTTTGTTATCTGTTTTCCCAAGATGATAGCATAGAAAATATCATCTTTCTGCTGTTCTGTACTCTCTTCTTCTTTCTCTACGATTTCGTCAGAGATTTCAAATTCTTCTTCGTCTGCTTTAGCCATTTAGTTACTCCCAAAAAAAGGTTTTAAGACAGGGCGTATATTTCAACACCCCGCCTTTTATTCGTTACAATACCTGCTCGTAGTCAGCACCGTTCTTGTAGTCCACAAGCTGAATGTCTACAGAAACCTGCACATAGTTTTTACCCTGTGTGTTTTCTGAATAGCGCGAAGGAACGCCCCATGTACCGTAACCGATAATTGAGCCGCTCTTCTTGTCTTTCAAGCAAATATAAGGAATCTTTGCGCCGTTCTCGCCGGAAATGATTTTCTTCGCATCCGGGTTGAAGTTTTTGACGCTCTTTCCGTCTGTGTAATATTCGCTTGAAACATTCTTTGCCGGGATAAGTCCAGAAAGGTGAATTGTGGCATTGATACCGACAATATCAACCGATACAGGAACGATTTCACCCAATACATTGGCTTTCTGAACTTCCATGTCCTTTGTTGCGCTGTATTCAGAAGAAAGACCGATTTTCTCTGCACCAGCCCCGGAATCGTCTTGAAAGTCAACATATACATAACAGTCTGTACCTTTTGTGATAAGGTTTCCGTTCTGCGTAATATTTGCCATTTGTTACTCCTCGCTCTTGTAGAGCAGATTGTTGCTTGTTCCGAAGATGAAGTTATTCGGAGTACGCAAGAATCTGTCATAGTCAACATAAGTTTTATCAGCGTCAAAGCGAACTCTGATGTTGAAAACATCTTCCTGTTTGTCGTTCTTTGTAATCAAGCCCGACTTGTACCACTCTTCGGCGCGAGCAATAAGGATTCCCTTAATGTCGCTCTCGTCCGGCGCGTCATTTGTGCCGATTTTGCGTGAATATGCAGCGCGGAAATCTCTATCCATGAACAGAGCCTCGCGAACACAAGAACGCTCGTTCAGAGCAAGGTTGTCACTCTGATATGTAGTCATGGCACGAATACAAACAAGGTTATCATCATCATTCTTGCCGAACGGCATAATACCGTTTGCAATCATTGTTTCGTAATCGTCCGAACCTGTGAATTCGGTTACTTTGATTACCTTATTTGTCAGCGGATTACCGCTACTCATTGAGTTTTCCATACCTGCGGCTTTACAAGCGAGCAATGCACCGCTCATGTATTCGCTTTCACCTGTCAGCGGGTTACTTGCTTTCATGCCGTTAATGACAAGTGAGCCGTATTCTGAATTCAATTCAGCAGCTTCCGCAATTCCCTGTTCCAGAGTTGAGCCATAAGCCATACCAACAAGGAACATTCTTTCTTTCTTCTGCGCAACTGTATTGCAAGAAGCACAGTGATTAGAAATAAGAACATGGATTTTCTTGTCTGTTGACGGTGTGGTAATAGACTGAATCTTCTCTTTTGCAAGAGCGTCAAGAGCGTCTGACCAATCGCTTACAGTAGATGTACCTGCTGTAGCACCGCTGAAATATACATAGCCGTCATTGTTGTCCGGCAAGATACGGCTTGCATTTTCTGCAAGTTCTGCGTTTCCGCTTCCGATGTACTGAACTTTTTCCAGAGCTTCAATCAAAGCCTGTACATTGCTGTAAAACTTTGTTGCGGTTTTAGAAAGAGCTGTTGCAGAGCAAACATCAAGCTCTTTTGTTGCAGCACCTTCTGTTAAATCAAGAAGAGTTGCAGCGTAAATGTCTGTGTCGTTGATTCTTGAAACGAGTTCAGAAACGGTTTCAATATCAGTCCAAGCGAATTCAAAAACATCAACAGCCTCGCCCTCTTCCAATGCTTCAAGTTTGATTCCTGTAGATGTGATTGTACACTTCGGAGATGTACCGTCACCGTTATAGATGATTGAGAAAGAAGGACGTTCGATGTTATCAATGCTTCCTTCGTTTCCTTTGAAAGAATACATCAGCTTCTTTCCTGTTGTGCCGCTTTTCAGCCAGAGTTTAAGCTGATTAGCAGGAACACCGTAAATACTTGACTTAACATTGATAATTGGATTATCGCCGTTTTTCATTACAAGTGTTGCCTGTGTGTTGCTGTTTACGATATAACCGTAAACATGCTGCGGAACAAAGTCATTCGAGCCGTTGAACGCGTGAAGAACACCGTTGAGCAATTCACCACCGAGAAGAGCATTTTTTGCGTCTGCCGGAGTAGCGAATTTAAGAAGTGTTCGCGGTTTACCCGCACTTGAAACACCCATTACTACGAGCTTGTCATTACCAAGCCCGGTAGTTGCAGCAACCGTATTTCTACGAGTATAAACGCCCGGAATAAGATGTTCTGTCTTTTTGCCCGCCGATTCAAATACTGCTGGACTTACACCCATTTTTTGCCTCCTACCTTACTTTTGTACTTAAGAGCTGGTCAACAATCGCTTTCCACTCTGTTTCTGTTTTCGATACTGACGCGTATTCGCATTTCAGTATTGCCTCAATTCCGCTTTTCTGCGGATTCTTTTGCAGAAAACGCACAACACCCATTTTTTTCTCTTTTTTCGGAGTTGTTGTCGTGCTGGTGGCGTTATCTGCCTTAGTTGTGTTTGACATAGTTATGTGCCTCCGCTTCTATATCTTGACTTATCTTTGCCTTGTCGGTGTCGAGTACGACTTGCGCGATAAGATAATTCACATCAAAAGTAATCATTGCCCCGGAAAGTGCAATGTCAAAATCCATGTTGTAGTTATTGCTTCGCTGACCGTGTATGCTTCCATCGTCAATAAGCGGGTCGAAAAAGTTATATCTTTCGGAAAGAATCTGCCTTAAATCCCCGGCAATAAAAAGCCGTAAGACTTCGTAAACTTCATTTTTTACCTGCTCATTGTCAGCCCAGATTTCAACGGAAATTCGGTCTGTTCTTCGTATCTCAATCTTGTTTCCGTAAACTTCGCCCTGCTTCTTTGTGACCTTCTTTAATTCTTTGACAACATCTTTTGATGTGACTGCACATAAGCCCGGAATCTTCTTACCTGCTTTTACGATATGTCCGTTTGAATCTTTGAAATCGCTGTCGTATGTGTTGCTTGCCCAATCGTCAATATCTTCATCAGTAAAAGCAACAGGCGTTACCCATGCTTTCAATTCTTCCAGAGCGGGTGTTTTGTCGTCCGTTGCCGTTGTAACTGTTATTGAAGGGAAACTGTCTGCTACAGTCTTTGTGTTATGCAGATAAAGACTTGCAAAAGGGTGTCTGTTTGTTGCTTCGATGTGGAAATTCTGATAAAGATTATCTGCGTCTATGGCTTCGAGATAGTCATGTATAAGGGAAACTATAACTTGTTCAAGAATGATACCGCGATTAAGATAGTACCGTGCCATGTCCGCTATTCCTTTTTTTTCGTGCAACAAAAAAGGCAGCACAGATAAAAACACGGAATTCCGCGCTTCTACCCCTGCTGCCTTTCATAAGGAATACAGATGTAACATACCAATTATGGCACTGTAATTTATTCTATATTAAAGCAAAAAGCCCCTGTTGTCAATAATTTAATCAACTGCCTTGAAATCGCTCCCAATCAGCCTTTATTGCAGCCTGTACGGTTTCTGTAAAATCCTTTTCAAAGGTCTTTTTTAATCCGCCGACTACATCTATAGCGTCTGTGTGCCTGTGCTGAATCCACTTGTCAGCCGCCGACTTTGCGCTTATGACACGGAAAGTAAAATATGTACCGTGATTGCCGTTTTTGTATGCGCTATCTTCCATGCGCACCATTCCAGCGTCATATCCTGTCAAATTGCCGTTTTTGTCGGTGTGCTGCGCTTCATCTTCCGAAACTCTGCCGCCCCAATTATATTCATGTCGCAAGATGTCCTCGCCCCTTGCGTTTGGCTCTGCGTGCATTGTCGGCAAGCGCGAAGATAAAGCCCGGCTTCTTAATGCTTTTTGTATTCCAGCCGGAACAACATTTCTAAAATGCCCTGTACCTGTTCCCCAAGAGAACGGAACAATCAAATAAGGCGAACCGTCTTTTTTATTCAATCGGCTTTTCTTGCCGTTTAACCACGGACTATCAGCAGCTTTCATGTCGATTGTTTCATCTTTACCGTGCTGATAATCAGCCATTAAAGGGTGGTCGCTGAAAATCGTATATTCAAAAGCCCCGCTTCTTTCCGGGCTATGCTTTACAGAAGCCGCAAGTTTAGAATTTGGCTTCGGAATATTCTTTATTCCCGGAATCTCACCACCCATAGCCCAGCCTTTCCAAGTGTTTTCAATCGTCATTGCACAATCCCATAACTCTTGTTTAGTTAAGGGAAATACGCTATTGAAACCCTCTTGTCCATTGCGAGCCATAGCAAAAAGAGCGTCTAAACCTGCCTGTCCGTTTATCTGTATTTTAATACCTTCGGTCATTGCCTGTTCACTCCCCTTGTTTCGCTATAACTGCTCATAAGCTGTACGATTGCTTTCTTCGGGAATCGCTGATTTTCAGAGCTTCTTAATTGTGGGATATTCTTTACAACCGTATAAGTTGGATAAACCTTATAGATGATTGAATATCCTTCGCCACTATCTGGCTTATTGTCAGAAATCCACTTAATAGAATTCGTACCGACAAGAACATAATCAACGCCGTTTTCATATTCGCTATCCTTGCCGATTATCTTCACAATGCTTTCAATGAAAAAAGCCGGGATTGTATCATAGTCTTTTTTTGTTCGCACAATCATAGATTTCTGCGTGATTGTTCCGGCTAAAACCGTCAAAACATCATTTTCCGAAACATCACAGGAATAAGGGAATGTCACAACTGCGTCACCGTGAGCAGCTTCCATTTGTGCAATGTCAACCTTATTAAGATTCTGATTCAGCACGGCAAATGTGAACGGCTCAATATACTTGATATTTTTTGCCGTCAAATTTCCTGTCGGGTAAACTTCCGTTTCTTCCCCGGTTTCTTCATCTTCAACAATCTTTGGCGGAATATATGCAAGGTTTAATCGGTATTGCTCAACCTCGAATTCCTCACCTTCTTCATCAGTAACACTTTCAATGCTCAAAATATCTGCAGGCGCGGTGTAATAAATGCCCTCAATATTCAGCCGTTTAGATTCAATTCCCGGAACTTTATAATAGTTTCCGCCGCAATCTTCAAGAATTGTATTTTCAATAGTCTTTGCAAGCTCACGATTCAAAACTACATTGTAATATGAACCCCTTACAAATCTATCAGTATTCAAATCAATAAACTGTCCGTATTTCCGGGCGTTGCTGTAAACCTTTCCGCTCTGGTCGTAAACCTTTACAAGAGAATCGTTTGTATAATCTTCTGAAACGGTAAGAATTCCGTTAAGGTCTACCGTTGCCGTTGTCTGTAAAACCTGCTCTTTCTGATTACCGTAAATATAACCGCGTCCGCCGCACTTCTCGCAATGTGGGTCGGGCTGTTGCGAATCCTTTTCGATACAAGGACACATTGCCGCCGTTCGCCACCGTACCCACTGACCGTGACGCTTAATGAGAGCTTCATAGTTTGCACGCCCTAAACTTAAAACTACAGGCGAATTTTCCGAAAGTCCAACTCCGATGATTTTACCCTCGCTTGCACATTACAGGTGTTGTTAAAGCCCTTTTTACACTCCAACCTTTTCTTAATCGTTCGTCAAGAGTGTTGTATTTCATACCTAATTCGTCAGCCCACTGTGCTATGGTCTGTGTCTTATTGTTATAGGTAAGCCTTACATTGCTTCTTTTATTGTTTTGCTGCGTTTTCTGATTTACCCATCTACAATTCTCCGGGCAATAATTACCATTATTATTGATACGGTCTATTGTAAGGTTTTCAGAATAACCATTGTTTAATGCCCATTTCTGGAATATAGAAAAATCGTGCCATTCTTTGCAAACGGTTATACCTCTTTCAAGATAATCTTTTCTTGCTTTCTCTGATTTTGCCGTTTCGCAACGGCGTTTCATTGTAGACCAAATATAATAAAGCCTAGATTCGGACAAACCATGTGTTTTTTGTCGTTTTGAAACAACTTCTTTACGCAAACAACCACAACTCTGAACTGTTCCCCGCTTCAAATCTTTAGAACTTGTAATCTTTTGATTTCCGCATGAACAATTACAAAGCCACATAGCGCGTCCGTCTTTTGTAGTGTGCGAATATGATATTACTTTTAGTCGTCCAAAAGTTTGATTTGTTAAATCTGTTCTTCGCATAAAAACACCTCAAAATAAATGCCCCGGAATTACGCAAAGTAAGACCGGGTAAAAGAAAACTTACACAGTAACAAGCGCAACAACACCGTTAGAATCAATCTGCAAAGTCTTTCCGTTGTCTGTTGTCTTGTCTGCTGCAAGAACGGCGGCAAGGGCTGTTGTAAGAGATTCTACAGTTTCTTCAAGCTCTGTAACTCTTGCGTTAAGCTGCTCGTTTCCGCCTGCTTCAATCTCTTTTGCAATCTCCTTACCATAAGGACAACCTTTCTTTAATTTACCAAGTGCCATAAAAACACCCCCTAAATTGATTTATGTATTCAGAAATATTTCTGTATACGCTTATTTATGCAGCCTTTGCGTTAAGTTTCTTCTCCAACGCTTCAATATCCGCAATTTCTTCAACAAAACAAGTCCTTACAACTCCGTTGAAGTCTACATTCGGATAGCCGCGCTTTGAAAATCCTGTAATCTTTCCCGGCTTGCCGTTATAAGAAACCTTGCTACCGACTTTCAATCTTGCCATTGCCAATTTACGGTTATTTAGCATTTTGCAAGTTCTGTCTGTCTTTTCGTTGTACTCTTCCTGCCACTCTTTAGCATAGTCCGGCTCGTTCTTTGCCCTTCTCATGTAGTCCAGAGTTTCATAGTCGAGTTTTATATCTAAATCCCTTGTTTCTCTATCCCATTGATAGCCCTTGTATTTCTCTTCCATACGCTTTGCAAGAGCCGGATTGTATTCAGAGAATTTCATAATCAATGGCTTAATCTGATATTCTTCCGCGTCTTTATCCCACTGACCGTAATAGTCATTGTCAGAAGCGGGCGCATCCAATTCGTCAATGTCAAAAAGATTCTGCGCACCTTTCATTTTTCCTTCGTTTCTATCTTCCGGGCTTTCCCAATATGTAACCATTCGCCCGGCTGCGTTCATTTTCCTTACAGGTATCAACTGCCCCCAATTTCTGCCTGCAGGCTTTGCTTTTTGTATTCCTTCACAAGATAGTAACGATTTTTCAACGGTAGTTTCCTGTGGAATGTATGACTTATTAAGCACACATTTCACCTGCTCCGAAAGTGCATAGTTTGAGAAATCTGATTTCTGTAATGTCTGAACACCACCGTTAAGAATGTTCTGCACCTGCTCAAAAATCATAACCTTTAATATCCTTATATAAAGATTCGTCACCATAGCAAGTATGGTATTCACGAGGATTAAACAGCTTCTTAAAGCTGAAATCGCCGATTCTGATAACCTTAATGTTCCAATATCCGAGCAATGGCGGCATATAAGTCACAATGTCGCTCCAATGCGCGAACTGCCAAACAGTGCCGAAAAACAATCTACAAATCAGCTTTGTAAAGAAGAAAACCAACGGCTTAGGCGCACCCCAAGTAATTAAATCCGGCTTTCTTCCCGACTGAAAGAAGATTTCTATTCCTACCAATACAGAGCCAGCTCCGCCGTATGAATGACCGCAACAAACCACCTTATAATCCGGGAAGGTATTCATTGCCATTAAAACCTCATTCATCATCAAGCCCTTGCAAGAATTGAAAGTAGTCTGCCAGCCTAAACAGGCAAAATACACATACCACTGTCTAACCTGCGGAATGAAGAAGAAAAGGAAGTTTACAATCCAATCAATGATAGAAGTTGAGAACTGCGAAAATACATAGATTGCCTTATCCTCATGCTCAACTTTTACGCGCCAATCGTAATCAAAAGTATTTGTCTTGTAGTCTATATCCTTCTGGTAATTGTAGAGTTCCCACGGCTTCATGCTGATACCCCCAATTTATTAAATACTTCTGATAGGAAAGTGTCTGAACTTGTATTTATTGTTTTTGATATATTCCTGCACTTCTTTCTGGTACACAGCTATACGCGCACCGAAATAGGCACTTGTTGCCGACTGTGTAGAGCTGAACGATTCAGAAATACCGTCCATGCTCAAAGAACTTGAAGAGAATCCCGACATCAAGCCGTCACCGATGATGTTTAGAAGTGAAATAGCACAAGCCTTGCCGATAATCTGTCTTAAATCGTCTGGAATATCGTCACTTGTTTCAAATCCGGCTTCGTAATCAACGGCATAGAAATAGTAATTTCTTAAAGTCTGCTCTCCGTATGGATAAAGCACCTTTGAAACATTATTGAAAGTGTCGCTTCTGCGCCACGGTCTTTGCATAAAGTTAATAACGCCCTTGTCTTTTTCAAGATATGAAGTAGGCAACAAATCCATAGGATTTTCAGCGGCGTTGAGTAATTCGCATTTTGTAACCTTAATAATAGGTCTTTGCCGTGTTGTAATTCGTCCACGGCTTACAATTTCTTCCTGTCTGAACTTATAAGGCGGCTCTTCCAAATCATAATCGCCTTTTCTTGTTCTTGTTGTCCTTACAAGTCCTCTCTTATCCGGGTTACATCGGATAACTTTTCTTCTGATACAGATATTCAATTCACGCTCCAATTCTGTTATTGCAGCGTCAATAAAATACTGTGTCTGCTCGTCCTTAAATTGCTGTCCGTTTGTAGCCTTAAAATCAGTTCCCCAAAGATAGGTGTATCTAATATCATCGGGAGTTACAGGAACGCCCCAAGAACCTTCCGGCGCATTGTAATTGTTAAATGTGTAACCGATACAATCTACATTTTCGCCGAATTTCACCCATTTTGAGTATTCGTACATATCGCCTGTAGGAACTTCTACAGATGAATCTACAAAACGATATTCGTATAAACCATCTTCAAGATTAGAAGAATCAATGAAATCACCTGCTGAAATAGGCAGAGCAACAGGCGATTCAGTATTTAAAATCCAACCGTCAGAAGTCCAAGTATACCAAGCGTTTTCCTTATAGAATGACCTTTCAAGTCTGAAAGATTCAGCGTTGCTGTTTGCCAGCGTGAGGATAATTCTTGTACTTGTCGCTTCTGCGGTTATCATTTATTTATTGCCTTTTGCGGCTTTCTTGCTTTCGCTCTTTCCAGCGTCAGCGTTTGCTTCTGCTGTGTTTGCGTCTGCCTTGCCGCCGTCCGATTTCTCGGTGTCTGTTGTTGTTTCTGATGAAGAATCAGAACCGTCTTTGCTTTCGCTCTTTCCAGCGTCAGCGTTTGCTTCTGCTGCACCGTCGAGGTTGAAGCCCGGAATTGTCAAGAAATACTTCGCTTCAAGAGCTGTTACTTCTGCTTTTCCGTCAGCGTCAAAAACTACGGGATTTGCGCCAATACCAATGATTGTTTTCCCCGCGCGTTTTTCTGATACAACAGTAACCTTGTCTGTATCTGCCATAGCTGACAAATCAGACAAGATTTTTTTTGTATCAACGGCGGTAGAAGCAGCATTAGCCAGCGTTTTAACTGTTCTACCTTTAGCCATTAGTACAAGCCTCCTCTGTAACCAACATTCTTGATTTCAGCACAGAATTCCGGCGCACCAACTTTAAGCGCACCGAAGAGTGCAACTGCAAAGCGTTTTGCGAGAGAATCGTTTGTAGGAAGCGGGAATGTTGAAAGACCCATGAGCTGTGTAAAGGCGATGTTTGCCTTAGCTTCACGAGTGATTTCAGAAAGAAGGATAATAGAAGCTGTACCCGGAAGTTCTGAGTTAACATCTTCGTATGTTGTGTTTCCTTCAACTGCTGCACCGATTGAACACATTTCCATGAGTTCAGAACCGTCAGCTTTAGAGCGAGTGATGATAAATCCTGTAGCTCTTGCGCCGTTTGAATCCGGGGTAATAGTGATTGTAACACTCTTACCTGCTGCAACTGTAACGGCTGCGGCTGCGGCTTTTGCGGCTGAAATACCGTAAGAGTTTACGGCGTGAACTGCATAGATGTAATCACCTGCATCATTTGTACCGAACTGTGATTCTGCACGAGTAGCAGAAGCGTTTACAGTAAGTGTTACTGTAGAAGGAGCGTTAGGGCGTTTTGTCGAATCACCCTTAGCAACAACTTTACCCTTTACATGGAACATCTTATCTGTACCAGCGTCTTTGCCCTGTATGCGGATAGAAGAACCACAAGAAGCGACAATATCCGGCAGGCGTTTAAGACCTGTATGTTCGTCCTCTGGTGTGTAGCGGAGCTTGTCATTGAAGAGAGAGCGGAACTGTCTTGCGATAACAGGAGGGAACAATGCTTTTTTCAAGTCACCACCCTTTTCATAAACAGTATCAGCTACTTCATCAAACAAATCTTCGCCTGTGAGAATAGCTTCATCGCCAGAAGCAACTTCTTCGCCGATTTCGTAACCGCGAAGGTCTGCAACTGTAGAGCGGAGGCGGGCTTCTTTTGTTGTGTCGTAAGCCGAATCCTCGATAATTTTCTGGAAACCGTCAAACTGTTTAGGAACAACTGCACTGTTTCCGTGGAAGAAAGCACGCTCGGCAGATTTTACGACACGCATTGTACAAGCGACTTTTTCTGCGTTGTACATATCTTCCATGCTTTCAACGAGTTCAGCCTGTTTTGTAATGCGTCCGATAGTACCGATGTACTTCTGTTCGAGGATTTTACGCTCGATGTCTTGGTCACCTTCGCGGATTTCCTCACCTTCGCCGATGAAGTTGAATTCATCATCGCCAACGCCTGTGCGTCTGTTGTACTGATGTACAGTAGACTTTGACGGCTGACGGTAGATTGAATTGAATACCTTACAATCGTCCTGCAAAACATCAAGCACATTTACAAGTGTTGATTCCAAATCTTCCGGCTGCAATGCGCGTCCGTCTGTAAACTGTGACGCGTCTGTACCATATCCGGCTTCGAGTGCTTTCTGAAGTGTCGCTTGATTAGCGTTATCGAAAAGCCCTTCGACATTTACACCTTCGTCAAAAATCATTCGTATTCCCCCTGTTTATGCTTTGTACTTGCGTACATAGCCCGAAATTTCGTTGAAATCTTCACGGCTGATTTTTCCGCCATGAACCGCCTTGTTGAAAGCAGAAGAAAGATGTTCAGACTTTTCAAGTGTCAAACCTGTGTTTGCTCTGTCCTTGAAAGCGGCATTGAGTGCGCTTTTTACAATCTGATAATCTTCTGTGGTAGGGCGCAAAGAACCGCCGTTTCCGCCTGCAGAAGCACCATTTCCAACATCTGACTTCTGGATAGAAGTAGCTGTCTTTGTAGGAAGTGGAGTGTTTGCAATCTGTGCAACGCTTCCGGCAACTTCAAGAATAGACTTTGAAACATCTTCCTGCTGTGCTTCATAGCCATCCATGCGCTTTGTGAGAGCTGCAACTGCGTCATTGCTCTTCTTTACTTCTGCAAGAATTGCAGCAAGCGCGTCTGTTGCGTCTACACAACCCTCCGGCAATGATTTAGTGATGTTGTTAGGCTCTGCACCACCCTCACCGTTACCATTACCACCTTCGCCGCCATTGTCTGAACCTGCGCCACCGTTATTCTCTGGTGGTACATTTTCACCCGGCTTCTTGTTCTTCTCCTCGCCATCGTCTGCATTGCTAGGAGAGCCACCCGCAAGCGATTTAAGGAGATTCTTTGTCTGTTCCAAAACAGATTTAGCCATAATTACATGACCCCCTTGTGATATTATTTCGCGGACAGAAGCCCGCGCTTTTTCCTCTGAATATCCTCTTTCAGTCAAGAAAGAAGTCATTTTCTGTGGTGTTTTGATTTCGCCTGTAGCGATTGCCGCCATAAGCTCATTGATTGCGTCAATGTCGTTTTCTTCTGTTTTTGAAATCTCATTAGGCAAGATATTTTCCGGCGTATTGTTTGCTACTCCACCTTCTAAATCTTCTTTCTGCAAACATCTTCCGCCTGTCATTGTTGCTGCGTCTGTTCCGTAACCTGCTGAAAGAGCTTTACAGAAATCGACATTTGACATTGATTTAGCAAAAGCGGCACTACCTACCGTGTAATTTACAGGCGAACAAGTAAGGGCTAAGTCATTCCACAAAAAAGCCGTTACAGTTTCCGTGCCGTCCTTATTCTTGCGTACAATAGGCTTGATACCGCCTACACTTGCCTTTACACGGCTTGAATGAGCTTTGAGAAGGTCAATAAAAGGCTTTGCAGCTTCTACATAGCTATAGAGCTTGCCTTTTACGAATGTTCTTGTTCCTTCTGTTCTTACTGAAATAGGCTCGCCGATAATCTTTGTTTTATCGCTGATTACATTGCCGCTTGCGTCATATCTTTTGTGCTGGTGGTCGTCTGAAATTACGCCGTTTGAAAGGAAATATTCTTTACTGTCTGTGAGTGCTTTCTGCTGGATAATCTGATTCTGTAAGTCAAGATTTTCATTAGAGGCTTCGGTTTCAAAGATGTAGTTTCCGTCCTCGTCCTCTTCACCGAAAGACTTAATGATAATGGGAACATAAACATTGGAGAGAGATTTTTCAATGTCGTTTTCAGTGTAAAAGTCCACTTTTGCCCTGCTCCTAGTGCTTCTGACCGCAAGGCAATAAAAAAAAAGCAGCCAAAAACACTAATACCTTTTTAGTGTTCCGACTGCCTTTTCTAAGGAATATCGTTTTTATTCACGCCCACTACAGGCGACACAATATTGTAATTTTAATAACTCTTTGAAAGGCTAGGTAACTTTCGTTACGCCGGGCATGAAGCCCGATTTCACCCTTCAAGAATTATGTTTATTTTATCAGCAAAATAATACGCTGTCAAGAATTGAATACTTTTTATAGTATTAAAACAGTATTCCTACATATTTTTGCAATTCATCATACATTTTATAACCTTCAAGCCCCGAAAGATTGTCTGCAATGGAATGATAATACCACCCTATATCTTCTTTACTTGCGTTAAAACGCTTCCAGAGTTCAGCCCCGCAATTCTGAAAGTCAACATACATACTGCGGATATTTGAGAGTTTATCAGCACAACAAACAAGTTTTGTTTCAAGTGAATCTGTTTTAAGACAATCAATAGTGTGCTGTTTTCGTTCCTTCCAAGTCTTTGATTTATCCTCACTTTCAGTCTGGACTATTGCAAGAATATCTTTTCCGAATCCCTTTTCAATTTCCTGTGGTGTAGTGTCAGTATCTTCAAGTGTATCATGCAGAATTCCGGCAACAATTACATTCTCACTACAGCCGTTTTCAGTAAGAATCTGCATTACTTCCATAGGGTGAACAATATACGGTAGATTCGTTCCCTTGCGTTTCTGATTCTGATGTTTGATTGAAGCAAAGATAATAGCGTTATGAATCTTCATAAAAGCCCCCTAGATAATAAAAGCCGTACATTATCTGCACGGCTTGAAAATCTCGTTTATGAAAGTTTTACCCCAGCTTCTTTAGCGCGTTTTTTAATCCGCTCTAATTGGTCTGTATGCTGTTTAGAAGGTTTTTTGTTTGGGTCGTCAGCATAGTCGCCAGAAGCCCACCATTCGGGATTATGGAAGTTCTTTTCCATGAATTCTTTTGCGTTTTTCTTTTCCATAGCCTCTACCTCCACTTATAATATACTACACTATCGGCATTATTGCAACAATTTGTAGTAAATTTTGGTGTTAATAATCGCCTTTTTGACAAATCAATGTTGCCATTCCGTTTGTCTGATTGAAGTTATCCCGGAAAGAATATCTGTCTACCAAGCCTTTTACAGCTTCAAAAGCGTCCTCGTTTTGTGTCATTTCGGTCATAATACCGAGCGGAACAAAACGCCCCGAATAGTCATTCTTTCGTGTTTTGAATCTGCTGCAGGCTCTTTGCATTGATTCCTGCATTGGCGTAAACATATAATCACAGCTTGTGAAATACCCGGCTTTCTTGAAATCCTGTATCTGTTTTACGGATTTCTTAGGGCTGTTCATAGTGCCGTCAATAATGACATTCAGCCCCATTTTCATAGCCATATCAATGAGCTTTTTGTTTAAGTCAGATGATTCTTCGTGAACAGTTCCAGCGTTCCAACCTTCGTATTCTGGAAGCGGCGGACACAATTCTTTACCGTTCTTGTCATATACTCCGCTCTTGATTGCGTCAGCGTCCAAAACAATAAACTCTTCGGGATTGTATAAGCCACCTTCTTCTGTGTTTGTAAACCACGATTTACCCGCGCCTGCTCTTCCACCGAGCATTACAAGCATTGGCTTTTGTCCGGGCTTCGGTCTTGCCTTTGCAATCTTATCTGGTGAGAAATAATAGTCCATTATTTTCTCATGCAAAGCGGCTCTTTCATCTGAATAAACAGCGTCTACACCTTCGCCGGAAATTCTGAAATTGTCGATTGTCTGTCCGTCTGTTGCAATCTGATTTTTTACCCTTAATTCGGTTTCATCAGCTTTCTTTGACATTTCCTTTCCTTCTGCACCCGGAAGGTATTTGTCAAGGAAGTATTTTACACCTGCGCCCTTACTTGCTTTTTCCAATTCGGCAATTTTTGAATCTTGATATTTATTGCGATAATCAGCAGCGTTGAAGTTTTCCGGGCTTATTGTTCCCTCTTTGGTCAAATTCTGTTTGATGTTTTCATAAGGCACTTGATAAGCAAACGCTTCTTTCTTTGCTGTTACGCCATCGTCACCTTTTGCGACAACCATACCGTCAATAAGTTTCTTCTCTCTTTCAAAACGAATCATGTCACCGCGTTTTGTCATTGCCTTAATCTCTGCTACGCGCTTGCGCTTCTGGATTTCTGTATCAGCAGAATTTCCCTGTCCGACATTTGCAGGCACCCATTTTTCACCGACTTTTTTCATTGGTATATCTCCGTTCTTTGTGTGCCATACGGAAAAGTTCTTTTTCTGTGCCTTTTCAATAATGTCACCAAATCCCGCCTGTTTCAATTTCGCCATGTTTACAACAAGATTCATATTGCTATATCTCCTTCCTTGCCTTAATTACATTGTTGTTCCAAAAATCCTAAAGAATCGGTTTAATGCCTTTTCTACAGTCTTTTTGATGTTCAATACACGGTTTACAATATCTTCTTTGCTCTCACATTCGCCCAAGAAAATATCAACCTCACCGTTTGCGGCTGGTCTTAATCCGCCGTTCATATCAAGCATGAATTCCGCAAAGCCTTTCTGTGTTCCTTCAAGTTTCTTTGCAAGTTCAAGTGATACCGGGTCAAGTTTTCTAAACATATCCTGCTGCTTAGAAAATGCTTCCACATTCGGGAATTGGTCTTTATGGTGCGCAACTTCAATAGCAATACCTACGGCTTCGTTCAGTTCCTTGTTGATTGAATAACCTTTCATTCCCTTGTTTTCAATCAATGGAGTGATTGCCCTTACAAGTTTCTGTCTGATAGAGCGTCCGCCCTCTGTGTTTAAGTTTCTGATGTTTGTTTCGTTGATAACGCTACCAATCAATACAGTTTCCAAAAACTCCTTGCCGGATGCTGTTACTGTGTTGTCACTGTAATACTGCGGAAGGTCTGTTTTCTGAATGATGTTTGACTGAATGAGCGTATTAAAAATACTCTGACTTGCTTTTTTATCAGCGTACAAATCGCCCATAGTGTCAAATTCGCCGATAATGCTTGCTACATCTTCAATGGTCTGCGGCTGAATCATCTTTGAAACCTTTACGGCTTTTTCAACAGGATTCATAGCCTTTTTGCCCGATTCGTTATATTTTGCGAATTCGCTTGTTGTGTATTCGCCTGTATGCTCTGTTTCAAAAACTACACGAGGGTGCTTGAACTTTGCCACATCATCAGCAGAGAAGCCGAACTTTTTAGCGCGTTTCTTCAATGCTTCGATGTACTTTGTATCAGTTCCCTTTCTTGCAGCAATCTTGCTAGACATTGTGCGGTTATTTCCAGATGTAACAACGCCGTCCTGTGTAACAACGATTGGAGAATCAAAGCCTAAAGCTCTGCCGTCAAAGTCAGAAGCAATGTCAATTACGGTTTCCTGTGCCGCCGTGTCATGCTCATAATCTCTATCATTTACCGTGCTACCGTCTTTTGCGGTCGGGAATCCTTCTGTCTTGTGGAAAGTAATTTCATCATGGCTTGCGCTAGGTGCGTCAGCTTCTACAAGTTTCCACTTTCCTTGTATTGCTTCCTTACCGACATAGATTTCATCTTCGTCACCTTCAACGGATAAAGAAGATTGATATTTCTCCCGGATAGATTCAATGCCTTTTTTCTTAGGCTCATTGTCGGTTTTCGGCGGCTCGTTATCCTGCTTAGGCTCTGTCTTTTTTGGCTCTTCTGTTTTGCCGTTGAACTGTTTTGAAATGTTTACAGTACCGCCATAAGGTTTTTCGACAATAAAATCACCATTTTCAACTCTTACAGTATCACCCTTTAAGATTGTAACGCCGTCACCCTTTTTGTTTGTTACCTGTGTACGCCCATTAGAATCTTGTACAACACTAAGCCCTGCCTTTTCAGCAATCTTTTTAAGTTCTTTTAATTCTTCATCTTTATTGCTACCTTCAAAATGAAGTTTTAAGCCGTCTTTACTAATATCAAGTTTCGGCTCTTCTTTTGCAGGCTCTTTATCCAAATCCTGCATATCTTTCTTTGTCTGTTTGATAACATCATCATTGTCAATCTGTTCATCGGAATAGCCCTTCTTGCGCAATTCTTTAATCCGGGCTTGCTGCTTGTTCCAGATTTCATCAATCTTTTTACCCTTTGCAGCTCCCTTTTCGTGAGCGTCATTCAGCCCCGAAACATACTCTGAAAACTCCTGCATAAATGGCAATGGGTGTCCGTTGTTATCTCTGAATCGCTCCATGTTCTCCAAACAGAGCTGTAAAAGTTCTTCCGAGTTTCTGCAGGCGGCGGCTTTTCTTCTTAATGCAGCAACGGCAAGTTTTGCGCCCTTGCTTTCAGTTTCATAAACTCGCGCCCATTTTTTAGGCGTGATTTTCTTGAACTTCTGACCGTTCCATGTTCTTACAGTTCCGACCGGGAAATTTGCTTTCTGAATCCACTCGTCAATGTCGATTGCCTTTGCAATGGAGTGATTTTCTTTCTTCTCCAATTCTGCCAAATGGTCAAGAATCTTTTTCTTGAAATACTCAAATTTCGGGTCTTTCGGATTCTCCCCTTCTGATTTCTGAATGTCAAAGTATTCCTCGAAAACAATCTCGTTTCCGTTCTCACTGTTAATTGACTTTGCAAGTGTTTCAGCATTAAAAACAAGTTTTGTCATATAATCCCCCGGAACAAAAAAAACGCCGACTATCCCAAGAATTGAATCAAGGAATAATCGGCGTTTGCTTCTGCATAACTACCAAGAATAAATATTTTAATTGCATTATAAGGCATAACAGCCGTTTTTGCAATTATGCTCTTTGAATCAGCAGGCGACCGTTATAGATAATCGCTTTTGCAATTCCACCGTTACGCTTCTTTTCCATGTCTGCCTTAATCTGGTCTTTGATTTCCTCAAAAGGCTTCAAGTCGTTTCCGATTTTCTTTGCATAGTAATCTACGCGGTCAGCTACAGAATAATGCTTCTGTTTTCTCTGTGCATCCTCAATTTGCTTCTTTGCTTCTGCCACATAAAAATCAAACTTACCTTCAATTTCTCCCAGCTTGTTTGAAATTTCGTGTCGTCTTGCAGAGATTTCAGAAAGTTTTTCCTCGATGTTTTCCGGGTTATCTACTCCCTGCTTTCTCCAAGAGTTTTCAATGGCTGCAATCAATTCGCCGTTTTCTTTAATGGCTTTGTTTGCCAATCGAAGCTGCGACTTGTAAGAATTTACAGAATATTTGTAGTTCTCCAAATCCCGCTCAATTTTCCAAGTATCTTCTTTCGCTTTCTTTGCGGCTTTCAGTTTCTTTTCTGTTTCTTCCACAAGGTTAGTGTAATTCGCAACAGATTTTTCATACTCTGGAATTTGCTTTGTCTGATACTCTGTATTGCCTATCAGATTCTTTCTTTGGCTCATTTGTTCGGCAATGGTATCATAAAGCGCATCCGTCATTTTCTGCTGCTTCTTCAAGTCTGCCTGCTCCTGCAAGATTTTCATACTTGCACGCTTTTTCGGGTCTTTGATAAGCTCGAATTTCAGCTCTTCTGGGTTGATGTCCTCAACATTGAGAGAATCGCCCTTATAGCTCCACAATGCGTTAAGGCGGCTAGATTTTTCGTCATACTTCTGGTACATCATAGCGTCAATGGAATCATTCATAAGCGGATAGACAATGTGAGTTATGCCCTGCTTGTTTCCCTGCCTCCAGATACGCCCCTCAACCTGTATTGTTTCGGTAGGATTCCAACCAAGCATTGTGTTGTACAATGTCGTAGAGTTTCCGTTAAGAGAAACACCTTCCTTGATTGTTTCAGAGCCGATAATGACCTTGATTTTTCCGTCCTTGTCGTTGAAGTCGTCTTTTATCTGCTCCTTCTTGTCAAGTTTCGTGCTTGAATCCATAAACGCAATGGCATCAGCCGGAACACCTTTAGAAACAAGATAATCTTTGACATACTGATACTGCTCCACGCCACGCGGCATATAAATTACCTGTCCTTCGGTCGGTCGCGCCTTGTACTGTGTGCTTACCGTATCACAAACAAATTGCAGCTTAGGCGATTCTTTTACAATGTCCTTCATCTGCGGTTTGTGCCAGCCCTCGTAATCCTCATAATCAGCCCAGAATTTCGGGTCAATCAATGCGGGTGAGAGTGTAGCCATTCGCATATTGTTCATTGCGATAAGAGCGTCAGCAGAGTTTTTATTATCATCACCCGGCTTTGAGAATTTGCCGTCCATGCGGTCAGTTTCAGCCTTAATGATTGCTTTCTGCAATGGTGTCAAATCAAGCTCCGGCTTGTGTACTCTCTTGTATGGTCTTACTACTCCGGCTTCTTCACCGTCTACCTTGTCGATGAATTCAGTAATAAGATTCTGCAATGCGTTAAGGTTTTTGAAGTTCTTCATAACCTGTGCAGATACTACATCACCGTTTGCCTGTACCTTCCAATCCGGCTTCATTTCTGCAAACTGCTTCATAAAGTCCTGCAAGTTGTAGATTTCCAAATCTTTAAGGCGGTTTCTTGCCACCATAGAAAGAATGTTGTAAATCTCTACAGGCGAGTTATTGAAAGGCGTTGCTGAAAGTCCGAAAAATCCCCTTCCGTTTGTTTCTCTCTGAATCAACTGTGAAATTGCAAAGAGTTTCATAGCGCGTCCAGATGTCGCTCCCTGCATACCGCTGTATTCGTTTGAGAGCTGTCCGGGGTCGTCGTCTGCTTTAATCTTTCTTCCCCAATAATCAGTTTTCTTTTCGTTCGTACTTCGTACAGATTTACCGAAAGTGCGAGGAATTGAGAAAACATTTTTGAAGTTGTGCAGCTCGTCTACTGTGACATGGTCAATTCCCAAATCTTCCCAATAAACAGCTCCCGGCTTTGCTTCTGCTGCAATACCGAGCATTTTCATCAACTTTTCTTCTGCCTGTGCCTTTTCGCGCTCACTTCGGGTATCTTCTACAAGGTTTCCGTATTCGTCATAATCATATACTGACTGTGAATCAAGCATATCATCACGCAAATCACCGTTAAGAGTTTCCTCTTTGAAAGTGACTTTCTGCAATGCTTCGTAAGTACAGACATTCAATGCACCTTCCGGCAAGTTTACTTTACCGTCAGAATCTTTGAATCTGCCTAAGTCCTTTTCGCTGAAATTTCCGAGTTCGTTAATTGTCTGATTTGGAAAATGCTGCTTAATTTCCTTAATCCATTTCTTGTAAACAGATTTTGGTACACAGATAATCGGGCGTTTTGCTTTTCCTGTCTGAATCTGATTTACAGTCGCAACAATACCTGTTACGGTCTTTCCTACACCGACATCATAAGCAAGAATACCATTACCCTTATTGCAGAGCATAGAAACGCCTTTAATCTGCTGTTCGGTCATGTCGAATTTCTTCTTTCCCTTGTGGGTGTTCATGCCGTCAACGAAAAGCGGAATCTTTTTATAATCTGGGTTTACGCGTGAGTTAAATCTTGCGTTCCATTCATCTTCAATGGCGTTCTGCTGTCTTTCCGGGAGTTCGCGCAACCACTTATTGAAAAGTCTTTCTGTTGTTTCGCGTCTTGCGTTCTTTTTCTGCTCCGCAAACATTTTGGCGGTCTCTGCGTCCTCTGGGTTTCTTGTTCTTTCAGTTCTTACAGGAATCTGATTTACATAATCCCAAATATCCTGCATTGTCATTCCGTCCGCAAGCTCTGACTTTGGAATAGGACAATGAGAATTCCAGCCGATTCTTCCGTTTTCATTAAATCCGCAATATGCAAGGAATTTGTCTTTAAGAGAAATACCGTCCTCGTCTTTGAACTGCAAAGCAAAGTTTTCTTTTGGCGAGATTGTAAACTGCATGATGTTTTTTCTTGCAGGCAATACGGCTTCAAGAATAGCTTTCTTTTCTTCGTAAGATTCTTTGCTTATGCGGTCTTTTTCGGCTTCAAGTTTTGCGAGTTTTTCAACAATGTTTCCGCTTGCATAGTTTGCGACATTTACAAAGTTTCCGTTTTCATCGGTCACAAAGTTCTTATTTTTGCCAAGTTCCTCACGCTCTTCATCAGTAAGTTTTGTTACATCAACCTTACCTTCCCAATCGGTTACTTTCCAGAATTTCATGTCGGCTTCTGGAATATCCTTTGAGTATTTAGCGTTGAATTCCTGCGCTGTCATATTCTTACCGATAGAAGGTGTGAATACATCGCCTTTTGTAGCTTTCTTTATAATCTGCTTATGGAAAGCCTTTTTTGCGTTGTCGTTACCCTTCATGGCTTCGCTACGCTTGCGGCTGATTTCTTCGGCGGTTTCCTTGTCGTCCAATACGGCAAAATCTTCAAGGCTTGTTCTTCCGCCCGGATTGGTCTTACTGTCGAATTCGTAACCAATCATTCCGCCGTCAGTAATGTATGTGATTTTTCCTTTTGCTCCGTCCGGGCGTGTAAGTTCCGCGCCTACCTGCAACTTGCCAATAACTGTAAATCGTTTTGACAAATCAGCCTGTACGGTCTTTACTTCGACATTCTTTGCAATTTCTTTGACTTCAACAGCTTTTGTATCAATCATGGAAATTGCTTCTGCAACTGTCTTTCCTTCTGGAAGATTTACAATCTTTGTCGGCTTCCCGAAACGGTCTTTTCCTTCGGTTTCGTGTCCGATTACATGAGATTCATTATCGGCAAAATATTTATTGTCGCAATAGTCGGCAATATCGCCCTTGCCCTTCTGAATGACAATAATATCTGTTCCAACATCTGTACTGCTGAATGTACCTTTTGGAAGTCGCCACGCTTCAAGCAGCTTTCCTTTCTTTGCAATCGCTTCTTTTCCCTTGCCGTTTTTGCCCCGCAAGAATGAAGAAGGAACGACAAAAGCAAGAATACCACCGTCTTTGAGAGTATCAAGAGAACGGTCAATAAAGTATTCTTCATAGCGTGTGTGGTGTTTTCCTTCTCCCATGCCTTTGTAAAGGTCGTTATAAGCTCCATACGGCGGGTTTCCGATTGCGACATCGTACAGTTCGCCTTTGTAGCCTGTTACGGCGTTATTCTGCATGAAGAGCTTTTGAAATGCTCCCTGTTTTACTTCTGAATCTGGGTGTAGAATTCCGGCAATTCGTGCGCTTGTTTCGTCAAGTTCGCAAAGCGTGAAATCTTCGCTTCTTCCTTCTGCAAAGCGTCCGATACCGCTAGACGGCTCTAAAACTTTTTTCTTCTGATTCGGATTGTATTTGTCTACAAGCTCCCATACCTTAGAGATTACATCTCTAGGAGTGTAGAATTCAGTGAGTACAGCTTTTGTAGACTGTCCGCCCTCATTCAATCCGCCGCCACCTTCATACTGTGAAAGAAGTGCCTTATCTTCTGCGGTCATTTCAGAATCTTTCTTTGTTGCGAGAAGTTCAAGACATTTGGCGCGGATTTGTTTTGCGGTCGCTTTTGTTACTCGTCCGCTTCCTGCTCCGTTTCGTCCATTGTCAGAGCTTCGCTCTCCAAGTCCGATTCCAGATTCGCGAGGTTGCTGTACAAATTCGTTTCCGTCAATGGCTGATTCTGTTTCAGACACATCGCTATTGCCATTTCCTTCGCCTGCTCCGCTCCGTAAGTCGCTAGTACCTGCGGAAAGTCCATTTCGTCCAATTCCAGAGTTATCTTCTCCATGTTCGCCTCCTGTTACATCGTCATACAAAGCGTTGAAAATATCAGACCGTTTATAGCCTGTGATTTCTTCATTGCTTGTACCACCGTACAAATCTAATTTCTTTCTAAAATAATCGTCTTTTTTATACAGTTTTTCAAACAGTATTTGACGATTTTTTATTCCCTGTCCGTTTACCTGTTCACTCACCATGTTTCGCATGATTTCGTAAACATCTTCCGGCATACCGAATTTCTTTGCGTTCTGATTTCCGAGCATTGCATTACTGCGGTTTTCGTGTTTCTCTGCTTCACTTTCCCCGGCTTCAAGTGCTTTTCTCTGCTTATCCATGAAAGCCTGTGCGCTGTCAATGTCGCTGAATACCTGCTTGTCGGTTTCGTTTCCGGCTTCATCGTGAGTAATAACGGTGTATTCTTTTTTCTTGTAATCAGAATTCGGAATCATTTCGACAAGCCCGGCTTTTGAGCCGTCACGAATCATCAGCATATACTTTGTTTCGCCTTTTTCGTCCGTGTATTCTTTCTGTGCATGGAATCCCAATTCAGCAAGTCTTTCAACAAAGTTCTGTCTTGATTTTTCTCCGAGGTGTTCACAATCAAAAACAAAATCATTAGCGTTATCAAGAATACCGCTCAAATCGGTCTTTGAATTCGCTCTCCATGATTCTGTAATTTTTCTGCCTTTTGAATCAATCTTTGAGATATTAGAATAAGGCTTTCCGCCCGTACCATTCGGATAAAACCTATTCCAAGAGCCTGCAAATGCTTGATACCAATCTACTTTTTTAGGTGCGGCAGGCTTCTTGTCCTCTGCCTTTTCTTTCATTTCGGCTTCTTCTTCGCCGTAAGTATCTTCGTACTCTTCGGCAAGTTCGCGGTGTCCGCTCTCTTTGATAAGGTCGCCTACAAGTTTTGGAGTGAAGAAATAGTCAATATTCAAGCCCTTCATGTCGCCTGCAGAAGCAAGCTCTTTAAGGTCTACATATCCCCATTCGCTTGTCATTGGGTCGCCGTTGTTGTCTACATAACCATAGCCTACGCCATCATCGCCAAGTTCTGTAATGTAGTAATCCATACCGCCGACAAAGTAATGCAGCCTTGCCGTATGGTCGCCCTCGTACATCTTCGGCATTGTTGCGATTGTTTCAAGAAGTGCCTGTACATTGTCAATCTGTTCTGTGTTTGTTGCTTCAATCTGTGAATGTGGGATAATTCCCAAATCAAACAACTGCGGCTTGATAACATCTTTAAGAAGCTGCGCTTTTGTCGGCTTCTTTTCGGCTTTCTTCCCGATGTTATCAAGTTCTTTGAAAGCCTGTTTCATTCCGGCTTCAACTTTCTTTGGGTCTAGGTTATGCTTTTCGGCAAATTCCGCAATGAGTTTCTTCTGCTCTTCTTTCTTTGCCGATTCATCAGCAACCTTCTTTTCGGCGGTCTGTGCCTGTTTTTCCTGCTGCTGAATTGTCTTTCCTGTAAACATTCCCCAGATACGGCGCATTAAATAAGGGTTTGCTTTCCACTCGCCTTTATCTTTTGCCCCAAGTTTTTTAAGTTCCTTGTCGCTGAATAATGACGGCTCGTCATTCTCTGGTGCGGGTGTTTCCATGTCCTTTGAGAGTACATCGGCGTTTTCTTTGAATGTCGCCATTTTTACAGGCTTATTGAATTTCTGCTGATTCTCTTTTGGTGCAAATCGGTCGTCCCACTGTTTGCGATGTGAGAAGTATTCAACAAGGTGCTGTGCAAAAGTCTTTTTATCGGCATTGAAATCTTTCTGTATGTTTTCTTTCGCATACATTTCATCAACCTGCTTTTCGTTGATTCCGAAAAACTCTGCCAGCTTTTCAAAAGGCTTTTTAATCTGTTCCCAAGCGTATAAATATTTATACCTTCTGACAGACTTTCCACTATGTTTCTCTGCAATCGGTACACGGTAGATGTAATCATGTCCCCCTTTCTGTGAACCAAGAGCAGATTTAAGAATCTCTGCAAACTTTTCTTTGTTGATTATCAGCATTTTATATCTCCTTAATGTTTGTGCAAATTTGCTCAAATTCGGTGTTTTTTCCTAAATCAACCTAAAAAATCAAGGCTGAATTCGCTCTCCGTGATTTTCTTTTGCAAGTACATAATCTTTGAATTCGTCAATGCTCATTGTAGTAATGCTTCCTAAAAATCCCGGTCTATCATACTGTTTGAGGTATGCAGCCTTTGCGGATTCAAGAGAATCAAAACCGAGCATACATTTATCTTCATCGTACTTGTTTGTTACAGGGTCGTTCTGATGAATGATGTAAACATTCTTTGCGTCCTCGTTATCGCCTATATAGCAATCTACATGGTCGCCGTCAGTTCCTTCCGTACCTCGTATATAGCCATAGTCATAGTGCATGAATGTGTGCCACTCATGACCGTCTTTGTCTTTTCCGCTTCTGGTGCTTCCCTTCTTGTTCTCTACCGAGATTTTCAGCCCCGCAAAATTGTATCTGTCCTGCAATTCGTGACCGCTCCAAGTAAGCGATTTTTGAACAGTTCCGTTATACAATTCATTGATTCGGTCGATATATCCCGGTGTCTTGTCGTTCGGGTTTTCAATTCCCTTTGCTTTCCATTCTTCACGGGCTTTGTCTATTGCCTTGTTGTAATCCTCACTTCGCTTTTTAAGCATTGCGGAATATGCGTTAATGCGTGAATTCCACCTAGTCCAGATTCCCCGGCAATAAGGGTGAAAAGCTCCGTTTGCGACATAGTTCTTTTGTCCGTTCCAATCCTTACCTTCCCAAAGTGCTACTGTTGCGTATGGGTCGCCGTCTACCTTGTCGTTTGAAAGTGGTGTTTCGCTCCATACGGCAATTACTCCGTTCATCTTTTTGCAGAAAGGACAGGTTGCGCCGTCTACAATCTCTATGCGCTGAAAGTAGACTTTTTCCCCCGCCTCGGCGTTAGACACTTCTTCTTCAATGAATGAATTGTTTATGTTGTTCTGAATCTCTGTGTCGGCAATTTTTCGGAAATCTCTGTTTGTGCCGGAAAGTCTGTTGAACAGGTCTTGTGAAATCTGCTGCTTTCCCTTGCGTGACTTTATGCCGTCAATAAGGGTCTGCTTTACTTCGGTTTTGAGTTCGTCAGTCATTCCCGATATTCTTTCTGCCGCGCTCTGCTGAATAAGCTCTATCCGGGTGTTATCCATTGCCCCGAAAACTTTTTCAGCGGTCTTTGTGCTTTCGGCGATGTAGTCAAAAGTTTTGTTTGAATATCTTATGTCTGAAAGGCTGATGTCTTTTACTTCCGGCAACTTATTGTATTTAAGCATACGGTCAAGAAGTTTTCCTAACGCCTTGCTTTCAAGTACAATCTTTTCTCCGCTGCCGTTGAATTTCTGATTGAGAATCTTTTCAAGAGCCTTTACAAACCTATCCCAATCAGCCTTTTTAATCGGCTTTCCTGTTTCGGGTGAGTAAAGAATCTGCCCTCTGTGAATAAGTTCCCCGGCTTTTTGAAGTACATTCTGAATCGGTAAATCAAAATAATCAGCGACAAAATAATAAACTTCTTTGATTGCGTTATTGAAATAGTCATACCACTTATAGGTTAATTGCTCCTGCGAAGCAAAAGCAAAAGCCTCTCCTGTATGTTCTGTATTCTGCTTTTCGACAGAAACAGGAATTCCGAGTTGTTTAGAAACTGCGTGAATCGCCTTTTCAAACTTGTAGCGGCAATTTTGAGGTGTAATGTTTGTGAATTCCAATACTACGGTTTTGTTCATATTCGGATTCTCACAAGTTCCCTTGTTCTTTCAAGAAGTGACTTCTGCATTTCTTCCCCGCCGTTTTCTTCTGCAGGCTCTTCTGTATTTTCTTCACTTCCAAAGTCGCCAGCTTCGGCATCGTCACCCATAATTGCGCCTTGATAATCGCCCCATGAATCATCATCAGAGCCGCCCATATCTCCGCCCTGCTGCTGTTGTGCCTGTGCGCTCTGGAAAAGCTGCACGGCTTGCGGATTAAGCGGAATATCAGCCCATTCGGCATCAAGTTTTTTCATGCCTTTTTCTTCACGCTTTTCATTCAAAGTCTTGTACGCTTCGATTTCTGATTTATCAATGTCAACGATTGCTTTAGGGTCGTCTTTTTCGTAACCTACGAATTCAAGCTCATAATCTGGGTATGCAATATCAAGAATACGGTTGATGTAATCTTGCAAGAATGAGAGAGTATCGCCAAGAATTGTAGATTTTGCCTGCTCGATTCGTGTCTTTCCTTCACGCTCAAACATTGCCTGTGACTTCTGCGAATGAAGCCCCAATTCTTCCATGCTGCAACCAAAAAGGGCTACGACATTTGAAACAAGGAAGTCAAGCCAATTTGAGAATTCCATATCGCGGTTATTTCCGCCAAGCTGTACCCACTTGATAGAATTGTTTCCGCCCTCTTTTCCGCCTCCAGAAGGAATGATAGGCACTCGCCACTGATTAGCCGGGCTTCCGTTCATAATTTCGGAAACATAATCAACCATTTCTTCCGTTGATTCATAGTCCAAATCACCGTCAACAAGAAGCATACCTCGCGGCAATTTGTTTTCTGTAAATGCTCCGGCGTTATATGTGATTGTGTTGATTTCGCTTGCAATAAGGTCTATTGCCTGTTCGATTGGTGAGTGACCATAGAAAGAGCGGTAAATATCAGTCTGCGGATTTGCAATCTGAACAATCATTTCCTTGTCAGTGTATGCTACCCGCGCCATACCGTGTATTACCTGCGCATACTTGAATTCCGGGTGTTCCGAATTCGGCAAAACACGCTCGATTGTGCCGGAATCCACGGCAAAAAATGCTATCGGCTTTCCTGCCACATTGTACTGCATTTCTGTACTTGCCTGTGCAATCGTCAGCCAATCGCGGATAATCTTTTCTGAAAATACCGTAAGAGTGTCACGGTCGGTATCTTTGTAGTTTCCTGTATGGACTATGAAATCTTCGATTTCTTTTCGCTTTGCGCTTTTCTGTCCGGCTGCTTTTCCGAGTTCCTCACCTTTTTTGAGGATAACGAAACCGCGAATATTGCGGTCTGTAGAAGGTTTCAAAAACGGTTTAACCTTTTTCTGAATGTTGTTGATACAGATGTTTATAACCCATGCTTTATCTGCAATTCTGCGTAAAACGCTTGCACTTACAGAGCCGTTCATTGCCCGGCTTACACATCGTAATCCTGCGATTGAAGTGTCTGATACTGTGAATGGGTCAAAGAATGAAGAACTTGCGCCGTGTAGTCTGCCGTTGTCATTGAAGAAAGAACCTTCGCCCAGCCCCAGCCCCATTTTGTCAAATTCGGCTCGCCTTGCAACTTCTTTCTTAATGTTTATGGGAGTAGGTTTATTTATTCCAAGCATTTGTAAAACCCCGCATAACGCTATCAAGCGATTTTCCGCGCCTATGGGTCAGAGTTTCGGCGCGTTTTTCGATGGGTTTTACTTCGTTTTCTGTGCGATTTATCGTAGAATCTACTACCGATTGTACCACAGTATTGTTTTTTTGACTAGCATATTGTTTGTAGAACGATATTTTTTTAGCGTCCATGCTCGCAAAGTTCGCTAAAGCCCATGACCAGAAACTATCTGCATGACCTTTCTCGTTTCGCTCTGCGTCATATCTGAAATACTTTCCTACAGCGTCCATGCGCTTAATACTGTGAATCTGTGAGTGAAAATCTTTGTTGTTTTCAAGGGCGAATTCGTGTTGTTCCAATCCCCTTTTTGCTTCGATTGCAAGCTGTTCTTTCATTTGTGGAGTGAAATATACACCGTCTATTTTATCCCCGAATTTCTTGTATAGCCGCTCATAAACGCCATCGCCGCTACCTGTTCGGTCGATTGCGCCACGGTAAATCGGTAATTCTCTAAAGAGCTTTTCGGCAATATCTCCCTGCTGCTCATAGCTCATGCCTTTTCTTTCAATCCGGGCAAAACTCCTTTTCTTGTCGCCCTTCATACCGATTAAATAAATAGACATAGCATCCCGATGTTTTGCAACATCGAAGCCCAGAAATAAAGGTGAACCGTGCATTTCTTTGTTGTATTGCAGAATCGCTTCATCTTCCGAAGTGTACGCTTGAAAATCAACGCCCCTGTTGTATTCCCAATACTCTTCATCGGTGATTGATTCATCTTTACTCATTTCGATAAGTTTTTCTTCGTTATCGCGTCCGGGAGTGTTTTCATAAATCAATTCAAGCGGGATATAACTTGCAGCTTCATCAATGAACCGACATTCATATTCCTGCTGAAACTTTTCCAGCTCCATAGAGTTGTAAATCTCTTTAATGATGTCAGTACCAAAAGTGAAAACACGCTCTTCTGTTGTCATTTCCGGCGCAATCTTTACCGCCATTGGAACATCAACACACAAGCCGGAAGAGAACCACCACGGAATGTTATAGCGTTCGTAACTCTTATATTTTTCTTTGTCAGAATAGATTTCATAAAACTTGCCGATTTTTCCGAGTGGTGAGCTTCCCATTTCGATACAACCACCACGAGAAATTACAGGTAATGCAGCCGTATAAACTGCGTCTGACATTTTCGGTAAATAAATCGCATATTCATCAAGGGCAATATCGCCTCCCTTTCCGCGAGGAGGGCGACAAGGAATAGAGATAAGACGGCTTATTGTCTTTCCGTTTTTGTCAAGAAAATCAAGTTCTGTCTTGTTGTTTGTCTTGCATACTTTTCGTACATTTCCCGGAAGAGATTCATAGAATTGCGCGGCATAATTTATTTTTTCAACTGCGTCCGATTCGTTGTAAGAAACAAACTGCTTTGTATATGCTACTCTGTCCGGGTCTATCGCTTTGACAACTCCCTTCATGGAAGTCACAAAAGAAAAACCTGTACGGCGTGATTTTACCAGAATAGAGAATCTTGACATACTGCGGATATATCGGTTTTGCCAGAAGTCCAAATCAATATCACGCTCATTGAACTTCATAAAGGTGTAGCAAAACCGCAATCTTTCATCGGGTGTAAACATTTACATTTCCTCTATCAAATTGTCCGGCTCATCAATGTATTTACCCGCAAGCGCTTCTTCTTCGTCCTTTTTCTGAATGACTTTCACTTTTGCGGTCACTTTGTCTTTTATCTGCTCTATGGTCAATTCCATTTCGTTCTCTGTGTTTTTCTTCTCGCCGCTTGCCATTTCATGCAGCTTCATCAAAACTTCCATTTCGTGAGTTCTATTTGCAAATTCATAGCTTGGCGTTCCGTTATTGTTGAACTTTACACCGTCAATACACTTTCTCTGCTCCGGCGTAAGTGTCGAAGGGTCTTTAATGCTCAAATACTCCCTTTCGTTGCCGTCCTTGTCCGTGTATTTCTTGACTTCGTGAAAATCGTTTACATCAAAAGTCGCTCTTGCAATCTTGGCAGTTATTGCCCGGTGGTAGAAATCATCAAGCGATTCTCTGACATACATATCATCAAACTTTTTAATGAGCGCGGAAATTTCCGGGTTTCTTCGTATGGCGGGCGACAAAACATTAGCCGTCTTTTTGGTATATCCTGCTTTTATTGCAGATTGCATAGCGTTGTGATATGTTCTTCCCGGATATGTAAACCAGATAACAAAATATTTCTGTCTGTCGTTCAGCTTGCAATCTTCGCCCCAATCAAAAGAGTTCAAATCAATGTCTAAGTTTGTCGGCTCACCTTCTGCCGGAATTGTTTTCTTTGTCGGTTTGCGAGGCTTCTTTTCTTTCTGTTCTTTTTCAGCCGTTGTTGTTTTCTTCGCTCTTGGCATTGTTCAGCTCCTTGCATTTATGCGGTTGATACCCTTCCACACGCCGCCCACGCTCTGTGTAGACTGTTGTTAATTCATTATCACACACGATAACTTCATCGTAGTTGACAGGAATATAACGGATTTCTTTTCTGCATTTTGGGCATAACTGCATAATCAGCCCCCGATAAAAAGCTCCAAAGTTGAGCCTTTCCATGATTGAGATTTATAGCAATTTGTGATTTTCTTTCCAGAAAAGACAAAGCCCAAAGTGCCGTAAAAAGTGCTTACGCTTGCTTCTTTCAGTTCTTCCGCAAGTGAAAAGCCCTCTTTGACAACAGGGTATTTTCTTTCTTCTTCTGTGGGATTGTTATATTGTGCAGCGGCTACAAGTTTTCCGCTCTCAAATCCGAGTTTTATATAACCGCTGTCAATTTCCTGTATGCGGTTTTCAAGAGATTTTACAAGTTTATCCAACGAATATGACATAATCCACCCCATACGGCTAGGTCAGAATCACCGTTATGTTTTCTTCGTTGGGTTTTTCTTTTTTTTATTTTATAACCTATTATGTTAAAGTTTGCAAATTTTTCATACTTCCCACCTAAAATATGACTATTTTTTCTCGAAACAACCGTATCGCAACGGAAACATTTCAAAAAACTTTTTGCTTATCATTCTTCTTTTTGTCTTGCAAACATAGTTTTGAACTTCTTTTTTAAGCCTTTTTGAATAAAACGGTTTGCAGACATAAAGCCTTTTGCAATCAATACAACTTCTGCACATATCACGATTCCCGGAAAATCCAATCTGGATATTGCCAAAGCACTAACGCTTTTTTAAGTGTATAAACAGGGTTTTTTCTTGTTATTTCGGACTTCACATCTTCAATGATTTTCTTCCCACCTTCCAGATATGTGAAATCAGCGATATAAAACCTTGCTCTTTTATTCCCGCCCGCTTTCGGTACAATCTCAAAACGCTGCTGAATCTTCAAGTCAGAAATCAGCCCCGAAATTTCAAGCATTTTAAGCTCGCGGTAACGATTCGCTTCTTTTGCAGAATCGAAGGTAATTCCTTCAACCGTTGTTTTTCTGTTACCGTATTTATTTTTCTTAAAGGGAAATGCATCAAGATTTACATACCCTTTGTAAAAGCCTCTTCCAAATTTGCTATTCATGCTGAACCACCTTTTTGGGTATGATTCTCGGTTTATACTCGCTGCCTTTTACGCAAATTACTTTTGATGTACATTCCCTGCCTCCCCAATTCAAACAGTTTCTACAACGCTCTTGTTCTGGAGTAAGCGCAACATCGAAGCCGTCTTTGATTCCGATTTCACGCTTAATGTATTCAAGAAGTTCATCTTTGCTTTCTGCAGGCAATTCTTTGAAGTTGATGTTTTTAGGCATGACAACAGATTTTATACCCTGTTTATCAAGTATATCTGCGATATTTGCCATTGTCTGAAAATCATAACTTTCATCTACAGTCACAAGATAAAAGCAGGATTTATCAAGTTTCTTTATCTCTTTTACGAATTCGTTTTTATTCATTCCTCTTTTTCTCCGTCATGCACCCAGCTATCGCAAGGCTCTGAATCATTTTGCACCGTGTAGAACAAATCCCGCATGGCGCAAAATCCACAATCTTTATTCCTGTCATGGTGGAATTCCGTGACATTGCCTTTATCATCTTCATCAGTCAGAAAAGAAACACAGTTTCCGCAATGTTCTTTTATTTTCTTGTCAAACATTCTTTTCCTCGAAACTGTCACAAGTTCCTATCGGCTCTACGCTCGCTTCTTTAATCCACTCCGAGCGGTTATTGCAATAGAGCGCAATACCCATTCTGAAATAAGAGTGTTTACAGTTATAGCAGCATGGAAGCGTCTTGAAAGTCTTGTATGTTTTTCTGTCTGTCTGAATCTCCATAATTTCAGCCCTCAATCCTAAAAAGGTATATCTTCCGGGAATTCATCATCGCTTGGTGGTGCAGGTGGTGTCTGATACTGTGTGTTTGCTTTCGGCGTGAAAGACTGCTGCTGATAATTTCCGCCCGCGTTCTGTGTTGTATCTTCACTCTTGCCACCCAAAAGCTGAACATTTTCCGCAACAATGCTGATTTTGCTTCTGTTATTGCCCTGCTGGTCTTTCCAGCGGTCTTGTTTAAGGTGTCCGTCTACACAGATTTGTTTACCCTTCAAAAGATACGGCTTCAAGTTTTCAGCGGTCTTTCCGAAAATTGCAACTTCAAAGTATGAAACTTCATCAATCCATTCATCACCCTGTTTTTTGCTTCTGTTTACGGCAATGCTTACATTTGCCCTTGCCTGTCCGTTAGGCAAATAGCCGAAATCTCTTTCATCGCTTCCTAAATCGCGAGTAAGCCGTCCAATCAAAACTACATGATTTAAGTCTGTCATATATTCATTCTCCTACTTTGTGTACAATTCTTTTTCCGAACCTCTGAACGATTTGCCGCTGAATTCAATAGTCATTCCTAATCCCTTGAATCTGTCAGTAGCCGCCCCGCCCAAAAACTCGCCCAATTCGTTTCTTGTCAGATTTGAGATAAAGAGCATTGATTTATAGCTTTCGTAACATTTATTTGTTACATCAAACAGGATAAACTGCTCCCACTTAGAATCTGGATAACGCCCTATCTCGTCAAGAATACGAAAATCCGCATAGCAAAGTTCCTTAACAATTCCCGCTCTTGTTTCATGGCTTAAATGCCACTTCACATCATCAAGTCTTTGCATAACTTCATGTGTCTTAAAATATGAGCATGATACCCCACGGCGGCAAAGCTCGTGCATAAGTGCAATGGCAAAAACACTTTTTCCTGTTCCATATTTACCGCAAAGCCATAAACCGCGTGGCTTTCCCTCTGCAATGTCTGATATAAATTTTTCAAAAACATTTATGTCAGTAATCACATTGCCGTCTTTATCCTTCATTTCAGCAATGCCCGACCGCAATATATCAGACAATTCAACACTCTTAAACTTTTCCGCAATTCCACTGTTTCGGAAAGAATTTTCTCTTGCTTCCTTTCTCACTTCTTCATCGTGTTTGCGAATTTCTTCTTCACGGGCTGCCACTTCCTCGTCAGTTCCTACAGTAAGCCCAGAAAAAACACTTTTAAATACTTCCGCTGGAGTTTTTACAGGGTCTTTGTTTTTCTTCTCTTCTTCGCTCATTAGAAATCTACCCCCTCGCCGCTAGAATCTGCTCCCGATTGTGCGACCGCTGAACCGTTCTTTTTCTTCATGTCTTGATATTCTGTTATGTCGAAATAGTCCGGCAAGAATCTTTTTATGTTTTTGAACTTTGCAAAGTTATCAAAACTGTATTTGACATTCCACCAAGTTTTACCTGCTTTTTTCAGCTCCATAACCTTGATGTAATTTTCAACGGCGGCAATAACTGAACTGCTGTGCAGCTTTTCTTTCTGCAACTCTCCGACTGCCATTCTGAAATCAGAGAGCATAAATGTAATGTAGCCGGATTTAGGACAAGGAAGCCCTGCGCCATTCCATAAGTCAAAGATTTTCTTTGCGTATTCTTTCTGCGCATAAGAAAATTGTTCTTCGCCCGGTGTCTGGACTTCGTAAGGTATTTCTTCCTGTTTCGGCTCTTCTGTTTGTGTCACTTCAAGAGCCGGAATTTGTGCCTGTGGTGTTCTTGCGCTTTTTGCTTCCGCAATCAAAGTACGGAAATACTTGTTTGAAGTCATTGAAGTATCAAGCCTTTTCAAGAGTTTCAAGCAAAAGATATGACCGTCTGATTCCTCAAAAAGTTTAAGGTCAATAATCGTGCGCATGATGTTCTCGACAATCTGCGCTCCGCTTTCCGTTCCGCTTCCGTTGATTTTCAAATCATCGGCTATGATTTCCGCGTCATGCTCCAATTCAAAATTGATGTTTGTTTCGCTGACGCTGCTTGCTATCAGCTCCAAACAGTGAAAATAAACGGCGTAACCTACCGCCCCATGCTTCAAGATTAACTTTCTGATTTTGCTGTCTGTCATTGCGTCTGAATCATGCTTAAACCATTTCATTATTGCACATCTCCCTGTTTTGTAAGTGAATAAGCCGGAACATAAAACTTTCCGCTATTATTATGTGGAAGGTGTACGAATGATGTTTTCTCAACGAACTTCCAGCAATAATACCCACTGCAAAAAGCCGATGTATGACCGTCAAAAGACACTTTCTTATCCGGGATAATAAACTGAATTGCTTCCGTTCTCTGCTGTTCCTCAAAGAACAACTGCCCCATTTCTTGATACTGCATTGCCTGTAGATTCATTAACAAAGCAAACGGAATACCAGCCGCAAACAACTTAGAAAAAACCTCACGCTTTCGTGAAAAAGGCGGATTTGAGATAACTAAATCACATTCCGGGATAGGATTCTCGAAGAAGTCCTGCCCTGTCTTTATATCTCCGTGAATTACTTCCGCGCCGTTTTCTTTGAAGTAGCGTACATACTCACTTTCTTCGGTATCAAAAGGGCAATACACAACCAATTTACGGTTGATGTTATGACGCTGCATAAAATCAAAGATGAATGTATCAAGGCACGAAACAAGATAGCGCGGTGTCCTGTAATCATCATTCAGATTGTAAACGAGCTTTACGGCTCTAGGCTTCTCAATCGGCTTTTCTTCTGACATATCAATTCCCCTTAGATTTTTTTAAGTTCTGCGACAACATAATTCACCACATCAACGCTCTCACATTTGACTGTGATAGTCTTTCCGTTATGTTCAATGGTAAAACCGTCTTTCTGAACCTTTGTGACTTCTCGATTCTTTTTCTGCAAATCTCCGATAATCTTTCCAGCAGCAATGTGATTGTTTCTCACATACTCCTTGCCGTTGTCGCCATATACTTTTTCAATGTTCTTTGCAAGTTCGCTAACATCCTCGTCACGCTCGCTTCTGACATTCGTGCCGTAAAGAATCCGGCTCAATGGTATTTCTCTTGTCATTTTTACCTGTCACCCCAAATTTCTTTTATCTTCGTAAAGGCTCGCCGCCTTTTTATGTATATGCTCGAAACGCCCCTTTAAGTGCGGGTATTTCTGCAAAAACTTTTCTTCCCCTTCGTTGTGGAATTCGTCATGCTCCACACGGTTTAACGCAATCCAATTTTCCGGGTCATTCCGTAAAATCTCGTGCGCTCCCTTTCCCATCATGTGGTGAAGGTCTATATCTGTTCCTATTCCGCTCGCTTCGGAATAAACCGCCCTTTCTCTCCACTTCGATTCTGTCATTGTGGCGGTAAAATCTTCTTTCTGCTTTCCCCGCCATTCCTCGAATTCGTAAATAACCATTCGTACATCAGCCTGTAAATCCTGTTTCAAGTCACAAAGCATACACAGGTGATAAATTAAGCCGTCAATGAAAGTTGCAGCCTGTACCGTGTTTGCTTCGCTCAACCGTACCGGGCGCAATCTGTTCGGGTACAGTGTGCAAGGTGTCTTTTCGGCGTATTCGGTCAGCAAATCTTCATACAAGCTGTAAAGCTCTTCGTCCGTTCCGCGCCGATGTTCCATTGATTCATAAATAATTGAAATCAACTTCCAAGCTGTGTTTAATTCTTTTATGCTCCGTTTCTGTAAAGGTGCGTCAATTTCACACCTCAAAAGGATTTCAAGCCCGCTTCTTTCTTCCCGGTCTTTCTTGCTTTTGAAAACCTTTCTAATAGGGATTAAGTCACGGCTATCACTCGGTCTTAAAATAATTGAGTTATCTTTGAAAAGTATGCCGTGAAAATAGCCTGTGACTTTCATTCCCTTCCGCCTTAGAATATCTCACTAGGGTCTTGTACCTGCGGTGGCATTGAATCAAAAGCGGCGTTCATTGCAGCTACATCTTCAACGGACATTTCATTTTCAAGTGCTTCCTGTGCCAAATCGCTAGGTGCAGGCTCTTCTGTCTGTGCAGGAGTTGCAATCTGTCTAGGCTCTTCGCTTACCGAATAGGTAACAGTTTCAGCTTCGGGAGTAACTTCAACGGCTGTATCGTTGTAATCTCCGATTTCTTCTGTCTGGACTGCCCGCAATGTTTCAATGCTGATAGGACAGAGTTTAAGAGCTTTAATAACGCAAGTTTTCAAAGCCATTGCGTCAAAGTTCTTCACCCAATTATTTTCTTCAAGCCCTTTACCGCTGTTCTTTGCCATGACATAAGACTTTGAATACTTATCGCGGAATTTCTCTGCGTCTGATTTAGTAAGGATTGCGAATTGCTCACCGCCGTTTGTAAGTTCAACAAGACAGTAATAAGCTACGACTTCGCCTCGGTCTTTGAAGATGTTGATTTTATGATGAATACTTCTTCCGCTTGCCAATTCACACTCAAAATCATCGTTTGAGTAAACAGGCTCGGCGGCGATTGTCTTGATTGTCTTAGAGCGTCTAGCAAGCTCAATCAGTCCTTTGTAACCAATCTGGAAGTGACAGGTCATTACCTTTTCCCACTGACCTGTCTGTGGATTCTTGACAGATTCATTGTATGGGATAAAATAAGACTGCCCTAAAACTCCGCCGACTTCCAAGCCGTAATTTGCCGCCTGTGCAATAGAACGCTGCAAACTTCCCTTGTCACAAGTGCGCAAAAGCGGGTTTTTAGGGTCTAAGATAGCGAATTTCACGCTCTCCATAAAACGCTCGATACTTACAGTACCAGCCGGGAGAGAAGGAGCAACAGCCTTCTGCTGAATCGAAAGCCAATCCCTCAAAGTTCCCTGTTTTTCTTGTGTCTGTGTCGCAACCTGTTTAGTCTGTGCGTCAGAGCCGTCTGTTTTCATAAAAAATGCCTCCGTGTCTATATATCGTTGGGTTTGATACTCTTTCTCGTATCTAATACGATTGTAAATCTATTTATCGTATCAGTCAATACGAATTTGTGCAAATTTGCACAAATTTACAAAACCAAAGGTACACCAATTCTTTGAAGTCTTATCGCCAATTCTCTTGTCGCTTCGATGTCGCCCATAGCGTCATGCGCATTTACAAGCGGAATTTCAAGCGATTTGCAAACCGTTGTAAGTTTCTTGTTTACGGTATTCAGTTTCCCCATTGCCGTTGCCCGCTTTACCTGTTCCAGAACATCAAGCAATTTCGGCTCAAAGAAATCTGACATTTTGTATTCGGTGTAACGCTTAAAAAGCTCGTCCAGATGTTGCCAATCGAAAAGCGGGTTATAGCCTGCAAAGTACATCTTTTCAAACTTCCCTTCATCGGTAAAACCTTTTCCGTATTCAAGAAAGAATGAAGCGATTTTCGGCATAACTTCCGCCGCCTTTGCGTACCCTTCAATCGTTTCTTTCTTTACGCCGTGAGTTTCGTATGCTTCCTCGTGGTATAAAATGCCCTTTTCTTCGTCCAGCGGATTCAGAAAGAAAAGCCGCTGCCAAACTTTTGTTTTATCCATGCCGTGCTTAAAAAGCATTGCGACTTGAAAAGCTCCGCTGTTTTCCGGCTTTAATCCTGTTGTTTCTGTGTCACACCAAAGAACTTTCATTTTTCAGATTCCCCCTTAATCCGTCTGTTTTTCTTGTTCCAAGAGCGGATTGCCTGTTTCTGTGTTGGATATGCAATACCAGAGCAACCACACTCTTTACAAATGACAAAGAAAGAGCCGTACTTACTTTCTACCTGCGGATTTCCGCCACAATAGCACCTGTCCGCTCTCAAAACTTCATCATCAGAATACATCAGCCGCCCCCGCTGCTTTTTTCTCTGCCGTGATTCTCATTACAAGGCTTGCTGATTCCTTGCAATATTCATCGAAAAGCCCGGATTTTTTGAGCTTGTCTGTGTCGGCAACCTTGCGAACCTGCTTGTTCCAAGAAATTTTTGCACCGCCCGCCTTTGCAATGATTTTCTGCTTCTCGACATCAGCGGTCGGCGAGGCTTTCATAATGGCAATCTTGATTTTTTCCTTGATGATTTCTTTTTTCTCTCCGGCGGCTTTTTCTTCCTGTGCTGCAAGATTGTATTCATCACAGAGCAAAGAAACCTCTTCGGGAAGTTCAACCTCTGCGGCACACTCTTTATAAACGCCGTCAACAATCTTTGATTCGTATTCATTGCCTGTTGGAGCTGGCATTACTTCTGCAAGTACATAGTCATTCCAGAATGATTTTTCAGCCGGAATAAGAGTGTTGTTGATAAAGTCGTCATTTCTAGGCACTGTGTAGATTCTACCGTCTGCCTTGTCGATAAGCACACAAAGAACGAACCAATCAAGCCCGGTTACAGCCATGTAATGCTGGACTTGGCAATAATAACTGTCGGGAATTTCATCACTTCCAAATTCCGTATTGCGTGAAGTTGCGGTCTTGATTTCAAGCCCGCCGATTCCCTTAACGGTCTTTCCGTTGATTTCTCTTGCTTCCGGCACAAAAATCACGCCGTCCAAATCAGCAAGCATGAACGGATTTTTAACGCTCTTGAACATTACAGGAGCGGTTTCAATCTGCAAATTCAAATCGTCTGCAAGCCCTTTTCTGATTGCAGCTTCCGCCATTTTTCCCCACTTGATAGACTGATTGTTTTTATTCAAATCAGAATCAAGAAGGTTTTTCTTTGCGATGTAAACGCTCAATGGTGTAGCAAAGCGATTCATGTTAAGGATTGCCCCGGAATCACTGCCGCCGATACCCTCACGGCGTTTATCAAGCCATACATCTTCGCTCATACCTTCCGTACTTTCAGCCGTACAGAATCCGTTTTTCAAGATTTCTTCATAAAGCATTTTTTGCCTCCTTATGCTTCGTTGGATTTCTCGTCTATCTTTTTTTTCATCATGTAGCGCAATTCTGCCGCTTGGTCAGAACCGTAACCCATGCTGTATAAAAGTGCTTCTCTCACACTTCCGAAGGTCTGCTTTTTGCCCTTGTAGGAAGATTCGTAAAGTTTTATGTCTTTGCCATTAAACTTCGTTGTAGTGCATTTCAACATCATTTCTGCGCCCCCTTCGGATTCCTTGCACCTGTGCAATATTTCTTGTGGTATTCTGGAAGTGTTCTGTCTGTATAAGTCAGCCATTCCGCCACCGTTTCCCTGCTCCAAGCGTGCCGCCCCTGTACGATGTCGTCCGGGATTCCGCCCTTCGGTTGATACCACCTGTTATTTTTGAAGGTCGAAAAAGCACCCACGCCGCGCAAGTTGTAACAGGCTTCCAAGTCGTACCATTGCGCCGTAAGCTGATTGTTCTGTACGCTTGCAGCCTTTTTGAATGTGTTTATCGCTTCCGGGAGAAGTTGAAGAAGTTTTCCAAGTTCCCCTTCATCATCAATCTGTAAGGTCATGCTTCCACCCTTTTTGTTGAATTGATTTTATTTTTGAAGAACTCTAAACCCTTAATCGTGAACATTAGTTGCTGTTTTGTTTTGTCGCCCAAAGTAAATGGTCTTAAAGTGAAATACTGCGAGTATTCACTATAGCAGCGATATTCACCTACATTATTTTTGTAGATGTAGCGAGTTTTCAGAAGATTCATTAAGTCAGATTGTGAAATGTGGAGATAATTAGCACCGTCCCGGAAATTGCAGAATCTATCACGACTTACAAATTCATCATAAATAATGGCTTTAGGTTGCATTTCTTTTACTTTTGCCTGTAGCTGATTTATTTTCATTTGTTGATAAGCCATTGCTTTCTGTACAAGCAATTCACCCTCTAGGTCTGTAGAAACATTATCAATTTGTCTTGTCGCAAGATTGTGATGCCTTTGAATTGCTTGTTTAATGAGTGTTGCTTGCTTTTCGTTGAAAACTCTTGTAGGTCTACCACCTGTACTTTTCCGAAGTACATCGGAAAAGCCTAATCGGTTTACGGTATTGTTTACTGTATCTACATCTACACCCAACATTTCAGCCAATTCTTTTGTTGTAACTGTTTTTTCTGTAGCAATCTCATTCATTTTCTTTATCCCCCAAAAAGAAAAGCCGATTGGCTTTCCTACGACAAAAAACCAATCGGCTCTCATTCCCTTTTCGGGAGCGACTGCCAAAGCAATCAAAAAAGGTCGTAGGCTTTTTTCATTGCTCTATCAGAATTGCTTTATTAAGCAATTACACTTTTATATTATTGCTTATTTGCATAATCTGTCAAGATGATAATTATGTTTTTAAGCAATTATTCCGAACATAAAAGCATGGATATTTACGAACGGATTAAAGAACTCTGCAAAAAAGAAGGTATCTCGCTGAAAGAAATGCTTGAAAAAAACGGAATCGTGCAATCGTCTTACTATTCCAGCCAACAGGCTAAACGCTTCCCGGCTCTCCCGGATTTAGTAGCAATCGCAAAGCATTTCAAAGTTTCCCTTGATTTTCTGATTACAGGTCAAGAGAAATATGATTTTCCGCAAGAAATACGGCTTCTTTTTGCAGAACTAGACACGCTGAATGAAAATCAAAAATCATTCCTCATGTCCTCGCTGCAATTCCAGATTGACTTGTTTAAAAAGCAATCTGAAAAGCAGCAGGATTTTTAGCGAAGGACTTTAATATCCTTGCTACCGCAAAGCTTCAAAAACAGGTAACGGATAAAGCTAATGCGCCTAGTCTGTACGCCGTTTTTGTGCATTGTGTACATCTTCGGTGTGTACTGTTCTACATAGATTCTCCTTCCCATTTTCCCACCTCACTTTTTGCCCGATAGTTATTTAGTGCGCTACCTTGAATTCGGGAAACCACAATTTAGGATTCCAGACAATTTGATAGCGGTATTCGTCTTGTTTTACAGGTTTCAACTGTTCCGAAAAGTATGTAATATCCTGTTTCTGCCCTAAGTAATGGCGCAAGTATTCTTCATCACCTGTCTTAACGACAATCTCAATGTCGCCGTCATTGTCGACCTGCACATGACAATATCCCTCACAAGCAAAGACGGTTTCACCAAGCCGGACATTGTAGAAAATCACTCTTCTGTAAGTCTTGAAGTTGCCCTCTTTCATTTCCAGCTTGTTTACTGTTGTCGCATATTCCGACTGAAACCTTGCGGAACGAGCTTCGCGGTTATAATTCATTTCCGCCCAATCGTTACCTGTACAACCAACCATAAGGCAAGTTGCAAGAATCAGCAGAATCATAAAAATCTTTTTCATAGTCACCTCACTTTATTTTTTTAGCCGATGTAATATCGCTTTACATGGCGTTTTTCCTTGTACCTGTTCTGGACTTCAATCCAATCACTTGAAATATTCACACCCTTGCTTTTCAGCTCAAAAATCCGGGCTGAAAGCCTTGTTTCGCCTAAATCCACACACGCTTCAAGTGTCGTGATTGACCCAAAATCCATGATGTAATTAAAAACTCTCTGCTGGGTGGTATTCAGCTTGATTTCGTTACCGTCAATCATCATCTACCCCCATGCTTATAAGCTGTTCGTCAATGTTTACAAGTCTGTCTTGTAACTGCTCGATTGTTTTTTCAATACGCTTCTTTTCGCGCATAAGGCTTGAAGGTGAATCAAGCCCATCGTCTGCAGGCTTTGTCTTTTTCGCCGTGTCTTTTGCAATCGCCTTTACCTGCTCAACGGTTGCCCCGCTGTCAGCCGCCTGTATTGCTGCGTTTTTCATCATTGCGTCTTTTGCTGAATTGATTGCCTTTGACATTTCATCAGAAACATCAGATGTCAAATAAGCCTGTTTCTGTAATTCTTTTGCCTTGTTTCTGGAAATCTGCAAATCATGTTCAAGTACATCTTCGTATCTGTCGCCCTGCTCTTCACATTCCCTGTGAAGTTCGGCAAGAAGTTTTCCCTGTTTTTTCTGCAATTCGATAATCTGTTTTTGAATGTCTGTAAGTTCTTTTGTTTTTGCCGCTACGCTTTCGCTTCGTTCGCGTGAATAAATGCCGATTCTTTCAGCTTCATCAAGAAGGTTGTAGAATGTACTCCAAAAAGCGTTGTTGTGCGCTCTTGCGGCTTTCACGCCGTTTTCATTCTGGATATGGTGCGTAAGCTCGTGAATCGCCGTGAACATTAAGGCGTTGTCGGATTTGAAGTTTTTGTTATGCAAGAATATTTCATGTGTCAGCGGCTTATAAAATCCGTTTACTTTTTTGCTCTGCTTTCCTGTCTGCGTTACCGTGAATTCGGTCTTGCACTGATACAGTTTTTTCAAGTTCTCTAAAATGTTCTCGTTGGTCATTCTTCTTCTCCTGTTTTTTTTGCAATTAACGCATTGCTGCGGTCTGGCACTCTACATCTCTTGAACAGACAAAACACTACCTACATCGAAAGCTCCGCTGCGAGCGCGTGCTAAGCGTTAGATTTTTCGCCTAGTTCTCCAGGGAGTAACATACTCACTGTAGCCTTTGAGCAACTCTACAGCCCCTTTGTTATTTTTTTCGCATACCCTTTGCATACTCTACTCACACCCTCTGCATACTCTTTGCGCCCCTGCTTTCGCCAACTCCTCTTGCGCATGACAGGACTTGAACCTGCAAGTTTTTACTTTCGGAAAAACTTTTGAAAAAAGAACATACACCGCTTAACCTTTAGCGGCTTACATGCGCCATATTTTTAACAAGGTATCGCCCTTGCTATATCCTTGAAGATTGCAAGAGGGCTATCTCCGGCAATACGGACATTTATCTTGCCCACGCCCTTGAAAATATCTACGCTGTCGTACATATCCCCGACCTTATGAATAGCCATGCCCTTAAACTCGTCATCAGCTTCACGCAAAATCTGCTCGGTCAGTGCCAACACCGCATCTTTTCTAGCGTCTGTCATACCTTCAATCCCCCTGCAACAAAAAAAGCATGTCAGTTTCAGCGCAAACCAACAGGCTTTCCGGGTTTCCCCAAATTGCCAAAGCAATTAACAACGCGCTGTAATGTTAATGGCTCTGTCGTTACATCGTTTTGATGTTGTCTTGATTCTGTTTTTACACCTGTTTGATTTTAAAGTCAATAAGTTTTTACACCATTTTGTGCATTTTCACAACATTTCTTAAAAAACAGTGCTTTTTTTGATGTTTTCTGCCGAAAATTTGAGCATGGAAATAACTTCATTCTGGGAAAGAATACAAAATCTCTGCAAAAGCAACGGTATCACTCAAAGAGAATTGTCTGAAAAATTGGGCTATGGAGCGCGTAATCTTGAAATCAAAATTCAGAGAAACAGCCTGCCGAACATTGCGGAACTAAAAAAGCTCTCTGAAATCTTTGGCGTATCTTTTAATTTTTTGATTGACGGTCTGGAAGAAAACGAAAGGCGAGTTGTCAGAAATTCCGACACAGATAAATTCTTTGTGCCTGTACTTAATCAAAAACTTTCAGCCGGGTACGGTCAATACCTACAGGAAGAGCCGCAAGTAATCGGCTACATGGAAGTGCCACGATACTTAAAACAATTCGGCGAAAACTTAGCTTTGCTTTATGTTGACGGTGACAGCATGGAACCCACTTTAAGGCGCGGTGACTTGGTGCTTTGCGATTCATGCGGTTATAGCGGCGAAGGGCTTTACGCAATAATGCGTGACGGTGACGGTTATGTAAAACGAGTTTATAAAGATTCCGGGAAGTTCATCATCAAGTCAGACAATCCGCTTTATCCGACCAAAGAAGAGCCACAGGATTCACAGTGCTTAGGAATTGTCGGAAGAGTTCACTATGTCTTGAAACACATCGACTGATTTTTGCCGAAAAAAAATTACGGCGGTAAGTATTTTAAATTTATCTCATCTTCTCTTATCTCTTCTAGTCTAATCTTATCTAATCTATTCTTATCTTGCATGATAGTATCATGATTTTGTCATGATAAATCTTGACTAGCCTTTGATAGAGTGCTGACTAAATCAATAATAACTAATGACTGACCGCTGACTAAATCTAGTAACATCTTGATTTTACTTGCTGTAATCGTGACTACATTATAGAAACATCATAATTGCTTTTGACAATAAAAAAGCCCTCTTCCAAAAAGAGAGCTTTCAAGCGTTATTTTACATTCAAGCCAAAAAGTAAAATAGCAGCGGTCTTTATTTTACTTTGTTCCAGATTTCATCAACATTTTTTTGGTACGGCTGCAAGCCCTGCAACTGTGCCTCAAGGTCTGGTCTTGTGTAGTAATCCGTCATAATCTGCGAGTTATGACCTATCATTTTCCGCAAAACTTCCGCCGGAATGAGGTTAGAATTTACCGTGTAAGTGTTGTATGTGAATCTCAAAGAATGTGGAGTTAAGACTTTTTCAGCGTCATAAATTCCCAGCTTCTTAATGCAATATTTGAATCGTGTATCAAGCAAACCCTGCAAGATGAATTCGCCGTCTTTTGAAAAGATGTAGTTTTTCTTACATTGCGGTCTTACTTCAAGATAATCATTCAGCAATTCAGCCATTTTTGACGGTAACAATACAGTTCTTTGCTTCGGATTCTCTATACTTCCCTTTTTCAAGTAAGGCTGCTCCACATCGTAACTGTCAATCATACGGTTTATGAAAAGTCCACCGTCCTGTATCTGGTCTATGCAGATTGCTCTTGTTTCTCCCGGTCTTAATCCTGTACTTGCCATAAGCCGGAACATTACACCGAACATAAAGCCGTAAGCGTGAGATTTTCCGTCAATACCGATGTATTTATCAGTTCCCTTTACGCTCCAATTTTCCGTAAGTTTTTCTACATCGTCCGGGAACAATAAAGAAAGCTGCTCCATAGTCAGAATGTCTTTTTTCTGCCTGTCACTTCTGATAAAACCGTCAACATCAAGCCGATGTTTTACGAGCTGTAATCTTTTACACTCTCCGAACAAATCACGCAAAACACCTAGAATCGTATTCTTGTAAGAGTTTTTATATTCAAGCGAAATCAAGAAATTCTCAATCTCGCCTTCTTCGATTGTTTCCGGGATTCTCTCGCCGAATTCAGCAAGAATAATTTTCATCAGCCGTTTTTTCTGTGTTATCGTTTGCGGCTGTAATGCTTTTCCGTGAGCCGCTTTCAGTTTCATAAAAAGCGAATCATCGTCATACAAAGTAGAGCCGATGTCATAGAGCCGGATTTGCCGGGCTAGTTTGTACTCTTCTTCTTCCCTTCTGTCCTGCTCTTCCAGAAGTGCTAAATAGGCTTCGGCTTCTTTTTTCAGATAACAGGGCTTCCCATGCTGACCACATGACTTCTTGACCTGCTTTCCGTTCTCGTCATAGAACCAATAATACCACCGTGTTTCTTTCCTGCCGTTCTTTGTTTCAGTCCTTTTGAACAAGTGCCTTTCTTTTTTCATAACCACCTCTAGCGTAATCTAAAAAAAATAAAAATTCTATTCCCTTTTTATTCTCTTTTCGGCAAAAAGTGATTTTTCTACAGAATTAAAAATTGTCTAATTTGTTATATTGCATAGATTAAGTAAAATGTGCTAAGATTGCCGTAGAGGGGAAGTCTCCCCCTCGCTCCAGCCCGCTCCGCGTTCTTCCGCTACCCCCTCTGCGGGGGACACCCCCGCAACGCCCCCCTGTGCGCCCCCGCTGCCCGCATACTACCACGCCAAATCCGCCGAAGACGAGGCCTTATACATCGCAAAAACCATCCGTGCCCTTACCGAAAGCAATAACATCGGTTCCTGTGAAGTTTTGCCCAGCAAAACTTTAGGCTCTTCAAAAATCTGCGCCAGCGATATAGCCATACTCTACCGCGCCCACTACGTCAGCCGTACAATAGAAGAAGTTTTCCAGCGGGAAAAGATTCCTTACACACTCAACTCTGGCGTGCCCTTTTTTGACCGTGCCGAAATTAAAGACGCTCTTTCTTACCTGCGCATGATTGCCTACAAAGACGACCTTTCTTTTCTGCGAGTAGTAAACACTCCCAAGCGCAATATCGGAGAGCGGCGCATAAAAGCCCTAAAGGAATATGTTGCAGAACACGGCGGCTCACTTTACGAAGCCTTAAAAATCAGTCTTGGTGATGAACTTTTTGCCAACACAAAAGCCCAGGCCTTTATAGACCTTATCGAAGGTTTTTCATCATCATATTCCGGAATGCAGATAAGCGAACTTTTCAGCCATGTGATGAATCAGAGCGGATATGAATTAGCCCTGCGCACAGAAGGCTCACAGGAAAGGCTGGATAACCTTGCAGAACTTAAGCAGTCCATTTATGAATACGAAACTTCCTGCGGGGAAGAATGTACTCTGGAAAATTATCTTGCCCACGCGGCCCTATACACAAATGCAGACATAAGTACCAGCAAAAATGCAGTCCGCCTTATGACAATCCACACTGCTAAAGGTCTGGAATTTCCTGTGGTTTTTATTGCCGGCATGAACGAAAATATGTTCCCAAGCAAAAAGGTAGATTCCCTTAAGGCTATGGAAGAAGAACGCCGCCTGGCCTTTGTTGCAGTAACCCGCGCCCAGAAACTTTTATTTCTGACAGAGGCAGAAGGCTTTTCCCAGCACGCAGGCGGCCGCTACCCTTCCCGCTTTATTTTTGACATAGACCGCCCCCTGCTTAATTACGAAGTGGAACTGCCGCCCGCCCTGCTGGCAAAAACCCGCATTTATATTGAAGAAAATAACAGCACTCTGCAAAAAAAAGACGCCCTGGCAGACCTTGCAGAAGGCGACACCGTAGAACACGGTATTCTGGGGCGGGGGCAAATCCTGAAAATAGACCAGACGGCCGGCACATACACGGTAAAGTTTGAAAAGGTAGCAACGCCCCGCAAAATGTCTTTCAAGGCCCCGCTCAAAAAAAATCAGTCATAATTATAAGCTCAGGCAGTCAGCCTTAAAATAACAAATTTTTCTACAGTTTTACTAAAGTTCTTTATTGACACTGAATATTATCCGGCATTATACTTTTTTAAAAAGGGCTATTCATGGAAAGTTCAGAAGCAATAGAAAAAATACTGCCGGCTTTTGCCCAGTATTACACAGTAAAAAAAGAAGACGACTTATCAGATTCCCCATTCTGCGCAGAAGCAGAATTCCGCTCCCATAACGAACAGTATTTTCTTGTGCGTTCAGCCCATATTGCAGATATAGATTCAAACGAATTCGTATATTTTGCAAAATGCCAGGAGCTTACACTTCAAAAACTTGCGGAACTTTCAGAAAAAGCATGGCTTATGGGACTTGAAAAAGTTCATCCTTATAACGGACACAGAAATTCAGATGTTGTTCTGCTGATTTTTACAGACTCTCTTCTGGAAGAAAGTGCCCGCGCCATAAAAAAGACAAAGTTTTACAAATCATACAAATTCAGTTTTTACGGATGGAGCAATTTTAAGCTTGCCGTCTGTGATCTTTCTACGCTTGAACTTTATTCAAACCGTCAGGGAAAAGATTTTGCAAAACTTATCGAAAAAAATCTCCTAGGTTAAATTCTTGCCCACAGCCGTATTTTGCTACGGATGCGTATAAAAAAGCTCTATTAAAAGAGGAGGACATTCAAAATGTCAGCATTATTAATCATTATTGCTGCAATTGTTTTGCTGCTCGTAGGTTACATTTTCTACGGCTCATGGCTTGCAAAACAGTGGGGAATTGACCCGAAAAGAAAGACTCCTGCCTATGAAAAGCAGGATGGGGTTGATTATGTACCGGCTAAACCGGCAGTTCTGATGGGACACCATTTTTCTTCCATTGCGGGAGCAGGACCTATTAACGGACCAATTCAGGCCGCAGTTTTTGGATGGGTGCCAGTATTCCTTTGGTGTGTTGTAGGAGGAATTTTCTTTGGAGGACTTCAGGACTTCGGCTCGCTTTTTGCTTCCATCCGTCATGACGGAAAAACCGTTGGTGAAATCATCAAAGATTCCATGGGTTCAAAATCAAAGAAACTTTTCATTATTTTTGCCCTTCTTGTTCTTATCCTCGTAATTGCTTCCTTTGTAAACGTTGTTGCCAGCACATTTTTAACTGCTGCAGATGCTCCTAAGACTTTCGGATTTACTGCAAATCCTACAGGAAATCAGACAACAGCAATCATTTCTCTTCTTTTTATCGTTCTTGCCGTTGTGTATGGAATCCTCACAAACAAATGCGGAATGAAAACTCTGCCTGCCACAATTATTGGTATAGTTGGAATTGTTGCAATCGTAATTCTTGGTCTGAACTGTGGTTTTGCAATGACTAGAACTGCATGGATTGTTTTCATCGGTCTTTATATTGCAGTTGCATCCCTTATTCCAGTCTGGATTATGCTCCAGCCTCGCGATTATCTTTCATCATTTCTTTTGTACGCAATGATTATACTTGCCCTGGCAGGAATCGTCTTTTCTGCCTTTACAGGCTCAGCCCGCAACGTTACCTTTACCCTTCCTGCATTTACAGGCTGGAACCAGAAGATAGGTCCTCTCTTCCCTACCCTCTTCATTACGATTGCCTGCGGTGCCTGTTCGGGATTCCATTCCCTTATTGCAACAGGAACTTCTTCAAAACAGCTGGACAGCGAAGCACACGCAAAGGCTATCGGTTACGGTTCAATGCTTATTGAATCTGCACTCGGCGTTATTTCCCTGATTGCAGTTGGCGTTGTTTCAAGCCAGTTCCTTTCTCAGAATGATGCAGGTCAGTGGGTTTTTGCAGGCTCTCCACCAAACGCATTCGGAACAGGTATTGCTACTATGTTCAGTGCCCCTGGAAGCACAGTTTTCAACACAGTAAAAGCCCTGCTCACCCTTGCAGTTTCTGTATTTGCCCTTACTTCCCTTGATACAGCCACACGCCTGAGCCGTTTCATGTTCTCTGAACTCTTCCTTAAAGAAGGTGAAGAATCATGGAAAGACGCTTCTGGTGTAAGAAAGGTTCTTGCAAATCCTCTTTTTGGTACTGCCCTGATGGTTATCATCGGCTGTATTCTGGGAGGATTAAGCCTTTCTCAGATTTGGGGACTCTTTGGTGCCGCAAACCAGCTTCTTGCAGGTATTGCCCTTATGGCAGTTGCCGCATGGCTTGGAAACGTAGGAAAGAACAACAAAATGTTCTTTATTCCTATGGTATTTATGCTTGCCGCAACACTCACAAGCCTTATCATTACAATTATTGGAAAAATAAAGGATATGGCCATTGCCAAAGCCGGTGCCTTTGCATGGGGCAACTGGTTCCAGCTTTTCTTTGCTGCCGCAATGTCTATTCTTGCCATCATTCTTGTAATTGAAGGCGCAAAAACATTTGCAAAGCAGATTAAAAAATAAAATCTAAACTTCATTCTTCCGTCAAATCCAATCTGAAACAAGATTTGATTTGGCGGAAGTTTCGTCACAAATCATCCTTTCCAGAATAAAAGCAAGAAGGCACTTATAACTACCAGTACAGAACCGCAGTTATGGAAAAGCGCTCCCCAGACTGCATTCAGAATTCCGCTTATTGCAAGAGCAACCGCTACAAAGTTTATCACCATAGAAAGACATAAGTTAAAGGTAATCCGCTTTTGTGTTTTCCGCGAAATCTTAAAAAGATAAGGAACCGCATCCAGATTATCGTGAACGATTACCGCTTCCGCACTTTCTATTGCAGCATCGCTTCCTATTCCGCCCATGGCAATTCCTGCAAAACTTGAACGCAGGGCAAGAGAATCATTCACGCCGTCACCAAACATTGCAACCTTATTCCCCTCTGCTTCCTGCTTTTTTATGTAATTCATCTTGTCTTCTGGAGAACAGTTTGCAAGAAAATCATCCAGACCAAGTTCTTCCGCCACCAGACGAGCCGTTTTTTCATTATCACCAGTCAGCATTACAGTACGCACATTCAGTTCTTTCAGCTGATGAATCATTTCCCCTGCATTTTCTTTTATCTGGTCTTGAATATAGATTTTTCCCAAAAGCCTGGAATCACAGTAAAGGGCAACCAGAGAAGAAGAATCATCCTCGTCAGAAAATTCGCCCGCCGTCAGTTCGCTCGCCGACAATTCCCCCGGCCCGGCAAGTCTTCCCACAAGATACTTTTTCCCGCTTATTTCAAATTCAATTCCCTGACCGGCAATAGTCCTGTGACCTGCAACCTCATAAAGTTCTTCTTTGTTATAATCCATTACAGCCTTTGCAAGAGGATGATTAGAAAGAGCCTCCCCAGACGCGGCAATCCTTACAAGTTCTTTTTCGCTGATTTCTGAAAGGGACTGAACCTTTACTACAGCAGGCTTTCCCTTTGTAAGGGTTCCTGTTTTATCAAAAACCGCAATATTTGAAGCGGCAATTCTTTCCAGCGCTTCCCCAGACTGAATAAGGAGTCCGTGCCGGGAAGCATTTCCTATTCCCGCAGAAATTGCAGTTGGAGTTGCAAGCACAAAAGCACAGGGGCAGAAAACTACAAGCACAGTTACCGCTCGGGTAAAGCCCAGCCAGAAGTCATCATTTTGCATTCCGATTATAGTTCCCGCAACAATTGCAGTGGTAAGGGAAATCACGACAAGCCACGCCGCCCAGATATTTGCCTTACGCACGATTTTTGCTTTTTGAGCATCAGCTGATTCAGCCAGTTTTATCATACGCTGCAATGAAGAGTCTTCCGCAGTTTTTACCGCTTCAATCAGAATAAGGCCATTCTGATTTATACACCCGCTCATTACCAGGTCGCCCTGATTTTTTTCCACAGGAATTGATTCCCCCGTCATAGCACTCTGGTCTACGCTGCTACTACCCCGAACTATTCTTCCATCCACAGGAATCGCTTCTCCAGCCCTCACCTGCAGAATGTCTCCCAGTTTTATCTGGTCTGCATCTATAACTTTTACCTGACCGGATTTGTCATCCAGCCCGCCAGGCAGCAGATTCGCCTTTTTAGGAGTCAGCTTAATCAGTTTTGAAATTCCTTTTTTTGCCCGCTCAGAAGTAAAATCTTCCAGAATGGAACCAATCTGCATGATAAAAGCCACTTCTCCGGCCGCAAAAAATTCTTTTAGAATCAGAGAACCAATCAGGGCAAGGGCAACCAGCACATCGGCAGTAATGTCATGCTCTTTCACAAGCCCCACAATTGCCCCAAGAACAATAGGCAGGCCGCACAGAATTATAGCCGCCCAGGCAGGGTCTAAGCGCTCAATTTTTTCTGCATTGCCGGTCCATGAAAAAATCAAAGATGCGGCAAGCATTATTCCAGAAATAATTACAAAAATAAGGCGAAGACGGTCGCTATGTTCTTCATACCATTCTGAAAGTTTTGACATTTTTACTACCTCTTTAACAGGAAATGTGATACAATATATCCAAAAGCGGACATAGTGTACGGATATAAACATAGTGTCTGGCAGAAAGAATTTTAAGAACAAAGTAGATAAGATGTCCGAAAGCGGATAAAAATCGGAATTTGTGCGGAAGAAGTTATGGACAGACGTGTAGAAAAAACCCGGACGGCAATTATAGAAGCCCTCACAAAACTGATGTCAAAAAAGGAATATCAGAGCATCACTGTTGCCGACATCATTAAAAAGGCAAACGTGGGGCGGTCAACTTTTTACGAAAACTTTTTGAACAAGGACGAAGTTTTTGATGAGATTCTGGACACCCTGATTTATCATGTTTTTGATGAAATTGAACATAATGACGGCCATGCCTTTCAGAACAACCTCAAAGGTGAAATTACCCACATGTACATTCATATCCGCGAAAATGAAGGAAAGGCTAAAACTTTTCTTCTGGGAAAATCCGCAGACATTTTTTACAAGCGCATGGGAGAAAAAGTTGCCAGAATCTGTGATGAAAAACTAAAGGCTTCCAGCAGTCTCCCGCCTGAACTTACCCATTCCCACATTGCCTCCACTTTCAGCGATATCCTAAAATACTGGTCTGGCAACAAATTTTCAGACAGCCCCGAACAGGTCGCCGAATACTTCATGTACCTTGCCGGGGAATCTGTGGTGTAGTCTGAATCTGGCTTTTATAAAATCCGCATTTCTAATTTCTAATCCACAATCCAAGAAATTACATATTCTGTATTTTCCGGGAGCTGAACGGAAGTCTGAGTTTTTTCAAAATGCCCGGCAAGTCCTTTTTCCTGGGCTGCAAGATGAAAATGATTCAGGCCGATTCCCATATCAACCCGCTGAATATCTACAGCCCCTTCTGCAACGGCCATGGAATGATTTTCAAAAAAGTGAAATGCCTTACCGTCAAAAAGGATGCGCCAGGGCTGCTTGTTCACCGCAGAGGGAGCTTGCCGCAAAAGTTCAAGTGCATCTTCATAACCGCAACAATCACTTTTTTCCAGCGGCTTTTCAAAATCATCCTTAAAAAACAGGCTGTTCCATGGAAGCCTTTTATCGGCCTTAAGGTTAAGCCTCATGATTTTTTCAAAAAGACGCTTTTTTCCGGTTCCATATCCAACAGGACAAATAATTGTAAAAATTTCGTCGGATTCCGGCTTCATAGCCTGGGCAAAAGCACCGCGGTCAAAAGTTCCGCCAATCCAGCAGCTTCCAAGGCCAAGGCTTGTCATATACAAAACCAGCTGTTCAAATTCATAGCCAAGGCCTTCCTGCGCTCCGGGCACATTCTTTACCGCAACACCAAGAAAAAGTTTTGCATTTTTTATAATTCCGTAGGTTCCAAGTTTTTCGCCTTCTGCACTTGTTTCTTTTTCAATAAATTTAATTCTGATTTTTGGTCCAAAAGGATTAGAAATCTTTTCTGCATAATCTAAAATCTTCCGGCGTGTTTCTGCACTTACTTCTTTTGAAGAAAAAGTCCTCATACTGTAACGGCTGCTGACCGCATCTTTTAAATTGAAATCTAATTGAGTCATGGTTTTATAATAGCATACGATATTATTGTGTACAATAGGTACCGCAGGCGATTTGTTATATGAGCAGCTCGATAAATCGAGCGAGCAAGTTGGTGGACGACGCTAAAAAATAGTCCACAGGACTATTTTTTTTAACGCGTCTTCTATATGAGCATATTCATTCTTTCTCTTACTTCTTCCAGAGTTTTAATACCTATCTCGCGGGCTTTTGCAGCACCGTCCAGCAGTACCTTTCTGATATATTCAGGGTCTTTTTCAAGGCGGGCACGTTCTGCACGCAGAGGGCGTAGTTTTTCATTCAAAGCCTCTGTCAGCTGAGCCTTCAGGGCCCCGCCGCCACCGTCCCCGATGCGGGCCGCAATTGCAGCAGGCTCTTCCCCGGTACAAAGTGAAATCAGCATAAGAAGGTTAGCCACTTCCGGACGATTTACAGGGTCATAAGTAATGTTGCGGTCCTGGTCAGTCTTGGCCTTTTTAATCAGTTTTGCAGTTTCGTCTTCTGTTGCGCTCAGCATTATGGCGTTTCCGCGGCTCTTAGACATCTTCTGGCTTCCGTCCAGCCCCAGAATCATCGGAGTTTTAGAAAGCAGGGCCTGAGGCTCAGGGAATACAGGCTCTTTTCCGGCATCTGTACAGAACTTTTTATTAAAGCGGCTGGCGATTGTTCGTGTCATTTCCAGATGAGGAAGCTGGTCTTTTCCCACAGGAACAACGTTTCCCTTGCAGAAAAGAATATCGCAGGCCTGATGTACAGGATATGTATACATTCCGGCATTTACATTTTTAAGACCGGCAGATTCAATTTCTTCCTTTACAGTCGGGTTGCGGCTAAGTTCAGCATTTGAAACCAGAGTCAGGAAAGGAATCATCAGCTGATTACATTCCGGAACATAAGAATGAGGATAAATAATTACATCCTGCTTGCTCGGGTCAATTCCTGCTGCAAGGTAGTCAATTACCAGCTGTTTTGTATTCTGACTGATTTCCTGATATGCATCGTGGTCTGTTAAAACCTGATAGTCAGCAATCAGAATCATTGTTGGAACACCCATATTTGCAAGGCGAACACGATTCTGAATTGAACCAAAATAATGCCCTATATGCAGACGGCCTGTAGGACGGTCTCCGGTAAGTACGCGGTATTTTTTAGGATTTTTTGTCAAATCCTCTTCAATCTTCTTACTGCGCTCCAAAGCGGCTTCAAAACTTTTGTTTATGTCTGTGTACTGAATTTCTTCGCTCATTTTATTCCTCAAATCTTTTTTTGATATTCTACACAGAAACACCGCACTTTTCAACTCACCCAGAGCAGACACCTCATAATGCCCAGGGGTTCCGCATTATAAATTAATTTTGCGAAAACATGGCTCCCTCGCGCTAAGATTACGTAAATCTTTTTATAATGCAGAAGCCCTGTCATAATGCCTTTGCTTTGTCCATCGCAGGGTAGTCACGCCGGAACATCTTCAGAAACTCCTTCAGAAACTCCTTCTTTTCAAACACTGTAAAACGTTTTATAATAAGAAAAAGAGATAAAGAAAATTGGAGTTTTTTGAATGTATTATTCGAGCATAGGAATAATCGCATCATTGATTCTTCTTATAAATAATTATGACATAATAATCAATCCTTCAAAAACAAATCTTTCTGCTTCCTACAAAGCATACAGAAACTTTCTGATCACAGTTCTTCTATATTACATAACAGATATTATCTGGGAACCCCTTTACAGCTTAAAATTAACAAAAGCCGTATTCATAGAGACTACCATATACTTTATTGTAATGGCATTTTCGGTATATTTATGGACAAAATACGTCAGCATCTATCTGAACAGACAGAATAAATTTTCAACTTTTCTCAAATATACAGGCATCTTTTTTCTTTTTCTGCAGATTACAGTTCTTATAGTGAATTTCTTTATTCCAATAGCTTTCTGGTTTGATGAAGAAGGAATCTATCACACAGGTTTTGCCAGAAATCTTAATTTAATTTTCCAGATTCTTATGTTCACAACTGTAAATACATATATGTTTTTTATTACCAAAAAAACAGAAGGAAACATAAAGCGCCGTCATGGTGCAATCGGACTCTTCTGTCTTAGCATGATAATTCTTGTTACCCTGCAGATGCTTTATCCGCTTTTACCTTACTATGCAATCGGCTATATGCTGGGAACCTGCCTGCTTCATACCTTTGTTGTAGAAGATGAAAAAGAAGCACAGAGGACGGAACTTGAAGCAATCATTCAGGCTAAAAAACTTCAGGAAGAAGAACTGGGAACTACCAGAAAAATGGCTTATTCAGACCCTATGACCGGCGTAAAAAACAAGATGGCATATCTTGAAGATTCAATCGGCATTGAACTGAAGATGCAGGAAAAGGTTCTGGAAAATTTTGGACTGGCTTTTTTTGATTTAAATGATTTGAAGAAGATTAATGATAACTACGGACATGATACTGGAGACAAATACATAAGGGACGCAAGCTCCATAATCTGCACGACCTTTAAGCATAGCCCTGTTTACAGAATCGGTGGAGATGAATTTATTGCCTTTATTTCAGGTGATGATTTTACAAATCATAAAGAACTGCTGACTGATTTTAATATTCAGATAGAACAGAACCTTTCAATGGGAAAAGCCGTTATTTCCTGTGGATTTACGGAATATATGCCGGAAACTGACTCTACTTTTAATCAGATGTTTGAACGGGCTGACCATGAAATGTACGAGCGCAAGAAGCAGTTAAAGGCCATGCAAAATTCGTTGAAAATCTCCCTGTAAATCACTAAAATAAGGCTATATATAGAAAAATAACGGAGTTTCCTCATGGCAAATACGAACGTTCCTGAACTTTTTGGAAGTCTGGTTTTTAATCAGACTGTAATGAAAGAAATGCTTCCTTCTGAAACATACAAAGCCTTAAAGCACACAATGGAAGAAGGAACTCCGCTAGATTTGGAGGCCGCAAATCAGATTGCCGAAGCAATGAAGAACTGGGCAATTTCTAAAGGTGCCACCCATTATTCACACTGGTTCCAGCCGCTCACAGGCATTACCGCAGAAAAACACGATTCCTTCCTTTCTCCTGTAGAAGAAGGCAAAATCATCATGAGTTTTAGCGGAAAAGAACTGATTAAGGGCGAGCCTGACGCTTCATCCTTCCCTAACGGCGGAAAACGCTCTACCTTTGAAGCCCGCGGCTACACTGTCTGGGATCCGACTTCTTATCCTTTTGTAAAAGACCACACTCTCTGTATTCCAACAGCCTTCTGTTCTTACAACGGAGAGGCACTCGATAAAAAAACTCCACTCCTCCGCTCTATGGAAGCAATCAACGAGCAGAGCCTTCGCATCCTCAAACTTTTTGGCAATAAGGCAAAGCACGTTACCACAACCATGGGCCCTGAGCAGGAATATTTTCTGATTGATGAAAAGCTCTACCAGAAGCGCAAGGATTTGAAAATGTGCGGCCGTACCCTTTTTGGTGCCCGCCCGGTAAAAGGTCAGGAAATGGACGACCAGTATTTTGCCGCCATCAAGCCACGCGTCATCAAATATATGGAAGATTTGAACGAAGAGCTTTGGAAGCTTGGAATATACAGCAAAACAGAACACAACGAAGTTGCTCCTGCCCAGCACGAAATGGCTCCAATCTTCACGACAAGCAACCTTGCCGCAGACCAGAATCAGCTGACAATGGAAATTATGAAGAAGGTTGCCCGCCGCCACGGACTTATCTGCCTGCTTCACGAAAAGCCTTTTGAAGGCGTAAACGGCAGCGGAAAGCACAACAACTGGTCAATTGCAACCGACCTTGGCGAAAATCTTTTTGCCCCTGGAAAAACTCCCCGCGACAACGCCCAGTTCCTTCTCTTCCTCACAGCCGTAATTAAAGCTGTTGATGAAAACCAGGATTTGCTGCGCTACTCAGTTGCCTCTGCCGGTAACGACCACCGCCTTGGAGCAAACGAAGCACCTCCGGCCATTGTTTCAATTTACGTTGGCGACGAGCTGGATGCAGTTCTTAAGGCAATCAAAGACGGCACAGACTACAACGGAAACCGCGGCGGAAAAATGACAATCGGTGTAGACGTGCTCCCGCCAATTCCAAAAGATTCCACAGACCGCAACAGAACCTCTCCATTTGCCTTCACAGGAAACCGCTTTGAATTCCGCTCCGTAGGAAGCAGCCTTTCAATCAGCGGGCCGAACACAATAATGAACGCTATTCTTGCCGATTCACTCCGCGCCTTTGCAGACGAACTGGAGCAGTCAAAAGATTTTGATACAGACCTGCAGAAGCTGATTAAACGCGAAATCACAGCCCACTGGCGCATCCTCTTTAATGGCAACGGCTACGGACAGGAATGGATAGAAGAAGCAGAACGCCGCGGCCTCAAAAACTACCGCACAACACCAAAGGCAATCGAGCACTACATCGACCAGAAAAACATAGACCTCTTCACCCGCATGGGAATCTACACACCGGAAGAAATGAAGAGCCACTACGACATCAAGCTGGAAAAATACTGCCAGGTAGTCAATATTGAATCAAACACAATGCTTGAAATGGTTCACAAAGACATAATGCCTGCGGCCTTTAAATATCTGAATGTACTTGCAGACACAGAATTCAAAATGCAGCGTGTAATGAATCTCTGCAATGCCGGACTCAAACTTATGGAAAAGCTAAACACTCTTGTAAACGACCTTTCCAATAAGGCAGACGAACTTTCTGCAAAGCATGAAGAAACACGCAAAATTGAAGATTTGATGAAGCGTGCCCATGCCTACGCAAAAGTTGTGATTCCAGCAATGGAAGAAGTTCGCAACGTAGCAGACCAGATAGAAGTTCTTTTGGGTGAAGAATACAAGCCTTTCCCAACTTATGAAGATTTGCTGTATTCAGTTCAGTAAAATCTCTTGAATAAAGCAAACTTATAAATATTTTAATATAAAGCAGAATATTCTGTTACATATAACCCGCTTCCTATATATAATTATAATAAGAAGCGGGTTTTGCTTTTTATAAAACATCATTTTGGAGGAATTATGAAAAAATTCGACGGATTCATGCATGGAGTAAACCTTGGCGGCTGGTATTCCCAGTGTGACCATTCAGAAAACCGCTATGACACTTTCATAACTGAAGACGATTTTAAGACAATCAGCAGCTGGGGTATGGATCACATAAGACTTCCGGTAGATTATAATCTTGTAGAAAGTGCAGACGGAAAGCCGATTGAAAAAGGATATGAACGGCTTCAAAAGGCCATAAACTGGTGCAAAAAATACAATCTTAATATGATTTTAGACCTGCACAAGACCGCAGGCTTTTCTTTTGACAAAGGAGAAAAAGAAGCCGGATTTTTTGACAATCCTGTTTATCAGGAACGCTTTTATAAACTCTGGGAATCTTTTGCCAATCATTTTGCAAATGCCTTTGAAGGTACAGACAGGGAAATCTGTTTTGAACTTTTGAACGAGGTAACAGACCAGTCTTTCTGCAAAAAATGGAATGCAATTGCCCGCACCTGTATTGAACGTATCAGAAAAATTGCGCCAGAAACAAAAATACTTGTGGGAAGCTACTGGAACAACTCTCTTGCTTCTGTAAAAGACCTGGATGAACCTTATGATGAAAACATTGTCTACAACTTCCACTGCTATGATCCGCTTCTGTTTACACATCAGGGAGCCCCTTGGGTTGGAGATTTGATGAATCCAGACTTCCGCTTTGCCCTTAAATCAAAATTCAGTGAATATGAAAAAATGACAGAAGCAAAAGTCGGACAGATTGGAATTACCTTTAAGATGTTCCCTCAGGACGCCACTGTTGATGAAAAATATTTTGAATCAATTTTTGCAGAAGCCGTAAACATTGCAGAAAGCCGCAATGTCCGCCTTTACTGCGGTGAATACGGAGTTATCGACCGTGCCAGTCCTGAAGACACTCTGGAGTGGTACCGCCTTATTTCCACATCTTTCAACAGACACGGAATCGGCCGCGCCGCCTGGTCTTACAAACAGATGGACTTTGGCCTTTCAGACTCCCGCTTAGACGGCATCCGCAGCGAGCTTTCTAAATATCTCTAAACAAACAATGCCGTAAATGCCATACAAAACGTGCCTGTAGTACCTATAGATAGGTAATATTTATTACCTATCTAAAAGTTCCAAGAACCTTTCATGAATGCGATAATTACATTCATGGAAGAAACGGAACTGGACATTCCTGCTTTATTCGGGAAAAACGTTCAAAAATACAGAAAGATGGCAGGACTCACTCAGTCGGAACTTTCAAAACGGCTGGAAATAACACAAAAACATCTTTCCATCATAGAAACAGGAACTCAATTTGCCTCTGCAAACCTCATTGCCCGCATCTCAAAAGAACTTAATGTCGCTCCAGCAGCTCTACAACAGGCTTTCCGCCGAAATAAATAAAAAAAAACAAACAGTAAATCCTTCTTGCAATTTTATTATTTCAACCATAAAATATTACCTAAAAGATAAAATACCCCCTTTTTGTATCCATTTACTGACATTTATAGGAGTTCGTATGCAATCAAAATCTTTCCAAATCCAGCTATCTTTTACAAACTCCTCTGAAAAAACAATTCGGCAGAATTATAATATCGGTGATGATGACGACATTCTTGCGGCATTCTGGCTTAGCAGTTCCGAATCTTCTATCTGGCAGAGGAAAGGTTTTATTTTTACAAAGAAAGGTTTTGTCTGGAATCATCCTGCTACTGCGGAAAATACTGATATATCAGACGGGATGAAAGATATATCTCCCCGAAATCAGAGTTTCCTTGAAAAGGAAAATATTACGTTTTTGGGAACTTCAACACTTTCTTCTGAGGAAACGGCAAGGCAGGACTGTAAATCGGTAATCCAGCTAAAGACATCTGGAACTCTATATACTTATACTTTTGATTCGGGAATTCTAAAGGAAAAACTTACTGAACTGGAACACGCCATTTCTGCACATTTTTCTGATGTGCTTAATCCTGATTCTCTTTGCCCTGCAATTTTCCATGGGCTTTTCTGTAAAAGTTGTTAAAACTAAGTCGATTCTATTTGTGATTTGTTGCCTGGCAGGTTATCTTGCCCTGCACATCATTTTCTGCCCAGACTTTATGAATTTACTAACACCTCTAAAAGAGGCATTGTCTTTCCAACCGCACTGGTGGTGATATTTTGTATTTATCTTGACAAATATTCAAAATCACCTATAATGATTCTTGGGCTGGTCGAAGAGACCCTGGTCCAACCTACGACGGCGGGCAAACTGACCCGCCATTTTCTTTTTATGGAGCCGTCATGGGCCAACTCAGTATTTTTGTTGACGAAAGTGGTGATTTCGGTGAATACAGCGTACATTCTCCATATTACATTATAACAATGATTTTCCATGACCAAAACAAAGATATACTTACGAATATAAAACATCTTAACGAATCTCTTGAAACAATGGGATTAGGTAAAGATTTCACAATTCATACAGAACCCATAATTCGTCGAGAAGAAATCTATAAAAACATGCCTCCAAATGAACGTCGTGCTATATTGGCAAAACTGTTTTATTTTACCATGAAATTTGAATCGTATCTTAAACTCAGTCCTTTTTACAGAACTTTCTAAATATGATGTCAGAAAAGTCTCCCCCAAAGATTACAAACTCTTTCAGGTTGCAGATTTAATTTGTACCCTCAAACTTCTGGACATAAAGCATAAGAAAAATGAACTCTCAAATTCAGAACTTCTAATTTTCCATAATCCAAAAGATTTGAAAAAACAATTTTTAAAACCAATTCAGAAGAAAGAGTTTAAGAAAATTTAAGATTTAGGTACGGGGAAGAACCTTTTTATGTGGTGGTTTTGGAAACATTCACCACCACATTATAATCTTTTGGAATAATTAGAGTTTTCCGCTTTCGGCGGCCCCCGGCATACCGATGTCTTTGCGGTAGAAAGAGCCTTCAAACTTAACGGCAGAAATGCCCTGATATGCTTTAGCCCAGGCTTCTTTGAAAGTTGAGCCGAATGCACTTGAAGCAAGAACGCGTCCGCCACTTGTGAGCAGATCTCCGCCACGACGACCGCTTACAGCACCTGCAACAAAAATCTTGGCACCGCTTGCCTTCAGTATTCCTTCGTTAAAGGTAATTTCACAGCCTTTTTTGTAGCTTCCCGGATAACCGCCGCTTACCATAACCGGCGCAACCTGATAGCCTTTCTTCCACTTCAAGTCAAAGTCTTTAAGTGAACCGTTCAAAATTGCGGCACACAAGGCAGCCATATCAAAATCCATAAGAGGAAGAACAGCCTGAGTTTCAGGGTCGCCAAGGCGAACATTGTATTCAAGAAGTTTAGGCCCATTTTTTGTAAGCATTACGCCAAAGAAAATGAATCCGCGATAATCAAACTTTTCTTTAATCAGACCGTTAAGGGTCGGTTCAAGAATATCCTTGCTGAACTGCTGCATAATCTCAGGAGTTACGTCATCCAAAGGAGAAACAGCACCCATTCCGCCAGTATTAGGGCCTTTTGCACCATCATTAAGACGCTTGTGGTCGCGGGCTGGCTGGAATGCTTTAATTGTTGCATTTCCGCTTACTGCAAATTCTGGAGTAACGGAAACTGCCGCAAGAACAGAAATTTCCACACCTTCCAGATAATCTTCTATTACAAGTTTTTTACCTGCATCGCCAACGCGTCCGCTTTCCATTAAATCCTCTACAGCGGCAAGGGCCTCTTCTACAGTTGCGGCAACCACAACACCTTTTCCAGCAGCAAGTCCATCGGCTTTTACAACGACCGGTGCCCCATGCTGTCTGATATATTCACAGGCAGCATCTTTATTTACAAAAGTTTCGCTTGCAGCACAGGCAACCCCGTACTTTTTCATAAAGTTCTTGGAAAGGTCTTTACTTGCTTCCAGCTGGGCAGCAGCCTTTTTAGGCCCCACACAAGGAATATCTGCGGACCAGAATTCATCTGCAAGTCCTTCTGCAAGAGGGTCTTCCGGCCCGATTACAGCCATTCGGCAACCTTCGTGTTTTGCGATGGCAACATAAGCGTTTTCGCCGTCTGCAATATAATCACAATCTTTTGGATTTACATTTACGCATTTTTCTTCAAGTGCAGTTCCGCCGTTTCCAGGAACTACAATGATTTTATCTACAAGTGAACTCTGAGCTAATTTCCAGCATATAGTGTGCTCACGACCACCACTGCCAACAACAATTATATTCATATTATGATTTTATAGGAAAATCAGGGGATTGTGAATACCTAAAGAAGCCCATGCAATAATCAGACCAGGGCCGCACCGCACACCACTACACCCCCACCCACATGGCAAAATTTATAATTCTTTCAGGAAAGCCGCCAGTCCTTCAAAATCCACATCTCTAACAAATTCACGAATCTTCTTAAAATCTTCAACAAAAGCCGCAGGCAACTCATGCATTTGAAGCTCTCCAACTGTATTTTCAAGCAAATCCAAATCAAAGTCTTCACAGGCTTTCTTAAAATCTTCCAGACATTTTTTTACGTCCGCCTCATTAAAAGGCGCATGAGAATCCTCAGGTGATTTTTCTTGAGAAAAAGCTGTCGAATCATACACAAGCAGAGAGTCTGCAAGGCTCTTATACTGCTCCAACAAGGCTGGAGTATCAGAATTGATTGTTTCCATATTGCTGTCTGCAGCCGCCATTTCCAGAGCAAGTGCCATCTGAGAAAGCTTATTTGCCCCTATTGTTCGCGCAGAAGATTTTAGGGCATGAACTTTTACCCTGTAAGCAGCCAGGTCTCCCTTTTTCCAGAGGCTTTCAATTTCATCAGCACCTTTAGCAGCTGAAGAATGAAACAGGGCAAACATTTTTAACATAAGTTCATCAGAACCGCAATAAGTTCTGGCAAGATTCAAATCTATGCCGTCTACTTCCGGTAAAGGATTTTTTATCTGTTCTCCCCTATCTGAAGTGCTCATGCCCAAAGCATCCGCAGCAGCACTTCCTTCATCAGACTGTCCCAGTCCGTCCAAAGATTCCCTCAATTTTTCAGCCGGAAGATATTCCCTGATCATTTCTTCAAGTTTATCCGGGCTCACTGGCTTAGAAAGATAATCCGTAAAACCAGCCTGAAGATACATTTCCCTGGCCCCACTTATGGCATTTGCAGTAAGTGCAATACAAGGTTTTCCAGCACTTTTATTGTCTTTCATAGACTTCATGCTATCCAGAGTTTCAAGCCCATCCATAATAGGCATACGGTGATCAATAAAAATTATGTCATATTCATTTTGACGAACAAGTTCCAGGCCTTCCTGCCCGCTTAAAACCGCATCAATTTTTATAAGAGTTTTCTTTAGAAGTCCCTTTACAACTTCCAGATTCATTACAGTATCATCTATAAAAAGAATTCTGGCATCAGGCGCAAAAAGAGTTTCTTTGTACCCTTCCATAGAAAGAACCTTTTCTTTGTATTTCTTCATAATATCGCCAAGCGGAATCAAGGCAACAACATCCTGAACAACAGAAAAAGAGAAAGTTGAACCAGAACCGTATTCACTCTTTACTTCAAGTTTACTGTCCATTACTTCCAAAATACGCTGAACAATGTTCAGACCAAGCCCCGTACCTTCAACAGTGCGGTTCCTGTTTTCTTCAATACGCTCAAAAGGCAAAAAGAGCTTTTCCAAATCCTCTTCCTTAATTCCAATTCCTGTATCTGTAATTTTTACCTGCAGGGCAATTTTTTTACCGTCTGAATAAGGAATTTCGCGGTAGTCAACTGTAAATGTAACAGCCCCCTTCTGAGTATATTTAACTGCATTTGTAAGAAGATTTAATATGCACTGCTTTAATTTTGCACTGTCTCCAAAAAGTTTTGAAGGAATTTCCTTATTGATATTCAGTTTGAATTCCAGACCGTTTTTTTCTATTCTTTCAGAAATGGTAGAAATCAAATCCATAAGCATAGAAGACAGATCATAAGTATCCTGTACAAGTTCAATTTTTCCAGATTCAATTTTAGAAAAATCAAGAACATCGTTTACAAGAGCGAGCAGGGCTTTTCCTGCATTTTTTATATTAAGGGAGTAAGTCCTTATGTCATCACGCAATGTTTCACGCAGAATCATTTCATTCATACCAAGAACGGCATTTATTGGAGTACGAATTTCATGGCTCATATTTGCAAGGAAGTTCGATTTTGCCTTTGAAGCATTAATTGCAACCTCTTTAGCCTCTCGTTCCCTTTTAGCCTGTTCCCTGATATATTCAATATATTCATTTAGCTGAGAAGCCATTTTCCTTATATTATGAGAAAGGATTCCCAGTTCATTATTAGAATGATAATTTACAGGAATTCCAAATTCTCCTCTGGAAAGTCTGTAAGATGCTTCTGTAAGTTCATTAACCGGCTTCATGATATGAATAATGCCGTACCTGAAAATCAGAAAGCCAAAGAAGGCCATCACCACAAAAATGACCGCAAACCAGACAAGGGTAATGATTTCTTTATTTTTCAGCACTGATTTTGGCAGCAGAAGAACAAACTTCATTCCATTGGAAAGTTCCCTGTACATTGAATACCTTTCCTGCCCATCCCACATTACTTCATATATTTCACTCTGCTTTCCGTTATCCAAAAAAGATTTCATTTCACGCAAATCAACAACAGCTTCTACAGATTGCGAGAATTTCTGACTGCTGTTATAAAAAATTAAATCTGAAGTCTTTGTAAGAATCATTGCAGACATATTTTCATAACTTAATTCACTTGTCAGACTTTTAAGAGTGGCCATGTTCAAATCTATGCCAACCACCCCCAGAAGGATGGAATCTTTATAAATAGGCATAACGTAAGAAAAAACATACATATTTATATTTGAATTTTCATAGGGAGGAATCCAGACTGCCTTTTCCTCCCATACGGGCAGATAATACCAGCCGACATGCTTTATATCTGTAGGGGCATAAAGACTTAAATCAGTAGGATGAACAATCTTATAGCCTTTTTTATTTGTGCCCACCATGAAAATACCTTCTTCCGGACCAAAAGCATTCAATTCCATTCTAAAATAAGCAGAAACAGCACCTTTTGAAGTTCTTGCAAACTTGGACATAACCTGTTCCAGAGATGCCATATATTCTTTTTTGTATTCTGGATCAGAGACAATTTTATTTTCATCGATTGAGTTAAGAATGTATTCGGCAGTAACATTAACCGCCCTAACAGTGGAATCAAAATATTCGTTGAATTCAGCAGCTTTTCTGTCTGCTTCATGATTAAAATTAACCTGACTGACTTCGGAATTAGATTTTTTTTGAATTCTAAGACTTATTCCTGCTCCCAGTGCAAACACAAGAAGCTGAGGCCCCATGCACATAAGAAACAGCGTAGTACGCAGACTGTGAAAAGATTTCTTTTTCTTAGATTTTATTTTTTGCTTCAATTCTTACAGACTCCGTTCCCACCTTTTTCTTTCATAAGATAACATTTCTGTACAGCACGATAGTAATTAACTTTTATAGTATCAGAAAGATTAACTTCCGTAACACCAACAGAAACAGTTATTCCCAGTTCTCTATTTACTGTAAAACAGAATTCCTTGAACTTTTCTACAGCATCATCTACAGGCATTTCCAGCAGAGCAACAAAATCATCATCTGTCCACCTGATAAGAAGTCCTTTCCATGCAAAGAAATCATTGGCAAATGACACAACAGATTTGAGCACATCAGCACCATCATTGTTTTCATTAATTGTCCTAAAATTATCTACATCAAAAACCGCTATAGATTTATACCTTGTCGTATTGAATACACCCTCTTCTCCGTAGGCTTCCCTTAAATATTCCCGATTAGGAATGCCTGTAACAGGGTCTTCAAGTCCGTCTGTAGAAAAACTCTTTACATTATCCTTTACTGCAAAGTGTTCAACTATAAAAAAGACAGCAAGGAAAAGCAGGGCACAGACTGCAAGAATAATATAAGAATACACAATATTTACGAAACGAGAATTTATTCCCTGTACCACAAGATACCATTCCAGTTCCTTCATATATCTTGTCATGCGGAAGCCGTTTACTCCACGAGAAGAATAGGTGTAGTGGTCTGCAGACGCATTATCTACAATCGCTTCTGTGATATAGGCATTTTCTATATCAGATTCTTTTGTATCAACCTGAACCAGCCCGTCAGGATCTACCAGATTGATTTTTACCTTATATTTTGATTCGTAATCTTCAAAAATCCCCTGCAGATTTGTCATAATCACACCAACTCCGCATACTCCAAGAAGATTTCCCGCGGCATCAGTTATTCTGTAATTTACAAAAACAGTCCAACGGAAGCCGTTTGCCTGGTCACGATCCGTATCCAGATCATAAGTTTTTCCGCTTTCTATAAATAACTGATACCAGATATCATAAGGAGAAGTAAGGGGGTCTATCAGCTTTTCTATTCCGCGCGCAGAATAATACCGGCGCGTTTTTTCTGAAATGACAAAGGCTGATGAATAATGCATTTCTGAACGTACACGTTTTAAATAGGCCGCAAACATTGAAGATATGTCTTCTACAGAGTATTCACTTTCATGCAAAAGTTTTTCCTGTAAAAAGGTATCTGCCGCCATAGTGCGGGAAACAACAATCGGCATATAGATTTCTTCATGCACAGAACTGTATATGTTTTCTGCAACTATATCTCTTTTCTGCTGGTCTTCATCTATATTTTTTGCATATAGATAAGTAAAAATCACCCCAGAGACAAGAAAACTGAAAAAAATCATTGCAGCGGAAAAATATCTCATTCGTTTCATAAGTGCCTCTCATCCTGCAAAAAGCTAAACTGCTGAAAGAAAGAATGACTCTAGATATTGCTTTACTTCTGCCGGTGTACGGGTTTTTAGAATACATCCTTTAGGGTTAAGTGCCTTTATCTCTTCTAATCCTTTTTCATCATCTCTTCCGGTTAGGAAAATTACAGGAAGTGAGGAAGTAGATTCGTCTTCACAAAGTTTTTTAAAGACTTCTGCCCCAGACATAACCGGCATTTCATAATCCAGCAAAATGAGGTCAGGAGTGAATTTTTTTAAAAAAGCAAAAGCCGTCTGCCCTGATGTGACTACAGAAACATCATAATCTTCTGAAAGCCATCCTCTTATTGTTCTTAACATTATAGGATCGTCATCAACGACTAACAGCTTTTTTTTGGCTTCAGATTGGAATTCCATATTTCTATTATATCATAGAGACAGTGTATTAAAAAGAAAAATTTCAGACTTCGTTTATCTTTGTCATCATTGCATGGAGTGAACGCAAAAGTTCCCCTGCCTTATTTGCATCCAGAAAATTATAGCACATCATCTGCCTTGGAACATCACCGCATTTTTCGCGCATTTTTCTTCCGGCATCCGTAAGCTTTATAAAAACAGTTCTTTCATCTTCCTTGCTTCTATTTCTTGTTACCAGCCCCTGAGTTTCCATTTTTTTCAAGAGCGGAGTAAGTGTCCCAGAATCCAGATACAGTCTTGTTCCCAGTTCTTTTATCGTTACATTGTCTTTTTCCCACAGACCAAGCAGTGTAATATACGAAGTATATGTAAGTCCCAGAGGTTCAAGAATAGGAGTATACTTTCTGATTATCTCTTTTGAACATACATAGAGAGCAAAACAAATCTGATTATCAAGAGAAAGCGGATTAAATTCACCAACTGCATCATTCATATTTTCCATTAGAACACCTTCCAGTAAAAATCTTTTAAAATTGTACACAATTTAATTGACAATTTCAAGAATAAAATGTATATTATTTTTAGAAATTGATTGTGTACAATTTAATTTCTTGAAAATCTATTTAAGAGGTGATATTATGGCTTTGTACGATTTATCTGTTAAGGCAAGAAACGGAAATGATGTTTCTCTGAAAGACTATGAAGGAAAAGTTCTTCTTATTGTAAACACTGCAACAGGCTGCGGTTTTACCCCCCAGTATAAGGGACTTCAGGAATTGTATGACAAGTACAAGGATAAAGGATTTGAAATTCTTGACTTCCCATGCAATCAGTTTGCAAATCAGGCTCCTGGAAATGATGAAGAAATTCATACATTCTGTACAGGCCGTTTTGGAATTACTTTCCCTCAGTTTGCAAAGATTGATGTAAACGGAAAAGATGAGTCTCCACTTTACACCTATCTTAAGAGCCAGCAGAAAGGTATGCTTGGTTCTAAAATCAAGTGGAACTTTACAAAATTTCTGGTTGCAAAAGACGGAAGTGTGATTGAACGTTTTGCACCAACAGATACACCAGAAAAAATTGATGCTTATATTGCAAAAGAACTTGAAAAATAGCAGACTTTAAGCCTCACGCATCACTCATCATGCCGCAAAAAGGCAAGCCTTGCTAGAAAGTAAACAGGAGTTTTTATGACACACACTTACAAAACTCAAAATACCTGTTCAACACAGATTACATTTGATAAGGATGAAAACGGCATCATTACAAATGTAGTTTTTACAAACGGCTGCAACGGAAACCTTAAGGCAATTGCAAAACTGGTTAATGGAAAAAGCGCAGAAGAAATTAATGCGCTGCTGGCAGGAAATACTTGTGGCCGCCGGCCTACATCCTGTGCAGACCAGCTGGCCAAAGCAGTGATGAGTGTGTAGGTGATTTCGACAGGCTCATGCGCCGTGCATGGGCCATGCCCGTGCATGAGCGGGGGGGCGGGGCATTACAGGGGCGGGCATATCATTCTAACCTGTCATTGCCCGGCGTGACCGGGCAATCTTCTGTCTACTACAAAGAATATCCCATGCAAACAATCGTAAAGCCCTTGGATTCAGAACCAGGGGCCATTTTTATTTCTACAGTATGCTGGTCGGCAGTTTTTTCATCTATGATAAGGCGGGCTTCGCAGTTATTCCAGCCGTTTGCGGCTCCTCCGTCATAAGTGTCCACTTTTTTTCCATCAACATAAACTTCTGCACTTCCAAACTTTTCAGAAAGCCAGCTTCCCTGAACCTTGTAAGTAAGGATAAGATTTTTGCACTTAATATCCATCTTAAAGCTTTCGCCTTTTGAAGAAGCTGATTTATACCAGTTATTTGGAAAATCGCCCTTGTTTGTCTTTTTTAAAGTCTGAGTGGCAGTATCTTTTTTATTAAAGGCACCGGCAGAAATACGGACATTTTCATCATCACTAGTAATCATCTTCATTCCGCTAAAAGAAGGAGTCTTTATGCAGTCTTCTGGAACTGATACCTGAGCATCTTTTTCAGCCTTATCAACTGTAGAAATCAGGTTCATAAGGCTGTCAGACATAAACTGATGACCAGATTTTGTAGGATGAACGTTATCTGTGTAATAATCTTTTTGGCTGAAGGTCTTTTTAGAAAGAGCACTTTTTACAACCGGAAGAATATCAACCTGAGGAATCTGATAATGACTGGCAATCGGCTTTTTCTGGGCAGCAGTGTTTCCGTAAGTTGCAGCTGAATAAAGGGCGATTACTGCTGTATCAGGACTTGCCAGAAGGGCATCGCGGACAAGGGCTTCAAATCCTCTTGCAGAAAAGTCATCTCCGCCATCGTTTACGGCAAATTCAATAATCAGAATATCTGGATTTCCGCCAAGAACATCTACAACATCCTGTTTATAGCGCACGATTCCAAGCTGAGAAGGAGTTCCGCTTAATCCGGCTCCGTCAAAAACAAGGTTTTCACCTTTTCCAGGTGCGTACTCTGCTTTAAGAGCTCGGAAAAACTGATAGGCATAGCCGTCTGTGAATTTTTCAGGGCCGGCGCCTTCTGTTACAGAACCGCCCAAAGTTGCAAGACTTACTTTTTCTCCATTCTTTATTTTTTCCAGCGCATTTTTGAGACGATAATTATTTCCTGTAGAAACCAGAGTGTCATTCATCATCTTCTGATAGTCACTGTCACTGATTTTAAACGGATGCGAAGAGGCACTGCTGCCAGACGCTGCATTTGCACAAGACATCATAATACTTGCTCCTAATACCATTCCAAATAATTTCTTGATTTTCATTTTTCCTCCTAAGTAAGGCCGCCCGGTAGGCGGCCGGTGATAGATTGAAAAGCGTTAAAAAAAATGCGCAAGCATTTTTTTAGCTTATCCATCATTATTTCTGAATCAGCCCTCTCATTTCTTCTATGTTATGATAGCCTTTCCGCTTCATAAAGGCTTCAAGACCATCTATAACTTCTATCATCGTATACGGATTTGCAAAAGTGTTTGTTCCAACCTGAACAGCACTTGCTCCCGCCATAATGAATTCCACAGCGTCTTCCCAAGTTGCAATTCCTCCTATTGCAATTACCGGCACACGCTTTTCTTCCGGCAGTTTATTGATTGCTTCCACAACCTCGTAAACAAGCCGCACTGCGATAGGACGAACAGCAGGACCTCCAAAACCAGCCTTGAGCTTATCAAAAACCGGTACCCCGCGTTCAATATCAATCGCAATTCCCTGAAAACTGTTGCAAAGGCTTATTCCATCAGCCCCGGCTTCTATACATGAAAGGACAACTTTTTCCAGTTCATGAGATTGAGGGGTCAGCTTTACCAGAAGCGGCTTTTTTGTAACCGCACGAACTGCCTGAACAGCCTGAGCAGCCCCAGTGCAGGTCATTCCAAAAGCGGCTCCGCCCGCACTTACATTCGGACAGGAAATATTCAATTCAATCATAGGAACTTCGGTTTTATCCAGAAGTTTTGCCCCCTCCACATAAGTTTCCAGAGATGAACCAGAAAGATTTGCAATGGTAACAGGCTTTAGAGCCAGCATTTGCGGAAGCTCTTCCTTTATAAAATGAGGAATTCCAGGATTCTGCAGCCCGATTGAATTCATAAGGCCGGCAGGAGTTTCATGCAGGCGGATTCCGTCATTTCCCTGGCGGGCTTCAAGAGTAAGCCCCTTGCTGGAAATTCCCCCCAGACGATTTACATCAAAAAGTGATTCATATTCAGTTCCAAAACCAAAGGTTCCCGAACTTCCTATTACAGGATTTGCAAAATGTACGCCCGCAATATTTACGCTCAAATCAGGCTTTTCACCTTCTGCAAGTGCTTCTCGGCGGGGCTGAACTTTTATGCCCGCAACTTCTGTAACGGGATTAAAAAGCAGGATTGAACCGTCAAAAACAGGGCCGTCCTTACAGCAGCGCTTTTTACCTTCTGTAGTGTCAATTACACAGCCAAGGCAAACGCCAACGCCGCAGGCCATGTGGGCTTCCATGCTGAGATAGGAGCGCACGCCTGCTTCTCGGCAGATTTTCTGAACGTAGGCCAGCATAGGAGTCGGGCCACAGGCATAAAGGGCATCATAATTTCCCTGCCTGAGACTTTCTGCCGTAAGGGCAGCAGGCAACATTCCATGGACACCAACAGAACCGTCATCGGTAGTTATAATCACTTTGTCTGCATTCAGATTTTCAAGGCCGTAAGAGCCGCTTTTGAACGATGCAAAAAAGTCATAAGATTTAGGAGGAAGAGTCTGGGCAAAGCCCGCAACAGGAGCCACGCCAATTCCGCCGCCTACTATACATACTTTTTTATCTGATGAAGAAGGAAATGGAAAACGGTTCCCGCAAGGGCCAATCAGATTTACCAAATCACCAAAATCCAGAGAACAGAGTTCGCGAGTTCCCTTGCCTTTGAGCAGAATTAGGAAAGTGAGTTCTATTGCACCGGCATATTTTTCTGTGCCGTATAATTCACGGCTGTCTGATGCAGAAAGCTGGCGCGAATTATAAACGCTGATCGGGCGGCCAAGCAGCACATCTGAACGAAGTGCATGAAGCATGTAAAACTGACCGGCAGCAGGCTCTCCACCGCAAACAGCCCCCTTTGCAGTAAATTTTGCCCCTGTAGAAACAAGAACTTTTAAGCTGTAAACGCTTCCAAAAGGAACTGCCCCCACCACAGGTACACATTCCGAAACAAATCCCTGAGCATAAAGAGGAAGCGGTTCTCCGTGACAATCTCTAATCATAAAGTCTCCTAATAATATCTTCTACAAACTGGCTTTTGCGCTCAGCAAATCTTCTTTGCTGAATAAGGCTGCACGGGCCGCAGCGTCTGCAATGTCATTCATTGTAAGGCTGCCCCCTTCCCGCGCCCCTGCAATCTTTTCATCCTTTTTCCAGGCACAGAGAATGCCCCGCGAAGAATTCACAGTGCCCCCGGCCTTATCAAGCAGGGTCGCCGCAATGCGCGCTGCTCCCCCCTGCGCACCATAGCCCGGAATCAAAAAGAAAGTCTCTGCATATTTATCACGCAACCAGCGCGCATCTGCTTCTTGCGTAGCACCCACAACGGCACCGAAAATGCCGCAGGTCTGCTCTTTGTAATCGGCGCACTCGTCACGCCACTGTCTGCCGATTCGCTCAATTTCGTTGCCAACGCGCTCCAGCAAAAGCCCGCCAGTGCCCTCCGCACCACCGGCGCCCCCCGCAAGCCTCTGATGCTCAATATCCCTCATGCCAGGGTTACTGGTACAGAGCAAAACAAAAGCCCCTTTTCCCCCTTTTTCTGGCGAAGAATAAGCCGTAAAAGGCTGCAGGGTATCAAAACCCATGTATGGATTTATCGTAATAATGTCAGTTTCAAAATCGCCGGAAAAATGAGCTTTTGCATAAGCGTCAGATGTGGCGCCTATATCGCCCCTTTTTATGTCAGATATGGCGAGTAAACCTCCTCCAGACTGAGAGCGGATATATTTCAAAGTTTCAGCATAAACTTTCATGCCTTCAAGGCCCATTGCCTCGTAATAGGCAATCTGCACCTTAAAGCAGCAGGCAGACTTGTCTGCAACAACGCGGTCAATAATTGCCTTGTTATAAGCCAGCACTGCGGCCGGGGCACTCTGGTAAGTGCGAAGAATATTTTCTGGAATATAAGAAGGATCTGTATCCAATCCTACACAAAGTGGACCATTTTTTAAGGAAAGCTCCTGCAGGAGCTGCATATTATGTTTCTTACTCATGCCTAAAATATACTCAAAATCCAAGTTGATTACAACACAGTCATTATAACACTCTGGTCACCCCAAGGTTTTCGCTCAAGGCATCCGCAAGTAAGCAAATTTTAAGAAAAAGTCATATAAATTGATAATTTTCAACAATTTATATGACCAGATGATGATGAAAAAAAAGATGTTTTTATAAAATGGCCGACAAAATTATGGAAATCTTGCATTTTGTAGGCTAAAAACCATAAAAATCACAAGAAAGATCAAGCCAAGAAGTCAACTTTTCCCTTCCGATAGAAAAAAAATCATATAAAATGCCCATTTAGAGCAAAATATATGATTTTTTATAAAAATTCACCAAGCTTCACTTCAAATCCAGCCTACAAAATCCCAAAAAGCACCATTTCTGTAGGCCCTCTCGCAAAACAAACTCAAAAAAAAACAGAAGCAGCCCCACTCGCAAAATCAAGAAAGCCTCACCTCAGCCCCCCCCAAAAAAAACGCCTTCACCTGCCGCATGCCGTTTTAAGGATTCGACCCACCATTAGCCCCAGCGTTGCGGACAACGCGGAAGCCAAGCTTATTTTCACGAGTATCAGCATATATGTCAGAGACAGGTTCATTTTCTGATGCATCAAACTTACAACGTTGGTAATCAGTATAATAATTTTGACACCATTCATCGTATGCTCCGGAAAGCAAATCCGGATTAATAGTCTTGATGTTCTGATATTCTGCTGTTGTTGGAAGACGATAACCATTTGCAGAAAGGTCATAGCTAAATGAGGCTGCATCTAAATCATATGTAGAAATATCATTATGACTTTCAAGATCAGTTTGATTGTAGTAATACTTTCCAGTTCCGTCCATTGAAATATTTCCCCACGTTGTCCAAGGACTACCTGCTGCAGTTATTTCATTATTATCACTTAAACTGTAAACAGGAGTTAAACCCTCTGCTTCACTAAGGAGATTACAATAAACAATAGCATCCAGCCATGTTACAAAATATGCAGGGGTGTTTTTCTTATCTTCCTCTGAAGTTTCAGTTGGAATCAAGGCAGAGTTGCTTTGAGCCACACCATAATATGTCATTAACTGTTCATATTCATACTGAGTTACCATATGAGAACAAACTTCCAAATTAGGAATTGTAAGAGTTCCGGCATTATAATCGTTGTCATTTTCAACAGTGCCTACATGGTTGTCCGTTGAAAATGTACCACCAGTAACAGTTACAAAATCATCAGAGTTAGAGCTACTACCGTTACCCCCACTTCCACCTGTAGAACCAACATACACAGGGCGAATAGGATGCTTTTCCCATTCATCAGTAGTTGTTGTTTTTATGATTTCTGTCTCAATTGGCTCATATTGATCTACGAAGAAGAAACAATAAGCGTTTTGATCTCTTCCTCCATAGGAATCTCCATAATAGGTTGAAGACCATAAATAAACATCATTGTTATCAGCCGGAATAAAAATATGTGGCTCCGTATTAACGTCATAACCATCTCTTTTATACTCTTCAATGTTATTTAATCCACAACCCGCTAAAATATCTTTATCGTTTTCATTTTTTGCTTTGAAAGCAATATAACCACTAACTCCACTTCCATTATAAGATGTAACAGGCTCAAAATAACAATAATTATAGAGTTCTTCAAATTGTTCTTTTGTTGGCATACACCAATCAGCACCAAAATTAATTGTTGCCAAATCATTTTCAGAAGGCATAGTATCACCAGCTGAAAGTTGAGTTAAATCAACACCGCCGTCCATCCATTCATATTGAGTACCAATATCCGTCACACTAGTAGCCCCCACATTCATATTAGCCCACAAAGTACCGCTTGGAAGGCCCAGATTTACATAAGCTAAGCCATCAGGGGTACCAGAACTATTTCCACCGCCCCCCTGTGCAACAAAATTAGCATATAACTCAAGGTCGCCGATAGAGCCCTGTGTTATTTGTGTAATTTTGTTTTCGTTTGTGAATTCGCTGGATTTGTACCAAGCATCAAAAGTATAACCAGGGAGGGAAGGTGTTGGCAGAATAAAGGTTTCTGATTTTCGTGAATAAACGGAAGGCAAGACTGTGGTGGCCGGGTCAAAGGTGAGACTTTCCAATTCAGTAGCATCGAAACCCGCAGTACCTTCCCAATAACTATAAGTAATAGTATATAATTCATCCAAATCCAAATTGAGTGTTTTTTTGGTGGTGAAATTGTTTTCGACACGAACAGTATTTTCTACAGTATTTATTGGTTCATCAAATCCGTCCTGAAAGAACTCAAAAAGAAGATAATACTTTCCGGCTGTAACACCACCACTTGAGCTTGAAGAAGTGTTGGCAGTTTTGAAATTGATTCTTTTATAAGTTTCTCCTTCCACAGTACTGATAGGATTTTTGGTATCTGTCGGTGTATAGGTTTTTGTAATCCTGGCAGTTGTCGAAGTTGATTTTTCTTTTAAGGTTGCGACAACTCTATCAGCGTTTCCGGTAAAATCAACTGTAATATCAATAATACCGTAAGGATATGAACTTGTGTTTGTCGTAGCTAGAGTAAAACTGAGTGCATGTGTCATTCCAGGTTTGACTTCTACAGTTGTCATTCCAGAAAATTCAAAATCATATAGTGTTGCATAAAGAATAAAATTCCAGACTCCAGGAGTGATTTCAAATGTTTTGGTACATAAATCTTCGTATGAGGTTGCCTTTGGATTATAAAGACCAAAAAGAGTAGTGTAATCAGTTGGTTTTGTAGTTGGAGTGACTTTGTTAGTTTCCATTCCTTTAATGTAAAGAGCGGTCAGATCATCACGGTTATAAACAGGATTAATTGTTCTAGACTCATTTTCAAAGTTGATATCACCAAAGGTTATATAAGTTTTTCCATCCTCAGAAGGTCTTGTTGTAACAGCAGGAGTATTAGTTGAATTTTCTGCAAGAGACAGATTTTCAATTTTACTAAGAGAGTTTTCGCAGGAAATAAATAAAAGAGAAACAAGTGATATTAATAATATGATTTTTTTCATTTTATCCTTCTCCTATTCTGTTACCGTAATCTGAGCGAAGTAGGAATCTTCGTTTCCACTGTCATCCGCTGCAATAAGTGAAATTATATAAGTTGCTCCAACAGCCCAATTTGTAGTGTCTACAGTTAAGCTTGATGTTTCAGACTTAAGAGTACCATCCACCTTCCATTTGTAAGTTGTATATCCTGAAGAAGTAACAGTAAAGGTAAGAGGTGTGCCTTTGTTTATAGTGGCAATATCTGTAATTGGCGAACTACCATCTGTTACAGAAACTTCAATATCGGAATCTGTTCCAGTATCAATAGTAATAGTGTAGCCATAACCAAGGTAATGCCAGATAACAGGACGATTAGGATCTATAGGTTCAATATTAGAAATAATTGTTTCCTGTGTTGGTACACCATTTTTCGTTAGTGAAGGGAAACTTATATTAGCTTTTTGAGACTCTGAGCCCATGTAATAAACATGTCTAAGAGAGTCACAGCCATCAAAGTTACTATATATGGTCTTAAGGCTTACAGGAATTGTTATAGTTTCCAGACTACTACAATTCTTAAAGAGATTACCATTATTATTTAAATCTAAGCGCATAGAACTAAGATTATTAGGGAATACAAAATCTTTAAGCTTTTCACAGCCTTCAAAAGAAGGCATTGAATCACCCCAGCCTGTTGTTTTACTTAAGTCTAGAGAAAGGCGGAATTCAGAATCCTTTGATTCCAGTGCTGTTAGAACAGTCTGGGCAAGGTCTCGGGTAATGGCTCCGCCAACACGTACAGTTCCACTTTCTGTCATAGCTTCAATGTACCTTGCTAAATCACCTTCCCAGGTATCCGCTTCTATAAGATAGCAGCCATTTGGAAGGTTTCCATCTGTAAGAATCATATGAGGAGTATGTTGATTTCCATCTGAATCGGTAATAATTGGTTGTGCTATTTCAAATTTTTTATATGCATCTGCTAGTGTTGTTTCTGAGCCTTCGCCAAGCAGCAATACAGGAGCTGTTCGATTATAAGGGCTAAATGTAAGATAGTAAGAATTTAGACTAGCGTCTAAGTTTCCTGTAATTGTAATATCAGCAGTAGCCGTTAATAAAATATCATTCTTATTGTCAGCGCCTTTTGGAATAGAAGGATTACCCTTCATTGCAAAGCCGTGCAGCCAGGAATTATAAATAATTGCACCTCCTCCGTTTGCAGCAAAGTTGTTTTCAATAGTACCTCCACTAATTTCAACAAGCTTTCCTCCAACATAAATGCCCCCTCCATAAGCGCCAGATGCATTATAGGCAAGAGTTCCCGCACCTAAGAAAGTTTTTCCATAACCGTTACTTCCCGTACTGTAGATTGCTCCACCACCATAACTATCTGAAGAACCTGTTCCTGTTGCGTAGTTATAATATATACCGCCATTTGCTGTATAGCTTGCATCCACACTTCCATCCGGTTTAAAGCCGACATAAAGGTTCCCGTTACTATTTGAAATACCTCCGCCATTTCTAGCAGTATTACCATAAGCAGTGGCAGTTGCTGCAGTGCTTGCTGTCTTGTCACCGATGATAGCCTTACTATAAATATAACAATCGCTTACATTATAAATTCCGCCACCATAACCAGTTGCTGTATTATTATTTATCTGTCCAGCAGACATTAAAAATCTTCCGGTGGTCTTATTACTAATACCACCGCCAGAAGATGCAGTGTTGTTTAAAATCTTAGCATTTTCACCGCACATTTCAACAAGACCATAATTTACAATACCGCCGCCTTCACCGCTTGTACCATTGTACTTTATAGTTCCGCTTTTATAATAAACTGTACAGTTTTTATCATTATAAATACCACCGCCAGAGGAAGCACTATTAGCATAAATGCCGCCGGTCAAAGTTTCTTCTACAGGAGTAACGCCATCTGTATCAAAGCCCCTGTAACAAAGATAAAGCTTAGCTTCAATGGTGTTATCAGAATTATATGTTCCATTGTAAATACCAGCACCATAGATACTATAGTTAGCGTTTATTCGTGTGTCGTCAGAAGGATTTGAGTAATTATATATATAAGAATCCGATGAACTGCCGTTAGCAGCTTGTGTAGCATTCTGATTACCAATTACAGCAGAGCCATACACGAATAATGTTCCTTCATTACGAACTCCACCACCGCAGCCATTGGCCCCTTGATTATTTCCAATAATGCGGACTCCGTCACCAAGCATTACTGTTGCCCCTTGTGCAATATATAGGCCACCCCTACCTTTGGTAATTTCAAGATTTATTATTGTTACAGGAACAGTAGTGTCAATTTTGACTGCAAAACCTGCTAAACCTGAACTTGATTGCCAGCCTTTGTCAATTCTATCTTGAGGAAGATTATTTGCATCAAGCCCGTTTTTTCCTTCAAGAGTAATAGATTTAGCATAATTTAAGGTAACATCGGCTGGAACAGAACTTTGTCCATAAGTGTTAGTTCCCTCATGTGGTCCCGTAACATTACCGGCAATATAAATCGTCCACTCTGCATCTGGAGCTCCAAGTTCAATAATCTTTTCGCAGGCTTTGTCTATGCTTTCAAAAGGATTGTCCAGTGAGCCGTCGCCACTTGTGTCATCACCCACACCAGAAACATAAAGCTTGGCTTCAATAAAACTTGCTACCAGAGTTATATCGCCATATGTGTTTCTGTCAATTTTTTGAATTAAATCGCCGCTGCCATTCTTTTGCCAGCCCTGGAAAATATAACCAGATTTTGTTATGGTTGGTAAATCAAACTCACTGAGTTTTGAATAAGATGATATTAAAAGCCCGCTTGCTACATCATCATCTGTAACACTTTCAGAGCCATCTTTATAAGTAATTGTATAAATTGCATTTAAGTCCAAATTAATATCTGCTTTGGCTATCTGGCCCGCAGTAATTACTAAATAACTTTCATAATGATTTAATAAAATATCTGCTGCCCCGGATGAAGTTCCCGAGCTTCCATAAAACTCAAAAGAAAGAAGATATTTTCCAGAAGGAAGGCGCTCGGCTTCATTTGTAAGTGACCTTGTAAAATCACACTTTTTTCCATTCTCTACGAAAGATACAACAAGATTTTCTCTATTTATAAGCGTTGTTCCGCCTGCTCCCTGCAAACTCTGCAGGCTAACCAAAGCCTTTTCCACAGTTGTCTGCGCAAAGGTAAAACTTATTTCACATCCGCCAAAGTCTTCCACTGCTTTAAGATTAAAGCTAACCGTGTTTGTACCTTCACTTTTTACTGTATAAGATTTTGTATCAGAAAAAAGCAGTCCATTGTATTCTGCCGATAGTGTAAAATCCCAAAATCCGCTGTTTACAGTAATTACAGAATCTAAATGCTCCAAACTGTCTGCAGTTAAAAGCTCTTCTTCTTCACTTGAAGAAAAATACTTTCCCTTCAAAACTACATCTGTAAATTCTTTTTTTGTAAAATCTTCCGCCTTAATTGTTCGGCTTTTATTTTTTGGTACATTTTTTCCACTATTGCTAACCTTTATATAAAGAGTAGCCTTTTTACCTTCATTACTTCCGTTTTCATTCTCATCCAATTTTGAAGAAGAAAACCAGGTACAAGAACTTGTTATAAACACCATTCCCCAAATTAATAATGAAAGAAGATTTTTTATCTCACTTTTTGCTTTGTTCATAACATTCCACCCCTTACTCAATTACTTTTACCTGTGCTGTATAAGAGTGATCCAGGTCACCTTCTTCTTTGTGTGCCAGCAATACAATAGCAAAAATGCTGCCTACAGGAGCCTGACTAAATGGCTCTTCTGCAAGGTTCAAGGTATAACTTGAAGCAGCTCCACTTGAAACTTCTTCGCCGTCTACCGTCCAGGTATATGAATCATAACCGGCTTCTACTGTAAAGACGATGGAAGAACCTTCCTTTGCCTCAATGACTTGTGGGTTTGTGCCTTTATCACTTTCACCAGCATCACTAATCTGCTTTACATTCACATTAACTTCACCAACAGCCTCTGGCAAATTAACTTCTATGCATGATTCTGTTTCAGCAACGTCTGTTACTTTTATCAGCTCAATCTTTTCAATAATCAGAGTCCAGTCGTCGCCCCATACCATGTTATCTGTCCAGGCTCCTTCCTCGGCAAATGAAAGATTCTGGAACTCCACGGCAGTAGGAACAAAAGACTTAACCTCAGCTCCTGGGTCATAAGATTCCGCATAAGTACACAAATCGGCAAGGCTTACTTGAATTGTATAAGATTGGTCTGCATTTTCCAGAAGCACATCTTTTTCAATTATAGAATGAATATCATCTACCTGCTCTTCATTATTATCAATTCTTGTGTAGAAAGGACGATGACCATGAATACCAAAGCGCATTCCATACTGATTAGGATTTTTTCCCCTAACTGTAACGCTTATAACATCATAATCTGTAAGCTTTTCAAATTCCCAATATGCGGCAGCCCAACCACTATCATTTCCATTTTGAGCAAATTCCTTTGATGTCCACTTAATAGAATTATGCCCAATGCTATAATCAGGCTCGTTATTTATATTTCTAAGCAGTTCTATCTTTTCATCAACATAAGAATCTTTTGAATAATCTATAGCTAGAGCAGAATCTTTTACCAGCTCAATTTTTTCAATTTCAAAAGAAAAATCCTTTTCCCAACCATTCTGACCATTTTCTGTAGCCCACTTGTTTTGAATTAAAAGCTGGCTATAGCCCTTACCTTGAGGAATAAGCATTTCAAAAGAGGATGATTCAACCAGCACATCCTGCCTGTCTCCTCCATAAGTTCTGTAGCCCCCTCTCTTTGTAAAGAAAGCAATTACATTTTCTTCATCATTTTTTAGCTTTGTACCTTTATAAGTGATTATTGCTTTTTGATAATCTGCTATCTTAATATCCTTGTCTGCAGGCTCCCAAACAAAGCCTTCGTGATTCTTAGCTTTATTAAAAGAAATTTCATTTGTTTCTAATGGGATTGGTCTTCCGTCTGCATCATCCCATTCGATGGTAAAGGTTGGTCTTTCTACGGTATAAGCCTTATCACTTTTTGTGACAATGTTATAGTCAATTACTTCTTCCGGCTCTTCATCAACATCATCACCATTATCTTTATCATCAGAAAGAACTTTCTTAAGTGTGAGTGAAAGGACGTTTCTTCCTTCTTTAATTATCTCCTTTTCAGATTTACCTGAATAAAGCACTTTCTTTACATTTTCTTCTTCAACAAAAATTTCTGCCTGAGCATAAAGCTCTAGCCCAAGAGGAATTCCTTCAAAAGTAAATTCTACATTCTTACTGGAAGCATCCACATCTTTTATATCTGATTGTTCAACGCCGTCTGTGCCAATCAGCTCAACGGAAATTTTAAGATTTTCCATATCGCTTAAAGCCAAACGTGCCATGTTTAATTGAAAGTTAATTTCTGCATTTGATGAAGATTCAAGATGAGAACACGCTGCAAAAATCAAAAGCAGACCAGCAAATCCTGCCGCTTTAATTTTTGAATTGAAGTTCATAAAGGGCTCCAAATAAAGTTGTGTTTTGATTATAAAATTATAATATGAGCTCTAAACATTTGTAAATAGTGAAATCTTTCTATTATAATAATTCAAAAAGGCATAAAGATGATTATAGACTTTCACACTCACTTAGATTTTTATAGTGATAAACAAGTACATAAAGATTTACAAAGCTTTTCGGGAGCCATTATTGCAGCTTCGGTAGATGAAAAAAGTTATCTGCGAAACTGCCAGCTTGCAAAATGGGCCGGCGAAAATACAAAAAAGAGCCTGGTAATCCCCACCTTTGGCATTCACCCAAATGCCGCCGACGAAAACGCCCCTCTTTTAGACGACCCGCAAATCATAAAACGCTTCCAAAGCTACCTGGACCAGTCTCCAATAATTGGCGAAATCGGTATGGATTTTTGCTGGTCTGAATGTAAGGCGCAAAATCAGGAAAAAGTTTTCCGCTTCTTTCTGGACTATTGCAACAAAAATCACAAGGCCTGTGTGATTCACACAAAAGACGCTGAAGCACAAATTGCCGATATTCTTACAGATTACCCAAACGCAAAACCAATCATTCACTGGTACGACGGCCCGGAAGATATTTTCCGCGAATTTATCCGCCGCGACTATCCGCAAACTTTTGGAGTAGAAACAATCCGTTCAGCCCATGTTCAAAATCTTCTAAAACTCACCCCGCTCCACCTTCTCCTGGCCGAAACCGACAACCCCGATTCAGAAATCTGGCTGGGTGGTACAAGAAACGACGTTGCACTTATTCAAAAGGTTTACCAGGATTTAGCAGACCTCCTAAAAATCCCCCTGAACGACCTGGAAAAGCAGATAGAAAAAAACGCCCGCACTTTCCTTGGGGGAAAGCTTGGTAAAATTTCCTTGACAGCACCACTTCAATAACTCATACTAGTATGTAAGAAAAAAAATTATATAGGAGAGTTTACATGTCTAAGTTTCTCAAATCTACCTGCACTTTAGCATTATTAATCACATCATTTTCATTATTTTCTTGCTCTAGCAAGGGTGGAAAAAATCTAACGCCAGTAAATATTCAGCCAATTGAAGTTGAAAAAGACGGCTACACCTACAAAATGGACCCCCGCCTTGAACTTTTGTTAATAGGCCTCAGACTTGCAGAAAATCCCGATTATTATAACAACGTCTACGGCAACAACGAATATGTTTCTTCCGTAGATTCTTTTTTTGAAAAACACAAAGAACACGCCTTTGTAAAATCACTAAAGAATCTGAATAAACTAAAGGAACACCGCAACTTTGCTATTTTAGGTCTGGCAGACTTCATTTCAGAAGATTTTACTCAAATAAACTTCCCTGAAAATAAATGCCCGGCCTATATAAAAGATGTCTGGAAAAACACAAATTTCAAAAAATTAATTTCAGAAATGAACGATTTTGCCCTTACAAGCAAATACGACCGCTTTCTTTTGGTACACGATGCAGATATAAAAAAGGCCCTTTACGACGCCCGAGAATTCTTTACAGTGAATGAAGACTTTCTGCCATATTTCCAGGAACTTTTTTCTACAAAAGAAAAAGCACTTGAAATAAACTTTAGTGTATCACCACTTCTTGCAGGCCACTTTTCAATTCTCCCAGAAAACAAAACTCTTTTATACAGCCCATATTACAATTACGATACAGGCAATGATATTTATTTTATGGATTATTATGTAGAAACCCTTTCTTACATTTATATTTATGATAACTGGGAAAAACTTTCCGCACCGGCAAATACCTACATCAAAAAGTTGTATCAGCAGACACAAAATCCTAATAAAATTACCGATTTTGTATGCCAGACTACAATCTCAAATATAATTTCTATTTCTACCATACTCAATTATGCAGAAGACCTTGCAGATGAAGATCAATACGACCAGCTAAGAAACTATATTTTCAATGAAGATGTCTACAAACCATACATGCCTTTCTATAATCAGCTTCTTGAATTTTTTGAAAATCGCCAGAACTACCAGAATTACTACGATTTCTTTGACCAGAAGATGATAGAAATACTGGAAACTCTGTAAAAAAAAACTACTGCTGGAGCAAAAATGAAGAAACGTCACCTCTTTTGGATTATACCAACAGCCATAATCAGCCTTATTCTCATTTTGTTAATCACTTATGTAAGCATTCAGGTTAATTACCCGGATGGTTACAAGCCAACCTTTTATAAATCCAAGAACAAACCTAATCTTACCCAAAAAGAAATGCAGGAAGATTTAGATTATCTAAAATATTACTTAAAAAATGCCTACATTGGTTATGCTCAGCTGCTGGAAGAAGGTTTTGATATAGATGCAATTATAAAAGAGGTTGAAGAAAAGACCTGGGAACAAAAGGACAGTACAAATCATGTTTCTTCAAATGAATTAAACGGTCAGCTAAAAAAAGCACTTACCCCGGAATTTAAAATCATAGACAAGCATTTTTCTATTGGAGGCTGGGGGCCAAAGGATGATTACAAACTTTTCTGGTCTGATATTTACCTTACAAAAAATGAAAGCGCAGGAAAAACAGAATACAGAATCCTAAAATACCAGCCGGAAGCCGAAGAAAACGAAAGTGACGAATCAGAAGCAAAATCAGCTTCAAAAAAGAAGAAAAGAAAAAATAAGAGTAAAAAAGAAGCGGAAGAAGCGCCTAAAGAAATAATAAAAGGTGCTCTCTATACAGGCCCTGAAAATAATCTTTACGAATGGTTCGACGGCGAGCAGAAAATCTACCGCTATGGAATATACACAAAACAGCAGATACAAAAGGCTATAATTTCTGTCAATAATGAAAATATAAGTATTCCTGTAAAAAGTGAGCAAGCTATTCCAACCGCAGCACTCTGGCAGGGCATGAAAGAAAGTCCTGATACTTTATATCTGTCCTTTGCAGATTTTGTTTTTTACAGTCAGGATAATTCCGGTAAAAAGCAGTTTAAAACTCTTTGCCAGAATGCCAGAGAAAAAGCTAAGGATAAGAAAAATATTATTATTGATTTGCGCAGCAACGGAGGCGGCGAAGCTTCCAGAGCCTGCTACCTGCTTTCAAACCTTCTGTATTATAATCAGGATGCATACGAAAATCTTTACAGGTTTCTTACATATAAAGTTGAAAACAAATCTATCCGCCTTATGAGTCCTCCAATTGCAAAAAATTACATTAAATTTTTACTTGAAGAAAAAAAAGCAGAAAGGGCACAGAAAAAACTTTTAAAGAAGATTGAAGACCCGGAAAAGTTTGAATTTGATGAAATATATAAAGAAACCTACATAAGTTTTGAAAAGCAAACAAAGGAATACTGCTTAAAAGAGCTGATTAAGCCGGAAAGACTGGAAATTCCATGCGATTATGTTGAATATGACTCTTCCATGGAAAAACCAGAATCAGATTTTTCTGGAAACATCTATATTCTCACAAATCATCATTCTGCTTCCTGTTCAGAATACACTATTGCCTATACAAAGCTGATTGCAGACGGCAATCAGAAAATCCACTTTTATCAGATTGGAGAAAACACAAATGGGGCGGTAAGTTATTATAACCCAATGGTTTATAATCTGCCAAACTCCGGACTCCAGCTTTATTTCCCAAGTGCCTACACCCCACCTTTTGAAGACCCGGCATTTAAAGGAGAAGGTTGTGGCTGGCACCCAGATTACTGGACAACAAACCGCAACCTTCTGAACACGCTTATTCAGCTTACCGGCGACCAGGAACTAAAAGAAACTCTGGCCGGCTTAGACAAAAGAATGTTATAACTAATTATCTTACTTCAATTCTCATGTTATCAAGGAAGAACTTTCCGCTGATTGACCATTCTTCGGCGGCAAGTTCAAGACGCCATACACGGCTCCAGTCAAACTTATTGCTGCCAATATCTGTCCAGCTTTCTGTAATGTTAGACCATGCACCCCAGCAGTTCATAGAAGAAATTGGGATTTCTACCTTGTTCCACTTGTTCAACTCGTAGTCACCGCCCTTAATATCAGCAGCAAGTCTCCATGGAATATTATTGCTGGTTCCATCATCTGTATCTACAAAACGAATCTGAAAGCCCTGCTTTGCATTAGTAAACTTCACATCAAAGCAAAGATAAACATTAGACTGGTTTCCTTCTACAGCAGAAAGATTTTTCTTTGTTAAATCAAGCGCAATTCCTGCATATCTATCCATCAAACCTGTCATAATGCAGTATTTACCTTCACTTGGATTCTCTTCGTGAGTAGTAATATAAAGCTGAGTCATCCAGGTTGTATCACTTACACCTTTTCCAAAGAAATCATCATACAGAACAAGAGGCAAATCACTGGCTGAAGGTTCTGCACTTCCTGTTCCTTCTGGAACATTCATTCCAAGAGCGGTAAGCACCTGAGCATTCAAATCTGCAGGATACCGCTTTTTTGAACCAGGCATAAAGAGTCCAAACGAATCATCATAACCCCAAACACAGAAAGGCAGTTTTAATTCAGTAAGGATTGCTCCAACCGATTTATACCAGTTATTTCTATCTTCATTCTGAACTGCTACATCATGAACACCCATTTCACCGCACCAGACAGGAGCCCCCGCCTTTTCAGCAAAAGCCGCAGCCTGTTCAAGACGTTTTTTTAAGGTAGCGGCATTTCCAGTTTTAGGATAATTAACAAGCTGACCTCTCAAAGAAGAGAGTTTTGAATCTGCAGGGATTTCCGGCATTTTATCCTTGTTATATGGGAAAGGAATATCCGACAAAAGAGCAAGTCCCGGGTCTCCCCAGTTTGCTCCCTGATGGGTAAAAATAAAGGGTTCATAAAAGTGGAAGGTATAAATGATATTTTTATCATTCAAAGGCTGCAGCTGGGTCATTGCATTCAAGCCAGACCATTCAGCACCGGTAACAACAACAGTATGTTTCTTATCAACCTTGCGAATTGCTTCCAAAGCCTTTTTCTGAATAGGTTCCCATTCCTTGTTTCCAAACTGAGGCTCGTTCAGAATTTCATAAACAATAAATTCACTGCGATTTTTATAATGAGCAGCAATCTGAGGCCAGAGCAAAAGCAGACTTTCTTCCACCTTTGCAGGAGTAGGGTAAGTTCCACTATTAAAAGAATGATTATCAATCACAATATACATTCCAAGTTCTTCTGCCCAGTCACAAGCCTTATCAAGATATTCGTAAATAATAGGATTTACTTCTTTTTTATCTGTCAAAAAGCTTGCAAAATGAACAGGAACGCGGACTACATCACAACCAATTTCCTTTAAATGAACAAAATCCTGTTTATCGTAAACTTTCAGGTTTGGAATACTTCCATTCCATGTCTCAAACCACTTTGAAAGGTTCAAACCTTTTGTAAACTTTGCAGGCCCCGCAGACTTAGATGCAGAACAAGAAAAGAAAGCTGTACTTACAGCAAGCATTCCGGCAAGAATCAGAATTTTCTTTAAGATTTTCATAACCATTCCTCGTAATTTATATTGAATAAATCTATTATCACTCTCAATAACTTATTTTTCAATAATTCTGATGTTATCAATAAGGAACTTACTGCTTACCGGTGCTTCTTCTGCTGCAAATTCAAGTTTTTCTACACGAGTAAAATCAAATTCATTGCTTCCGATATCAGTCCAGGTATTTGTAATGTTTGACCATCCACCCCAGCAGAACATAGATGAAAGAGGAATTTCAACCTTGCACCATTCATCAACTTTATAATCACTAGCCTTCAAATCATAAGCAAGACGCCATGGAATATTCTTTTTTGTTCCATCATCTGTATCTACAAAACGAATCTGAAGCTGCTGATTTTTCTTTGTAAATTTAACATCGAAGCAAAGATAAACTTTATCTTTCTTTTCTTTTATTTCACTAAGTTGTCCTTCTCCAAAATAAAAGGCAAATGCACCATAACGACCAATCAGGCCTGTCATAATACAGCATTTTCCTTCACTCTTGTCCTTGTCATAATCAGGAAGCCAAAGCTGAACATCCCAGTTTCCGTCTCCTACCTTTTCTCCAACCTTATCGTCATAAAGCGTAAGTGGAAGTTCAGAACTGAAAATAAAAGCGTTTGCAAGTAGAAGTCCGCTTGCAGCAAAAGTAATAAGTTTTTTTGATAATTTCATATATACCTCTTAGGATTTTTATTTATGTCATTATCTTCCGACAAAACAATAAAATATTCCAAAAGATTCCTGAAAATATCAAAATATTCTGATTAGTTATAACATATTATTACTAATCAAACAATGTCGTAAACGCCATTGTTTGATTCACGCATTTTTGCTACGCAAAAAATGCTCAAAAGACATAAAAAAAGAGGACTCCCCAAAGGAAGTCCCCTTTTGCTAAATTAAGCTAATTTATTTAGATGACGAGAATTCCCGCAGGGAATTCTCGCAAAAATCAAACAAGTTTACTTGTTTGATTTAATTACGGCCTGTGCACGTCGCACGCTGGCGCGTGCTCACCGAGTTTTGCAGAGCAAAACTCGCGTGTGTCGCCTGTTATTTGTTTGACTTAATAACAGCCTGTGCACGTCGCACGCTGGCGCGTGCTCACCGAGTTTTGCAGAGCAAAACTCGCGTGTGTCGCCTGTTATTTGTTTGACTTAATAACAGCCTGTGCACCGGCAAGACGAGCAGCTGGTACACGGAATGGAGAACAAGAAACGTAGTTCAAACCAAGCTTGTAGCAAAGTGCGATAGAAGCTGGGTCTCCACCATGTTCACCACAGATTCCAAGGTGAAGGTCAGATTTAACTGAACGTCCCTTTTCTTCTGCAAGACCGATCATTACACCAACACCATCTTCGTCCAAAGTCTTGAATGGATCCTGGAGAAGAACTTTCTGGTCGAGGTAAGAATCGATGAACTTAGAGTAGTCATCACGGCTGAAACCGAATGTTGTCTGTGTAAGGTCGTTTGTACCGAATGAGAAGAAGTCTGCATATTCAGCAATCTTGTCAGCTGTAGCTGCAGCACGTGGGAATTCGATCATAGAACCAATCTGGAACTTGAGAGAAACTCCCAGTTCTTTGTTTACATTAGCGATAACAGCTTCTGCCTGAGCACGAATCTGCTTCAATTCAGCGAATGTAGTTACGTTTGGAATCATGATGCGAACATCGTGTTTAAGACCTTCTTTTTCAGCCTGAGCTGTTGCACGAGCAATAGCTTCAACCTGCATTTCGTAGATCTCTGGATATGTGATAGCAAGACGGCAACCACGGTGTCCGAGCATTGGGTTGTGTTCGTTGAGTTCTGAGTATTTCTTTTCGATGAAGTCAACTTTAACACCAAGCTTCTTAGCCAAAGCCTTAGCCAATTCAGGAGTTTCAGCCTGTACGAATTCGTTAAGAGGTGGGTCAAGAAGACGGATTGTTACAGCACGTCCTTCCATAGTCTTAATGATTCCGTAGAAGTCTTTCTGCTGAAGTGGAAGGATAGCAGCAAGGTTAGCCTTTCTTTCTTCTGTAGAGTCAGAAATAATCATCTTCTGGAATGAAGTAAGTTTTGGTTCTTCAAAGAACATATGTTCTGTACGGCAAAGACCAATACCAGCAGCACCAAAGCGGAATGCCTGTGGAGCTTCGTTCTGTTCAGCGTTAGCAAGAACATCGAATCCCTTAACAGTCTTTCCAGATGGAGTTGTACGAACTGAAGCAGCGCGAACTTCGTCTGCCCAACCAAGGAATGTTTCCAGGTCGCCAGAAACTGAAGCTGGAGTTACAGGAATTACTTCACCATATACGTTACCTGTTGAACCGTCGATAGAAATGAAGTCACCCTTCTTGAATTTCTTTCCGCCGATTGTAACAGTATCTTTACCTGTGAATACAACATCTGAACATCCACATACACAAGGAGTACCCATACCACGTGCAACTACAGCTGCGTGTGATGTACGTCCACCAGTAGATGTAAGAATACCCTGAGCAACATACATACCTGCAATGTCATCAGGAGAAGTTTCTTTACGAACGAGAATAACTTTCTTACCAGCTTTGTCCCATTCTACAGCTTCTTCAGCTGTGAATACAATCTGACCACAACCAGCTCCAGGAGAAGCGTTGAGAGCAGAAGCCAAAGGTTTAGCTGACTTAAGAGCTTTAGATTCGAACTGTGGGTGGAGGAGCTGATCAAGCTGATCTGGCTTTACGCGGAGAAGAGCTTCTTCTTTTGTAATCATTCCTTCGCCAACCATGTCTACAGCCATCTTTACAGCAGCAGGACCAGTTCTCTTACCATTGCGGCACTGGAGCATGAAGAGTTTTCCTTCCTGTACAGTGAATTCCATATCCTGCATATCATGGTAGTGAGCTTCAAGACGATCACGGATTGTAGAAATTTCCTTGAAGATTTCTGGCTGCTGTTTTTCAAGAGCAGAAATATCCATTGGAGTACGAATACCAGCAACAACATCTTCACCCTGAGCGTTGATAAGGTACTCAGCCATGAAGTGGTTTTCACCAGTTGAAGGGTCACGAGAGAATGCAACACCAGTTCCTGATGTGTCACCCATGTTACCGAATACCATAGCCATTACAGTAACGGCAGTTCCCTTGATTACGTTTTCATCAATGTTGTTGAGCTTGCGGTAGATGATAGCGCGTTCGTTCATCCAAGAACCGAATACGGCACCAATAGCTCCCCACATCTGAACCTGTGGATCCTGAGGGAAGTCTTCGCCCTTTTCTTTCTTGTACATTTCCTTGTACTTAGCAACAATCTGCTGGAGTTCTTCAGTTGTAAGTTCAACGTCTTCTTTGATTCCGCGGATTGCTTTTACTTCATCGATGATAGCTTCGAATTTATCATGATCAACGCCCATAGCAACGTTACCGTACATCTGGATAAAGCGGCGGTAAGCATCCCATGCAAAGCGTGGGTTGTTTGTCTTGTTAGCAAGACCAAGTACAGACTTGTCGTTAAGACCAAGGTTGAGGATTGTATCCATCATACCAGGCATAGATTCTGCAGCACCAGAACGAACAGAAACGAGGAGTGGATCATTTTCATCACCAAGTTTCTTTCCGAAAGTTGTTTCAAGTTTGTTAAGATATTCAGCAACTTCCTTATCAAGTCCTTCAGGATATTTCTTTCCAAGTTTGTAATATTCCTGACATACGTCAATAGAAATTGTGAATCCAGGTGGAACTGGAAGACTTAAAGGAGCCTTTGCCATCTGAGCAAGGTTAGCACCTTTACCACCGAGAATAGGACGCATTGATTCATCGCCTTCTGCGTCACCGTTGCCGAAAAAGTAAACATACTTTGTAGCCATCGATTTTTTCTCCATATTTAAAAAAGATTTGCACTGTTAAGTATTACTATTTTATAGATAAAAAGGATTACAGTCAATGTGTGTAAGACCATAATAGGAGGGGGAAGTCTCCCCCGACCGCGAGTTTGTGAAGCAAACTCGGTAGTGAGCGAAGCGAACGTACTACCCCCTCTACGGGGGTGTGTAAGGCTGAACCGACCCTCCGTAACGCCCCCCCTGCTTCAAAAACAACAAGATTTTTATATCTTGCCGATTATTCTGATTTACTTTTATTTTTATCTTCTCTATACTGATTTTATGAGTTTTATTAACAATGACGATTTGAAAACAAGAAAAGTTTTGATGGGAAGCTGTGGCTGCGCCCTTGATTTAGGAGACGGCAGTGAACGCGGACTTTATGTAAATCAGGATTATATTCTGCAGAAAATGAGAAAAATTCATCGCGGCATAAGCCTGATGTACACCTATTACCCGAATGATAAAGAATGGCCGACCCGCGCCTGTATGATAAACCCGGGAGATGAACCTAAGGGAGCATGGGATTCTCCTTACGAAAACTACTTTCCTTACCGCGGCGGCCGCGAAGGCTTGCGCGACAACGAGCCTTTTAATTTCATGAAAGAAATCCGCCGTCATGGAATGGATGTTGTACTCACCATGACCATTGACCCGGCCCTTAAAGAAGAAGACCTTATTCCGGTGGCAGAAGACCTGCGCCCTTACGGCCGCGTTTTACTGCGGGTAAACCACGAATGTACAGGAAGCTGGTTCTGCTTTAACAAGAGGGCTAGCTATCAGCAGCTGGCAGACTTTTTTGTACTGGTCTGCAAGGTTATGCACGAACATGCCCCAAACGTAAAGGTAATTTTGTGCGCCGGTATGTTCCAGGAAGCTGAAGGCAAACTGGAAATGGAAGACATCTTCCTTGAAGCCCACAAGGCAGCAGATATCTGGTCTGGAGACCAATATCTTTCGCTCCACTGGGGCTGGCCGGTAGATGTTGCCACAAAAGAAACAAATGCATACGCCTGCTATGACACAGACCAGGTTTATGAAAAAGCAAAAGCAACCCTGCACCGTCTTAGAGAAATTACAGGTCAGGACAAGCCTTTTGTTTTGTCAGAATTAAATGGTGATGGCGATGTTACAGGCGCCTACGAGCAGGCAAACATGATGCGTCATTTTATGGAAAGACTGGAAAAGGATGATGAAAAATGGCTTTCTGCCTTTACACTCTACCAGTTCCGCGATGACGGCCGCCTTGGTCTTGAAATTACAGACCCTAATAACAGCGATGTTGGAATTGAACAGCCAATCTTGGGAATGTACCGCAAGCAGCTGCAGAAGGAATTCTTTAGCCAGAAGATGAGCGATGGCGGCGCGCTAAGCCTGCCTGCAAAACTCCGCTGGTCTTCTTCCGAAGATGCAGAAGGCATTGAAGTAGATGTAAAGATTGAAAAAGATCCTGTTTTTGCAGAGCTCTATTTTGAAAATGATTTGCGTCCTCTTAATCTTATGATTGAATTTGGCGGTTACTGGTTCTACAAGGCCCCAGGCGTAAAATGCATAGATTTGATGAGTTACTTCTTTGAAAATCCTCTTAAAGCAGGGGAAAGCCGCAACATGAAGCTACGTTTCTTTGCCCCACCGGCAGACGGCCTTAATCACCCGGCAGACGGCAGCGACCCATTCAAAGCCCCAGACGGCGACTGGATGAACAACAGCTACACCACTTTGCCAGCCCTGCCAAAGATTCGCATAGAATACGAACCGGTCGCACTGGCAAAGCATTACGACTAATAATTTTATATATAGGGATGTCTAAAAAAAAGACATCCCTATTTTTTTTATCTTTTCATTTTCACACAATACACATTCATAGTCTTATTATATAAAAATCCTCAAAATTAACAATTTTTTCTTCCCCATTTTTGGTAAAAATGAAATTTCCCGGCAAGTATATATATAGGGAGATTTAAAATTATAATTGCCTTGAAGCTAGAGTAAAGGCAGAGGCGGGAAAAAAAGATTTTGGAGGAAAAAGAATGTCCGAAATGAACCAACTCACACCAAAAGAAAAATGGGAACAGGCAGGTTTGTCTAACAGCTTTATATTTTATAAAGTCATGCATGATCATCCGGAAGCGTGCCAGCATCTGCTGGAAATCCTTTTAGATATCAAAATCGAGCAGATGGAAATTCACAACGAAGAAGTGATTGAGGTTGATGCCGAAGCAAAAGGAATCAGGCTGGATATATTTGTAAAAGATATCGGAAAGATGTTCGACATAGAACTTCAAGTAATAAATACAAAAGAACTACCGGAACGTGCCCGCTATTATTCCAGTTTGATGACTCTTGATTCATTAAAATCTGGACAAAAATACAGAGACCTTTTCAATTCTCATGTAATCTTTATCTGTATGGAAGATGTTTTCAATAACAGTCTTCCAGTATGCACCTTTGAAAATATATGTTTAGAAGATGGAAAAACAAAATTAAACGACCGCGACTATAAACACTTCTTTATTGCACCCATATGTGCTAAAATGTTAGTGGACGAGGAAGAAAAAAGCTTCTTTGATTTCCTTGTCTCAAACCGTGCAAGCGACGATTATACAAACAATCTAAAAAACTACGTGACGGATGCAAAACAAAACATGAATTACAAGAGGCAGTTTATGGAATGGGAACGACAAAGAACATATGATTTTGACGCAGGAAAGGAAGCTAAAGCCATAGAAGCCGCAAAAAGCTTCTACGCCAACGGCGTCTCTATCGAACTTATCGCAAAATCGCTAAATATGACCATTGAGCAGGTCAAAGAGATTGTCTGCGATGTGAAGGTTGTGGGGTAAATCACAGAGGGAAAAGTGCTTTGCAAAGCAAATTACACAACGTCAGTAACTGAGTTACCGTAAAAATCCCTTAATTTTGGAAATTTTCATTTTCTCTTTTCTCTATCCTTCTATTGCATCTGTTCTGGAAACAGATACATAGAAGGAAGATTGACAGAAACCTTGAATTCTGTAGAAAACGTTATCAATTTGCTCACCAAAAAAGAGGCTCTGATTTTCAACGAAATGCTCAAAGGTAAATCAAATGAAGAAATTGGAAAGACTCTTGGCATGCATAAACATTCGGTTGAAGTTTATGCCACCACAATCTATGAAAAAAGCTTCTGTGCAAACCGCACAGAGTTGATGAAAAAGTACAGAAAATAAGATTACCCGGTCAAGCCGGGTAATGACAGCAAGTTATTGTCGCGCTTGACGCGACAAGCTGCCAGCCTCAATTGCAGCATTCATTGAGGCATTTTCTGTAATATTTTCATCCCGCAGTCTACCGACTCTTACACCCACTCTTTCAAGGCGTCTGACAGAATTTTTGCAATTTTTTCGTGAGTTTTTGCACTAGGATGCCAGTCTGCACCAATTCCATCTTCATCAAGTTGAACAGGGAACTTTACAGCCTTAACAGGCACATTTTTAAAATCCCCATGGAACTGATTAACAGCTTCCTCAACCGAAGCACACAAATCTTGTCCCATAACGCCAAGACAGCAGCAGATTTTTGCCTTTGGACTACGGCGATGAATTGCTTCCAGGAACTGGCGCAATCCGCATACATAAGCAAGGCGACGGTCTTCATGATTACGAACAAAGCTTGCGTCATTAGTTCCAAGATGAAGGACAACAATATCCGGCGAAAAGCGTGATTCATCCCAAACCTGAGGTTCAAGACCGCGCCGCAAAGCCAGAGACTTATCTGTATACGGCCAGACAGAAGGCATTACGACTGTAGTATCAGGCACTTCGACACTGGCATCTACATATTTAGAGATAATTCCAATGCCACTCCAGCTAACGAGGTTAAATTCCAGACCAAGATTTTTTGCAGTAAGAAAACCATAAGCCAAATCCGGTCTCTGCTGGCGGGTTGTAAAAACATCTTTTTCAAATACGCCTTCAATTCCATAACCACAGGTAATTGAATCACCAATTACTTCAAGTTTAAGTTTACTGTCACAGTCACCTGCCCCGGCACCAAGCACCCCGGCCTGCGGAGCAATCAGCTTCCCATCAATTTCCAGAGATTTAAGCCCCGCACAGCCAAAGTTTACTTCGCTAAGCTTTAACACGCGGATAAGCACTGTTTTTTCAACTGATGATTCAAAGAGAGTGCAGACATTTTCTTTTTCCAGGAGGACAAAACGGCTTGTCAGCTTCTGAGGGAAATGCTCCCAAAAAGAAGAGCCCTTATAATCAGCTTCAGAAGATAATTCAGAAAGGTAAACTCCAATCACACCTTTTGTGTTATCATCAAAAAGCTCTGGATCACTAAGGATGGTTACAACAGCCTTTTTTCCGGTGAAGCAGAATTCAAAGCCGCTGGCTGAATAATCAAAATATCTTATGCCGTCTAAATCGCTGTAGCGGCCGTACCATTTCAAATCATTTACATTTACTTTCATTTTTTCCTCCAGATAGATTGCCCGGGCAAGCCGGGCAATGACAAGTGCCCTTAGCGTTGCACGGCTTGTACCCGTGTCATTGTCCCGCCTTGCCCGGGCGGGGCTTTGTCATTGTCACACTTGATGGGACAACCTGTACACCTTCGAATTGCGCTCTTTTGTCCAGATTGCCCTGCGCTCCTGGGGCAGAGAGTCAACGGAATCCGGGACAAAGCCCAGTTTTTCAAACCAGTCTGCTGCCTGTGTTGTCATTATGAATATAGAAGAAACCTTCTTTTCGCGGGCATTTTTAATCAGCTGGTCTATAAGTTTTGGGCCAATTCCCATGTGGGCAAAAGCATCGTCCACAGCAACTGCGGCAATTTCTGCCTGTCCGTCTTCATAAAGGTGAAGGGCTGCGCAGGCATGAACACCTCCATCCAGCTCGTAAACCACAAAATCAGAAAGGCGGGCAAATAAATCTGCTTCCGTGCGTTCAAGAAGTTTTCCGCTTTCCACAAAAGGACGCATAACAGCCAGAACAGAAGGAATATCGCTCTGCAGCATCGGTCTGATTTTTCCATAATTGCTGGTATAAATCATGGTGCCGGAACCAAGGTCACTGAAAATTTCGCAAGGCAGAACACCATCCAGACTGCCATCTACAATGTGGGTTCGCGTTACGCCTTTGCGGCAGGCTTCCTGGGCAGCCCGCAAGAGAGAAGCCGCAGATGCCCGCTCAGACTCCAGTTTTTCATCCGCCACCACAGGATTCATTTTTAAGAACAAATCAACTTCTTCCAAATCCATAGCAGGAACTTCACCATCTTCTGAAAGTGAAATTTCCTCTGGAATTACATAGCGGGAAGAATTAATTCCGCCATCCTGCATTACAAAGAAAAGTTTGTCTGCCTTAAGACTTACCGCTACCTGCTGGGCCAATAAAATTGAAGAAATATTATATGGATGCCCTACTGCATTCCAGCCTATACATGGAAAAATGGGGATAAAGCCATCATCCAAAACGCGGCGGACTGCCCCGGCATCCAGTTTATCAATTTCACCGGCTGTTCCAAAATCATAACCGTTAATAACGCCTTTTGCCCGCGCCCTGACCCAGTTTCCTATAATCGCAGTAATTCCGTTTGCGGCAAGGCTTGTCATAACTGCATTGGAAACATCAAAAGCCGCCATTTTTATAAGAGGCATGGCATCACCATCTGTTACGCGGATATTTTCACGATACTTCCAGGTAATTTTTGAATCGTGCAAAACGTCATCAATGCGCTGTCTGGCACCCGGCACAATCACCACTTTTAATCCCGCTTCGTGAAGCAGGGCAATGTCTCTGATATGGGAAGAATAAAGGGGAGAGCAGAGCGTCTTATCATCCAGATAAATGACTACAAGTGCATTTTTGAATTTCTGAAGGTAACGGATTACGTTCCTTATATTTTCCGGCGAATTCATACCTTCATTATATTGGATTTTTTATGATGTGGGCAAGAATTCTAGAACAAAGGCATAATATTTATTTGTACTAAAAATGGCGCGAAGGAGTAAAACGGCTTTCGAAAACACTCTGATTGTGCTGCCGCACAAGCGGCAAACGTATATAATTTCAAGCACAATCAGCGCCTAGCAGACGCGTCTGCGGTTTCGAAAGACGATTTTACGACTGGGAGCCATTTTTGACGGAGAAAGATTTTATAATAAGTTTGCCTTGGCAAGAATTCTTACATCACACCAGAAAAAATATCGCGGTAGTCCTGAACTGTGGCTGCGTGAACTATGCGGGCCCGCAGGGCGGCTCCGTTTTCTATTCCCTTTGAATAGGCAGAAAAACGCTTTCGCATTTCAAGGCAGGCATGCTGCTCACTGGTTTCGCCCACAAGCCGTTCAAGTTCTGCAAAACCAGTTTTGATTCGCTCCTGAAGAGGAACTGGTTCATATTTTCCTGTTGTAAGAAGAGATGTTGTATCACGGAAGATAAAAGGATTCCCCATTGCACCGCGGGCAAACATTACGCCGTCTGCCTTTGTCTGCTCCAGCATTTTGCGGGCGTCATCCGGCTTAAAAAGGTCGCCGCTTCCAAAAACAGGAACCCTCACCCGCTCTGGATGAGCCTTATTCCAGCCTTCAACCAGTTCAACAAGGGCAGCCATTATTTCCCAGTCTGAATGACCTTCATAGCCCTGAGCCTTTGTTCTAGGATGAATTGTGATTGCGCTCACGCCTGCTTCCAGTGCCGCAAGAGCCGCCTCCCGCCAGGTTATCTGCTTCTGTTCCCAGCCCGAGCGGATTTTTACAGTAACAGGCACAGCAGCATGAGCCGCTGCGCTCCCCGCAGTAGAGCCTTCCCCCCCGGCCGCCCCTCCGCAGGCCTTTACAACGGCACTTGCCACCGCAAAAAGCCTGTCCGGGTCTCGGGTAAGGGCTGAGCCTGCCCCAGTCTTTACAATTTTTGGAACAGGACAGCCGCAGTTTATATCAATCACTTCGCAGCCAGTCTTTTCCAAAACAATGCCGGCAGCATCTGCCATAACACCCGCTTCACCGCCAAAAATCTGTACGGCATAGGCCTTTTCATTAAAAGCACGGCGCATCAGCACTTCAGTTTTCTGATTTTGGCGCACAAGGGCCTCTGCACTTACCATTTCGGTATAAGTAAAACAGGCCCCGTTTTCTATACAAACAGAGCGGAAAGCCATGTCGCTGTAACCGGCTACAGGAGCGAGAAAAATATTTCCTTTTAATTCAACATTTCCGATTTTTACCGGATGATACAGATTTGACACTTAAGCTCCGACGGTGGTTGAGCCTAGCTGAACCACCAGTTTACTGAAACGGTCATTTCGACAAGCTCAATGACCACTTCTCCCCGTCTGCGACCAAGCCAACTTGTTGGCTAACACATTATTCCGGCAGATTAAAGGCCTTGCAGCTGTTCTTCCAGAGCTGGTCAGCAAGAGTTTCCAAATCCATTTCCAGCATTTCTGCAAGGAAGCGGGCTGTGGAAGGCAGATAAGCCGGCATAGTTCGCTTCTTTTCGCGGAATTCAGCAGGAATCATAAAAGGACTCTCTGTTTCAATCAAAATGCGGTCAACAGGAATGTTCAGAACTGTTTCATGCAGATTGCGGGCATTGCGGTAAGTCAGGTTGCCGGCAAAAGAGAACCAGATATTTTTATCCAGACACTTTTTTGCAAATTCGGCATCTTCTGAATAACAGTGAAGAATTGCTCCTGCATCCGGCATACGCTCCGTAAGAATGTCATAAACATCTTTTCCCGCATCACGATTGTGAATGACTACAGGCAGATTATACTTCTGGGCAATTTCCAGCTGGGTAATAAATAATTCAATCTGGGAACGCTTGTCACCAAACTGTTTAAAATAGTCCAAGCCTGTCTCTCCTACTGCGACAACATTCGGAAGAGAAAGATTTTTTTCCAGAGTAGAAATCCAGTCTGGGCCCGGGTTTGTAACTTCAGACGGAGCAACTCCAACAGCATGATAAATTCCAGACATCGATTTTAAATTTGGATAAACCTTGTTAAAATCATAGAGACTGTTATTTATACTTACAATACGCTGAACACCAGCCTGCTTGGCCTGCTGTACAACGCGCAATTGTTCAATAGGGTCATCGTAAATAAGCCCGATGTGAGCATGAGTATCAAAAAACTTCATGGCTTTTTTCTCCTGTCCCAATGGCATGAACGCCAGGTACATATTCAAGAATTGTTTTTATTCTACCGATAAAGATAACACAGGATTGTCAATCCGTCAAATTTTTGTGTCTTTTTGGACTTTCATCTATAAATTGACACAAAAAGAAATACTATGGTATACTTTTTAAGGCTATGTCTAAAACACAGAAGTCTCTTAAGAAAATTGAAAAGCAATTCGCCTCAAACGTAACTCATGGCTTCGGACACTTTTTCCGCATGATTGGAAATCTCTTTGTTAGACTTTTCAAAGTGTTTGACAGCAAACTTACGGTAATGGTTGTTCCTCATTCTTCTGGAAAAGTAATCAACTTTCAGACAAATGTATTTGCACTTGTTCTGGGCTTTTTACTTGCCATAGGAGTAATTGCGTCTTTCTTCTTTTACAACAGCCATTCACTTTCTGCAAATAGAGAAATTTCTGCTCTGGAAGAACAGAACCGTTCTACACTTGCCAGTCTTGATGAACTGCGTGATGAAAACGCAAATCTTTTTCAGGCTGCAAAACGTTTTCAGTCTTCTCTTTCACAGAGTCTTTCACTTCTTGGAATTGATCAGGTAAAGAATTCTTCTAATACTGCATCTTCTAACAGCGACCTTGCGGCACTTTTTACTTCTACTGAACTTTCACAGGGCACTTCAAAAGAAGTTGCAGACATAAAAGAACTCACCACATATCTTGAAGACGCTGTAAAACCTATTGAACAGATTGGAAAAATGCTCAAAACACAGCAGAATCTTTTTACAGAAATTCCAAGCATCTGTCCTGTAAAAAATCCGAACTACCATATTTCAATGGCATTTGGTCCTAATGTTCACCCGCTTAACGGAAACTGGTATATTCATAAAGGAATGGACTTTTCTACATGGCGTTCCGGCGACCCTGTAATGGCAACCGCTTCTGGTCAGGTTGTAACTGTTTCTTTTGACAACAGTTTTGGAAACTATGTAATCATCAAGCATAATCATGGTATGTATACACGCTATGCCCACCTTAACTCTTTCAGAGTAAAGAAAGGTCAGTCTGTTGAACAGGGCGAAGTTATCGGAACAATCGGAAACACTGGAGTTTCAACAGGTCCTCACCTCCATTATGAAGTTCACATCGGTTCTGATGTAGTTGACCCGGCAAAATACATCAATATCAATTTATCAAAATAGGTTTTTATGGCTTTACGAATAGATGACATCTCAATCAACACCGTTATTGGAAGGGGCTCTGCTATTTCCGGTAATATAAAAGTTAATGGTTTTGTACGTGTTGACGGAGACATCGACGGAAATCTTGAAACAGACGGAAACGTTATTATTGGCGAAAATGCAAGAATCCGCGGGAATGTAAAGGCCAAGTCAATTATTATTGGCGGAATAATTCTTGGAAATGTAATGGCTCCAGAAAATGCAAAACTTCTTTCACAGTCAATTGTTGTTGGAGATGTTATTTCACACAAAGTTACCGTAGAAGATATGGCTCTTGTTCACGGACACTGCATATCAATAAAGGAAGAAGACGTTTTTTCTGCAAAAACAGATGAATATCTTCAGTCTAAGGCAATAAAAGAAAAGGTTTCTATTTAATGGCAGAAATTGATTCTCTGGGCGCAAACTTTTATTTTGCTGGTGCGCAAACAGCCACAAGTGAAGCACTCAAAAAAAATCAGAAAAACGAAAAGACAGGCTCTGCCCGTAAAATTAAATTTTCAGAATTACTAAAATCAGAAGCAGACGAATCACAGGCAGAAGCTCTTGCCCAGGGGCTCCCGCCAGAAATTGCCGGAATGGAAACTGATGAAGCGGCCATTTTCTTAAAAGATGCAGTAGATAATGCCGGCAACAACCTTTCAGAAAATCTTTCAAAAGAAAATGTTGAACAGTTTAAAACGGCAGTCCGTCAGTTCATAACTTTTATAATCAACAATAATTTTGAAATTTCCGCCTTTAGAAAAAAGAATCCTCGTACTGGAAAAGATTTAATTGTTGCTTCGCGGACAAATTTCTTTTCTAACTACACACTGCCACCACACAGAATTGATCCAAAATATCAGATTCAGGTGATAAATGAAAAACTGGATGAACTTACTCGGGCAACTCTAGAAAATCAAATGGATAATTTAAAGATTTTAGCTAAAGCAAATGAAATAAAAGGGCTGATAATTGACTTGATGTGTTCTTGATTCGTGAGGTATACTAAAAGTAATATGAGTGATATTTTTGAAACAGATATAGATGATGACAGCGAAGCTCTGGCTTCTCTGGAAGATAATGAAGGCTCTTCTTCTGACGGGGAAGACATTGTTATAAATGAACCTCTTTACCACCTTAAACTGGGGTATTCATGCGAAACTTTATATGCAAAAGTTTCTGACAAAATGAAACTTGTTTCCGGTGACTATGTTATCTGCCCTACCCGTTACGGAAAAGATATTGCCTTTGTTCTGGGGATTACAAAAAATCCTGTTGGAATAAAGAAAACAGATATTGTAAGCATAGACAGAAAAGCAGATGATAATGATCTGAAAAAACTTGATGACTTGCGACAGAAAGAAAAGGACGCTTACCCTATCTTTAAAGAAAAGGTTGCCCTGCATAAACTTGACATGAAACTTGTACAGGTGCACTTTCTTTTTGAAGAACAAAAAGCTCTTTTCTTCTTTAGTTCTGATAACCGTGTAGATTTCCGTGAACTTGTAAAAGATTTAGTTTCTGTATTTAAAATGCGCATAGAACTTCGTCAGATTGGAGTACGCGATGAATCCCGCATTACAGGCGGACTTGGAGTTTGCGGACGGCCATTCTGCTGTCATGCCGTTTCAGATAAACTGCGTCCGGTTTCAATAAAAATGGCAAAAGACCAGAACCTTTCGCTTAATTCAATGAAAATTTCCGGGCAGTGCGGACGCTTACTCTGCTGTCTTTCTTATGAATACGACTGGTATAATGAAATGCGTAAAAAACTCCCGAATGAAGGAATCAGAATCCGCTATGATGGAACTGAATTCCGCATTACAGAAGTAAATCCTCTTACATCAATGGTAAAAATGCTTGGTGATGACGGAAGACTTCTGGAAGTAAATGCAAAACGCTTTTACAAAGATAATAATCACTGGAAAATAGACTAAATACTAACGGCCTTTTCTTCTGCTCTCTCCTGGTGACTCTTTAAAATACTTTACATAAGAGCGATAAAACGAAGAATAATCCGTAAAACCGGAATCATAACACGCCTGCTGGGTAGTCACGCCTTTTTTTAGCAGTTCCCTTGCAGCGGTTAGACGTTTGCGCAAAATATATTCCCAGGGTGAAGAACCAACGTCTTTATTAAAGTTTCGTGTAAACTGAGATGCACTTAAATTAAAATGCTCAGCAAGACTGGTAACTGTAATCTCTTCAAAAAGATGTTCATTTATATAACGAATAACCTTCTGTGAAAAAAGAGGCTGATTTTCTATCACCTGATTTTTTCGCCTTAAAAAGGCCTCATAAATCATAAAGAGGAGCATTCCCAGTTGTGTATGAATGGTAAACCTTCTTTCTACTTCCGTGTTTGCCTCTATCATACTTGTAAAAATCTTCTTTACAAGCTGCATATCAAGTTCCATTTCAGAATAAAAATTATCTTTACCAAGTTCTCTTTCTAAAAAAGGCTTCATCAGCTGATTTTGACTGTCTATCTGACTAAGAAAGCTTGTCGGGAAATTAATTGCAAAACGTTCATATTTTTTGTTATTCAAAATTCTTGCAGTATGAGCTTCTGAAGGCCGCATAATCATTACAGAGGCAGGCAAAAGAGGATAGCGGGAACCTTCAACTAAATAATCAACATTTCCCGAAATAAAAAAGAAGATTTCACAACGACTATGAATATGCATAGGATGATTTGTCGGCTCAGGATTTTCATCAAGTCCATGACGAATATAAATGTCTTCAAAGTCAAATTCCTTTAGCATATTTATATTTTATACATAAAATGCGCGTAATTACAATATAAATTGCAATATTTGACAATGTTAATGCAAATAAAAGCGTGTTAGTATAAAAGCATAAAGCTTACTGGAGGAAAGAAGCCATGTCTAAATTAAAATTTAAGCTTGCTGCATTTGCAGATGAAGCGGCCAGTTCTATCGACGAACAGATAAAGGCAATGAAAGAAAATGAAATTTCTATGCTGGAAATTCGCGGGGTTGATGGACAAAATATTGCAGATATTTCACCTCAAAAAGCAAAGGAAACTCGCAAAAAGCTGGAGGATGCAGGGCTGGCAGTTTGGTCTCTGGGCTCTCCTTTTGGAAAAATTGGCATAAATGATGATTTTTCTGCTCACCTGGACAAATTTAAGAAAAATCTTGAAACCGCTCAAATACTGGGCGCAAAGCACATCAGACTTTTTAGTTTTTATGGTGCAAACGGAGAAGCAGAAAAATATAAGGCAAAAGTCTTTAGTCAGCTACAGGCATTTGTAGATGCCTCTAAAGGAAGCGGGATTGTTCTATGCCATGAAAATGAAAAAGGAATTTATGGTGATATTGCAAGTCGTTGTTTAGAGATTCACCAGGCTGTACCAGAATTAAAAGCCATTTTTGATCCGGCAAACTTTATTCAAAGCGGGCAGGACACACTTGAGGCCTGGAAAATGCTTAGTCCATACATTGATTATCTGCATATAAAAGATGCCCTTTCTGACGGAAGCGTAGTACCAGCAGGAAAAGGCCAGGGTAATTTACCTTATATTCTAAGCAATTATAAAGGGGAAGTTTTAACAATTGAACCTCATTTAGCAGTTTTTGAAGGTTTTGACAAACTGGAAGAAAAACAAAAATCACAAATGAACAAATACACTTATCCATCTTCAAGAGCCGCATTTGATGCAGCAGTAAATGCCTTGAAGGAATTAAAGGAGGTAAATTATGAAGCAAATTAAACTTGGAATTATTGGTATGGGAAACATGGGCGGCGGACATTTTAGAAATGTTCAGGCAGGAAAATGCCCTTCTGTAAAGGTAACAGCAGTTTGTGATATAAATCCAGACCAGTTAAAAAACCTGGGAGACATTGCAACCTTTACAGATGCAGATAAAATGCTGGAAAGCGGTCTTATAGATGCAGCTTTAATTGCTGTTCCACATTACCTTCACCCAGAAATGGCTATAAAATGCTTTAAGCACAAAATCCATGTGCTTACAGAAAAGCCTGCCGGTGTTTATGCAAGTCAGGTTCGCAAAATGAATCAGGCAGCCGAAGAAGCAGGTGTAAAGTTTGGAATAATGTTTAACCAGAGAACAAATCCTCTTTATGCAAAAGCACGCGAAATTGTTCAAAGCGGCCAGCTGGGTAAAAGAAAACGCCTTGTCTGGATTATAACAAACTGGTATAGAACTCAAGCTTACTATGATTCTGGTTCCTGGAGAGCCACTTGGGCAGGAGAAGGTGGCGGAGTTTTACTGAACCAGGCGCCACATAATCTGGACCTGTGGCAGTGGATTTTTGGAATGCCAAAACGCGTAAGGGCCTTTTGTGCTTTTGGAAAATATCACAATATAGATGTAGAAGATGATGTAACCATTTACGGTGAGTATGAAGATGGCGCAAGTGCAACCTTTATTACAACTACAGGAGAAGCGCCTGGAACAAACAGACTTGAAATATCTGGCGACAGGGGTAAAATTGTAATTGAAGACGGAAAACTGAAATGGTGGAAGCTGAAAGACGCTGAACGAGACTTTTGTTTTACAGCAAAGGAAGGTTTTATAACTCCGGAAAATGAGTATCAAGAACTTTCAGAAGAAGCACCAGAAGGTCATCCGCAAGTTTTAGAAGCCTTTGCACAAGCTATTTTGACAGGTTCAGAAATGATTGCCCAAGGTCAGGAAGGCTTAAACTCACTTTCTATATCTAATGCGGCATATATTTCTTCCTGGACTGATGATTGGGCGGACATTCCAACAAACGAAGCCCTTTTTGAAGAAAAACTTGCAGAACTTTGCAGGAAGGAAAAAGAAAACCCTAGAAAAAAATAGTTTCCGCTCACCGAGAGCCACTTGAAGTTCTTCGTGAGCGGTGGAAAGTTCATTGGTAAAATTATTGGAGGAATAGATGCAAAGAAAGAAATTTCAAGGAAAGTTTATTATGGCAGGATTAATATCAATTCTAGCACTAAGTACAGCATGTAATGCACAAACACATGGAAAAGCACAAGTAAATATCAAACTAGACTTTGAAGCTCCTCAAAAATCTATTTCTCCCTATATTTTTGGAATAAATGACAGGGCAGATTTATCTAAAGTTAGCCCAAAGGCTGTTCGTTTGGGTGGAAACCGAATGACAGCCTACAACTGGGAAAACAACAAGTCTAACGCTGGAAGTGACTGGAAAAATCAAACTGATAATTACATGCTGGGAAATGTTCGCTCTTCATTAAAAAGAAAACCTGCCGCTGCAGCCTTAAATGTTGCAGAAGATGCAAAAGAGCATAATATTCCATATACACTTTTAACACTTCCAATGGCTGGCTATGTTGCTAATAAAGATGGCGTTAAAACTGCAAAAAATGATTTAGATGGAAGCGATTGGTGCAAAGTTGTAAACCGTAAAAATGACGAATTTTTATTATCACCAGATAAAAATGACAGCTTTGTATATATCGATGAATACCTGAACTATCTTAATTCAAAAATCGGAAAATCTGATTCAGAATACGGTTTTAAAGCCTATGCATTAGATAATGAACCAGCCCTTTGGGAACATACCCATTCGCTTATTCAAAGGGAAAAGATAACTGCGCAATCGCTAATAGAAAAATCTATTGACCTGGCAAAAACTGTAAAAGATTTTGATTCCGCAGCTGATGTTTTTGGCCCATCACTATTTGGCTATTCTGCCTATAATTCATTGGGAGGTGACTGGAACTTAATTCTCACAAAAAGCGGCTATAAGTATGACTGGTTTATAGACTATTACCTTGAACAGATGGCTCTTGCGGAAAAAGAAAATGGAAAACGCTTACTTGATGTTCTGGACTTACACTATTACACCGAAGCAAAGGGTGAATGCGGAAAAAGAACCTGTGACCACTTTGATAATGACGGCTGTATTCAAGCCCGTATTAATGCTGTACGTTCACTTTACGATCCTAATTATAAAGAAAAAAGCTGGATTACAGATACAGGCGCAAAACACTTTCCTTTACTGCCTAAACTTAAGGCCTCAATAGACAAATATTACCCTGGAACCAAGCTTGCATTTACAGAATACAATTTTGGAGGCGGCACAGACATTTCTGGAGCAATTGCTCAGGCAGATTTTTTAGGTCTGCTTGCGGAATATCAAGTGTATTTTGCTTCAATCTGGGCATTTGATAAAGCCGAATATCAGTTTGCAGCAATTAATATGTTTACAGATTATGACGGAGCTGGCGGAACTTTTGGAGACTCTCTTATAGAATCTACTTCTAGTGATGATTATACAGTTTCTTCTTTTGCAGCAAGTAATTCTTCTGACGGAAAGCTTCATATTATCCTGACTAACAAGAATATTCATAACACAACTTCGGTTACAATTGATTTAGGCTCAAACAAATGGACTAGCGCCCACAAATATTTTCTGGACAAAAATAGCAGTAAGATAAAAAAGGACGATAATCCCATCAAAATTAAAGGAAACAAGTTATTCATAATTTTAGAGTCACTTACGGTTAACCACTTTGTGTTAGAATAAGCATTGGAATTTTTCTTGATATTCTCATATTCTGAGTTATAATAATCTAATATGATATATATCAAACGATGGACAGACTATTACGAAGATCTTTTTCAGCCGGAACAGAATCAAAAAGAATTTTTTGAGAGTCTTTTGGCACAACATACACAGCCTGCAAAGTTTTTGAGCGTTGAATGTGGGCCAGCCTGCATTTCCATGAAACTGGCTGAAAAGCATGAAGTTACGGTAACAGATCAGTATCAGGAGTTCATTAAAACTGTTAATACGAAACTTGTAAACAGCGGAACAAAAATCAATGTTTTTAATCTGAATCCTGCAGACATAAGCCGTTTTTTGGCAAAAAATCACTTTAATGTAATCGCATGCCTGAACTATCGCCTTATTTTCTTAAAAGACAGGGAACTTGCCAAGAAATTTATTCTTGATGCAAAAATGCTTCTTGCAGACGGCGGTTGCCTTGTACTTGATTTAATCAACTTTGCAAAATATGATTTTTCAGAAACAAAAATTAATCTGCCTGAACGCAAGTGCGAAAGGGCAACTCTTTATTCATCTCTCATAAAAGATTCCGAAACTGCAAACTATAAACTTTTCCAGCACGTAGTTACTGCAGAAGGTAAAATGATTGATGAAGTAAAGGATGAAACAGTAACCCCTATAAGTCTTGAAACCTTCAAAACAACAGCAAACCAAATGGGATTTTCTTCTATTGAGTTCTATAGTGACTACAACAAAAGCCCATACAGCCGCGATGCTGACAAGATAATCTGCGTACTTAAAAAGTAACAGGCACTTCCGGGGGCAAGTGTCACCTGTAGGTCGGGTAATGACATCAATTCATTTTTTCATTAAAATAGTTGGTTATGAAAGCAACAAAAACAATTATCTCTACACTGCGTGAAGCTCCAAACGACGCAGTTATTGCAAGCCATCAGCTTATGATGCGCAGCGGTCTTATCCGCAAACTTGGAAACGGACTTTATGCTTACATGCCATTCGGATTCCGTTCTTTAATGAAAGTTGAAAAAATTATCCGCGAAGAGCTGGACAACGCAGGTCTTCTCGAAATCAAACCTACAGTAATCGTACCCGGTGACCTCTGGAAGGAATCTGGACGCTGGGATAAAATGGCAGGCGAAATGCTCACGGCACAGAACCGCCAGGGTCAGGACATGGTAGTTTCTCCAACTGCCGAGGAAGCTTTTACAGCAATCGTTCGCGAAGGTCTTTCTTCTTACAAGCAGCTTCCTTTCACACTCTATCAGATTAATACAAAATACCGCGATGAAATCCGCCCGCGCTACGGTGTAATGCGTGGCCGCGAATTCACAATGATGGACGCTTATTCCTTTGATAAAGACCAGGCTGATTTGGACGCTTCTTACGACAATGTTGCCGCCGCTTACCGCCGCATCTTTAAGCGCATGGGCCTTACAACAATTTCTGTAAAGGCCGATACAGGTTCTATGGGCGGTTCCGGCTCAGAAGAGTTCATGGTTGAATCAGAAGTTGGTGATGATACACTGCTTCTCTGCCCTGACTGTGATTATGCCGCAAACGTTGAAAAGGCAGCCTGCAAAAGTGAAGTGCCACTCGACAGTAAGGGTAAGCCTCAGGTCAAGACAGACAAGGCTATTGAAGAAGTTGCAACTCCAAACGTATTCAGCATTGATGACATGGAAAAATTCTTTGGAGAAAAATCTACTACCTTCCTCAAGGCGCTGATTTACAAGGTTTACAACTGTGCCGTTGATTTGTCTGGAACTGATTTTTATAAGGACGCTAAAACCGTTACAGAAGGCGGACAGACTTATATTCCAGAAACTTTCTTCTGCGTTTTGATTCGCGGAGACCTGGATGTAAACGAAACAAAGCTTGCTGCAGAGCTTAAGGCCAGCGGCGCTGAACTGGCCAGCGACGAAGACGTTCTCAAATATAGCGGTGCTCCACACGGCTTTGTAGGCCCTGTAGGAATCAAAATCCCTGTAATTGCAGACCTTTCTACTGTTGATATGCACGACTGTATTGCAGGCTCCGGCAAAAACGGCTTCCACATCAAGCACGTTGAACCAGGCCGCGACTACACTCCATTTATGACCGTTGACGTTCGTACCTGTAAAGAAGGCGACCTCTGTCCTGAATGCGGCGGAAAGTTCTACATGAAGAAGGGTAACGAGCTTGGACACATCTTTAAGCTTGGAACTAAATATACAAAATCAATGAACGTAACTTACCTTGGCGAAAGCGGAAAGCCTGTAACACCTCTTATGGGTTGTTACGGAATTGGTGTTGACCGTACACTCGCATCCATCATCGAAGGACACCACGATGACAAGGGAATCATCTGGCCTATGACTGTCGCTCCATATCAGGTAGCAGTTATTCCAATCCAGTACAAGGACAAGATGAAGGAAGTTGCAGATAAGATTTATGAGGATTTGAAGGCAGACGGAATTGAAGTTCTTCTCGACGACCGCAACGAACGCCCTGGCGTTAAGTTTACAGATTCAGAACTTATCGGCTACCCAATCCGCATCGTAGTTGGCGACAAGAATCTTCCAAACGTAGAAATGAAGCTGCGTACAGACGCTGAGGCTACTCTTGTACCGGCTGATGAAGTTGCAAAGAAGGCAGCAGATATTGTTCGTGCTGAACTGAAGAAATTGAACGCCTAAATTAATAACGGTGGTTTCGATACATTTCGCTTCGCGAAACACTCAACCAACGTAACATTGCAGATACACCGGTGATTGAGTGATGCGTAGCATCGTATCGAAATCACCGTATTCAGGATCACCTAATGAAAAAACTAATTCTATCCATCTTAACATCACTCATATTAGCCGCCACTGCCTTTGCCCTGCCCGGTTTTGAATCATACCTGCCAGATTACTCTGGTGAATATGTTTATTACAAAGACAACTCTTTTACACGCGAATCTTATGTAGGCATTCTTTATTACAATGAATCTACCCTGCAAATACGTTATTATGCGCCTCAGGATAATGTGAACTATCTCCCTGAAAAAAATATTTCTATTCTGCTTACAATCAATCCTGATGCTCCATATTGGGAAATGACAGGCGAACGCATGGTTTCTACAATCATGCCGGGAACCGAAGATGTAGATTTAGTGAATTATCTGCACGATTTGCTCTATGAATTTTCTGCCCACAGAATTAAAACAGAAATTGTAGAAAATCGCGAAACTCGTATTATTCAGGATTATGAACAATTTGGCGGTTCTGTAACAATCATCTATGACTGCACAATTCCAATGTTTAATATTCGGGATATTATTGATACTGAAGGAAAAACACAATTAAAGTGCATTACAACTGGCCGCCTAAAAGATAACAGCGATACTTCTTTTGATGATTTCAAGGGATTTCCACAGGAAAATACAGAAACAACAGGCTCTAAGAAAAGTAAGTCTAAAAAATCAAAAGCTAAATCTGTAAAATACTCTTTTGAAAATCAGACTTTAACTCTTGATTCAGACTGGACACAGGCAATGGATAACCTCTGGCTTCTGAGAAACGATTCTGTTGCAACTTTAAGCACACTTCCTGCTTTTGATAATGATGATGAAACACGAAACCAGCTTTTTATTTTGCGCAGAGTTATACAAAGTGCCCGGAATGCTTACACAAATTATTCAAGTTTAAGCATTTCTAATAAGGATACTATTAAAATAACTTCAAAAGTTTTTCATTCAGATAGAGAACAAAATGTGTACAGCACAATGATTCTGAGCAAAAAGAAAGGTTCTTCTGATTTTGATATTTTTTCTATCTCAACCTATGAAGAACCTTGGTTAGAAAATACTTCTTATTTTCAGAAAATCATTAAATCTTATTCAAACTAATTACTTTTAGAAGGATGCCCGGGAAAGAGGTGAGCCAATCCAGACTCCCTCGCTCAGGTAATCCTGTTTCTTTCCTTCAATCATAAACTGAACACTGCTAACCGTTGGGAATGCTGTTGCAGTGTAAACAATCTGCTCCAACTGATGAATCTGACCGTCGATTCCGAATCCATTGAACAAAAATTCTTCTGTAAAGTTTAGATAGGCAACTCCGCCCTGCACTTTTGCGCTTATTAAACGGGTCCCCTCCGGAATAAGAGTCATGCAGTTTCTTTCGGCACTCTTGGTTGTATCAGGTCCCTTGAGCAAAAGATTAATTGAAGTTGTAAGCGGAGAATCGCTTTTTGGTACGGAACGTTTAATAGGTTTACGGAGAACACTACCATCGCCATCAATCAAAACAAAACACAATTCCAATTCACTTGTAGCAGATTTTTTAGCTTCAGGCTTCTTTTCTTCTTCTTTTTTAGGGGTTTCTTTTTTTGGCTCAGTTTTTTCTATTTTTTTGTCTTCGGCCGGTTTCACTTCAGATGCGGAGCTTGTTTCTTCCGGCATAGTGATAAAATCATCTTCTTCTGCCTTTGGAGCAACAGGCTGAACACTTTCTATACGGATTGTTACATCTTCTTTTAGAGGTACTTCGTCATTTTCCTTTTTTTCAACTTCATGATTTTCTATAAACTGAGGAGTTGTGCCAACTACTTTTTCGAAAAAAGCAGTTTCTTTGAGATTTGTTTTAATCTGATCTTTTTTTACAAGGAATATGATAAAAATTACCAACAGCCCCAACAAAACACAGGCTGTGGCAAATAATGTATTTTTATTTTTTTTCTTTGAGTTTCTAGAATTTTTTTTCTGTGCCATACTTTTATTATCGGAGATTTTGGCGGGCGGGTTTATGAATAATAATTCGATTTTATCAGTTGTCATATGTTAGCAGACAACTGATGATCATCCACATTAGTAATTAAAACTGATTCTCATCATCTATCGAAAGTTGAGAATCTCCTATTTCCTTTGCATTTTGAGAGGAAATTGTTTTACCACCACGTTTTTCTAAGGATTTGCGGGCGTCTAGTGCAACTTCGGCTCCTGAAACTGCAATCTGGGCGCTTTCTCTTAAATTTGTTGGCTTTTCATTCTGAGAAATTTCTGTCGCAGAAGCTTCAGCAAGCCACATTTTAAACGGTTCTGCCTTTGGAGACGGAATTGACTGGATTAAACGGAGAACATTTTTTGTGGAAAGAACATCTGTTTCACGTAATTTTCCATCAGAAGAAATCAACTTCAACTGTACGATTTTATCGTACAGTTCACTTCCTTCTTTCGTAAGCTTGATTTTCAAATCGCTCCAATAACGTCTTGGATTCTGAGTTTCTGTCAGAACTTCAACAATATCCACCACCGAAAAATACCATTCTTCTTCGGCATTCCATACATAGCGGATTTTTGTGTTTTCAAATAGTTTGAGATTGTTTTGAGATTTTTCCATACCTTTCCCTCATGAGACATTTGATTTTCAGCGCCTGTCCAACCCCCGGCCTGAATCTTGGTAAAGAAAAAAGACGTATAATAAACTGATATTGCCATGCAAAACATGGCAATTTTAAACCGTACATACTAATAAATGCATGTTAGTTGTTGGAAGCGACCTTCTGCACGGTAGACTTTACATTTTAAATATAATGAATTATTTTGCTATAATCAACAATTTGACAAGTCTTTTGTATCATAAGTATATTAGAATAATATGCAGTCTATAAATCTTATAAACTGCATATTATTTTCTATTGTTTTAAGACTCAAAAACGTTTAATTATCCATTGTATAAAACTAACAAGACCTCTAACAATTCCAATTATACTTAGAACTATTACTATAATATACATTGCCTTTTCATTATCTGTTGCAACAACACCCAAAACAATTGCAACTATCACGCCAACTAGTACAGACCATAATATTGAAAAAACAAATGTCTTAGCTGGAGAATTTCCAGTTATTTCTGCACACAGTTTATAGCCACCACCTTCAACAGGATTTAACAAAACATTTCCAGTTTCTTTTCTTGTATCATCAAAAGCTGAATTTCCAATTCCATAAAGGGTTAGAAATGCCGTAATCGCTCCAAATACCAAAACTGCAGTTATACTACCATCATCTGAATATAGAATCGAACCTTTCATACACATAATTACAAAAATCAATCTACCAACATGAAGTGAAATTGTAATTAATCTATTTAAAATTGTTAATTTCATGGAAATAATTAAGGCAATTAAACAAATTATAAAAATAGTAATATACTTTACATCATTGACAGTTTCTTGGCTTATACCTTTTGTCTCTACTAAAGATTTATGAACATACCCTTCTTTCCCTTCGTATGAAATTTTGTACCAATTTTGATTTTCTGCCGCAATTTCACCTGTAACAGAAGAATCTTTACCTACAACCTGTATAATCGCAGAATTCTTATCAGGTTGTTCACGCATATTAGCATCTTCTTTTATTAATAATGTATCTGCAAACAATCCTGACAAACAACATAGCGCGATAAATAGCATTCCAAAAAATCTTTTCATAAAAATACTCCTTCCTTTATATAAAAATATTAGAACAAATTAAAAGGCTCTTCTGCCAGAATATGTTCCAAAATTTTATCAATTGATTCATGGTACCAACTTCTTAAGTCATCACCCGAGTTTTCATTTAATCTTGCAAGTGGAAATTCAATAATTTCATTCTCAGAACATACTTTTGAGATTTCTTCTTCCAAATAATCTCGATTAGAATCCCCCGTATTTCTTGCTGCTGTAATGAGAACTATATTTGTGTGCTTTTTTCCTTCAAATGCAAGGTGTAATTTTTCTATCATTTTATCTATAACTTCATGAGAATCAGCAGCTGAATTCAAAACTATTCGAATATCTCTCTTATCTTTCGTTGAGCCTTCAAAGATTTTTATGAAATCTAATTCATGTCCAATCGGATTTGATACTCTATTATGGTAAATCCTATATTTCTTACCTATAAGTCTTTCCAAATTGATACAAACAGGTGTTTTACCTGCGCCTTCATTTCCTGCAATAAACAGAGTTTTCATTTTTGCCTCCTCAATCAAGTTTATATATATAATGTGCAATTTTTTTATTTTAAACTTTTATAAGTGCGAACAATGCGGAATCCTGTATTATTTGAAATTGAATATTTTGAAGCAGATCTAACTCCAGTTTCACCGTAGTCATCAATTGAAATGTCATAAGATGTAGAATCCCATGCTCCTCCAAATTCTAATGCAGATGCAAAATCCTCATCATCACAGCCCAATTCCCAAACATTGCCTAGCATATCATATAGTCCATAACCATTTGGCTTCATCTTTGCAACTTGATTTGTACCAGAGCCTCTTCCATAAGATCCATGCCCAAACCAAGCTACTTCTTCTTTTTCATTGCTTCCTGCATATTTATATTCTTCACCTCCCCTTGCAGCATATTGCCATTCTTTTTTTGTAGGTAATCTAAAGCCATTTGCATTTGGGTTACATCTGATATCTCCTTCAATTTCCTGCTCCATTCCAGGTGTATACTCCCATAGTTGTACATTTATCTCACCATTTACTGAATAAACTGGTATCAACCCTTTTTTCTCACTAAGCACATTACAGAAATAAATAGCATCATACCAACTGACATTTTCAACTGGTTTGTCATTATATTTGATTTTTTCACCTGAATATGTTTTATATTCTAAATTGCTTTTAAATTCACTTGGGTTATATGACATAATTCCTGAATAAAGCCATTGTTTTACCTCTGTTTTTAGCATTTCAATATTTGTTCCCGGTATTTTTATCATTTCAAGATATTCAATTTTGGATTTTACATAATTGATATAGACTTTGTTTTGCTTTTTTGCCGTACTGAAATCATAGCCATTAGCAAGGTATTCTTTCATTCTGTATAAAGTTTCTTTTTCATCTTCAACAATTCCAGGAATAAACTGTAAATCCATTTCTGGCTTCATCGCCTTCGTCAGACTTTTGTTCAAATCTATTGTCTGTACAGTTTTCCCACTAACAGTATTGATTACGCGGATTTTATTAAAATTAAAGTTATATTCACTCGGCTTATCGTCAGATTCTGCTCGAACATTGTAATCAAGTTCAAAATAAATAATCGGATCTCCACGTACTAAAAGAGAATTATACATATCAACATTATTTGTATATTCCTCAATTACAGAATCATCCAATTCTTTTGCCATATCTGGCGCTTTTTTTCCACTTAACGCTTCGTAATTTACAATAAAACTATCTGTATATAACAAGACACCATCTGAATATAACGAAAGATAAGCATTCCAGCCATTTTTACTTCCTTCATAGGTGCCAAAACTTACTTTTAATTCTTCTCCCAAGCTGCTGACACTACGAGTAGAAGATAGCGCTTTCTGATCTGAACGGATTTCTGCTAATAAAGCAGAGTCTTGAGTCTGTGTTGCTTTTTTTACGCCTTCACAATCTGCAAAGAATTTATTTGTCAAATCTTCATAACTTTTTATAACCTGTTTTTCTCTACGTTCCTTCGCCTGTTCTGTCGGAAGCCCATCACTGCCTAATTCAACTGTACTGTATGTCTTATTCCTAATTCTGTTTTCTTCACTTTCGCGGTCTTTGACCAACTGTTCGTATAATTCCTGTGAGCGAGATTCAACAGTTTGTCGAATTTCTACAAGAGCTTTTTTCTTGCTCTCGATGACATTAATTTGCCCAAGAACACCCTGTTTCTCTAATTTAAGTTTGCGAACTTCTGAAGCTTTTGCAGCAGCCTGTTTAGCCATTTCATCACGTTGGGTTTTTAAAGCAATACTTCGCTCTGCTTCCAGTTTTGCATCTTCATCTGCTCTCTTCTTTTGAGCATTCAATTCTTCCTGTCGTTTTCTTTCAGCATTTTGCTTTTCTGTAAGAATTGCCTTTTCCGCTTCAATTCTCTTCTTATTTTCTATTGCTGAAATATCATTACTGATATTCAACTTTTCAAGTTCAGAATCATATTGAGCCATCATATTATTGAATTGTGCTTCATTCTGTTTTGCAAGAGCCAATTGGTCATCGATACTAAAGCTAGATGAACCATTAGAAAGAAGGTTTTTGTTTAAGTCAGAAATGGAAAGACCAAGTTTATTTCCTAATGCAAGTGTAATTTCATCAACAGCTCCTGTCGAACCATAAAGATATTCACTATTGGAATATTCTTTCGAACTTACACTTGCTATTTGCTCTCCAGTCGTAAGGTCTGTAAAATCTACACTGATTACATATCCTTTGTTAGTCTTACGTATTTTTGTAAATAGCGCAAACTTAGCTGTTGTAATTTTCCCAAGTTCTATAGCTGTCGATTCATCGCGCGCGTCACTCTCACTTTCTGCCTGAAGTTTTTTCAGTGCAATTTCAGATTTTGTATCTACAACAGTTTTCATTGCCAAAAACTCTTGTAAATTTGATTTTAGTTTATCTTGAATCTGTCCCGGAAGCCATGCAGTCTCACTTGCACCTAGATTTATAACTTCTTGATTTACAACTTGAACTGGCATTTTTGTAAGGTTAGATTTTCTTTCACGTTCCCACAAAGCCTTTTCTTCGGCACTAACCCTTTCTTTATACTGTGCAAAAGTCTCAATACCTTCAATATTTGTAATTGTATAAGTTTTTGAAGAAATATCTTTTACTTCGAATGTTGTTTCATGTTTGACTTTACCCGAATATTGAATTCGCTTTTCAATATCCGTCATATCCATTCCAGAGACTACAGTAATTTTACTTTTAGCCAAAATCGGAATAATTATTTTCCCATCTGCAGCAACACTCATTTTTCTCAAATCAATTTCACTGAGAAAAATCGCCATTTCATCTTTGTTTTTCTCTAAAGTTTTTCCAAGTTTACTGTCCTGAATTACAGTCTGCGCAAAGACATTTATACAAAAACAAGATAATAACGAAAGTAAAAGAAATCTTTTCATTTTATGCCTCAAAAAAAATTACAATAAGAAACCTGCTAAATCTGCCGCTTCTTCAGTTGCTTTTTTAGTTTGAGCTTCCTGTGCATCCATTTGTTTTGCTTTTAACGCTGCTTCTGCAGTTGCCTGATTTGCTTTTGCAGTTTCTGCATTTGCTACTGCCCGTTCTTTTTCTAATCTTGCCATTTGAGCCTTATATAAGGCTTCTTCTTCAGCCTGTTTAGCAGCATCTTTTTTATCAGAATCTTCTTTCATTTCACTAAACAAAGCCCCTATTTTTTTTTGAGTTTCAGTTTCAAGATTTGTTCCACCCATTATATCCATCAAATACTTTTTACAAAGATTATCCCAAGTATCTTTACTCATCGAAAATACTGTATAATATATGTATTGCTCTGAAGTTTGTTTTGTTTCTGCATTTGTTGTTCTTACTTTCTGACAAAATCCAGTTTCTTCCCGCAAACCAGTCATTTCAGCCTTGGTTTCACTAGCAGCTACATAAAGAGCTTCAAGTTGTCCAACATCATTTAAACCTTGCCCAACTCTTCCAATAACTTTCTGATTAAGTTCTGAAGCTTGAGTGTAAGCAAAGCCCGCCCTGCTCAATGCCTGTGCAACAGCTTCTGTTTTTCCTGTTGCCATACTTAATTTTACAACACGATCTTCTGCTATTCCGAATTGTTCTTTAAATGTTCCAGAATTTCCCCGTCGCATATTTTTTAGCCATGTTGGTGCTGCAATCTCTCCAAGAGTACGATCTGTCCAATCTACAATTACAACCTTATCTTGGTCAGAAGCAGATGCTACAGGAACTTTTTGTGTAGAATCCGCTTTTGGGGATGATGCACAACCAACAAATAATGCAGAACTTACAATAAAAGCCACTGATAATCTTTCAATAATTTTTTTCATTTCCAATCTCCTTGAAAAAAAATTTATAATGAGAAACTGTTGTTTAAACTTTCGTAAACTTCCGTTTCTAATTCACTTGAGAATTTGGAATATGCTTTTTTCTTTGCATTTTCCAATGTATAAGAAACAGTTTTTTCTTTTGCAGTTTTATCATATGAATATATAGAGATATTATTTTTCTCATTGTTTGATAAGACTGAGATATTTACTTCTGGTAAAATTGAAACAGGATTATCTCCCGAGGAATTATCATCAATTGTTATTTCTACTATATATTTGGAATCATTCTTCTGCTTAGCTACTTGAAATCCATTATTTACAAACGCAGTGGAAATCGCAGAAATAATCATTCTTCCATAATCATCATTTATTTCTAAATATACTGAACACTGTTTTTTTATATCTCTAAATCTAACAGGAATTTCTGCAACCATTTCTCTATATGATTCATATTTATTTTCTTCCGATGGCAGCAGTATTCTTCCATATTCCAACTTTTCATTTAGATCACGACCTTTATTCCACACCTCTTTATATATGGATAACTTTGTTAATAACTCTGCTTCTTTTTCAACGACTTGTAATTGAGATTCAAAAGTATGCTTGCATTCCTCTATCTGAGGCTTGAACTGCTCCCATGCGTTATGTCTATTAATAAAGGCAACACAATACCATTTTTTTTCTTTTTTTGAGTAATAAGGTTCTGTATATTCCAATCCAATGAATTCAACTTTGGAATCAATCTTTACCTCATCTATTACTGATGATGTAATATTGACATTTGAATCTGTAGTTTCAGATATCATTGTAGTTTTAATGGAAGAATCCACATTTGTTTGAAAGTATCTCCCCAATGCTCCAGCGGCATCTGTCTTTGCATTTTCAGGTGAATCACCAATTCCGCGTTGCGCGATATATTCAGAATCTGGATATATTGAACGAAAATCTTTAAACCAAATAGGTATCTCATCTTTTGCAAATACAGGGAAAAACATACAAAATAGAAGCTTTATCAAAAGAAATTTTCTCATTTCTCTCCTTTACTCAGAGAATATTGTTAACAACACATCTCTTAATCACATTATTCCGTTATTCTTACACTATTATATACCGTTATCTTGTGATTTACAAATTTTTTAACCACAAGATAATGTTATTATATCAGCATGACTTTTAGAGAACGCTTGCGTGAACAGATAGATTATTGCGGTTTTCTTGATAAAGAAGTTGCTTCTATGGCTGGAATAAGCAAAAGGACTATAGACAGTTATGTCGGTTCTGAGTCTTGTATGCCATCTGCAGAAGTTGCTGTACGCATCGCAAAAGTCCTTGGGGTCACCGTTGAATATCTTGTAACAGGAGAAAAAGAGTCCCGTTCAATGCTGCCTTCTGATACAAATATTTATAATGAAAAAGTGCGAAACTTACTAAAGCATTTTTCAAAACTATCAGACCACGATAAAGATCTTCTGGTTTCTTTTGCAGAAACTATGGAAAAGGCTAATTCATAACTATCTTTTGTTTTGTGAAGGCATAATAATTTACTATTATATCTGCTTTTACAGCAATTTCTATAATCTGCTCTTCAGTCAAATTTTACCTCCATGCAATATATTATTACACGAATATTTACTTTTCCATAAAATGTGAATGTTAAAAAAGATTCCCCGGTCAAAGCCGGGGAATGAGATTTAGGACTGTGGTGGTTTCGACTGGCTCAACCACCGTATTTATAAATCCTGAAACAAGTTCAGGATGACGTTTTCTTTATTTTGCGAGGTACTCATTAATTCCAGCTGCGGCTTTACGTCCTTCGCCCATCGTCCGTTCGGTCGCTTTCGCGCCCTCACTACCGAGTTTCGGGCTAAAGCCCAAAACTCGCACGCTCTGGGCGAGCTTTTCTGCTACCAGGCATTTTATTTTGCCAGATATTCGTTAATGCCAGCTGCGGCTTTTCGTCCTTCGCCCATCGCTAGGATTACTGTTGCGGCACCGAGGACGATGTCGCCGCCGGCCCATACTTTGGCATGGTGGGTAGCCTGCTTTTCGTCTACCAGGATGTGGCCGCGCTTGTCGGCATCGAGGCCTGGAGTTGTGCTAACGAGAAGTGGGTTTGAACCGTTTCCGAGGGCAACAATCATTGCATCACATGGAACATCATGCTCTGAACCAGGAATTGCAACTGGAGAGCGGCGGCCAGATTCGTCTGGTTCACCGAGTTCGTAGCTGAGGCAGCGAACGCCTACAACCTTGCCTTCTTCGTTGCCCAGAACTTCTACAGGGTTTTCGAGGAAGCGGAAGTTTACGCCTTCTTCTTCTGCGTGGCCAATCTCTTCGAGACGGGCTGGCATTTCGTTTCTTGTACGGCGGTAAACAACATCAACAGTTTCTGCTCCAAGGCGGAAGGCCATGCGGGCAGCATCCATTGCAACGTTTCCGGCACCACAAACTACTACATGCTTTGCTTCGTAAATTGGAGTTGCGGCGTGATCTTTATCATAACCCTTCATAAGGTTTGCACGGGTAAGATATTCGTTTGCAGAGAATACACCAATAAGGTTTTCTCCAGGAATGTTTAAGAACTTTGGAAGACCTGCACCAGTTCCAACAAAAGCGGCATCAAAGCCCTTTTCTGTAAGGAGCTGGTCCAGGGTATCTGTACGGCCAACAAGGAAGTTTGTTTCAAACTTTACGCCGATTTTCTTAAGATTTTCAATTTCATCCTGAACGATTTTCTTTGGCAGACGGAATTCAGGAATACCGTACATCATAACACCACCACACTTGTGGAAGGCTTCGAATACAGTAACTTCGTGACCGGCACGGGCACAGTCTGCAGCAACTGTAAGACCAGCAGGACCAGAACCGATAACTGCAACCTTCTTTCCTGTAGCAGGTGCAACCTCAGGCATTGTTACCTGATTGTTTTCGCGCTCCCAGTCTGCAACAAAGCGTTCCAGACGGCCGATAGAAACAGCCTTTTCAGGGTTCTTCCAAATCTTACCAACTGTACACTTACCCTGACACTGCTTTTCCTGAGGACATACACGGCCACAGATTGCAGGCAGAAGGCTGGTCTTCTTGATTGTATCAACGGCAGCCTTAAAGTTTTCATTAGCAATTTCGCGGATAAAGCCCGGAATATCGATGTTTACAGGGCAGCCTTCCATACAGAAAGGTTTTGCACACTGAAGACAGCGGTTGGCTTCTACGATAGCCTGTTCCTTGCTGAAACCAAGAGCAACCTCGTCCATCTGGCGGGCACGAACCTTTGGGTCGCGGGCAGGCATTTCCATCTGAGGAATGGCATTGCGGTCTTTAGCAGTGAGCTTGCCGTTAGCCTTAATCAAATCATTAATTTTATTTAATTCTTCTTGAACGTTAATCATTGTTTTCTCCATTAGGGGTGATTGAGCCTGTCGAAATTACCCCTTCAAGGTGGTTTCGACAAGCTCAACCACCGCAGGTAGGCTCAACCACCAGACGTCTACTTCTCAATACCTAAACCAATCTTGCACTTGTGGAAATCTTCCTGCTCGCGTGGCTTGAAAGACTTCATACGCATCATCATGTTGTCCCAGTCTACAATGTGGGCATCGAACTCTGGGCCGTCTACACAAACGAACTTTGTTTCTCCGCCAACAGATACACGGCAGCCACCGCACATTCCGGTACCGTCAATCATGATTGTGTTCAAAGAAACTGTAGTCTTAACGCCGTACTCCTTAGTTGTAGCGGCACAGAACTTCATCATGATAGGAGGTCCAATTGCGATAACCTCGGCAGGAGGGCACTGGCTTTCGCACATTTCCTTTACAGGAACTGTAGAAAGGCCCTGGCGGCCGGCAGAACCATCATCAGTCATAATGATAACTTCGTCTGCAAGAGCCTTCATTTCATCAACATAAATCAAAAGGTCTTTATTGCGGGCACAAATTACCATGATTACCTTGTTACCAATAGCCTTGTGAGCCTGAACAATCGGATAACATGGAGCAACACCAAAACCACCGCCAACAACAAGTACAGGGCGGTCATATTTTTCGATTTTAGAAGGATTTCCAAGAGGACCAAGAACAGCAGGAAGTTCCTCGCCAGCCTCTTTCAAAGAAAGTTTGAGGGTAGATGCACCAACAGCCTGGAAAACAAGGGCAATCCAGCCCTCTTCGGCATTTGCATCAGCAATAGTAAGCGGAATGCGCTCACCAAAATCCAGATCAACCTGAACGATAACAAACTGTCCGGCTTTGCGGTTGCGGGCAATTTCAGGAGCTGCGACCTTCATGTAAAAAACACCGGCCGAAAGCTGCTTTTTTTCAAGAATTTTAAACATTTTATGTCCTCTTATAAAATAAACAGTACAAGTAGTTTATTTTACAATATGACAGGATTTAGGTCAAATGCAGTGAAAAAGTAGGGCAAACGCATTATAATGCGTCTGTCCTGTAAAAAGTGCGGGAACGGAACGGGATTGCAAACGCATTTATAAGCCGAGGCGAAGCCTTTTTAATCATTTTCCTATACGGCTTATACCATGCGGTTTGCAAGAACGTGCAGTGGTAGC
>JAFUYH010000005.1 GCA_017470605.1 Treponema sp.
ACGGGATTGCAAACGCATTTATAAGCCGAGGCGAAGCCTTTTTAATCATTTTCCTATACGGCTTATACCATGCGGTTTGCAAGAACGTGCAGTGGTAGCACTTTTTACAGTTTCGGCTCTTTTATAATGCGTTTGCCCTGCAGGACAGCATGAATGAATTTCTTGACAAAGTGTTATTGGAGGCTGATAATTAATTGTTATATTTACTCTCTAGTGTCGCAGGAGGCAACATGAACTCTAGAACAAGAAAAATTATGTATTCAATATTAGGCGGAATCATTGTATTCATTATTGCGCTGTTTGTTATTAAAGGAACATCACGAAGAAGCTTCAACACAGAAGCCCGGGATGACATGGAACTTATCATCAAATTAAACCGGGCTGAATTTGAAGCACAGATGAACGAGCAGCTCACCCTTGTACTGCAAATGATGCGTATGCCGTCTATCAAAGAATATCTTTTGAATCCTGATGATAAAACCATTCAGGCAGCAGCATTCAGAGACTTCGGCTCTTTTAAGGATGCCTTTAAGTCAAAATCAATTTTCTGGGTTTCGGACGTTGATAAGGTATTCTGGAGTGATATGGTCGCAGGTTACGTGGTAAATCCTACAGACCCTAACGAATACTGGTACAACATGACCATGTATGAAACCGATGTCTACAATTTCAACATTAACTATAATCCTACACTGGGAACAACCAACCTCTGGGTAAATGCAGTTGTAAAAGACGGCGGAAAATCTATTGGAATTGTAGGTACTGCAATCCCTCTTACAGATATGATTAAGGCCATGTACGAAGGCGTTGACCAGAAAATCTCCATGTATCTTTACAATGATTCTCTTGAAATTACAGGAGCCCTTGATGCAAGCATACTTGAAAAGAAACTGCCTGTTACAGAAGCAATGCCTGTACTTAAAGAAATAGACAACGTGCCGAAAGAAATTACCTATGAATCAGTTTCAAACGGAGAATACGCTCTTGCTCCAATTGAACTTGTAAACTGGCACATGGTACTCTTCCATCCTTATACATTGCAGGACTTTTTTAAGCATGGTACTACAGCCCTTGCAGCGGCAGTTATTGCAATCATCATCATGATAATTCTTTTAATTCAAGTTATTACGATGATTGACCAGCTTACAATCCTGAACAATGCCGTTTTAGACCTTTCTTCCGGTGATGCAGATTTAACAAAGCGAGTGAATATAAAAAATCACACGATTTTCCGCGTTTTTGGAACTCTGGTAGACAGCGAAAACAAATTCATCGCAAAGTTCCAGGAAATAATCGGCAAAGTAAAGTCTTCTGAACAGAATCTTTCTACTGTAGGTCAGTCCATGTCTGTAAGTACAGAAAATACTGCCAGCGCAATCACCCAGATTATTGCTAATATAGAAAGCGTGCACAGCCAGATTACCCAGCAGTCTCACAACGTTCATGACACTGCAGGAGCCGTAAACGAAATTGCCGCAAACATTGAATCTCTGGAAAGGATGATTCAGCATCAGGCTTCCGGCGTAACTCAGGCATCGGCTGCAGTAGAGCAGATGATTGGCAACATTCAGTCTGTAAATAATTCTGTTGATAAAATGTCCCGCTCATTTACCCAGCTTGAAAGCGAAGCCCAGGGCGGTCAGGAAAAACAGAGAATTGTAAATGAAAAAATCAGTCAGATTGAAGACAAGTCAAAAATGCTGCAGGATGCAAACCAGGCAATCGCAAATATTGCAAGCCAGACAAACCTTCTTGCAATGAATGCCGCAATTGAAGCAGCCCATGCAGGAGAAGCAGGAAAAGGATTTGCAGTTGTTGCAGATGAAATCAGAAAGCTTTCTGAAACTTCTACAGCCCAGTCCAAGACAATCGGCGAACAGCTTAAGAGCATTCAGACTTCCATTATGGAAGTTGTTTCCGGCTCTCAGGAATCAAGCAAGGCATTTACAATTGTAAGCGATGAAATTGAACAGACAAACCAGCTGGTTCGCGAAATTAAGGTTGCCATGGAAGAACAGAATGAAGGTTCCAAACAGATTATTGACACCCTGCACACCATGAACAACAGTACTAGCGAAGTAAATAATGCAGCCCATGAAATGACGGAAGGAAACAAGGTAATCCTTAAAAACATGGAAGGCCTGCAGGATTCCAGCAATGCCATGAAGACCAGTATGGACGAAATGGCTGTCGGTGCAAAGAAAATCAATGAAACCGGAGCTGAACTTTCAGAAATTGCAATTCAGATGAAGGATTCAATTGAAGAAATTGGAAAACAGATGGGACAGTTTACCATCTAGAAAGCCAGACCTATAAAAATGGGGATGACTAATAAGTAAGTAATGCGGTGGTTTCGACAAGCTCAATGACCGCAGTCCCAAATCTTATTAGACAGTCCCCATTTTTTTTTATTTATACGGGCGGACTCCCTGAGGTTCGTACTCTCCATTCAGAGCGGCAAGCATGGCCGACATAGAATAATCACAACGCCAGCTGTAACCCAAAAGAATTGTATCTGCCCACTGCAGGCTTTCTGTAAGTTCTGGGGACATGGTGCATAAAATAATCACCTTTTTTCCCCGCCCCTTAAACCAGTTTGCAATCTTTGCATGATTTTCACTTGCAACAGAAATGATGACAGTATCATAACCGACGGCAATCTTTGAAATATTGTCCAGAACCCACTGAGTTTCATTCGGTCCGGTTTCATAATTAAAAGAAAAGAAGCCAGAGTTAGGATAGCGCTTTTTTCCTTCCTTAAAGAAGCTTTCCATGGAACCAAGCAGCAGAACACGGCCGGCATCATCAGCTTTAAGAGGCATAGAACCCTGCTTTTCTACAGTAATAGAACGGCAGGCCTGCTCCAGAAAGAATTTTTCACCCTCTTTATTTGGAATATATTTGTCTACTTCATCAGGGTCAGGATACAGGGTCGCTGAATTCCCGGATTTAAAATATTCAAGTTTAGCCATAATTACGCGGTAGGCAGCCTGCTTAACACATTCACGGAAGTTATTGTCGCTAGACATAAGGTCAAGATTCTTAGTCCAGAGTGCTTCATTCAGTTTTGCAGTTGTAGAAGAAAGAATAATATCATTTCCAGCTTCCAGAGCCATCTTAAAGGCATTAGACATAGCCCCTGCATAAGCCGTAGCCCCCACCATCATCATGTCATCAGTGATGATAATTCCCTTATAGCCAAGCTGATTGCGCAAAAGGTCTGTAAGGAAGTATTTTGAAAGGGAAGCAGGAGCCCCGCTTGTTTCTATCTGAGGATAACTAAGATGACCTGACATAACGGCAGGCACGTTTTCTTTTATAAGATAAAGATAAGGAACCAGTTCCCGGGTCTTAAAAGTTTCAAAATTGATATTAATTACAGGCGCCTTTATATGGGAATCAAGACTGGTATCTCCATGCCCAGGATAATGCTTTACAGTAGGAATAACCCCCGCAGCCTGGGAACCGGCGGCAAAAGCCGCCCCAAGGATTCCTGTTTTATCAGGGTCTTCACCAAAAGAGCGGGTTCCGATAATCGTTGAATCGTGAGCGGTAAAAAGGTCTACCGTCGGCGCAAAATTCATGTTAATGCCAAGAGCCTTAATTTCCTGACTGATATAATAAGCAGTGTACCATGCATCAGCGGGATAGCCTGCGGCGCCAATAGCCATATTTCCCGGAGTAATGGCAGTATCACCCTTTACATGGCGAATCCAGCCGCCTTCCTGATCAGTTGCAACAAAAAGAGGGATTTCAAAACGACCAGCATGAGCTTTTTTTTGCAGGGCTGTAATGGATTTTGCAACCATGTGAATATCATCTGTATTCCAGCCAAAAACCTTTACACTGCCAAGACCGCGTTCAACCCACTGAAAAAGCAGTTCCGGAGGTTCTACCCCCGCCCAGCCGAACATAAAGGTTTGAGAAAGCAGTTCGGCATCGGTCATTTCATTAGTGATGCTTCTGGCAATTTCTTCATCAGGAAGTTTTGACCAGAATGTAACAGATTCAGCCACCACCGAAAATTCAGTGATGGCTAAAAGAAACAGTACAGCTAAAAGATGTTTATTTCGCATTTCTAATTCTTTCGCTTGCAATATGTGCAGCGACAGCTCCATCTGATGTAGCAGTAACAACCTGTCTGAACGGCTTACTGCGGACATCACCAGCAGCAAAAAGTCCAGGAACATTTGTTTCCATGTTTTCATCAGTAATTATATAACCAGCCTTATCTTTTGGAAGCATATCAACCAATTCGGTCTGTGGCAGCATACCAGTAAAGATAAATACGGCATCAGTTTCAAGTTGAGTTTCTTCACCAGTCTTTACATTCTGCAGGGTTACGGAAGAAACTTTCATTTCACCATTTATGGATTTTACAACTGAATCATATACAGGTTTTACTCCAGCCGCAAGCATCTTGTCTATTACAGCCTGCTGGGCACGGAATTTATCACGGCGATGAACAATTGTAACATCCTTAGACAAAGTTGAAAGATAAATTGCTTCACTGCAGGCTGAATCACCACCACCTACAACAACAATCTTTTTATTGCGGAAGAAAGGCCCGTCACAGGTTGCGCAGTAAGAAACTCCCCTTCCAGTAAATTCCTTTTCGCCAGGAACTTCAAGATTTCTGTGAATTGCACCTGTCGCAAGACAAAGTGCCTTTGATTCATAAGAAACCTTTGGAGTTTTGATGATGAAGTTTTCATTCACCTTATCTATAGAAAGAACCTGAGCCTGCACGATTTTTGCCCCAAAAGCTTCTGCCTGCTTCTGCATGGTCATTATAAAAGTGGTGCCGTCAACAGTAGGATAAACTCCCGGATAATTTTCCAGATCAGCAATCTGCAGAACCTGGCCACCGGCACCGGCTACATCTAAAACGAGAACAGAAATTCCACCGCGTGCCGCATACTGCGCAGAAGCAAGCCCAGCTGCTCCTGCCCCAACAACTACATAGTCAAATTTTTCGTTTAATGTGTTTTCCATGCTTTTAATATAACGTATTCCCTAATAAAATGCTATAGTTTTCAAAATAATTGTGTACAATTTTATTGTATTATAACAAACTTTTCTATTTTCCGATTACAAAAATCGCAGGAATCTTCCCTAATTCAGGAATTTTTTCCTTTTTCCATTCGGCAACCGTGCGGGTCTTAATGTACTCCTCTGCACAGGTAATGCCCGCCGCAATGCAGAGTTTTGTTTTAGGATTCAGCGCCCCAAGAATCGTTTCAATCATTTTTGCATTACGGTAAGGAGTTTCAATAAAAAGCTGAGTCTGATTTTCGTTCTGCACCTTCTGCTCAAGTTTTTTAAGAGCCTTTATGCGCTGGGGAACTTCTACAGGCAGATAGCCGTTAAAGGCAAAAGACTGACCGTTAAAGCCACTTCCCATTACAGACATGATGATTGAAGAAGGCCCCACAAGCGGCACAACCCTGTACTTTCGCTGCTGGGCAATGGCAACCACATCGGCACCGGGGTCTGCAATGGCAGGGCAGCCCGCCTCACTGATTATTCCGACCGGCAGGCCTTTTTTCAGCGGCTCCAGATATTCACCGATAAATTTCCGGTCTGTGTGCCGGTTCAGCTCGTAAAAAGTAAGTTCGTCTATATCAATAGACTTTTCTACTTTTTTTAAAAATCGCCGCGCTGAACGTATATTTTCCACGATAAAATGCTTAATTCCTACTATTATATCGTGATTATAAGAAGGCAGAACCTGAGAAATTTCGGTCTCGCCCAGAGTCACGGGAATTAAATACAATGCAGTTTCCATTAAATGCTTCTCCACTACTCGTAAATGGGCTCAAAATCTTCTGCAGGGTGGCCGCAGATAGGGCACTCAAAATTTTCCGGGAGGACAGGCCCGCTGAATTCATATCCGCAGATTTTGCAGCGCCAGCCCTTTACTTTCTTTGGCTCACCGCCGGTAGCACCTCCAGTGCTCCCCGCCCCCGGAGCCTTAGGCTTTACATTCTTCTGATATTCTGCATAAGTCAAAGGCTCCTTATCACTCAAAACTTTTGCATCAGTAACTTCGGCAACAAAAAGTACATGAGAGCCTAAGTCAAGTTTATTGCAGACCTTTGCTTCTATTACAGAACAGGCTTCTTTAGTTATATAAGGGCAGCCGTTTTCAGAACTTTCATAGTCAAATCCTGAAAATTTATCTGCAGCGCGGCCGCTCTGGTAGCCGAAACGCTTTATAGTTTCAAAAGAGCAGGATTTATCCAGCAGAGAAAGGGTAAAAAGACCGCTTTCTTCTATCATCTGGCAGGTAAGGTTCTGCTTGATTACAGAAATTGCAATGCGGGTGGGGCCATTTGCAGTCTGAAAACAGGTATTAGTTATGCAGGCATTGATTTTGCCGCCAGAGTTTTTTGTTCCCAAAAGAAAAACACCGTAAGACAGATTATAAAGTGCCTTATTATCCATAAATTAGCCTCCTGCCTTTTATTATAACACAGTTTATTGCAGTTTATTGGAATTTATCCTAATTTTTCTGCCGCTTCTTCCCAGGCGGCAGTGGCGGCATCAATTTCTGCGGCAAGAGCCTCTATTTCTCGCTGGACGGCTTTTGCCTTTTCGCCATTGGAATAAACGGCGGGATCTGCCATTTTATTTTCCAGAGCAGTTTTCTTTTCTTCCAGCTCGGTGATTTTTGCTTCCAACCGGGCAACTTCTTTTTCTGCCTTGCGGCGGGCGGCTTCAAGGGCTTTCTGCTCAGCGTAACTTAGTTGTGCTGCGCAGGTAGATGCTTCCGTTACTGCTCCAGAGTTCTCGCGACCTGCGCCCGAAGTTTTGCCTTGCAAAACTTCGCATGTTTCTGAGTCTCCGTTCTGTAAAACTTCTTGTTTAGCCACCTGCTCCATATAGAACTCGTAGTTGCCGGGGTAATTCTTAAAGTGACCCGGCTTAAGCTCCAGAACGCGGGTTGCAAGCTGTTCAATAAAGCCGCGGTCGTGGCTTACAAAAATTACAGTGCCTCCAAAACCTATCAGGGCCTGCAAAAGCACGTCTTTTGAATGAATATCAAGGTGGTTTGTAGGTTCATCAAGAACAAGAAGATTTACAGGACTGAGCAGAAGCTGCAGAAGGGCAATTCGTGATTTTTCACCGCCGGAAAGAACATCAAGAGACTTATAAACATCGTCACCGCGGAAGAGAAAGGCCCCCAGCATATCACGAAGTTTTGGAATAAGCTCAAGGGGAGAGCGCGCTTCAAGGTAATCTAAAATGGTTTCCTTACCGCGGATGGTTTCGGCATTATCCTGAGAAAAGTAGCCGATTTGAACGCCAGCCCCCGGCACTATTTCCCCGCTAAAGGCACTGTCCTGACCGGCAATTATACGCAGCAAAGTAGATTTTCCCGCACCGTTACGCCCTGCAACAACAAGACGTTCGCCGTTTTCCAGAGTGAGCTCAAGATTGTCAAGAACCTTGTGAGCTCCGCCATCGTAAGACTTTGTAATGCCGTGAAGGCGCATGACCAGACGGCCGGAATGAGGGGCCGGTGGAAAAGAAAAATGTATCTTTTTCAGAGATTCAGGAATCTCTATGCGCTCCATTTTTTCAAGTTTTTTCTGATATTCCTGAGCCTGAGCCGCCTTTGTTGCCTTGTAGCCAAAGCGGCGGATAAAATCTTCCAGTTTGTTGATTTCTTCCTGCTGCTGCTCATAGGCGGCAATCAGAGTTTTTAATTCAACTTCCCTTACCTTTTCATAGTGGGTAAAGTTCCCCGGGTAACGCTTAAGGTCGCCGTTAAAAAGCTCGTAAACTTCATTAATAGTCACGTCCAGAAAATAGCGGTCATGGCTGACAAGCAAAAAGCCGCCCTTAAAATTCTGCAAAAACTGTTCCAGCCAGGAGCGGGCTTCAATATCAAGATAGTTTGTAGGTTCGTCCAGAAGAAGAATATCCGGCCCCTGCATAAGGGCCTTTGCCAGGGCAATGCGCATCTGCCATCCGCCGGAAAATTCTTCCGTATTGCGTTCAAAATCTGCACACGAAAAGCCCAGACCAAGCAGAACGCTTTCTGCCATAGCCTCACGGCGGTGCCAGCCGCTGTCTTCCAGGGCCTGAATCAGCTCTGACTGACGTTCCACAAGGGCATCTGTATTCCCCTGCCCCGCTGCCAGCTGCTCGCCAATCTGGTCTATCTGATTCTGCATTTCATAGCCGAATTCAAAGGCCTTGTCTGCTTCCTCTCGCAGGGTACAGCCGTGGTGGGTAAGCCCGCTCTGAGGAAGATATGCAATGCGGCTCCCTTTTTGAACGGCACGACTGCCGGAATCCGGGGGCACAAGTCCCGCCAGAACTTTTATGAGGGTAGATTTACCCGCTCCGTTTGCACCGGTAAGGGCCACCTTAGAGCCGGTCTGCAGGTTTATAGTTACGTTTTTTAGAATGTCGCGGTCGCCAAAAGCCAGCGACACCTGTGAAAATTGAACGAATGCCATAGATTAATTCTTAAAATAGATGATTGTATGCTCTGCACCGCGAGCCGTAAGCAGATTTCCCTGAAAACTTGCTGTGGTAGCATCTTCAAGACGCAGTGCGCCGTCTTCCACTTTATAAAGGAAGTTTACTTCTTCCGAAGTTCCTTCAAATTTAAAGGTAATTACACCGTCATAAGTAGAAAGCAGGTTCTTGGCAAGAGAATATTTTATAGCGGCAGTTCCCGCATTTTTTGCACCTGCACTTATAACTGTTGGAACAAGAAGCTTGTAACCAGTCCAGCGGAATGTTCCGTCTTCATTAAAGGTAAGAGTACCATAACTTGAAGCCGTATATTTTGGCCCTCTTGAAACAATGCGGTTATAGGCTTTTGTCCTTCGCTGACGTTCACCATTTACAATTTCCGTAAGGTTATCAGAAAGAGTCACAAAATTCAGATCCTGAGGCTTTCCGCTTGCATCTGTATAGCGCAGAACAATATAGTCTGCATTTCTGTAGATGATTTTTACAGGGATATTTTTAAGAGTGTACTCCCTGTCGTCAGTTTTTGTATAACCTTCAAAAGGCCATGATTCATGGATTACTGTTGTATTCAAAGAAACTTTATTTTCCGTAAGGTCAAGGCGGAATCTATAAGAAGGATGCAGTTTTGATAAATCAATATTACCGCTTTCTATCATCGTCTTAAATTCTTCCGGATACCAGACTCCACCTGTAATAACATCCCAGCGGGTATCTTTTTCTTCTTCTACAACAATAACCTGACCGCCAATCTGCTTTCCGTCAATATCGGCTTCATAAAGATTCAGATTATAAGAAAAGCACCAGCCCTGAGTTCCGTCATCAGTGAGGATTTTATACCAGTCTCCTTCAAGAGGCTTTCCGCCAGTCATAGGAGCCTGACCGTTCCCTTTGTAAAGGATTTTTATTACTTCGCCTTTACGAAGGCGGTAAACCTGCTTTGAAGTATTAACCGCTTCTGCACGGCAAGGAAGCCCATCCGTTTTTACAGAGGCAAAAGTAGAAGCAAATTCCTGATATCTTTTTGAAACTTCTTTAATTTTCCCTTTTTTTACTGGAGACGTCATCTGCCAGAGCGGAATTTCTATTTTTTCACCGTCACTCTTTCCGACAATGTAAACATGAGAAATATTTGATTTAATGTATACAGGAAGAACTTCGCCAGCCTTTATCTGCTGTTCCGGAATGTTCCAAAGGACAACTGAATAACCGATTATCTTATCACTGCAGGAAGTGATAAGAAGGGAAAACAATACAAAAAAAGCAAATAATATTTTCTTCATAAATCTGAACCTATAAGAGATTCCCAGTCTTTATCGGGCTTGACCCGATAATCTCTACAACTGCACACCAGTACGGATTTTTTCTTCAAAGCGGTCTTTTTTCTTTCCTTCAAGAGGATTTCCTTTCCCATCCAGAAGAGCACGCAGGGCTTCCATTTCTTCTCCACTGAAGTTTACGCCATTATTCATGTGATTGATGAATGATGTTGTTGCCATTGGAGCAACCTTTTTGCACATTTCCAAAATTACTTCCGCATACACGCGGATTTCATACTGGGCATGGCTGTCCAGACGGAGTTTAAGGAAGTGGAAAAGATTGTGCAAATCCATTTCCCAGTAAAATTCTGTGTAAAGGGAAAGAGGAAGATTTATGCGGGCTATTTCGCGGGCAAGGCCGGAATCAATAAGCTCGCTGTAATTTTCATAAGCCTCTTTCTGCCCCTCTTCCAGCTGAGCAATAATCTTATCTGCAGTGGCTTTATCAAAAGCTTCTGTGGAACGCCCCTGCTTGTTGTCCTTACTCTGAGGGGCAACCTTGTCTTCTGCCGGCACATAAAATTCATCTTTCATGATTGAATAGCGGCCGGAAACTTCATTCATACGACCCATGCGGTGACGAACCCACTGACGGGCAACAAAAATCGGCATTTTAAGGTGGAAGGTCATTACAACCTGTTCAAAAGGAGAAGTATGCTGATGACGAAGCAGATAGTCTATTAAAGCACCATCCTGACTCACAGTTTTTGTTCCTTCTCCATAAGAAACCCGGGCAGACTGAACAATTCGCTGGTCTCCGCCAAAATAGTCTACAAGGCGGACAAAACCTTTGTCCAAAACCGGATATTCTTTATCAAGGATTTCCTCTGCTTCAGGAACTACACAATGAGCCATAATAAACCTCTTTTTACATGAATATATAAACTATTTGCTACGCAAAAACCCGCAAAGAGCATTCCTAATTATCTTACAGTAAAATGAAATGACTTTCAATTATTCAGAGTCGGAAGCAGGCTCTGTGCCAGAGGCAGTAGCATCTGAATCAGAAGGGTCAGAATCATCCTTTACTTCTACAGAAAGTTCTGTTTCCTGTTTTTTAGAAGTCAGGTCTACAATAATCAGCGCTCCGCCAATCACCATAACTGCAATTCCAATAATCCTTACAATCGCAATTCCTAACTGCTTTGGAGAAATAAGAATAAGCACAAGCGCAGCAATTAATAGAAAAAGATTTTCAAGAAAGTAGTTTTTACGGTCTATGCCGGTATCTTTAAGTAAGGAAGCCGTATAAAATCCCAAAATTGCAGAAAGAATAAGAGAGATGATTAATACCCAAATCATAACTGTCCAGACAGTTCCGCTAAAAGCAAGAGGAAAGAATACAGAAAGCACACCAATTATGATGCTTCCAATGCTTTTTACAAGGATGGTTGTTGTAAATGTAGAATCATCAAAAAGTGTTTTAGTAACTTTAAGGCTGTAAATGCCGTAGGCAATCATCCCAAGTCCAAGAAGAATAACGACAACTTTAATCCAGAAAGCCGGGAAAATGATAATCATAAGTCCCAGAAGAGCAAGAAGAGAACCTAAAAACAAATACCATCTTTTCATATACAACCTCTCTATAGTATCTAATTTAAAAATGCTATGTAATAAAGTCAAGCATAAATATGGAAGAATTCAGAAAAAATAAAAAACTTTTGCTTCAATGTCTTGACATTATCCGATAAAACCTATAAAGTAACTTTACTTATTGGAGCGATACCAAAGCGGTCGTACTGGGGCGGTCTTGAAAACCGTTGATCTTCACGGGTCCGGGGGTTCGAATCCCTCTCGCTCCGATTTTAATGGAAGCGTGGTAGAGCGGTAATACAACGGATTGCTAATCCGTCACTTCCGTAAGGGGTGGGCAGGTTCAACTCCTGTCGCTTCCGAGAAAGCAGTTCTACTGCACTAAGTTCTGAGATTGTAGCTCAGCTGGATTAGAGCACCACCCTGCGGAGGTGGGGGTCGCACGTTCGAATCGTGTCAGTCTCAACTTTAATAGCTCATCGTAGGATGAGCTTTTTTTGTGCCTAAATCCTGTTATTACTAGCATTTAGGCGATTTTGTATAACAATTTTATCTTCCCTACCTTTCTGGAACGGGCGATAGAATCTCCACAAAAGGTGTGGATTTCAGTAATGATTTCAGTAAAAGTTTCAGAAATCATTTCAGAAAGACATAAAGCCTCTTGTGGTCAAACTTCAGTTATTCTGAGGAGGTTTTATGCGTCAGTTCTATCTCTACAAGAACAGTTCCGGCTATTACAATGCGGTTTTCGTTGACCCAATCAGCGGAAAGAAAGGCACAGACAAAAGCACTCACACCAAAGACAAAATTCAGGCAACAATCATTGCGCAAAAATGGATTGAGTCAGGAGCTCCACAAACCAGAAGCAATTCAAGAAACTTCTCAGCCACAAGCACGGATAATCCGCTAAATCTAAAAGACATTTGTGAAAGGCTTTCCCAGGAAGAAGCTCAGACCTTAATCAATATGCTTTACCAGAAGTACAGTCTCTCTACTCCTCAGCAAATCGCAATCCCACAAACACAAGAAACTCCGGTTCTTGCAGAAATCAAAAAGCCTGTAAAAGTTGCAGCTGCAAAACCTCAAACAAAAGGCATTCCACTTTCAGAATATATGCTCAACTTCTGGGACTACGACAAATCAGAATTCATTCAGCGTTATCTTGCACACGGCCACAACATGACAAGACGCCATACAGACAATATGCTCAGCCTTGTACGAAATTACTGGCAGCCATACTTTGGAAACGAAATCACTTTGGAAGAACTGGACCGCACAGCTTTAGACGATTTCTTTTTCTACCTGCATACAGAAAAAGGCCTAAAGGGCGGAACAGTCAATAAGGCCATAAATTGCGGCAGTAGAGTTTACCGCTATCTTTACGAGAATAAAAAAATCGCAGTCAATCCAATGGCAGGCATAGAGCGCTTTAATCCGGACGAGCTTGAACGAGGCATCCCAACAGAAAGCGAAGTAAAACAATTACTCCAAATCGAATGGAGCAACGAAGTCTATAAGCTGGCATTTAAGCTTGGCGCATTCTGTGGCTTGCGTGCCGGAGAAATAAGCGGACTGCGTGTCTGCGATTTGGATCTGGATGCAGACATAATTCATGTACGCCATAGCTGGAACGATACAGACGGCTTAAAGTGTCCAAAGAATGCAGACATCAGAGACCTGCCAATCGACCATCAGACACTAACTCAGATTTATGTAATGGCAAAACAGAATCCTTTATTCAGCGACCTAAGCTATGTTTTCTTCTCACCTGTAAAACCGGAACAGCCTTACTGGCCGTCATACTATGTGGACGGTCTTTACGAAGCTTTAGAGAAAATCGGTGTAAGCGAGGAACAGCGCAAAGAAAGAAACATCGTATTCCACAGCCTCAGACATTTCTGTGCAACAATCTTAAGCCAGAGAGCAGACCTCAAAACAGTCCAGGCAGTTATGGGCCACAAGACAGAAGCAATGTCAAAGCATTATTCAGATCACGAGACACAAGAGAAGCTTCAGAATATGCGAAACATTATGCAGGTAACCTGGGACAATATTTTGAGCGCATAAATAAAAAGGTATCGGTTAGAGCCGTTCGCTCCAACCGTACTTCGTACCGTTTCCGCTCACTACATTTCTTGTTTATCAGGAAGCGTGCGTCGGTGAAGAAAGGTAGCAAACAGAGTGTTCACTCATTCAGCTTCACTTCGTTACGCTTCATTCGTTCACACACTGTTTGCATTTACTAGTGGGCTCGCACGGTGGCCTTTGTTCAAGCTCGCAAGAGAGCAATGAAAGCACAGTCAGCTGCAAACGCTACGGTACCGCTACGCGGACCCTCCGCTTTTTGCATCTGCCTGTTTCCGCAGGCGGGCCCATCGTTGCAGTAAGCACTCCTTTTGTGAAAGCCGCCAAATGCCGTTTCGCGCTGAATATGCATCGTCCAGAAAATAAGTTCCGTCCGCGTAGGTCGCAACTTAAAACTGCGGGCACGCAAAAAGTGTTCCCCCTTTCCCCCCTAAGAACCCCTCTTTCCCCCTCCCAAAAAAATAAGGAATGTTATCCAAGCTTAGGGGGGACAGGGGGCACCCTTTTTGCTCAACATTACAGTTGTCCCGCAGTTTTAAGATGCTCAGTTCATCGTTAAAGGGCGGCTTTTCGGGTATTTCTTTTGTGTGGGAAAAATGGTTGCCTCAATCGCACAGGGGACAAGCCCCTGCGCTCAATCGGCAAGGCGGCAACGTCCGTGTTGCCGCCGTCTTCCGTAAAATACTTTTTCGACATCAGTGATTGTGCCACCTTCCGCAGCTTCGCTCCAGGCGCTCTGGTCGCACCTCCTTGTGCTCCCGACGCGCCTTCCGCTCAGCGAAGATGAACCTACCGATTTTGAAAGAATCGCTGTATAATAAAAATATGAGTGATGATTACAACGATGAAATCCACGAATCCAAAAACGGCCACGACTTCTATAAACATTCCAGGGATGATAAGATCTGGCAAGTTGAAACTCCCGGCGAATGCGGCCCTTATCTTTTCAGCTTCGACCAGGAAACAATCTTTAACTTCTGGACCGATTATCCTGATAAGTTGACTCCTGAACAAATCGAGATTTTCAAAAAAGAAAATCCAACCATGGCCGAATTGAAATAAAAATTCGCGGGGGGGAGCGCGCACAGCGGTCTAAAAAGTTTCATTTTCTGACTTTAAATCAAAGCAACGCATATACTCTTATATGCGTTATTTTCATTTACTCTTATATTACATATAAAAATAATTTTAATTTCTTAGGAACAAGCGTTGCTAAAGAAAAATTTAAAAGATAAGCAAATCAAACACACTCTAAAATAAACAGATATAATTCAAACCTAATCAAATCTAGCAACGCTTTTGCAACGGATAGCCTTTTTATACGTTGCAAACAACGCATATCTTTTCTTCTTGCCACAAAGCTACGTTTCTTCTTTTTCTTTCTGCAACGCTTTGAAGCGTAGCGCTATTGGGGGCACGGGGGAAATACAAAACGAATAAAAAATATAATTTATGTGGTATAATATATTAAATCTTCAGCGTATATTTGCGATTAAAAATGAAAGCAACTAAACGAATACGGCATTTTCATGATTCTCTTACACCTAAAGAAAAATCGATTATTGAAGGTGAAATATATGAATGCTACTGTTATGAGAAAATTGTAAATAAATATCAAGATTTTAAATTTATTCGTTTAGAAGAGAACAAGTCTAAAAAAGATGGATTTTATATTTCTGCTGCTGGAAGTTTATGTTATCAGTCATCTTTAATTGATTTAGGCGAGTTTGATATTATCGGCTTTGATTTAAAAGGAAATGTCCATTGGTATGAAATAACCAAGCAAAAAGTAAATCTTGCTTTCGTAGAAGATAAGCTTAAGCGTAAAAAAGAATTAATGAGCAAACTGTTCGGTAAATATAATTTATATTTAGTTATTCCAGAAGAAAAAATTCAATTATCAGGGCTTGCAAATATCTTATATATTCCAGAACCTGATTATACAAATCTAATTAAACAAGAATATATTTTCAATTTTAAGAGTAATAATTTTATAGATTTAGATTATCTAAATAAAAAGATTCATAAATATGATTACCTTAAAGATTTAATGCATCGTTCAAGAATCTTTTTCCAGAATAAGAACTCAAATTATAATTCATTCTTATTCGAAAGATTATATGATTTGGATAATATGCATAAAGATTCGTTCTCATATTACAACGTAGAAAAAAAATGTTTTGGTATTATAGAAATTAAAGACGGCAAAATCTTTAAGGATGGAAAACAAGTTAAAGGCATAAAAGCTGCTCATAAAGAGATTACTCAAATTAGAAATATAAAAATATTGGAACAAAAAAATCTTCTTAAAAATAAAAAGCCCAGACAAAAACCTGGGCAATGTAAAAATACCTGAGGTCGGCAAACCCTCAATCGTTCGAGCTTTCGCTACTGCCGGAGCGCCGAATATTTTCCGGTCGTGACATTTTTACAAAAAATGGTAAGGCAAATCTTCGAACATATATCGTTAGCTGCCTTTTTCAAGATACACGATTCATGTAAAATCACAATTCCCGCCGTTTCCATTGCTTCAGGGCAGCTGCGACACAAATGCCTGCCACAACGATTGTTAAGAAGATATAGGGAAGGTGGAAACCGTGCAGTGCTACCTCGTACACATCAAAATAACGCAATGGGGTCAGATAGTCCAG
>JAFUYH010000006.1 GCA_017470605.1 Treponema sp.
CCGCCATGCTCAGCCAGCACTGTGTCATAACGGCGTGGAAGGGCTTCTATAAACTCATGTGCCCCGGCTTTTTTTGCAGCTTCTATTACATCTTCCAGAGAAGCCTCTGGCTTATGAAGTGCAATGTTTTCCCTTACCGTACCTGAAAAAAGGAAGATATCCTGAGGAACATAGCCAATTCCGCCCCGCAGGGCACAGGTATCTATATCGCGTATGTCATTTCCGTCCAGCAGGATGCGGCCTTCTTTTGCCTCATAAAACTTCATCAAAAGCTTTACAAAAGTGCTCTTTCCGCTCCCGCTGATGCCAACAAATGCAGTCCAGCTGCCCGCAGGTATTTCAAGTGAAAGATGTTCATACACAGGCTTTCGTGAACCATAGGCAAAAGTTACGTCATCAAAAACTATGTGCCCGGAGAGTTTTTCCGGCTTGATGAGAGTCTGCTGCCCTTCATCTTCCCTTTCCAGTTCCAGAATCTCGCCGACACGGCGGGCGGCAACAAGAGCTTCCTGCACGCTAGTCTGTATATTTACAAGGCGGAAGAGAGGGCCAGTAAAATATCCAAGAAGGGAATTAAAGGTAAGCAGGGTTCCAAGACTTAAGCTGCCTTTAATAATTGAACTGCATCCCAGCCAAAAGACAAGGATTCCACTGACACCCTCAATTAATCCACTGATAAGAGACTGTGAAATTCCAAAACCATTCAATTTCCAGCCGGTAGCAACAGCCTTCATCCGTCTTTTTTCATATTCATGCTCTACAAAGCCTTCTGCATTCAGAGCCTTTACGGTTGCAGCTCCGTTCAGGCTTTCATACAGATACGACTGCACGTCTGCGTTTTCACTCATGGACTTGCTGTAATAACTGCGATAGATTTTTGCAAAAACAAGTGATACAGAACTGACAAGAAGAACAGTTGCAATGGAAATTCCGAACAGTCGTCCGCTTATGGACATAAGAATCGGCCCGCTTACAAGCAGCATCACAAGATCCATCACGCCTGAAAGAGCAGCATTGGAAAGCGTCTGCTTAATTTTATCCAAATCACCAAGGCGGGAAAGAATTTCTCCGCTCTTACGGCTTTCAAAAAAAGAAAGAGGAAGACGGAATATATGTGAAAGATAAGAAAAATTCAGCTGCAGGTCTGTCTTAAAAGAAAAATGAGATAGAAGTATGCTCCTTACAGTTCCCACTACACCCTGAATTACAACGACTGCAAGGATTCCTACGGAAAGGCTCGCAAGTGAAAATGACGCCTTTGAAAAAATCACCTCGTCAAAAACATATTTATAATAAAAAGAACTGATTATCCCAAATGCAAGCAGCAGTACGGAAGAAAGAAAACTGAACACCAATATCTTTGTGTGCGGAAGAAACACCGGAATGAATTTCAGAAGAAGACTGTCTTTTTTGTCTGATTTTTTAAAGTCCGCCGCAGGTTCAAAAAACACGGCGTAACCAGTCCACCATTCAAAAAATTTTTCGTAAGTTATTTTCTGTTTTTTATAAAGCGGGTCTGGATCCCAGATTTCTATCTTCTTTTTCCCGATTTTTTTCACCACAATATAATGGTCTCCCCAGTTTTCTTCATCACGCTGAATATGCACATGGGCAATAAACGGAACGGGAATCTTGGGGCTGATTGCCTCACGGCTTCCTTTTACAGCTGTTCCCTTTATGCCGTATTTTTTTGCCGCCATCAAAAGCCCGTTTATGTTCGTACCGATAATGTCCGTTCCCGCATTCCCCCGCACCTCCGCAATGCTAAGCCTTTTGCCGTAATGAGATGCTATCATAGAAATGCAGGCAGCCCCGCAGTCGGTTATGTCTAATTGCTGGTAATAGTGCATAGTCTGCGCCTCAACATAATACTCTCTACAAATGATAAATTGCGCCCGCTAGTGTCGCTCCGAGAACAAAATCAATGCTCAATGAAACAAAAAAATCTGGTTTAAAATCTCGCGTATTATAAAAAGATGCACCGGTACGCAAGGACAAGGCTTTTGGCATAAAAGGAATTTTGGAATCGCCAGATATACCCTCCAAAAAACTAGGAGTCCAAGAAAATTCAACTGATGGAGAAAAACCAAACTTTTTTATATTCATAACATTCACGGCACTAAAGCGCACATAAGTTTCCAAAAGAAAATCATCACTCAGAAATTTCATCCATCCAAGATTTAAATTTACGAATGAAACATTATCCACAGTCCAATCTTCATGGTGCCCCTCAAATTCATAATCCTGCGGGGAATATTTAAAGCCGATTACGAACGGACAGACGGAGGCAAAAATCCCGGTCTTTTCGCCAACGAAATAGATGTCCGGGATTTCCAAAACCGGGCAGAATGCACCGCTTTCTTCATTAAAAACGCCTTCCGCGGAAACACGCCCTATATCCCAAAAACAGTTGATTTTTGCATTCAGCGTAGAGGAAAGCAGGACAAACAACACCCCCAACAAAAAAACTTTTTTTCTATTCAATCCTAAACTCCATATTTTCAAAGTCCAACTGGATTTTGTGATTCATATAAATCTGGTTGCCAAGGATGTTGATTTTCTTCACGAAAGCAGCACCGTCCGCTGTACTTCCGTATTTTTCGCTGGAAAAGAAATGCCCGGTAACTTTTTCTTTGAAAGTTCCAATCTGAAGATTTACACCGATTTCCGTTTTTCCGTTGTTTTTATATTCAGGCATATTTTCATCAAGAAAATTGCGCAGTTCCGACTCTTTATACCTTTTGTCCGATTTATATTCCGGGCGCAAAAAGAATAACATAGACCCGGTATCTATAAGGGCATCCTGTGGAATTCCATTAATTTTTATTTCTACGGTATAAATTCCTGTGACTTCAAGCCGATTCATAGGCACAGGTTTGGCGTTTAACAAGTCCCCGTTTACAACAATCATATTATTTTTATAATCAATAAGAACATTCGTGGGCGAATCAAAAAAACAAAGTCCTATCATACCATCAAAGTCAGCATCATCAAGTCGATTATATTCCTTAGGAGCGTATACAAAATCTTTCTTAAAAAAATCATTGCCGGAACAATTAAAATGCTCCATAACAAAACTTGCACCTTGTTCATTAATATACTCATGTACATAAATGCGTATATCATCATCGCTCAAGATGGCGTTATTTTCCCGGACTAATTTAAATAATTCTTCTTCGACATCATAACCAAGATTTTTTTGTGCCTTTTTATATCCAGTATTATAAAGTACGTTTATATTCGATGCTGTATCAAAAAGAAATTTATACTGATAATCACCGTCTATCATTTCGACATAAATATTTCCCTGTGAATTCACAAAAAACGGAATCTCAAATCGTTCTTGCGGATGTTCTTGCGCATATAAACTTAAAAAGAAAAATTGTATAAAAAATAATAATGTGGATTTTTTTTTCATAAAATAATTTCCTTTCAGAAGATTTTATAAAACGAGGCTGTCCTATAAACTTACATTATAGTGTCATTCCCAACTTGTTTCGGAATCTCTACACAAAATAGAGTGTACATTCTGAAACAAGTTCAACATGACAATTCTTTTGGAACAGTCTCGCAAGATTTATATACTAAAACTCACGTCTATAACCTACAGAAATACCGTTCTTACCGCCAGAAACAACAATCGAGCCTTTCTGACCAAAAGGCACGGAAAGTCCTGCATCTGTGACTTTTACACCACTCGGAAGCATATCATTTATGACTTTCATCGCAATATCTGACTGCGATGGCATTGTGATTTTTATATCACAGGCACTTCCGCCGTTCACAAAATACAATTCATCCGCTGTCATAACGGAGAATCCCTCGTTCATTTCGTAGCTCTTCATCGCTAACATACGAACCTCTCTTTATTTCCATAAACCTATGGAAACTTTATAAAATATGTGATAGTATCTTTACAGATTTTGTTGTCGTAAAGACGCTATCTAAACGGATTCGGTTTTGTGGAACTGAATCCGTTTTTTGCCCTCAACGAAGGCTTGTTTCACATCATTTAAACACACTGCTTTTAGTTCTTCCAGTTTTTCGCCACTTATATGTTCTGTGTTCTCAGACAAGGCTTTTTCAAGTTCCTCAGCATCTGCCTCACCAGACAAGAATGCAGAATTTAAGCAAGAAGCAGGTATGTCAAAATCGTCCGAAACAGGTTTTAGTTCAGATTTTATAACTGTATAATATGGCTTTAAAGCATCAAAAGTCAAAAAATGAGCAGGAATAATTATATTTTTCTTTAACATTATCGCCATATAAAATTCAGGTGGCGTAAAGGCATTTCTGTTTGCAAAAATAACGGTCTGAAATTCAGAAAGAAAACGCGCCGTTTCTTTTATATTTTTATTCTGCCGAACAATTTCTACATATTCAGAAATCCCTAAATCTGAAATTTGTTTTTTAAGCAAAAGATATTCTAGCAGGCTTTTTTGTCTCGCTGGAAAAAGTTTATTTAATTTTGACTGCCTGTTGTGATTAGGGTATGCGTTAATGCACTGTACATTGAAATCTGGCATTTTTATGAAAAGTAAAGATGAAGGACATAATTTATGATATTCTGCAAATGCGCTCACAATTAAATCTATGCCATCTTCTTTATATCCATTTTCCATAAAACAACAGAATGAATTTTTTTTCTGTTCTATACATCCGCAATTAATGCAATAGTCATAAACACTTAAAAATTCAATTTCATTAAAAAACAACTCGCTAAAAAGTCTTGTTTTGTTTATTCCCCGTAATTTTAACGTATTATATTTTATAAAAAAATCTTCATCATAAAATACTATGCTTCGTTCATCATTAGGTGTGCCAATTCCGTTTTCTAGGAGTAAATTAGAAAGTGAATTTATTAGTTCCGTCCTTATAAGCCCAAAGCATACGTTTATATTTTCAGAAAGTTTTCTTTCTTCCGCATCATCCAAATTATAATCTTCACATTCTGTATTTTCGATTCCTTTTATATCACGGATATTAACATATTTTCCATTATCCATAAGAAATTTAGCAAGCCATTTATAGACAAACCTTCTTTGCGGAGAAAAAACAACCGGTAATGTCATTATAAAGAAATCTGAATTAACATCTTCTTTCTTTTCAAAGCAAACGATATTGTCTTGCGTCTTAGAAACAGCGAGTAAAAGCCCCGCCTTTAGTCCTAATTTCAATATTTTATCAGATTCTTCCTGTTTTAAATTCTTGAAGTAAATTTCCTTTCCAACTCTAAACGCTTCTGCGAGTATGGCAATTTGCACAACGGCAGGAAATAAAAAGAAATTATTTAATATTAAAACCTTTTTAAAACTATCATCATCGGCAGGACAATAAATTCCCAGCTGACTGCCAGAAAAAATTTTTCTTTCATCCGCAGAAAAAAGACTGCCTAAAATCAAATCATATTCTTTTTCGTCCTTCTTTTCCGGTAAATAAGACTTTGATTTTAATTCTGTAAGTACAGGATAATATTTGTCAAATCCTGTATAAAAACCAGTGTAAAGTTCACATTCAAAACAATTATGCAATTTTAATATCAAATGTCCATTGTAAGACTGTTCATGCTGTTCCTTATTGCTTTGTGAAAAGTGCGGTTGATGATATGTAAAAGAATCTTTTATCAGCTGAAAATTACAGCCTAAATTCATAAGATTAAAGCCGAGTTCCAGATCTTCAAACCCCCAGTGCTCGCCAAATTCCACATTGAATTGCCCTGCACTAAAAAAATCCCGGCTTTCAATGCTAAGCGTATGAGAAAAAACAAATCTCCAAGGATTTGAATCCAGAGATTTTTCTATGCGCTCGTCATTGTAGTACGGAAGCGTACCAAGCACAGAAAAATCATTAACAAGTGCCTCTTCCGTAATCTGAGCAATTTCAAATGAAATGAGGCTTCGTCTGCACCCCATCAGCACAAGATGACTCTGCTTCCGGTGCTCGTCATAATGCCTCTGAATAAAATCCGGCGGAGTGAGCATATCGTTATCAAGAAAACAAAAGATATTATATTTTGCAAGTTTTGCACCAGTATTACGTACAAGGGAGCGGTTGCGGCATTTTTTTATTTTTTTATAAACGATGCGGGCTTTCGCGCTTTTCTGGAACATCTGGACTACGTTTTCCGTTTCGTCCTCACCAGAATCCACTATAACAATTTCATATTCCACGCCATCACAAATTTTCTGGTTACAAAGACAAATAAGCGTAGAATAAAGATAGTTTGCCCTGTTAAAAGTGGGAATGATTACAGAAATGCCGTCTTTTAAATCTTTTTTCATTGTTATAAATTCCTCGCAACTTTTATTTGCGATTACACTACAAAAATACATCAAACCACAATTTTTTCAAGTCATATTAGGTCACATTCGGGTCACATATAGGTCATAACTATACAACGGTATGGGGGGGGTATAGAAAAATTCAAAATTTATGACCTAAATGTGACCTTATTTTTCTTATATAAGTTGAATTTATAATGATAGAATTATTTATGCCTGTTCAAAAACATTCAGAACAGGACACCCAAAATATAAACAAAAAACAGGAGTTAATTATGAATAAAACAAACCTCGCACAGAAAATTGAAAACGAAACCTTTGCGGAATGGGAATACCTTGCCACAGAAACCGCCCGGGTTTTTAACCTTTCGCAAAAAGAAGCAGAAAGGCTTTACAACTGCAACACCGCAAAAATTATAGCGTCAATTCCATTCGTGGCTGGCTGTAACGAACCGGAACGAACCGCAATAGCGCACCTGTGCATTTATGAGGCAGAAATAAAAGGCTTCCAAAAATACTATGCACATCTTCCTGCAGATGATTCTGACATTTTTAACCGTTTAAAATTTATTTCCACTTTTGACGGCGGCAACCAAGCCGTAATTGAGCACGGAATGAATATGCTTGCTTATATTATGATAGAAGGCTATAACCGCTCAAAAGAAAAAGATTTAAGGAACGGCATTTACAACCCCATAGCCAACGGGAACTGGAATTATAAAGAATTAAAATCAAAATTAAAAAAGAAGATTGATGAATTTGAATGTCCTGATTTGGATAGATATTTTATGTCTATAATATATCGCTGGGAATAATAAATATGGAACATAAATTTTTTTATACAAAATATGCGTTGCGATGTTTTAGAATAATTTCTGTAATTTATGCTTTATTTCTTGTATTTACAGAAGTAATGCATTTTTTTACCAGAACTTCAGTAATAAACATAATAAAAGACGCTACTATAAATTATTCAGATTTGTTTACTCGTATTGTTAATTTTATAGTTATAGTTTTATTTATAATAATTGCCGTTTTTCCTAAAAAGATTGGGCTATTGTCTTGCACGGCTTTTTTTTACAGTTTCACAATCATTCCTTTTGAACCACGAAATTATATGGGGCTGCTCATGTATGTTTTGGGCATTTCTATACTTTTAGCAAGGGGGCTGATGAAGAATCATAAAAAAACAAAATTGATAATTTTAGGCTGCGTTTATTTTGCCTTGCTTTTAACACACCTGCGCTTTGGCTTTCATAATTTTATCAATTATTTTGTAATAAATGCAGGAGGTATTCTTGTACTTGCATTGGCAATATTCTTTTTTCACGGATATTACCTTAACACAATAATGTTTGAAGGCAAAAAACTGAACCTTGCCTTATACCCTAAACTAAACGAGCGCGACTGTCGTATTTTGCAAGGAATACAGAAACGAGAAAAATATTCTGTAATTGCAAATAACGAAGGCATTACAGAAGGGACTCTAAAAAACAGACTTCACGAAGTCTACAACATTCTTGAATGTGGAGACAAGCAGGGCTTTCTTTCTTATTACGAAGACTGGGAGCTTTTGTTTGACCCTTCATTATTGCCGCCACCCACAGAAATTCCAGAAATAAAAGAAGAAGATGCATAAAAAAAGCCCGCACATTTCATTTGTGAAGCACGCGGGCTTTAATTTACCTTATTTTACAGCTTACTGAGCCTTAGCCAATTTTTCTGCAGCGGCACGTTTTTCTGCCTGCTTCAAAGAGTGAGCAATACAGTCATCGTAACCGTAAGACTTAGCATCGCTAATCATCTTTGCAACAATTGCATCGTATTCAGCATCTGTCTTTGCATAAATTGCATTCCAGGTTTCATTCTTAATACATTCAGCAACCTGATTCCACTTCATTGTCAAATCATCTGGAACTCCAGCACCAGTAAAGAGAGAACCAGGGCTTACGCGGTAGTTAGACTTCTGCATGTATCTGTTTGGAGTTGTAGCACCAGCCCATTCACGCCAGCGGGCTTCAATATCAGACTGAGCAGGAAGCTGTTCTGATTCCCAGTTAGTCTTGTTGTAAGTTTCGTTTGTTGTAAGAGGGTTGTGTGAATCTTTACACCATGTTGTGTTGTTAATCTGGAAAGCACCGTCGTGGAATGATCCTTTGTAAGGAGCAGGCATTTCTGTGTTGTTCTGGTCTGCCTGAGCCTTCTTACCAAGTTCAGTGAAGTATGTTTTTCCGTCTTTAATATCCCAGCAAACACCGCGAGGACCGTATTCAATTGTCATATATCCTTCTGGAGTAGAGAACCAGTTGATGATTGCAAGACAAAGTTCCGGATAAGCAGTTTTTGCACCGATTGTCCAGAGGCGGTTTCCACCATATACGCTCTGACCATAAACGATTGGATGAGCATCTTTTGGAAGAACAGGGTACATAGCCTTTCCGCTCTGAACGTGAGCATCTGTGTTATAAGCACCAGAAGCCATCCAGTTAAAGATGTTCCAGAATGCAGTTCCGTTCTGATAGTCTTCAGACATTCCGCCATACTTCTGAGTCATAGAGTCAGGGTCAACCAAACCTTTCTGATTCAACTTGTTGATGAATTTTAAAGTGTGAAGATATGGGCTGTCTTCTCCAAGACAATCATAGAATTTTCCTGTATCAGGGTCAAAAAGACCAAAGTCAAATTCATCATATCCATAGTAAGCTGTTGCAAGAGATTTTACATACATTACCATGTTTCCATCCCAGTCGTTAAAGAGGGAAACGCCGTATGTTGGCTTTCCGTTGTCATCTGTAGGACAGATTTCCTTCATCTTTGCAAGAACATCAACCATGTCATCAAGTGTGTTGATTTCTGGCTTACCAATCTGTTCGTAAAGGTCAAAGCGCAAATCCCAAGTATAGAAGAATTCCTGAATATCTTTTGCAGATGTAGAAACGTTGAATCCATATCCGTGAAGTTTCTTATCTGGTGAATCCATGAACTTGTTCTTCTGAAGAGCAAGCTTCATGTTGTTATTGATATATGGTGCCCACTGAGCAAGCATGTTGTCTTCTTCCCAGTCCAAAAGCATTCCTTTTTTGCAGGCAGCAGAATATTTATCTGTATTATCGCCCCAAACTACAATGTCTCCAAGATTGCCGGCTTCCATACGAGTCTGGTATGCTCCGCCTGTATCAGGAATGATGTTAATCTTTACGTTGAACTTTGCAAGCATTAAGTCTGCAAACCAGCCTGTCTGCATACCTGAATAGTTTGCAAGCTGAGAATAAACATCAAGTGTAACAGTTTCCTTTGGTCTGATTTTCTTAATGTTTCCTTCTGATTTTGCGGTTGTAGAAATAGCAAGTTCATCTACTCCGTTTTCAGCAGTCTTGCTGCCACCGCAACCAATTACCATAGCAGAAAGAGCAAGCGCTCCAGCTAAAGCAAAAAGTGTTTTTTTCATTTATATCCTCCTGTTGGAATTAACATTTTAAGTGGAAGATTCTAAAAAATTGCTCCGCACTGCTCGCAATTTTTTTTAACGAATCTTCTATTATTAACCTTTTACAGCACCCAGCATGATTCCCTTTACAAAGTATTTCTGCATGAAAGGGTAAACCAGCAGAATTGGAATTGCAGTTACCATGGCAACTGTATACTGGATAGATTTTGTATTCATCATTTCCTGGCGCTGAGCCTCGCTTAAACCTGTGGTAGAAGTTCCCATAGAAGCCGCAAGGTTAGAAGACTGGGTAAGGTAAATGTAGAGTCGTTCCTGAAGTGTCTTAAGATGCGGAGCACCACTCATCAAAACCAGAGAATCCTGGAAAGAGTTCCAGTGACCTACCGCACACCAGATGGCGATTGTTGCAAGAATAGGTTTTGAAAGCGGCCAGATAATCTTTAAGAAGATTGTAAAGTAAGAGGCTCCGTCTATCTGGGCACTTTCTTCCAGTTCAGCCGGAATAGATTCAATATAAGTTTTTACCATGATGATGTTATAAACACTTACAAGCCCCGGGATAATATAACCCAGAAAATTATTTGTAAGGCCCAGCATCTGCATGGTGGTAAACCAAGGAATAAGACCGGCACTAAAGTACATGGTTACAATCATAAAGCGGTAGGCAAGCTTTCTGTGCCACATTTCTTTTTTTGTAACCAGATAGCCTACAAAGCCGGAAACAGCTGTAGAAGTTGCCGTACCAATCAAAGTGCGGGCAAGTGTTACTAAAAAAGAAGTACCAAGACCGCTAACATTACGCAGATTGTAGTAATTCTTGAACTGAATTCCTCGCGGATAAAAGTTTATAAGACCGCGGGCAACAAGTCCGTTATTAGAAATTGTATTTATAAAAAGATAATAAAATGGAAATACGCAGAGAATTGTAAAGATTACAAAAAATGCGTAGTTTATTACATTAAAAACTATATCACTAATCGATTTTCTTTCTACCATAATCTGACCTCACTAGAAAATTGAGCTTCCGCGAACCCACTTTGAAATCTTGTTGGTAATGAACAACAAAATCACACTGACTAAAGACTTGAACATACTTACAACCGTAGAGAACGGAATGTTGCTGTTTGAAGTCTGTCCAAAGCTCAACTGATATACATACAAATCAAGAACTTCTATAGGATTCTTGTTTGTAGGGTTTTTGAATACAAGGTACTGGTCCATACCATTGCTCAAAATATTTGAAACAGAAAGAATCAAAAGAACGATGTAAGTTGGGAAAAGTTCTGGAATTGTAATATGCCAGATTTTCTGGAATCGTCCTGCGCCGTCCACTGTGGCGGCTTCGTAAAGCTGCTGGTCAATTCCGGAAATTGCGGCAATATACATAATGGCAGACCATCCAAGGCCTTTCCATGTTCCCCAAAGCCACATCTTTACCCAGATAAGGTGTTCACCCATCAGCATGTTTACGCCTTTTTCCCATATTCCGCTGTTTACCATAAGACTGGAAATAAAGCCTTCTGTACCAAAAATACAGAAAGCGATGGCATAAACTAAAACCCAGGAAATAAAGTTAGGGATTGTTGTTAATGTCTGAATGACCTTGCGGGCCTGGGTGTTTTTAATTTCCGAAAGGAAGATGGCAAAAATCATAGGGAGCCAGCTGGTAGCAATTCCAAGGCCGCTCATTACAAGAGTATTTCTTAAAACACGAAGAATATCGGAGCGGGTTGCGGCATTTTCAAAAGGAGCTTTAAACCATTTGAGTCCTACCCACTTATCCATAGAAAGGGTGTCGCCGGCATTGTAGTCAAAGAAAGCATAGCGCCAGCCCCACAAAGGCAGGTAACTGAAAATGAATACAAGCAGAAGGAATGGCAGCAGCATAAGGAAAAGCTGGAGGGGTGCTTCTATGTGGCATTTTTCACCTTTTTCTGGCGCAGGGCTTTTTATAAAGGCAACAAGGGCACAGACAAAGATAAAGGCAAGCAGAACACAGAAAAGAGGCACTGTATGCGGCTCAAGAGGTTCTATTTTTGCAACATTTTCGCTGGAAGTAAGCAGGTTGTAGGCATGAAGAAGGCCGAACATACTGGCAAAGGAGGCGGCGCTTCCGGCTAAGATTGTAATGTGGGCGTAACGCTTTAGTTTGCTGTTGCCCACGGACATACAGGAACCTGCGCCGCATGCAATGATTCCAAGGCAGGCTACAAGGCTGGAAATAAAGGCAGCCACCATAACGCTTTCTGGAAGCCAGCCGCGGATAAAGAGGCGTTCCATATTCTGGGTGTAGGTTCCGTAAGAAAAGCCTGCCGTGAACAAGGAAACGTTGCGGCTGATGTTCAGGGAAATGCGGGCCGGGTTTGCCCCAGGAATAAAGAGCAGCACAAAAAGAAGAAGAGCCAGCAGACGGTAAGTAATCTGGAAAGGCTGTACGTTCAAAGCAGATTTTACTTTGCTGCCGTCTTCTGCAAGTTCAGCTTTTTCTACAAAAATAAGGGCAAGTGCAAGAAGCAGGGCAATTACGCTGAAAGTAATGAATGTTCCTGCCCCATTGGGATTAATTGCGGCAACATCAAGCGAATCAAGGGCAGAAGCAAAACTGGCTTGGGCAGCGGCATAAGTGGTCATAGAAAAAATCGTGAGTACAGAACCTGCACAAATCACAATGTTTCCAATTTTTCTGATTTTATTGCTTCCGCAGGCAAGATAAACGCCGATTATACAGATAAAAATTGCAATAAAAGTAAAAATGCTGTCTTTGCGGCCATCTTCAAGAGCCTGTGCAATCTGCAGATGGCGGCCTTTAAAGGCATTCCATTCTGCCGCAAAACTGTTTGCCTTGATTTTTTTTGCCTTGGCATTTTCGTCAAAATCATCAAAAACAAGGTCACTTGAATCTGCTGCTGCAGAATTTTCTACCATTGCGGCAAAATTTGAATAAAAATCATCATAAGATTCAGAATCTGCTTCAGCTTCATCTGTACTTTCACCGGCATTTACCCCTGCTTTTTCTGCTTCCAGAAGAGGGGCAACATATCCGCGGAAATAAAATGCTGACTTTACAATGGATGTTCCGGAATCCATTCGGGAAGAAAATCGGGCAGGATTCAGATGCCCGATAAACATAAAAATAAAAAGCAATAGAATTGAGATTTTTGATGCCCAGCTCAGGCCAGAAGTAATGTACTTTTGAATCTCAAACGTTTTCGTAATCTTATCCTTCATTTTATACCCTATTTTGACATTAAATCACTTGTATTATAAATGCAGGATAAAAAAAAGAAATTAATATCAACTTTGATTATTAGACATCATTTATCAAAATTTTTATAAATCGTTTTTATGTTTTCTGCGATAAAAGTTGCATTGCTTACATAGATTGGTCTGTTTGCAAGAACAATAATAGAAAGCTTGTTGTCAAAATCATAATAATTATAGGAATTAAACACGTTTGTTGTCCCGGAATGAAACATTGTCTTGTTTTTAACGTAAACTCCATAACCGTAAGATTCTGTATCAATCATCTGGTGCAAAGACTTTTTACTTACAATTTTTCCGTTTGCAAAAAGTACATTCCATTTAAACAAATCTGTCACAGAAGAATTTACATCTCCACAGCCGGTTGCAAGGCTTGCGGGAATACTGTAATAGCGTCCATAGCGGTCATAAGCTTTTGTATCAGTAGCCTGAAATTCAAGATTTGAATGTGTCATCCCGGCCTTTTTGAAGATGTTTTTTTCTATATATTCTTCATAAGGCATACCGCTTACCTGTTCTATTATTTTTGCCAGCAGGAAATAATTTGTATTGCAGTAAAAATATGTGCTGTTTGGCTTTGCAAGAAGGGGGGCGTCATAAAAATAAGTGAGGACTAAATCTTTATCCAGCGGTTTGCAGGCAAGCTGATTTTTATCTATAAGACGATAAATATTTACTGGGAAAAATTCATCGGCTTCATTTATATGGTCTGTAAGGCCTGAACGCATATTCAGAAGCATTTCTACTGTAATTTCATTGCCATGCTCATAGTCCGGGAAAAATTTAGAGATATAATCGCTTACATTCAGTTTTTTCTTTTCTACCAGCTGCATGATGGCGGCAGCGGTCATCTGTTTGGAAATTGAACCGGTTTCAAAGGTGGCATTCAGAAAAATTACGTGCGATGCATCATCTTTCGGGTCACAGCGGCCAAATCCTTTTGCAAAGATGATTTCCTTATCTTTTCCTACAAGAACCGCGCCCTGAAACTTTAAGTCCTGAAGATAGGAGTCAAGGGCAAGGGTAAAAGAACTGTACTGGGGATTTATGATTTGAGTTCCGTCCCAGGATTTATTTTTAAATGTTGCACAACTGACCAGAAAAAAGGAGGCAATGACGAAAAAAAAGCTGTGTGGAAACTTTGATTTCATATTTACCTCCATTTTTAAGGTTTGTCTTTATATTTTATTTGTTTTTGTTGATGATGCGACTTTCGTACTTTCCGCTTTTCAGGTCTATGTAGCGCACAAAAAGCGAAACCTTGTTATCAGCATTCAAGGCATTCCAGATTTCATCGGCAAAAGAGTCGATGTTTCCGCGGAGGGCGAGTTTTACAGGTTCGCCTTCAAAACTTGGAAGAGGATTTCCGTCTTCCATATAAGTATGAATATAGTGACCTTCTCCATTCTGCGGATTATCATAAGTGTAAGTAAAGCGCAGGGTATTGTCACCGTTTCCGCAGTCACTTTTAAGGATAGAAAGTGAATAGGCATAGCCGCCATCTGCACCGCCCTTCAAATCCAGAAGGGAAGAAATGCGCGGTGTGTAATTTGGAGCATCGTGCTCATATTTACGGCTGCGCAAAGACTGTTCAAAGGTGAGTCCCTTTTTCAGTCCGTCATAAATTGTATCTGTCTGGTCGCCGTTTGTTACGATTGTTTTTTCGCCAAGAGTGCGAACTGCTGCATAAATAATAAGGCTTGGGTCTCCGGCAATCAGGCTTTCGTCAAAAGCCTTTGTGCGGATAACTTCTGTTCCGCCTTCGCCATCCATGCTGCTTACAAAAATACGGTTGCGGCTTCCTGCACTGCGTCCCATTGTCCAGTATGCAGAAACAGCATATTTTCCGTCTTCTGATTTTCCAGCTATAATTCCGCGTCCTGGATAACTTGTGCGGGAAAGTTCATCTTTTATTTCAAGAATTTTCATTATATTAACCTCTTTTTAAGCATTTCTTGTTTTTTCTACAGCGTCGTGCTGTTCATTCAGAATTTCCATTACACGGTCTACGGTCTTCTGCTTTGGATCAGGGTCATCTGCAGGAAGTTTTGAAAGAACATCATTTCTGAATTCCTTACAATTGATTACAGGACTTGCTGTAAGAGTAACTGTGTCTGCTTCAAGAATGTCTGAAAGCATATCTTCCGGGTCATCTGGATTCAGGCGCAGGGCATTTCCGTTAATAGAAACAAGAATCATGTTTTCAAAAAGGCGAAGATAACTGTCTATTTCCCTTAATCCCCGTTTTGTCTCTGGTTTGCCCGGGCGATAACGAGTTCCGCTTGGGAATACCAGAATGATTTGACCGCGCTTTTTGCAGCTGTCCATTGCCCTCATTGCGGCAAAGTTGATTTTGCGGGCCTTCTGCTCTTCTGCCTGTTTTTCTTCTTCAGAAATTGCCTTGCCTTCTACGGCGTTCAGAGAACGGGTCGGGTAAATTACTACGCGGGTAAAACCTTCTGTAAAGGCACGAACACCGGCACTTGCTTCATTCAGTTTCATTCCGGCAACGGCTACAATGCGGGATGCAAAGTCCTTTGCCCAAGGTTCGCCTTCTTTTTCCAAAAGATAAAGGATTGCTGGAAGGTCAAGATTGGAATAATGTTCCATAAGAATCAGGCCGTTTTTACCTTCATTTACAACTGATTCATAGAATTTCTTGAAATTTTCAATGTTGTTGAGTCCCGAATCGCTCTTAAAATATTCATCAAGAACGCGGTACATATATTTGCGCGACTCAAGATTTGCTTCTTCGTAAACCTTGGTCTCATCAATTTTTGCAGCAGCCTTAGAGATTTTTAACATCTCTGCAAAAAGGCTGCCGTATTTTTCTTTTAATGTGATTCCCATTACAAAAATCCTCAAAAAGTTGTTATATTCTTAAAAGTATATTCTATTTCAAGGATTTTGTACATTCCATTACCTTGCCTTGGGTGGGGCCGGCGGCTTCTGACGTGAATCAAATTTTCCGCCAAAAGTTTTAGGCTCTGCGAATTCCATTTCTATGCCTACAAGCTGGCCGCCGTCTTTAAGTTTAATTGTCTTGCCCTTAAGCTTCTTGTTTTCTGCCGCATTTTTATTGTAATAAATTGTATGCCCGTTAGAAACAATGTTTGAACCTTTCTTATCTTCCAGCGAAAGAACGTTCACATAAGCATCATCTGTAAGGGTAAGCAATGCCGATTTATCAAGATAAAGATTTACCTTTCCCTGCTTTTCTGAATTGATTGAGCCTGTAAATACAGTTCCGGCATTAAAATAAAGGCTTGCGCTGCTTATTTCATCTACTTCAATACTTCCTTCCAATACCTGATTTTCTGCTGTAAATTCCAGACTTCCGCCGTTTGCACCTTTGCGTCCCCACCCCCTCTCTGAATTATTCTGAGAAACCTGAATAAGTTTTCCAGTCTGATTCACGAGTTTTGTATTTTTAAGATTTGCCTTTGCAGAAGTATTTGTTACATAAAAAAATGCCCCGTCAGAAGTGCTTGTGAGTGTAGAATCTTCAACCGTAAAAACAGAAGTTCCCTGACCTGCATCGCCGCTCATACTCTGGTAAAGCATAACGGCACTTCCTGTATTGCCATGCCCTGTTTTTGTTCCGCCAGTGATATTAGAATTTTTGATTGAAATTGAATTCTTTCCTTCAATCACGGCAATCTCTGAACCGGTCGCAACCCCTTGCAGGTTGCTTACCTGAATGTTTCCTGTTGAATAGATTACAGGAGACCCTTCTCCAGAAGTTAAAGCCTTGCCTCCGTCTGCGCTCACATTACCTTCGCCCCTGTCTGTTGCAAAAGCGGCACAGTGAGCACCTTCTGTAGTAATATCTACATTTTTTGCAGAAATTGTTCCGCCGTAAGTTGAATCAAGCCCGCGGGAAGAATTCTGCTTTGTATAAATTTTTATTCCGTCTATCTGAATATTGCTCTTTTTGCCAGTTGCAAACACAGCATTTGAACCGTCTGCATCTGAATAAACTTCTACATTTGAAAGCGTAAGATTTCCTTCTGTAACAACCAGGGCTGCATTAAGTCCATAAAAATTGCTCTGTCCGTCATTAGAAGAATTTCCGCCTTTTTTATTGAAAGTTGAATCAGAAACAGAAACTTCTGCCCCATGGTGAACCAAAAGAACGCTCTGGTCTTCCTTACTTGCAGTAAGATTTTCATTACTTAAAACTGCATCCTGGCTCAGAACTTTTTCTGCAGTAAGTTCCGGCTTTTCTTCATCAGGAACGCTTCCAAAACCTTCCGGCGGTTCGCCAGGCATTTCAGGAGGTTCCTCTTCAGAACCGCTGTGGCCTCCAGGTCCGCCCGGCCCTCCAAATCCGCCAAACTTCTGCGCAACCACAAAAAGTGAAAGGCAGCCTGCAATCAAAACTCCTGCTAAAATCTTTTTCATAAATAACTCCTTAAGCCCCACAGGCAAAATCTAAAAAATAAATGCCCGCTCCCCAAACAGGTTACTCACTTTTTCTTAAGAGAATTCTTATCAGACCAGGCAGCTTGCAGAATCCCCAAGCCTCAAATTCACTTGTAAAAGCACAAATATGTAGTATACTAGAATATGAGGAAGAATATGAAAAAACTAAGTTTTATTAAATCATCAGCACTGGCGGCTGTATTTATGGCTGGAATTCTGGCAGGATGTTCAGGAAAATCAGCAGAAGCTAAAATCATTCAAAATGATGACGGCAGTATTTCAATCACAAAAATTGATGAAGACGGAAAAGCCGTTGCCTATAACAAAAAATATGACGGCTTTGAAAACGTAACAATTGTAAAGCTGGGACTTACATCCGGTAATAACCCTATTAAAATCAATCTTAATGATTATGCAGACAAAGATGTCCTCATGGAACTTAGCTGTGACATGAAGGTTGTAGATAGCTCAGGTGAGGCAGAACATGAAATAATCTGGCTGGTAAATGAAGTGGATGAAAATTTCCCTCAGATATACCGTGATTACATAAAATCAGATGAATGGACTAAAGTTTCCGGACAGGCAATAATTCACATTGGAAAAAACAGACAGTTTTATCTTTCCGGGGCAGGCCTTACAAAAGAAAACATTACCGTTTATCTTAAAAATTTCCGTCTGAAACTTTCTGGAGAAGGAATTGGAAGTCAGGAAGTGGTGGAAAAAAAGTGGACTGAAGTTCCTTCATTAAAAGAGACTTATAAAGACTATTTTGACTACTTTGGTCTGGCAGTTACAAAAGAAGATTTGGACAGTTCAAAAGTGCAGGATGGTCTTAAATATCAGGCTTCAAGCACAACTATGGGAAACGAATTTAAGCCGGACTTCCTTTTTAACTGGACTCAACCTACAAAATTTGAAGACTTTACGGCAGAAAACGGAAAAACTTACAAGGTGCCTTACTGGCTTCCTGGCTTTAACAGAATGGATGCCTGCTTAAAGGAATGTAAGGAACTGGGACTTAAAATGCGCGGCCATGTTCTTGTATGGCATTCCCAGACTCCATGGTGGTTCTTTGTAGAAGACTATGGTGAAGGCGATTACTATGTTGATGTAGATGAAATGAACGCCAGAATGGAATGGTACATCAAAACAGTAATGGAACACGTTGCTGAATGGGAAAAGAAAAACAATAACGGCGAACATATTGTAACAATCTGGGATGTTGTAAATGAAGTCTGCTCAGATGGAGCAACAGAATCTTCATGGCTTAGAGGTGAAGAATCAAGCGAATGGATGAAGGTATATGAAAACGGTGACTACATTGTAAATGCCTTCCGCTATGCAAACAAATACGCACCGGCAGATGTTGAACTGGTTTACAATGATTACGGATGTTCTTCACCTCATAAACTTAAGGGAATCCTAAAGATTATTGATTCCATTCAGGCTGCCCCGGATGCAAGAATTGACGCAATGGGAATGCAGTCTCACGTAAACATGAAAACACCTGTAACAGGACCAAATTCTTTTGAAAGCGCAGTTCAGGCATTTGTAAACAAGGGATTAAATGTTCAGATTACAGAGCTTGATATTGCAAATGGTCAGGATGCATACAGTTCAATCAGATTAAAGGCTAAGTACAACGAATTCTTTAAAATGTTTATTGCAAACAGAAAGACTGCTGAACATAAAGGAATTGAAGGGGTAACAATCTGGGGATTGAATGATGAAGGTACATGGCTGAACAGTCAGAAGGAACACCAGGGAAATACCCAGTATCCTCTGCTGTTTAAGACACGTGACTTTATTGTAAAACCAGCCTTTTACGGAGTTCTTGAAGCCGCAGAAAACTGATTTTTTACTATTTTGCTTTGCGAACAAATACAGGAATATAATCCAAAGGTGCTTTTGCTATAATAGTCTGAGCACCTTTGTATTCTTTTCCGCTGGCACTCCATCCTGAATCATAGACAAGTTCTACCCATTTCTGACCTTCTGCAAGCGGCGGAAGATAAACGCTTCTTTCCCGCGCTCCCGCAACCGTTACAGGACAGACTAAATATCTGCTTCCAAACATATATTCGTCTTCAATTTCCCAGGATTTCTGGTCATCAGAAAAATCATAGAAGAGAGGACGGATTACAGGGGAACCTTTTGTATGGGCTTCTTCCATAACCGTATGGATGTAAGGACGCAGGGATTCCCGCAGGGCTAACTGGGCAGCAAGAATCTTATAGACTTCTGTGCCGTCTGCCATATTGCCAAAACTCCATACTTCGTTATCCTGGCCGCTTTCCATCTGCTTAATCTGATGGCCTCGCACCTGATGAAAGTCGTCTCCGGCTGCCTGAGCCTTAAAAGGCGACCGCTCTCCATGCAGACGCATTACAGGGCAGAAAACACCCCACTGGAACCAGCGCACTAAAAGCTCGCGGAAGGAATCGTCTTTTATGTCACCGCCCAAAAAGCCGCCGATGTCCGTAGTCCACCATGGGATTCCGGCAATGGCCATGCTAAGCCCTGCCTGAATCTGGTTACGGAAGGAGCGGAAATCTGAATGAACGTCCCCGCTCCAGACAACTGCCCCGAATTTCTGGGAGCCTGCCCAGGCACAGCGGACAAGGCTCAAAGGCTGAGCAACACCTTCTTTCTTTAGGCCGTCATAAAATCCTTTTGCATAATAATATGGATAGATGTTTGAACATTCCATTGCAGGCCCGATGTGATATTTGTAGTGTTCAAATTCATAAAGTCCGTATTCAGGTTCGGCTTCGTCCAGCCAGAAAAGCTGAATGCCTTTCTTAAAATAGTTTTCCTTGCATTTGTTCCACACGTATTCGCGGGTTGCAGGATTTGTAGTATCAAAAAAGACTGTGTTTCCCATCCAGTCCATGTTAAAGCCGTCTTTTTTATCAAAAGAAATCAAAAGACCAGACTGAGCCATTTCTTCAAAGTTCTCGCTGCGCTCGTCTACGGTTGGCCAGACGCTAACCATAAGGCGGGTGCCCAATTCGCTAAGTTCGCGAACCATAGCATCCGGATCCGGCCAGTCTTTTGGATCAAATTTAAAATCACCCTGACAGGTCCAGTGGAAAAAGTCTATGACGATGACAGAAAGAGGAATTTTCCGGCGGTGGTATTCGCGGGCAACATTTAAAACTTCTTCCTGAGTGCGGTAACGAAGCTTACACTGCCAGAAGCCGCTTGCAAATTCCGGCATAAGGGGTGTGCGACCTGTTACGGCAGTGTAGTTTTCTTCTATTTCTGCAGGACTTCCGCAGGTTACCCAATAGTCAATTTTCTGGGTTTCTTCTGCAGTCCAGATTGTGCCGTTTGTTCCAAAAACCGCAGTTCCAACTGCAGGATTGTTCCACAAAAAGCCGTAACCGCGGCTTGATAACACAAAAGGCACGCTTGCCTGACTGTTTTTTTGCGAAAGCTCCCAGATTCCGCCTTTTTTGTTCAGGTGAGAATCCTGATACTGCCCCATTCCAAAAAGTTTTTCGTCATCATAGGCTTCAAAGCGAACCTGGGCTTTATAACTGAACTTGCCGGCATTTGGCTTTAGTTCCCTGGCATTGTGATTTGTAGGCACGCAGAAGCGGTCTATGCGCCAGCGGTTACGCCACTGCTCTTCAAAAAGAAGTTCTGCTTCTGACGAACTGCCCTCGCCGTCACGCCGCCAGAAAGAAATCCAGCCTTCGTGATTTACCCTTACCAACAAACGACCGTTAGTTAGTTCAGCAATCTGACCGCTGCTGGCGGGCACGCCTTCAAAATGTGCCGCCCAGGGGTAAGTGGTGTCTACCTCGCAAATGGAAATTTTGCAGGAAGTTGGGGGCGTTGCGGGGGTGTCCCCCGCCTCTAATGCCCAGTCATTTTTATCCATGGCCCGCGCCGCAGTCATCCGCACGCGCACAGAATCTTTTCCCCACGGTTCAATCCAAAGGGTGCCAAATCCATCTTTTATAATAAGTCTGTTTTTTTCCTGTGTAATCATGATTTTATTGTAAAAGGGAAAGGCTCTTACCGTCAACAAGCCTTTTTATAACTGAAGAAAAATTTCTAAAGAAAATTCTTTTTTCTGCCGATAAAGGTTATAGGGAGCAAATATGAAAAAGACTTTGTTTTTCAAAATTGGCATTAGTACGGCAGCCTTGCTTGTTGTTTTTTCTCTTATAGTTTCAAGCTGCAATTTTAAATTTGGTGATCCAAGTCTGCTTACAGAACCAACTGTAGACTATTCATCTTCAATTCTTACAATCAGTATTCCACGTCAGAGCAAGTCTACAAAATACATCAATATCTACAGACAGGATTTAACCGGCAAAAAATCTGCTGATTATGATGAAGCGGAAATTTTAAGCATAGGCGTTATTTTTCCTTCTAACCTGAAATCAGGCGGAAGTACATATCAGTTTCAGGACACAATGGTCTGCTATAATCACATTTACAGATATAGCGTACGCTATTGCGAAAAGAAGGGTTTTTATTATTCCGAATGGTCTAATACAATTGAAGTTGATAACAAATCTACCTTTGCAGAAGAACTGGAAGATTCAGATTTAACCTACTCAATTAAAGATGCAATGTTTTATTATGATATAACAGATGATTCCTTTACTCTGTCTGGAAGTGTAATTCCGCCAGAAGCATATCCGAATTTTGCTGATTATTTTGACCCAGCCCTTCTTGTTGAATATGAAGATGACGCAAAAGTTTTCCAGCTTCCTAATTCAGTCATCAGTAAAATTAAAGAAGGCTCTTCTGATGAAGTAAAATTTTCTATTAAAAACATTATTTCTTCAGATTTTTATGATAAGGAAATTACAATAAAAGGCATTCTTGGCCAGCATAAACAGACTGCCAGTGAGTCGGTTTCTGAAACAGAAAGCACAGAGACATCTACTGACGCTACAGAGTCTGAAGAAAGCGAAAGCAGTCAGACAAATACAGAAGATTTGGAAGAACCGATTCAGCGTATCATCTGGACAAAACCAGTAAGCATTCCTATAAGCCAGTCTCCAACTGCTACCATTACAATTCCATCTGGAACAGCTACAGACGGATTTGATTATTCAAGAAGCCTTTCAAAATGACAATGTCAAAATGACAATTGAACAAATTTTGAGAAAATGTTAAGTTAAAGCCCATGAATACGCTGGTTGCACTGTGCGCTGTGGGCGCAGAAAAAATTCTTGGGAATGAAATTAAACACCTCGGATATAAACTTGCCGGAAACGCTCCCGGCAGGGTTTCTTTTTTGGGCGATGATGATGCCCTTTTCCGCTCAAACCTCTGCCTTAGAACAGCAGACCGCGTTTACCTTCAGCTTGCTTCTTATTCTGCATTAGATTTTGACCAGCTTTACGACGGAACTTATTCTATTGCATGGCAGGATTTTTTAAACAAGGATTCCCGCATTGTTGTAGATAAAGTCCGCACTTACAAAAGCAAGCTTAATTCGGAACATTCAGTACAGGGAATTGTTCACAAGGCCATTTATTCAAAACTTGGTGACATCTGGCACATGGCCAGCCTGCCGGAAAGCGGAGAAGAAAGCGACATTCGCGTTTATGTGGATGAAAATCAGGTTCTTATCCTGCTAGACTTATCCGGTCTGCCCCTGCACAAAAGAGGATACAGAACGGATGGGGGTATTGCCCCGCTTCGCGAAACCACAGCCGCAATTCTTTTGCAGGAAATGATGTGGAGGCGCAAAACTCCTCTTCACGACCCTTTCTGCGGTTCTGGAACCATTGCCATAGAAGCAAGCCTTTACGCTTACAATGTTGCCCCAGGTTTTGGCCGCCGCTTTGCCCTGGAAAATCTTCCATTTTTTAATGCAGAACGCGCGCTGGAAATCCGCCAGAAAGAAGCCGAACAGATTCGCACGGATGTAGAAGTCCGTATTACAGGTTCTGACATAGATGCCGCTGCCGTAGAACGCGCCCGCAAGAATGCAGAATATGCCTGCGTTATGGCCGGCCGCGCCCTTAAAACTATCGGAATCAGCAGGCACGTGCCCCGCCCGGACTTTGTGCAGTCAGATTTTGCAGACCTTGCCGCCCCTTACGAAAACGGACTTCTTTTGTGCAACCCGCCTTACGGAGAGCGGCTTGGAGACGACGAGCAGGCCTGCGAACTTTACCGCAACATGGACAGCCTCTGGTCGGAATTCCCAAATTGGGATATTGGCGTAATTACTTCTAACGAACACTTTCAGGAAAGTTTTGGTCACAAAACCAGCCGAATCAAAAAACTAAAGGCCGGAAACCTTGATACAAGTTTCTATGTTTATACCAGAATAAAAAAGCAGGAAAAATAAATGGCTATCATAGTTGAGCACGACAAGCGCAAGCAGGAAATTTTACAGAAGTCACTGGATGTCTTCATAGAAGAAGGCTACGAAGATGCAACTTTTCAGAAAATTGCAGACCGCTGCGGCATTACCCGTACAACCCTTTACATCTACTTTAAAAATAAGCATGAAATTTTTTTGGGAAGCATAAAAGAACTGCTTTCTGAACTGGAAGTTTCCCTAAAAGACGTTATCAGCGACAAGTCAAAAAGCTCTGCAGAAAAACTGCGCTTTATCTTAAAAACAATAACAGAACGCTGTGAAGAAAATTCCAAACTTTTCAGCGTTCTTTTGAACTACCTTATGCAGCTCAAAAAATCCGGAGTAGATACAAACAGCAGGGTACGCCGCCGTGTAATAAAAATGCATCATATTCTGGTTACAATCATAATTCAGGGAATCAGAAGTGGTGAATTTAAGGACGGAAACGTAAAGATAATGGAAGAAAGCCTTTACGCACTGATTGAGTCTGCCATTTTCCGCATTGCAGTACTGAATCAGTCTGACCTTACAGGAATTCAGGCAAGCATGAACCGCACTGTAGATTCCTTCCTGGCTTAATTCATACCAAACTCTAAAAATCATCATTTTTTATCAAATATTATAAGTATAGTCATTTAAAAAGGTAATAATACTTACAGGCCGGGTGATGCTATACTGTATTTATGAAAATCAGAAAGTTATACTCGGCAATAATTTTAAGTTCAGCCCTTATCTCATTATCATTGATTTCCGGTTGCAAAAAAAATCTTTCATCAGTTGAATTCACAAAACAGTTAGGCTTAGGCTACAACTGGGGTAATACAATGGAAGCCTGGGGAACAGGCCAGATGGAAACCGGATGGGGAGCCCCGATTTCTACAAAAGAAATGTTTGAAGACTTAAAAGCACGCGGGATAGACACAATACGCGTACCGGTTGCATGGTCTTTTAGAATGGAAGATAACAACAGAATTTACGAACCGCTTGCAAAACGCGTAAACGAAATTGTTGACATGGCGTTAGACAGCGGAATGTACGTTATTCTGAACATTCACTGGGACGGCGGCTGGATAAACGACCCTAACTACGGTTTTACCCGCAACTGGGATAAGTGTATGAAAAAATACACTGATATCTGGACTCAGATTTGCGAACGCTACGAGGATTATGACAATCACCTGATTTTTGAATCACTGAATGAAGAAGGTGCATTTGATAACGTCTGGAACCGCTATTCTGCAAGCCGCGGGCCTAACACAAAAACTGCCTATGATATTCTGAATAAAATTAATCAGCAGTTTGTTGATATTGTCCGCTCTTCCGGCTCAAACAATGCAGACCGCTACCTTTTGATTGCAGGTTACGGTACAGATATTGATTTAACAACTGAACCTGAATTTGTAATGCCTGTAGACAAGAAAAAGCACTGCATGATTTCTGTTCACTACTACACTCCTTCTACTTTTGCAATCCTCACAGAAAATGCTTCTTGGGGTAAAAATCGCCGCACATGGGGAACAGAAGACGATATTAAAGAATTGCAGAGAAATATGAATAAAATGAAAACCTATTTCCATGATAATGGAATTGGCGTAATTATTGGCGAATACGGCTGCCCTGTTGTAAACAAGGAGCCTGAAAGCGTCCGTAAATATCTTACAGAAGTTGCAACTACTGCTTATGATTTGGGCTTCTGCCCGGTTTTGTGGGGCGGTTCTGTAGATATTTATTCAAGAAGGAATCTGAGCTTTGATGACCCTGCCATAGGAGAGATGTACCTGGCACTGTCAAAAAAGGCTAGATAATATTTTTATAAAAGTCTTTCATACAGGAGGAAAGATATGAAAAAAATCGCATTAACTATTGCCGCTATGGCTTTGGTATTTGCAAGCGTTTCTTGTACAAAGAAACAGGCTGCTGCAACAAATGAAATGCCAGCAGATTTGGCTATGTTCCAGACAGAAGAAAGTGACGGCCCGACATGGGAAGCAACTGGTGACAAGCTTACTGGTGATTCATGCAATACTCTTGCAGCAGACACTGGCGTAGCAGTTTCTATCGTTGTAGACAAAGACTTGTCTAAAGACGGTATTGAAGTTAAGGGTGCTGATGTAGAAGTTGTTGAATACCTTGGTGAAAAGTGCCTTAAAGTTACTGCTAACTACAACCCAGAAATCCGCGTTTCTTTCGCTTTTGAAAAGCCTGTTACTCTTGAAGCATTCTCTAAGATTAAGTTTGATGTAGCTGCCGGCTCTGATGACGGAAACGGTGGTTTTGGTGTTTATAACTGCGGTATTATGTATGCAGACGGACGCCCAGAAGGCGGAGAATATCCATTGGCATTCTTCGGAACAGACTGTTCTTCTTCTGAATGGCTCGGTGGAGAATGGGACCTTGTAACAGAAGGTCAGTGGGGTTCTTCAGTTGATAAGACCCGCCCAGTTCAGGCTATTCAGTTCTGGTCTGGAATCAAAGGCCCTCTCTTTATCAAGGGACTTTCTTTGGTAAAATAAACTTGAACGTGGTGGTTGAGCTTGTCGAAACCACCACATATAGTGTAAATGGTCATTTCGACAAGCTCAATGACCGCAGTCCCAAATCTTATTAGACATCCACTTCTAAATTGGCGAGTTTTGGACTGCTCCGCAGTTCAAAACTCGTACATGCATAATCTATTTCTTCCAGAAGGCCGGCATAAAGACAATGAGCATAGTGTAAAGTTCAAGACGGCCGGCAAGCATGGCAAAGCAGTAAAAATATTTTACGAAATTTGGCAAGAAACTGAAATTTTCTGCCGGGCCAAGAGCTCCAAAACCCGGTCCCACGTTACCCACCATAGAAAGGGCGCCTGTAAAGGCAGACCACAAATCAAGATTACCAAGACAGCCCACCCAGGTAGTAAGTGCAACTAAAAAGAAATAAACCGTCATAAAAGCGGCAACGCTAAAAACAATGTCCTTGCGGCCAACGCGGTCGTTCAGGCGGACAGTAAAAACTCCGTGAGGATGCAACATTCTCTGAGTTTCATTCTGTACCTGCTTGTGAAGGATTACCCAGCGCACAACCTTAATGCCGCCGGAAGTAGAACCCGAACAGCCGCCAATAAAATATGTAAGCAGCAGCCAGAATTGGGCAGAAGAAGGCCACTTCATAAAATCGGCAGTAGAAAAACCGGTTGTAGTAAGCAGCGAAACAATCTGGAAAGAAGAATAGCGCAGACATTTTGCAAAAGAGTGGTATACCGGGCGCAGAGAAATTGTAAGCCCCAGAATAAATACAATCACAATTCCAAAATAGGCCTTGAGTTCAGAGTTGGCGGCAACATCCTTGAATTTTCTGGCAATCAGATAATAATAAATGGAAAAGTTTATGCCGGAAAGGAACATAAAAACGGTACATATTACATCAATTGCAACTGAATCATAAGAACCGATTGAAGCGTTTCTTGTAGAAAAGCCTCCGGTTCCAAGAGTTGCGAATGCGTGAGAAATTGCATCTACAAAATCCATGCCCGCAAGCCGTAACAGAACCGCCTCCAAAACAGTAAGGCCTATGTACATAAGCCAGAGAACCTTTGCCGTGGTAGTTATGCGGGCAGTTACCTTGCCCTTTTCAGGGCCTGTTGTTTCTGCCTTAATCAGCTGAAAGCCGCCCACGCCAAGCAGAGGCATAAGGGCAACAGTGAGGGTAACAATTCCCATACCGCCAATCCAGTGGGTAAGACAGCGCCATACATTTACAGAACGAGGAAGACTTTCTATATCAACAAGAACTGTTGCCCCTGTGGTAGAAAATCCGCTGAAACTTTCAAAAAGTGCATCTGAATAACTGGCAAAAGAGCCGCTAAAATAAAGGGGAATTGTTCCCATAAGGCTGGCGGCAATCCAGGCAAGTGCGACAATCACAAAAGTCTGGCGGGTAGACATGCTGAATTTAATGCGGCGGGTTGGAATATTAACCGCAAGCACAAAGGCAATGCTTACCAGCATAGGAATGATGAAAGAAAGATAAACCGCACTTTCGCCGTAGGCAAATGCCACAGAAAGAGGAATTAAAAACAATGCCCCCACAATGGAAAGCAGAATAGATGTGATTTTCAAAAAATTTACAACAAACATCAGCTTTGTCCTTAATTGCTTCCAAAAAATGACAGAACCTTTTTACTGTCGTCTGCCTTTGTAATAAGAACGATATGGTCTCCGGCAGAAAAAACTGTATTACCGTTTGCAATCTGATAGCCTTCGGCACCAACTTTCCGCGCCATAAGCACCAGATAAGAACCTGGATTTGCGATTTCTTTTAATGCTTTTCCGCAAGCCTTGGAAGAAGAAGATACTTCGCACTCGACAATTTCAAGGTGACCGTTTGTAACTGTGTGAATTTCTTTTACAGATTTACCGCGCAGATGGCTCATAATGGAATCTACAACGCTGTCCCGCAAAGGAACAGAAACATCTACGCCAAGTTTTTCTGCAATGGAAGCAAAAGCCGTACTGGAAACCAGAGCAATAGACTGCCCTACTCCCAGAGATTCAAGATAAGCTGCAAGAACCATGTTCATTTCATGATTGTGGGTTGTACAGATGGCAAGGTCAAAGTTTGTAATGCCCTCTTCCCGCAAAAAAGTTTCGTCCGTAGCATCGGCTCGCATTACGCGGGCATTAGGAAAGCGTTCAGCAGCAGCCTTAGAAAGTTCATCCTGACTGTCTATAATGACAAAGTCCATGCCGCGCCGCCCGCTTGCAAAGCCTCCGAAAAGTTTTGCAAGGCCGCTTACCTTCTGCTGGCCCATAAGCCGCTCAGCAACAATTGTTCCAATGCGGCCCGCTCCAATCATGGCTACCTTATTCAGCTGTTTTGGCTCAGTTCCGCAAAGTCCAAATACATCCGCAATATCGTCTTTAGAAACAAGAACGCCAAGAGTTGTTTCTGCTTCAATTTTAGTTTCACCGCTAGGGAGCGAAGTCTCTCCATTCTTTTCTATGTAGGCAATAAGGAATTTAACTTGAGTCTTGCTTCTGATTTCTTTAAGCAGAATTCCGTCCAGAGCACTGCCTGCACTAACCGTTATGCGGGCAATTTCCAAATCTGAATTATCAAAAGTGATGACGTTTCCTACCGCACCGTTTTCTACAGCCTGAACAATGGCTTCTGCGGCTTCTACGTCTGGATGAATCATGTAGTTAATTCCGTAAAGAGGACGGCGTTTTCCTGCAAAATCATTATGATGTTTTTTTTCTGCAGAAGCGGTATTAACGTAGTAGGCGTAATTTCGTACTCTGGCAATTTTGAGTACATCAGGATAGACTGCGTCCACAAGGGAACAGGTAATCATATTAACTTCATCAGAAGAAGTAACGCACACAAGGGCATCTGCCTTTGCAATGCCTACTTCTTCCAGAGTTTCAAGGTTGTTGCCGTCTGCACACATAACAGTACAGTCCAGCTGGTTCTGTGCATGACGAATTGTGTTTTCATCATTATCTATAACCGCAACCTGATTTTTTTCATTTATCAAAAGCTTTGCAAGCTGAGTGCCGGTAAAACCGGCACCTACAATTACAATTCTCATGCTGTTATTATACAGCAATTAAATATTCTTGTCAGTTTCCTGTGAAGATACTCCAGAAAGCTTTGATTTGCGGTTTCCTGCAATATATAATCCGGCATAAACTGCAGCACAGATAACTGTTGCGGCAATTGCTTCAAAAATTGCGTTTCCTAGCACAAGACCAATAAAGCCAAAATAACTGAGTCCGCCAACAGCGGCACGAACATCTGCTCCCTTAAAAATGTAGATACAGCCGATTACAAGCATTGTGTGGGCAATAGTTGTAATGAAGCCTGTGACACCGGCAGAAACTGCTTTTGGAAGATGAGGAATAAGGTTCAGAAGTTTCCAGAGGCCCCATGCAACAAATGCAATAAGCATACGTGGAAGTACAGAACAAAGGGGATTTACAAACATAGGGTCAAGAACGCTGCTAGGGCTCATTGCGGCCTGAATAAGACTGAGAATACCGAATGCGGCACCAACAAACAGACCTTCCGGGAGACCAGAAATCATACAGATTAAAATTACCGGCACGTGAAGGATTGTGATGGAAGCGGCCGCTCCAATAGTAATAAAACCAAGTTTTGTAATTCCAAGTACAATAACCAGTGCGCTGAATGCACCTGTAAGAGCAAGTTTTCTAGTTAAATTAAGGTTCTTTTTTGTTTCGTTCATTTTTTTATCCTTTTATCCTTTAGTAATATTTTTGAGATGTCCTTATGAATTAATTTCTATGGCACGTTTTACGCCGCTAAGGACAAGGGAAGGAACAATTTCATCAAAAAGATTGCAGTCTGCAAAATTCTTTGAAAATCCTCCTGTACCAATGACAAACGTTTCCTCTCCATGAAAAACATTCTTCTTAAACAGACGGCAGACTTCTTTTACAGCCCCCTCTGTTCCGTAATACAGGCCAGCCTGAATTGCTTCTGTAGTAGAAGTGCCGTAAACGTGTTCCGGCCTTGCAATTTCTACCGAAGTAAGGTTTGCAGTTCCGCTGGCAAGTGCATCAACAGAAATCTTGAGCCCGGGCATTATCACACCGCCCAGAAATTCCCTGTCTTTAGAAACAAGTTCCGCAGTTGTTGCAGTTCCCATATCAATAATGACGAGATTTTTTTCCGGGAAGCGTTCTACAGCCCCCATTGCAGCCGCAATTAAATCTGCACCAATTTCTTTAGGATTTGAATAGCGGAGTTTTAATCCGGTTTTGATTCCTGCCTGAATAAAAAGCGGTTCACAATTCAGATATTTTGAACACGCGCTTGAAAGCGAATAGTTCACAGGCGGCACAACGCTGCAGCAGCCCACACGATTAATTTCGCGGTAGTCAAAACCGTTTTCGCGCAGAACTGAACGCATGAATATGCCGATTTCATCTGAACTTGTTGTGATGCTTGTTGTCCGACGGAAGTTAAAAACAAGATTGTCGCCGTCAAATAAACCGAATTCTGTAGAAGAATTTCCCACGTCTATCGTGAGAATCATTTGAGTTTAATCAGATTCATAGTACCTGTCCTCCTGGATCAAGTCTTAATTTTGAATTTTCAGGGCAGACTATATTAATGCGAATGCCCTGCATTTTTTGCATAGCCCTGTATGGAATCAACTTCACATGGATAGCAGTTCCAGGCCACACGCGCAACATAATAGACATTTTTTCAAAAAGTGTCAAACATAGTCAGAAATTATCTATAAATTATCTTTGAATTAAAACCGTTCGGACAATTTCATTAAGGGAAAGGGGCATAAATGGCTTTGTGATATAATCAACTGCGCCTGCGTCCATTGCTTTTGAAATTGTCTCAAAAGATTTATCGGCCGTCATAAAAATAACAGGAATTGTGTATTTCTGATTAATCATCTTTATGGCTTCAAGTCCGTCTATTTTTGGCATCAGGAAATCAAGAAGTATCAGATCTATGTTGTGTTCGTTCAGTATTTTTTCAGCTTCTTCATAATTCTGGGCGCCAAAAATAGTATATGAATTTTCGCCCTGCAAAAGTCTTGAAACCATTTTGATATTTATTTCTTCGTCATCAAGAACAAGAATGTTATATTGAGAAACATCTGGCTGCCTCATATTATAATCAACATCTTCATCAATCATTTGCAGCATTATATCTGTAACGGTTGGGTCAAATTGGGTGCCGCGGCCTTCAACAATCTGCTCCCGCACCACTTCCTGAGGTAAAACTTTTCTGTAACTGCGGTTACTTGCCATTGCATCGTAAGAATCGGCAACACAAATAATTCGGGCAATTTCCGGAATATTTTTTCCGCTCAAGCCGTTAGGATAACCATTTCCATCATAACGTTCGTGGTGGTATTTTGCGGCATAAGCAACCTGCTTGTCTTTGTAAATGTCCTTCAAAATCTGGTAGCCGCTCACAGTATGAATTGTAATCAGTTCAAATTCACTTTCGGTGAGTTTATCGGCCTTGTTAATAAGTTCATCCGGCACACGAATTTTTCCCAGGTCGTGTAGAAGTCCCGCAGTGTAAATCACTTCCTGTTCTTCCCGGCTTTTTCCCAGACGGCGGGCAATTTCCATGGCATATTTTGCAACACGGTAGGAATGACCACTTGTGTAACGGTCCTTTGCATCTACCGTGTGCGAAAGAGCCATAATCATATCTTTATTTAACTGATGGAGGTTCTGGCGAACTTCGTTTTCTTTACGGGCATGTTTTATCATGCTGCGGTAAGTTATATAACAAAGGCCTACAATAATAATAAAAATTGTTGTAGCAGTAAAAAGCAGGCTGAAAAAGCGTAAGCGGACACTGTGAAAAAGTTTTGAATCTTCCAGAACAACAACTACATTCCAGCGGTCGCGGACTGAGTGGGTAAAAATAGAAAAGGCTCTGTTATCTACTGCTGCAGAAAAATTGCCCTTTGCAAGTTTAAGGCAGCGTGAAGCAATCTGTGATGTGGATAAATCTGAAAGATAATTCTTGCCGTTTTCATTATCATCATAATGCGCTACAACAAGACCTGTGCTGTCAATTATATAGCTGTAACCAATGCCGTCTCCAATATGAATGTTTTTTATGATATTTTGAATTTCTGTAAGGGCTAAATCCATGGAAACAACGCTTACATCATCCGGCAAAAGCTGACTTATGGAAATCATCAGATTACCGGTCTGCATGTCAATGTAAGGAGAAACCAGAACAGGAGCACCAGCCCCCTTTACGGCTGCAGTGTACCAGTCGCGCTCAAGAGGATTGTAACCTTCCGGGGGAACCCAGCCGGAACCGTCCATGTATTTACCGCCGATATAACCATAAATGCCGGTATAATTATTATCAACCTGATTAATCCAAAGCTCTGTTTCCTGGGCAAGATAATTCAGGATTTCTTCTTCTGTGCGTTCAGACTGCATCATGTACCAGAGAGAATCTGCAATTACCCATATAGAATCAAGGCTTTTCTGCAGATAGTTTTCAATTCGGGAACTTTCATAGGCAAGATTTGTTTCGCCAATCTGTTTTATGCTTTTCTTGGAAAGATTATAAGATGAAATAAAGGAATAAAGAACCAGACTTTCCATTAAAAGGAAAATTATAATGATTGAAGACCAGAAACGGCGCCTGTAAACTACTTCTTTTTTTAAAAAATAACTTTCCTCAGATTTCATTTTACTTTTCATTTTTAAGAGCTCCTTCAATGTTGTTTAAAAGTTCTTTGTATTCTTTCATTGCAATTTCATGATTAGTCAAAATATATTCTATGTCGCCCTCTCTTGCGGCAGTTTCCAGAAGTTTTGCCTTTTCAGAAACTACACTTGCGCCAATTGTTGCAGAAGTGCTTTTTAAGGCATGAACAAGGATTCTGTAGTCATCCCATTTTTCTTCTTTCTTAAACTGTTCAAGACGGGAAATTTTGTCATCAGCAAGATAGGATTTTAAAATATCTTTATAAAAGTCTTTTTCGTTGTTAAAGTTCTCTAAACCTTTTTTTAAATCAAGGAAGGAAAATTTTTCTTCAAAAGTTTCAGGCCGGGAAAGCGGCTGTTCGGAAGAAAGAGGAAGGGAAACCGAATGGACTGGACTGACACCAAATTTGTCCACATTTGTGTCTTGTGAAAGCAAATCTAAAATCATTTTTTCCAGTTTTTCCGGGTTCATCGGCTTGGAAATATAATCTGTAAAACCTATTCCCAAATACTGCTGTTCCGCTCCGCTAATTGCATTTGCGGTAAGAATCACTACAGGAACAGAAGAATTAAGATTGTCTGCATCAGTTTTTATAGAATTAAAAGTCTGAATTCCATCCATACCCGGCATCATGTGATCCATGAATATAATGTCATATTTTTGCTTTTTTGTCTTTTCAAGACATTCCTGACCGCTTAAGGCAGAATCTATCTGAATCTGTGTCTTTTTCAGGATGCCTTTGAATACAGCAATATTCATTTCCACATCATCTACAACAAGAATTTTTGCCTCTGGAGCTGTAAAGAGTTCCTTATAATGGCGGGAAGAATTTTCTATAAGAGGAGCATAAAGTCCCATTTCTACATTTTCTGAACCTTCTGAAATTGTCTGCGGTATACTTATGGTAAAAACAGAACCTTTTCCGTATTCACTTTCTACGTTAATTTTGCCATGCATCAGGGTACAAAGTTCTTTTGAAATTGAAAGACCAAGTCCGGCCCCTTCTATATAACGGTTTTTAATTGCATCAACGCGGCGGAAAGAATCAAAAATATACTGAATATCTTCTTCCTTAATTCCAGCACCGGTATCTGCAACAGAAACTTTCAGATAAATTTTATTATATCCAAGTTTTTCATAATCAAAATCAACCGTAACAGAACCTTTTGAAGTGTATTTTATTGCGTTATTTACCAGGTTCACAATTATCTGTTTAATTCGTATTTCATCACCTTTTAAAAGCGAAGGAATTTCGGGATTGTTTTTAAAATTCAACCAGAGATTTTTTTCTTCAGCACGTGGATAAACAATTGTGTAAATATCATTAATTACCGAAGAAAGATTGTATTCAGCCGTTACAATTTCTAATTTGTGAGATTCAATTTTTGAAAAATCAAGAATATCGTTTATAAGTGTGAGCAGAAGATTACCCGCGTGCTTTATATTTTCTGAATAATCTGTAATTTCCTGAGAAGTAGATTCGCGCAGAATCATTTCATTCATCCCAAGAATTCCATTGATAGGAGTTCTGATTTCGTGAGACATGGAAGCAAGAAAGTTTCCTTTTGCCTGATTAGCCTTACGCAACTGTTCCATTGTTTTTTCTTCATTTGAAATATCATAGGCAACCGTTACATAACAATATTCGCCACCAAACTTATCATGACAGGCCGTTGTTTCTACATAATAAATCTTGGAATCGCTTTTAGAACGAAGCTTCATTTTACTCTGTTCGTTAGAAATAGAAGAATTAAAAAGTGAATGAGCCGCTTCCGGTTCAATTTCGAACAAATCATAAAGATGCAGACCCGAAAGTTTTTCTCCGGCAGGTTCAAAAACCTTGTTGAATTCGTCGCGGGCATTGTTATTTGCCATCGAAATTGTTTCATCGGTTTCAAAAATAATAACCGGCACCTTAAGGCTATCAAAAATCTTATGAGAAAGAGCAGCAAAATTCAGGGAAACTATATTCTGAGTTAATGAATAATAATAAATGATGATTGAACACAAGGCCGCTCCAAATCCGGAAGTTGGGAAGCCCTGCACATTAAAGTGCAAAAAGATAGTGTCTGGTATACAGAAAGCCACCATAATAAGGTTTGCGATGATGGCTTTTTTAATAAAATCGTGTCTTCGGCCGTTTTTTAGAGTCTGAATAAAAAGGAAGACTGCCATAATCAGCATAAGACCAAAAGTTGTGAGTACAAAAAGAGTGTGATAATCACGCTGCCAGCAGTCTATCATGAACCAGGATGTCCAGTTATTTTCGCGGAAGAAAACATCTACTGCCGGCTGAGTAAAAATAAATAAATCTGAAAAACCTAAAAAGGAAACTATTGCACAAATAGCGTATTTATAAACTTTAATTATCTTGTTATTTTCGGAAAGCAGACTGGCAAAAAAGCAACAGTCCATAATTATAAAAAAGTTGACGAAGAAAATGCCCGGGTATCGCATTTTTTCAACGAGTTTTAAATCTGGAGTGAGTCCGATTATTCCATAAATGAGTGTCCAAAAACCGGCAGAAATACACAAGAGAAAAATTCCTACGGCGAGTTTTTTGTTCTCTTTAATTCTGCGTAAAGAAGAAATTCCGATTACAAAACAAAAGGTTGATAGAGAAATAAGCAGGACATCAAATAAATACCACATACTTATATTATCGAAAAATTTTGTGCTGGCTTTAGGTGGGCCATGGCGACTAACTAACCCCCAGGCCAAAAAGCGAAAAATCTGCACGGCACGGGTCCCCGGGAAAGACCTGCGCGAGTTCTTCTGTAAGAAGAAGAGCTGTGCGATGAGAGGCCGGGGCATTTGAAGGAAGGAGGTCAAGCCGGGCAGCTTCCTGCATTACGTGAACATCCAGAGGAATCAGAAGGTTTGCAGGGCTGTACCAGGTCCATAATCCCAAATCTACCGGCGAATTCCGGCGAACCATCCAGCGCAAAAACATGTGAATGCGTTTGTTTGCACTGCTACTGCCCTTTGGAACTATTTTAGACTTTGGAAAAGACTGGGAAATGATGTCGGCAAGGTGAAGCCTTTCATCAGCCTTCCACTTTTTGTGAAAATATTCCCCAAAGGAAGTCGTCCCCATGTTCAGGCCACACTTCCGGGCATCGCCCTGCCCACTTAAAATATCAGCCATTTCCCCAAAAAATGACTGCATATCATCATAAGAATAAAAACGGTAAAACTTTTCTGAACCATGGGGAAAGTCTTTTTCAAAAGCCCTGCTGCATAACCAGCGGGAAAAAGAACCGCAGGAAGAATCTGCCTTTTCCAGAACAGAACGGATTTTAGGAATAAACTGTTTGCGGCTGCCAAAAGCCAGCATAGCGGCCAGAAAAGAGGCCGCTTCCACATCCCCGCGCACAAATTCCGGCTCAGAATACCAGCGTAAAAACTGCGAAGGATCTTGGTCACAAAAAGAAGCGACTTCATATTTATCTGCAAGTTCCTGCAGCGTCTTTTTTAATTCTTCCGTCATCGCTTTATTATAAAGAGGCACCAGGAATTTGTAAATTATGAAAGAAGAAGAGGACAGGGGGGCTGATAAGCTCATTCCTCCTGCAAAAAAAATTCGCAAATTCTGCACTTCTCTTCTATAATATAATGTATGAAGAGAAGAACATTTTTTGCAGGCGCAATCCTGCTTTTTTTGGGGCACAGTCTTTCTGCGCAAAATTCTTTTTTTGATAATTATGTTTATCAGTCCTGGCATTCATTTGGTTCTCTTAACGGCACCACAGTTACTGATATTGCACAGACTAAAGACGGCTATATCAACATAGGAACTTATGAAGGTCTGGCCAGATTTGACGGCGTTACCTTTACTACACACAAACGTAAATCAGGAAACGACCTTACCTTTGTTTCTGTACGCGCCATTCTTGAAGATTCTCATGGAAACTTATGGCTGGGCTCAAATGACGAAGGCCTGCAAAAAATCTCCCAAGAAAGTAAAAAAACTTATACCATGCAGAACGGACTTCCAAATAATTCCATCCGCTGCCTTGCAGAAGACAAAAAGGGCAACGTGTGGATTGGAACCGCAGCAGGCGTTGTTTACATCACCCCGCAGGGGCACATGATAACTCCACAATTTGAAGCGGGTACCATTTCTAAAGGAATTATTGCAACATCACTTTACTGCGATACAGCAGGCAGAATCTGGCTTTTAACTGCAAATGAACGCGGACTTTTTATGTTCAGCGATGGAATCTTCCGCACCAGACCGGAACTTGAACCTTTTGGAATTTACTTTGCAACTTCAATCTGTCAGGATTTAAAAGGAGTTTTCTGGATTGGACTGGGAGACCTGGGACTTGTGCGCATGGAAAACGGTGATGTTCAGAAAATAGAAACCGGAACCCTTCTGGACGATGAACCAACCACTGCAAGTTACACAAACAAAGACGGAACAATCTGGTTTGGAACAGAAAAAGGACTTGTTGTTTATAATGAAGGACAGTTTTATGAATATACAGGCAGCATTCTTAATTCGGCAAAGATAAACAAGATAATCTGCGACAGGGAAGACAACATCTGGATTGCCACAGACAGAAGCGGAATTGGAAAGCTGACTAACGGCAAATTCAAGGTTACAAAATTGGGCGTAACCGTAAACAGTATTACAGAAGACAGGAGCGGAAATGTCTGGGTTGGAACAGATAACGGTGTGCGCTGTTACCAGAATGACGCAGAAGTTCACAATTCACTTACAGAATACACAAAAGGGCTTCGCATTAGGGATATAGAAGCTACCAAACATGGCGACATCCTTGTAAGCTGTTATACAAAACCAAGTCAGATAAAATATGACGGCTGGCACATAGACAATTGGACTACAGATGATGGCCTTGCAGGAAACAAAGTGCGCGTTGCAATAGAAGCAAATACCAGAGATTTATATGTAGGAACCACAACAGGATTAAGCATAATCCACACAGACGGCACAATCAGAAACTTTAAGCAGACAGACGGTCTTGAAAATGAATACATCATGGCTCTTTATCAGGATACGAACAACATAATCTGGATTGGCACGGACGGCGGTGGAATATATCTTATGCAGGATGAAAAAATCATCTCTCACTTTACTTCCGAAAACGGACTGGCAGGAAACGTAATTTTTAAGATTACCCAGAATGTGGACGGAGCCTTCTGGATTTGCAGCGGAAGCGGAATTACCCGCTGTGCAGGCTTTGATAGCAGAAGCGGACTTCCACCTGTATTCCAGAACATAAATTCTGATAACGGCATAGAAACAGATTCAATGTTCCAGATTCTTGCAGACAGCACAAACACGCTCTGGATGACCAGCAATCATGGAATCTCATCTGCTTCTCTTTCTGAAATTCTTGATGTTGCAAACGGAAAAACAAAAAAGACATCAGTTAAGTTCTATAACCGTAATGACGGACTGGATTCAGACGGGCCTACTTCTACTGCAAAAAGCATTATAGACAAATACGGACGCATCTGGTTTGCCATGGTAGACGGAATTGCAGTTTATGACCCGGTTAAAATCAAGGAAAATTCAATCACTCCTCTGGTTCAGATTGAAAAAGTAATTGTAGACAACGATGTAATCATAGATAACACGCTTTATCAGTCTGCCATTAAATCAATTACATTAAAACCGGGTACACAGCGCGTAGATATAAGCTACACAGGACTAAGTTTTGATGCCCCTGAAAGAATCACTTTTTCACATCAGCTTTCAAACTTTGAAAAAACATTCAGTCCACCAACAACTTCCCGCACAATGTCTTACACAAACCTTACGCCAGGAAAGCATAATTTTTACGTTTTTGCAATAAATGGTGATGAAGTCTATTCTGAACGGGCAGAAGCAGTGCTTTTTGTTCAGAAACCATATATATATCAGATGCCAGTTTTCTGGATTATCATTGCAATCATTGCAATGGGCTCCATCATATTTGTTTTCTATATCCGCCAGAACAGGATGAAAAAAGAAAACATACGTCTGGAAGGTATGGTTCGCATTCGTACAGCAGAACTGAATCTTGAAAAGGAAAAATCAGATGAACTTCTGCAGGCAATCTTTCCAAAAGAAATTGCGAATGAACTTAAAACAGGAATTCATTCTATCGGTCAGGATCATGAAGATGTTACGATTCTCTTTTCAGATATTGTGGAATTTACAAAAACTTCAAGCGGACACACTGCGGCAGAAATTGTAGAAGGCCTGAACGACCTTTTTACACTTTTTGATAAGAGGGCACAACGCTGCGGGGTTGAAAAAATTAAGACAATAGGCGATGCTTATATGGCTGCCTGCGGGCTGCCGTCACCAAATAAAGACCATGCCTTAGTTATGCTGGAATATGCAAAAGGAATGCTGGAAGATTTGGCAGAATACAATAAAACTGCTAAAATCCCTTTCAATATCAGAATCGGATTAAACAGCGGGCCTGTTACGGCTGGTGTAATTGGCCGAACAAAATTTATTTATGATGTCTGGGGAAACACTGTAAATGTTGCAAGCCGTATGGAAACTGCGGCAAAACCGGGCGGAATAAGGGTAACGGAAGCCTTGGTCAAGCACTTAAAACCTGGAGAAGGCGGTATAATTTTCAGTCAGCCTATTGAATGTGATGTAAAAGGCAAGGGCCTGATGATTACTTACGACGTCTTGTAATAGTGGAGGAATATATGAAAAAGATGATGATTTGGGCCGGGAGCCTGCTGATGGGGATGATGACGGCGGCACTTTTTATCGGTTGTAAAGATAAAGAAGGAAAAGGCGGATATGTAAAAGTAGGTCTGCTTCATTCCTTAAGCGGCACTATGGCAATAAGCGAAATTCCTGTACGCGATTCAGAACTTCTGGCTATAAAAGAAATAAATGAAGCCGGCGGAATTCTTGGGAAAAAGATAAAGCCTGTAGAAGTGGACGGTGCCAGCGACCTTGCAACCTTTGCGGAAAAAGCCCGCAAACTGATTACAGAAGATAAGGTTGTTACGCTTTTTGGCTGCTGGACATCTGCTTCACGCAAGGCTGTAAAACCTGTTGTAGAAGAACTTTTCAGTCTTTTGTGGTATCCAGTTCAGTATGAAGGAATGGAAGCAAGTCCTAACATCATGTACATGGGGGCTTCACCAAATCAGCAGGTTGTTCCGGCAATTGACTATTGTGCAGAAAACTTTGGAAAAAGAATGTATCTGCTGGGCAGCGACTATATTTTTCCTCGCACTACAAACAGAATTATTAAGGCACAGTTAGGACAGCTGCAGGGCGAATGTGTGGGCGAAACCTATGTACCGATGGGACATTCAGATTTCACAGAAATCATTGCAGAAATTCTGGCAGAAAAACCGGATACAATTATTAACAGTCTGAACGGAGATTCAAATGTTGCATTCTTTAAGCAGTTAAAAGAAGCTGGAATAACGGCAGATTCCATTCCTGTTATGAGTTTTTCTGTTTCAGAAGAAGAAATTTCAAAAATTGGTGTAGAAAACATCAAGAACCATCTGGTTGCATGGAATTATTATGAAACTACAGAAACAGACCGCAATACAAAATTTGTTTCAGATTATAAATCAGAATATGGAAGTGACCGCGTAACAGGCGACCCTATAGAAGCAGGCTACATTGCCGTTTATATGTGGGCTGCTGCCTGCGAAAAGGCAGGAAGTTTTGAAGTAGAAGACGTGCGTATGGCTGCAAAAGGTTTAAGTTTTACGGCGCCAGAGGGAACCGTAACCATAGACGGCTCAAATCAGCACCTTTACAAACAGGTCCGCATTGGAAAAATTAACGACAAGGGTCTGATTGATGAAATCTGGGCAACACCAGGAGCCGTAAAACCTGACCCATACCTTAGTACCTATGAATGGGCACGCGGACTCTAGAGTCTGCACTTTACAAGCATAAAGAACTAAAGAAGTCACATTCTTCGTTATTGCAGATTACGGCTTCCGGCAAATCAGGGTCGCAATGGAAAACGTGCCAGAGAGGTTTTTCTTCTGTTCCATAGCAGCGGTATTCATGGCGAACCCCGTTTTTTTCTAGGGAAGAGATAATAAAAGGTACCTGTGTTAAAAGGAAATCTCCTTTGCAGGTCATTACAAAAGAAGGCGGAAAATCTTTAGTAAGATACTGATAGCCGTTTATGAGTTTCACTTCTGCTGGGGTGCCCCCATCCGGCATAAGTGCCCCAAGCAGCATTTTAGTCTGCCTGTTACCGGCCAGGGCTTCATCCATATTATATTTTCCGCAATTAAGGGCAATGCCTCGTAAAACAAGAGGCTTTTTCTTAATAAACGGAAAGTTTTTTGCATAATCTTCATTTGTAATTGCAGCAGCATAAAGGGTAAGCAGATGCCCGCCCGCAGAATCACCAACTGCAAAAACATTCTGACAATCAAAAGCATATTTTTCTGAATTATCACAAATCCACTGAAAAACTTTTTCACTATCTTCCAAAGAAGAAGGAAACTGTGCTTCCGGGGCAAGACGGTAAGAATAGTTCACAACCGCAAAACCGCGCTCCGCAAGATTCATGCCATAAAACTGATATACGTCTTTATCGCCATAAACCCAGGCACCGCCGTGAACAATCACAATTACCGGCAGTTTTTTTAATTTTCCATCTTCACTAACAGCGGCTTTAGGCCTGTAAACATCCAGCAACTGCCACTTCTGCAGTTTTTTATCATCACCATAAAGGATATTATCAAAGCGAACAATTCCTGCAGGAGTAGTTTTAGAAGAATCGCGTTTTTTGTCTCCCCTGCCAAAGGCCTTTCTAATCTGATTTGCAGCAATCCTGTATTTCAGCTTTATCATACTTTCCCCCTTATCAAGCCTGCCTTGAAATCAGTTTTTCTACAGCCTCGTCATAGCAATTATCAAAAGTGGCACGAATAAGAGGGCGGGCTGCAATAACCTGACTGGCACCGTAATAAAGTGCCGTCTGAACATCAGAATAAGTACGTATTCCGCCATCCACCCAGATTTCTCCACAAAAATCATGAAGTTCTTCTGCATGGGCGGCAAGAAATTCTGCCGTACTTCCAATGCGGGTTTCAACTCGCCCGCCATGATTTGAAATATAAACTACATCCGGTTTAACCTGACGCACCAGTTCAATATCTGACTCTGTAAAAACGCCTTTTATTACAAAGGGCAATCCTGAATGTTTGCGAAAATCTTCCAGTTGGGCAGCAGTCTTCTGCTCCAGATTCACAAGATTCCTCATTGTGAGGATATTATACGAATCAATGTCTATTCCGATGTGGGAAGCATAGGGTTTTACCCATTCTATGCGCTCAAAAAGCCGCTTCTGAGGGTAAGGCTTTAAGAAAAAGGCAGCCCTTGCCCCCGCAAGCCCCACAGCCCCGGCATCCTCTCCCAGCCGTCTTACAGCCTCCACGCCCAGATGCAGTTTTTCATCAGGGCAGCCGTCGCCAACACAAAGCCCAAAACCGGCGCTCAGGGCATTTGAAAGGTAAGGAAAATAAAAATCAGCTTCCTTTTCATAGCCAATATTTTCTACTGCGCCGGTAACAGGCCCGCAGCGCAGTGCTTCCGCCCCCACTTGCACGGCTTCCAGTTCGCTCAAACGCCCGCAGGCAGCCACCCGCCCCCGCAGCAAAGCCCAGCCCTCACAGTTGAGCATAAAATTCTGATTTTCAAAAACGCCGCCAAGCCCGGGTAACATTCCCATGCAGCCGTAGCCGTCGCACACAGGGCAGCGGTGGCACTTAAGTTCACCAGCCGCCAGCCCTCCCCCAGTTCTAATCTCCAAAACAAATTCCTAAATCGCGGGCAGTTTTAAGAACAGGGTCATCCTTCTGTATTTCTTTTACACGCCCTGCAACAACACTTAAAGGAATTGCGGCAATTGCACCATTTTTAACGGCCACAAGGTTTCCAAACTGTCTGTTAGCCAAAAAGTCTGCAGCAGCATTTCCCAGTTTTGTTGCAAGAATTCTATCATAAGGAGCCGGATCTCCACCCCTCTGTAAATATCCAAGAACAGAAGTTCTGGTTTCTATTCCTGTTTCTGATTCTATTTCTTTTGCAACGCGGAAACCAACTGACTGTGGCATTGACTCACGAACCTTCTTAAATTCCTTTTTACCAAGTTTTGCCTCGTTCAAATCAATGGCACCTTCCGAACAGGCAATTATAAAATGATTCTGACCGGCAGTTTTTTTTGCCTTCATGAATTTTGCAATTTTCTTAATGTCATAAGGAATTTCCGGCAATAAAATCACGTCGGCTCTGGCCGCAAGCCCTGAATAAAGCCCCAGCCAGCCCACCTTGTGCCCCATAATTTCTACAACCATTGCCCTGCTATGGCTGCGGGCTGTTGTACGGATTGCTTCTATTCCATTTGTGGCAACATCAATTGCAGTATGAAAACCGAATGTTTCATCTGTTCCCACAATATCATTATCAATTGTCTTTGGCATTCCAATTACGTTAAAACCAGCCTCATAAAGAAGAGAAGCTGTTGTATTAGTTCCATTTCCGCCCAGACAGACAAGGGCATCCAGCTTATTTTCCTTAAAAGTTTTCTTAATTCCTTCTACAGGAAGAAGGCCTGTTTTTGGATCCGGCACAGGATTTTTAAATGGCTTAACGCGTGAAGTTCCAAGAATTGTTCCGCCCTGAGAAATAAGCGGCTCCAAGTCAATTTCATCCATCTTAAAAGTATCGCCGTCTATAAGCCCGCGGTAGCCGTTGCGGATTCCAATAAATTTCATGCCATAATTATTTTTACCGGAAATGCAGAGTGCCCGAATTGCGGCATTCAGTCCCGGAGCATCACCGCCGGAAGTCAAGATTCCGACTGTTTTAATAGAAGTCTGTTTAGGTGCCATAAGAATAATTATAACAAGAAACATAACAACAGACAATTAAAAAGCATCATTGAAACTCCCATTGGAGTGTATATGGAATTTCCTGACTATAATATCCAAAAGTTGAATAAACCTTTACATATACCTCGTCATAATCGTAAGCTGAAATATCAATCTCATTCTTTTCATCTTCAAAAACTGCATCTATAAGATTTCCTGCTTTGTATAATACCAACTGCAAATTATATTCAAGAAATTCAGGACTTATTAATTTGAACTGATTAACGGCATTTTCTTTATTCCCATCCTTCTTAAATACATACCAGTCATCATCATTTGAACACCATAAATATGAAACTATTTGATTTTCTGGTTGATTCACAATATATGCATCAATTTGATAATTATTCGGTTCATATGTGTCTATATTTAAATAAGCAGAATTAATATCTTGCATTTTTGATAAGAACGATATATATGACGGACATAGCTCTAAAAACCGAAGTCTATTTGACGTATATTCCCATGAATCTTTTGAATAAGTTAGAAAATCTGGAAAATAAATAGACATTCCTGTCGAAAATTCTGAACAATTTTTAATTAGAATATTTTTATACTCTCTTTCTAAAGCATCATCAAAAAGAATTTCTATATCAACAACATCACTCAAAAAATCATAATAATATGAACGACTTTCACTAATTGCTTTTAATCCAGAGAAAGACTCCATGTATTCTTCAAATTTGTGTAAAAACTTCTGCATGCTATAATTTTCATCAATTCTAAAAGCAGAAATTGTAGTTTTCTGCTTTTCATAGTTTTTTGAATATGAATCACAAATTTGAATACATTTTTCATCAATACTTTTATCCGAAAATAATATAGGTATAATATTATTATAAGGCATTCCATCTTCTGGAATTGAATCTTGAGAAAAAATAACAGTGTCTGTAAGACCTATCATTTCAGCAGCAACTTCAACTGATGCCATAAAACAGGCATCCATCAATATTATATCAAAATGACCTATACAGGAACTTTTAATGGCATAAGATAATTCTTTTAAAGACAATGAATTATTTGAATCTTCATCAAAACAAATATTTCTGGAAGAGTTACGCACTACTCCTGTATATGAATCTCCAGATTTCCAGCCACCTCCATGATTCCATAAGTCCAGATACAGTTTCTTGCTATCATAGTGATTTTTAGCATACTGTAAAAATAGTTTTAATGTAGTTTCACTTCCTGTATCAATACTGTCATCTAACCATTCTAGAGAAACGCCTATATTATTATCTTCCAATTCAATAACATTCACCTCCTCATTCTCATAAGAAATCTGGTATAGTCTTGCTTCGTCCCAGCCATCTTCATAGAAATTGGAAGTATACCTATCTGCCAGAAGTAGAATAATATCATTTTCAGAGTTTAAGCCTTGCTTTATTTCCTCAAAATCTGAATAGACAGTTTTGTTTAATGAATTATCTCCTGCCATGTAAACAAGGAAAAGATTATTACATGTAATCCTTTCTGTTTTTGGAAAACAAGTACATGAAAGACAACAAAGAATCAGCAACATTGAGATTATAGCTTGTGCAATAAATTTTTCCTTATCCATTCTTGTATTCACGTTTCTTTAAGCCGGAGTCTTGCTATGTAAGAACCGGTCGTAATATAAAGGTAATCTCCTTCTGCATAACAGTGTCTTTCTCCACCAAAAATAGGAATATAATATTTACCCTTAATTATGCCCGTATCTATATCAATATAATATAAAAAACTGTTACTACAGCTTGGAATTACAAAATAATTTTTTACAATGCACCCTTCACAAAATAAATTTATAGAGTGATTTTCATCAGTAAGTTTAGTTTTCCAATTAAGTCTTCCGTTCTTCGTATCTAAGCAATAAACACAGCCATAATCTGCTGCCAGAAAGAGATTTTCTTTATGTAAAAAAATCCCGTTTACACCATCAAAATTTTTATCATCAATTTCGTAAGTCCAGAGAGTATGATAGTTTTCCAATGAAACTCCATACACTATTAAATTTGACTTGCACTCTTCCCTATTAATAGTTTTCCAGCAACAAAAATAGCAGGTTTTTCCATCGGAAACTATGTTACTGTATATATTCGCTTCATAGATTTTTTCTTCATTTGGAAATTCATAATCTATACAGTCTTTAGAATCATAATTGGGGGCAATTAATTTATTTAAATCATAGATAGCTAAAGGCTCGTATTTTTGATGCAGAAGAAGTTTATCTTCGACTATACATAAATCATGATCTTCTATGGGTAGAGAAATAGAACTAGGTATGAACCTTTTTATAACTTGATTCCCATTTGTATCAAGGAAAATAAGATAATATCCGTCATCATTCTTTTCTTCTGCATAATATATAATAAAATAATCCTTCCATTTTGGAATTGTAGGATTCCCTGTTACATTATAATCAATTCGTCCATTTTCATCAGGAGTCCATCGCCATTGTACAGATAAATCTTCTGATTTTAAACAAAATAATTCAAATTCACCATGTTCAAATTGAATAAATGCAGGCAAAGCCTTAACAAGTAACTGTTCATTATAACAACTTACTGATTCAAGATAAAAAGCATGTGAATCAATATATCCACTTTGAATAGCTTCTGTATATAAAGTTTTTATAAGCGGAGAATCTCCATCTTTTCGAACCTTTACTATTTTTCCTGGAACTTCCTTGTATCCTGTTGTTACACAATAAAAATAATCTTCATCAGCTGCAATTGAATATTCTGTTATAAAAGAAATCTCATCAGGTAATAACTCAGCATCAAAAATATTTACATCTTCAAACTCTCCTATTTCCTTATCTTTAACATCTTCTTCTGGTGAAAAAAAGGACATAATTAATTCACATGAAGAAAAAAGAAAGATAAGGATAATAGAAAGCAGTATACATAAAGTCTTTTGTTTTTTCATTTCTATTATCCTTTAGTAATTATATCTAGTTCATTACAAAGTCCTTAGCTTGTATAAGTTTTTTTTTGCTATTATTATTTTACGTCATTGCTTTTAAAAAGATAGGTCATAAATGGTCATAAATTCATAGAATTATAAAAACATGACCTTTTATGACCATGTTATGACTTCAAAAAAAATAATCTGGTGTTAAAATATGAATGTAAATTGAAGAAAAAGAGAGGAAATATAATGTTTAACACAAACCTTGTTTATTCTTGTCAAAATCACATATGGAAATTACCTATTTGGGACTATCTTGTAAATGAAGTTTCAAATGTTTATAAATTGACACCAGAAGAAAAGAAGCAATTAGAAAACAGTTACACTGCAAAAATAATTGCCACAATACCATTTGAAGCAGAATGTAAAAATCCTGAAAGAACAGCTATAGCTCATCTTTGTCTTTATGTTGCCGAATTAAAGGGTTTTCAAAAGTATTGCTCGCATCTACCTACAGATGACAATGATATTTTTAATAGGTTAGCTTTCATTTCTACTTTTGAAAGTGGAAAACAAGAAATAATTAATCATGGAATGAATGTTCTGGCATTAATAATGCTGGAAGGATATAAGAGGAGTATAGAAAAAGACAGAATCAATAATGTTTATAATCCTTTGATTTCTGGAAAGTGGAATTATCAGTCAATAAAAAATAAATTGCTTTGGGAAATAAATAAAATAAATGTACCAAATATTGATTGGATTTTTACAAATATTCCTTTAAACATATGGTAACAGAGATAGAAAACAACCTGTACTCAAAAAAAACAAGACTTTTTATAAGGATTATTTCTTTAATTGCAATAACGATTCTTGTTTCTTCTAATTTAAGAAGAATAGATGTTCTTGGGCTTGAAAATTTGAATAAATATCCTCTGGAATTGCTTTCATTTATAGTAAATTTAATATCCATAGTTTTATCCATTTTTGTTATAGTTTTTCCGGCAAAAATAACCATACTGTCAACAATTTCATTTATATATGGAAGTCTAATCTTACTCTTTGAGCCTCAAAATAATCTTGGTATAATGATGTACGGACTTTCCATAATAATGCTTTATGCACGCGGAACTTTGAACAAACATAAAAAGATAAAAGAAATATTTTTTTTCATCATCTATTTTGCATTAATTTTTTCTGAATTGCGCTTTGGAATTAAAACATTTATGAATTGTTTTCTGGAAAAAATAGCCTATTCCTTTGTTTTTGTACTCTGCTTAATTTTCCTTCATTTTTGCTCATTCGATTTATTTGAAAATGCAACAACAAACAATACTCTGGACATTCAGAAATTTACAAAATTAAGAAAACGCGACGCAATCTGGCTAGTGGAAATATTAAATGGCAAAAAATACGAATATCTGGCTGTAGAATATCAAATGTCCCTGGGGTCTGTAAAAAACAGATTTAAAATTATCTTTGATGAAATCGGATGCGGAGACAAACAAGGCTTTTTCAATAAATATTCAGATTACAAAATATGTTACGGAGAAGAATTTTCCTTTGATAAAAACAAAAAGATTTTCTAACACAACTTAACTCTTTTTTCAAACTGCCGATAATGCAAGTATGAAAACATCTAACAAGTCAAGTTTGATTACCGGCATCGTTTTGCTTTTGATTGCCGCTTTATTTTCTATCAGTCTTATACTTCAGCCTCTGGACTTTGGAGTTTCTGGTCCGGGACATAACAATATTTTCTATCTGCTTGGAAACATGCTTTATTCCGTTTATGGATTTTCCAGCATCCTGATTCCGGGCTTTCTTTTAATTGCAGGGCTTTCCTGCTTTGCCGCAAAATGGACTGCCCGCAAAACCATGCGTCTGCTTACCGCACTGGTTCCATTTTTTACCTGCGTTGTAACAGAAAATATCTGCCGTTCCATTCTTGCACTGGGGCATGATTCTTTTGCTGGCGTAAAAATGACAGTTGCCATCATAACAGGTGCCATGCTTGTTGTAATTGAATGGCTTGGCGTTGGCATCATTGCTGATAAATTAAATAAAAAATCTTCCCGCCCTTCTCTAAAAAAGTTTGAAGGATTCAAGAAGCCTGATACAGAATCTGAAGCTGATTATGAAGACAAAAGTTCTGTTTTTGACGAAGCACTTTCAGAAGTCGCTCCAAAATCTGATTCAGATGAAATTGATGAAATTGCAGAAGATGATGAGCCAGAAAGTGATGAAGCAGAAAATTCTGACGACAGGGAAATTGATGATGATAAAACAGAAGCCCCTTCCGCTCCGCTTTTAACTCAGGAAGAATATGCCGCCCTCACCACACCGGAAGAAGATTTAGGCTGGAATCTGCCTCCTGCTCCAGAAGTACTTCCTCCAGAATACGACGAAGATTTTGATGAAAATGACCCTGCTCTGGAATTTCCTCCAAAAGAAGAAGATGAAACAGTCGCTGTAGAAGAAAGCCTTCCAGAAGCCGAATATATTGACGTTGACGAGCCTGACGACTCTGACAAGCCTGCAGAAGATTCTGCAGATGATGAAATCATAACTGATGAAGAAACAGCGCCTGCCTTTGATGTAAATTTTGCAGATGATGAAGAAGATGAAGAAATAGAGGAAAAAAAAACTTCTGAAGCCTATGATTTAGCAAGTCCTATTACTGCAGCACCTGTATTTGAAAATAATGAGGATGACGACTTTATTGAATGGCCGGAAGATTCAGATGCAGAAAATGACCCTGTAGTTATAGAAGAAAATGCAGAAGAAAGTCCCTATTCCACAGCCCGCTACATTGATTCCGTAGTAGAAAATCCTAAGTTCCCCCATGGAATTATAATTCATGATGATAACGAAGAAGAAGAGGATGATGAAGACAGTGAACGCCCTCTTCCTGTAAAACCAAAGTTTCCTTCAAAAATAAAAATCCAAAGTTCACCAGAGCCAGAACGTGATGATTATTTTGAAGACAATTATATAGAAGACGAAACTCTTCCCTTCCCTAACTTTGATATAGAAGAGCCGGCTTACAGACCAAATGAAACAGAGGAGATAGAGGAGGAAGAAGACTCCCCTTTATCCATGCCGGAGGAAAGTCCGGCTGTTCAGACACAGACAGAAGAGACAGAAACACAGGTTCAGAGCCCGGTTCAGAATCAGCAGTATTATAAGCCTCTGCCTTCTGCAATTCCTGTAACAAATCCAAGAGAAACAGAAGAAAAGCCCAAAAGTTCAGGAATCTCTTATGCCGCTTCAAGTGTCTTTTCTGACATGGAAAATGAAATTCGCGAAAAACAGGCAGCAAATCAGCGGTCAGTTCAGGCAAAGTCAGTTCAGTCAAATCCAGTTCAGTCAGGTCAGCCGCTCGCCACAGACGCAGGCAGCCCAGTTCCGCCAGCCGCAGATTCTGCCCCAGAAGTTGACTTTGAAGGCAAGGTAATTGAACACGACTCTACCCCATCTCTGGAAGGCGGAGCAACAAATCTTACTGCAGACGAGCTTACAGACTTTTTTAATGCCCAGCAGGATGAAATTGCTGTTCGCCCAGAACGCCCAGAAAAAAAAGGCCCTTACTTCATCCCTTCTGACCTTTTAATTGCCTACAAAGACGACCAGTATTGGGTAATAGACGACGCAACAAAACAGGCCGCCATGAACCTTAAACAGACTCTTGCAGAATTCAACATAGAAGCCGAAATCACAGGAATTAAAAAAGGCCCTGTAGTTACAATGTTTGAAATTCTTCCGGCCCCAGGCGTAAAACTCAGTAAAATTGTTGCCCTGCAGGATAACATAGCCCTTAGCCTTGCCGCCCAGTCAGTCCGAATTGTTGCCCCAATTCCGGGAAAACAGGCCGTAGGTATTGAAGTTCCAAACCGCCACCGTTCAGTTGTAGGCTTCCGTGAAATTATAGAAATGGACTTACCTGAATGGAATAAAATGGCAGTTCCGGTAATTCTTGGTAAAGACATTCTTGGAAAAGCCCAGCTTATAGACCTTGTAAAAACACCCCACATGCTTATTGCAGGTGCAACAGGTTCCGGAAAATCAGTCTGTGTAAACTCGCTTATTCTTTCTATCCTCTACAAGCGTTCTTACCACGATGTAAAACTGATTTTGGTAGACCCTAAGGTAGTTGAACTTAAACTTTACAACAACATTCCTCATCTGCTTACTCCGGTTATTACAGAACCAAAGAAGGCATTGCAGGCTTTGCAGTATTGTCTGTGCGAAATGGAACGCCGTTATGCCCTTCTGGACGGAATGGGTGTCCGCGATATTTCCAACTACAACACAAAAATCAAGGAACAGAATATCTGCGCAGAAAAACTGCCTTATATTGTAGTCATCATAGATGAATTTGCAGACCTTATGGCAACCAGCGGAAAGGAACTGGAAAACATTGTTGCCCGCCTTACAGCCATGAGCCGCGCCGTTGGTATTCACCTTGTACTTGCAACCCAGCGCCCTTCTGTAAACGTAATTACAGGTTTAATTAAGGCAAATATCCCAACCCGAATTGCCTTTATGGTTGCCAGCCGAACCGACTCTAACATCATTATTGATACAGTTGGTGCCGAAAAGCTGCTTGGCCGCGGTGACATGCTTTATGCTTCTGCCGTAGACCCTGCCCCAATCCGAATTCAGGGAACCTTTGTAAGCGACCAGGAAGTAGAAGACGTTGTAAATGCCGTTAAGGAATACGGTGAGCCAGACTATATTGATGATGAAATCTTTGTAGATGACGAAGAAGAAGACGGCTCTGGCGGACTTTTTGGAAGCCCTGCAGAAGGAGATGACCCTCTTTACGACCAGGCTCTGGAAATCGTTGTCCAGTCCGGTAAAGCCAGTGCCAGCTACCTCCAGCGCCGCCTGAAAATCGGCTACAACCGCGCCGCCCGCCTGGTAGAAGAAATGGAAGAGCGGGGCATCGTAGGCCCACAAAACGGCGCCAAACCACGCGAAATCATTCATGTGCCGTGATAAATATCCCCTGCTCCCCATGAGCAGGGGGTCGGATGATTCAAGTTCTGCAAGAGTAGTATATTCCGTTATTGCATAATAATTGCAATGATTGAATCAGAATAATCATATCTCTGCGTTTTTAAAGTAAAGTTTAAGGTAGACTTATTAGCGTTTTTGTGTAAATATCTAAGTATGAAAAGAAATCTCAAACATAACCGCCTTATCTGCCTCTTTGCATCTGCCCTGCTTTTTACAGCAGCCTGTACTGCCCAGGTAGATAAAAATGCTGATTCCAGCACAAAACTCGTAATGCAGTATTTTGAAAACGAAGTGTATGGAAAACGAATCCTTACCGGAATGATGGACTGTGCCTGGAGCAACGACATTGACATGGATAAAAAAGTTCTTGCAGACACAGGAAAGCACACTGCCCTTATGGGCTATGACTTTATGTTCCTCACAAAGTCAGACAGCCGTTCCTGGTATCATCCTACTCAGATTGAAAAAGCAAAAGCCTGGTGGAATCAGGGAGGCCTGGTAACATTCTGCTGGCACTGGCTTGATCCAAGCACGCGCTCTTCTAGAGGGGCAAGTTTCAGAACAGAAGAAACAAAATTCCGCATTCCTTATGACAGCACGGCAAAAACCCTGAATACAAATGCAAAAGAATTTACCCAGATTAAACGCGATCTGGACACCGTTGCAAACTATCTTTCTGAACTTCAGGAAGCTGGTGTTGTTGTACTCTGGCGCCCCCTGCACGAAGCCTGCGGCAATTACGGCAAATGGGGCGGAACAGGAAAAGCATGGTTCTGGTGGGGAGATTCTGGCCCGGAACCTTATATTGCCCTCTACCGCTATATGTTCGATTATTTTACAAATGAAAAAGGCCTGCATAATCTTATCTGGGTCTGGAACGGACAGGAAGCGGCCTGGTACCCTGGAGACGACTGTGTAGATATTGTTGGCTATGACGTTTATGACGACAGCAACAAGCACAAGGCTGCAGAAAAATACTACAAGGATTTGATGGCATGGAGCGGCTCTAAAAAAATGGCTGCAATTTCTGAAGCGGGTTATGTGCCTTCTACAGAAGCATTAAAATCATCTTCTGCAAAATGGCTTTATTATATGATTTGGAATGATGATGACGCACTTGCAGATGATACAAAAAAAGATAATAATAACTTCTGGGGCGGCACAAAGTATAACAAGGCCGAAGATAAAAACAAAAATGCCTTTGATACGGATTACCAGATAAAACTGGGTGATGAAGGTTTAAAAGCACTTTTTGAAAAGATTCATGACAGGTAAAATAATTTTTCAGGCGGTTCTAAGCCTTATGGCAGGAGCCGCCTTTATTGCAGTTGGTATTTATTTTCTTTCTTCTAAATTTTTAGACAAACTGAATGAAGCAAGTCCAAAAAATGATGAAGATGACAGTCTGAGACGCAAAAATGCCTTTAGGGCAAAGGGCAGCGGCTACACAAGTCTTGCTCTGGGAGCCCTTACCCTGGTTCAGGCCCTGCTTTTATTCACTTTTCCTGCAGCCGCAAGCTGGCTTTCCCTGATTTATCTTTTTTTTATAATGATTGCAGTCCTTATTCTGGTCTTTGTATTCCGCTAAAACGGGCAATGAGGCAGGACGAGGAACAAAAATCTGTCAGTTAAACAGTTAAATAATAGAAAATAATAGAAAACTTGAAATCCGCCAAAAACATGGTAAAATCAATATAATAAGGGTATCGCTAAAAACTTCTAAAAAGCGATGATTTAAGTAATGCTATAATAACAGCTTAAAACCCATAATCTTTTGGGGGATTCTATGACACAAAACCGTCCGTTACCGTGGGCATACTTAGACGAATATCGGGGAAAAGATTTTAAGGGAGAATGGCCAACATTCCCGGAACTTCTCGCAATTCAAAACAAGCGTTTTGGCGAGCGTCCATGTTTTACAGATTTTGACGGCCCTGACGGTTCCAAACGGACTCTTAATTACAGTCAGGTATATGAAAAAGTTCAGATTCTGGCTAATTTTCTTCTTGCAAAAGGACTTAAAAAAGGCGACCGCGTTGCACTTGCCGGAAAGAATTCTCCTGAATGGGCAATTACCTATCTTGCAATCCTCTGCGCAAGCGGAATTGTAATTCCTATTGCAGATTCCCTGCACGACCCGGAAACCGGAAACATAATCAAGGCTTCTACTCCAAAATTTGCCTTTGTAGATGACGGAAAAATTCCTTACCTCAAGGAAAATTTTCCGCAGATGATAATTTATTCCTTAAATCCAACAGACCCGGAAAACTTTGTTCTTAATCTTAGCGCACCAGAAGTTGCAGCAGAAAATAAAAACGAACCTGCAACAGAAGAAGACCTTGCCTTAATCCTTTTTACTTCCGGCACAACAGGAAATCCAAAAGGCGTTATGCTGACTCATAAAAACATAATTTCTGACGGCTACATTGCACAGACAAACCTTCTGATTCTTCATACTGATGTTTTTTATGCCCTTCTTCCAATTCATCATGCCTACACAATGCAGGCCGCCTTTATCTGCCCTCTGCAGGTTGGTGCAGAAATTGTTTTTGGAAAAAGTCTGGCTGTAACCCGCCTTATGAAGGAACTGCGTGAAGGAAAAATTTCCATCATGCTGGGAGTTCCTCTGCTTTACAACAAGCTGCTTTCCGGCATAAACAAGGGAATTGCCGCAAAGGGCGCAATTGTTTCTGGAGCAGTTTCCATTCTGCGCGGAATTTCTTTCCTTGTAAAAAAACTGACCGGCAAAAATATTGGCCGCAAGCTCTTTAGCAAGGTTCTGGAGCAGGCAAACATAAGCACACTGCGCGTTGCTATATGCGGGGGCGGCCCCCTTGCAAAGTCGGTTTTCCGCCAGTATCAGGAAATGGGAATTGACTTTATTCAGGGCTATGGACTTACAGAAACTTCCCCAATTATTGCCCTGAATCCTCTGGAAAAATTCAAGATTCAGTCTGTTGGCCGCGACTTTTCTCCTTATGAAGAAATTAAGATTCTGGAAAGCGAAGATGCAGAAAATCTGAATACCCGCGGAGGAAAAAAAATCGGCGAAATCTGCGTAAAAGGGCCAATGGTTATGAAAGGCTACTACAACATGCCGGAAGAAACTGCAAAAATGTTCACAGAAGACGGCTTCCTTAAAACAGGAGACCTGGGCTGGATGGATAAAGACCACTACATCATGCTCTGCGGACGCGCAAAAAATCTGATTGTTACAAGCGGCGGTAAAAACGTATATCCGGAAGAAATAGAAGATTCTTTCCAGCTTTTCTATGACATTCAGCAGGTAACAGTCCGCGCCTATCACCCGGAAAACGATGCAACTGCGGAAGAAATTGAAGCCCTTATCTATGTTTCTGATGATTTGTACAAGCGCATGGCCTGCAAGCGCAATTCAGACTTTGTTCAACAGGAAATTGTAAACGAAGTTCAGATGATTGTAAGCCGGGTAAACAAAAAGCTTCAGCCTTATGAACATATTACAAGAATCAGCATTCTGAAAGAACCTCTGGAAATGACTCCAAGCCAGAAAGTAAAACGCAATTACACCCCAAATATTTATCCTAAGACTGTGTAAAAATACTTAAATTGATTTCTTGTATTTTAGCTCCATGTTGAAATAAAACAATTCTTTCTACTTTTTTTCTTGAATTTCAACATGGGGAACGTTAATTTTTAAACATGAACTTGCATGACTTTGAGTACTTGGAAGATAATCTTGATACTTCAGCCCTTTTTGGCAGTGATTCTTGCATAGCAAATCTTTTTCTACTTCAAGAGAAATATAATACTCAACTAAAAATCGAAAAGGGAATTCTCTTTCGCTATTATTATGGTGATGAAAATAGAAATGGATACGGATTTCCAATTGCCCTAAAAAATACAGATAAGGACTATCTTAAAGAAGCTTTAGAATTTATTTTTGAAGATGCAAAGGCTCAAAATATAGAAGTTGCTTTTTGTTTAATCACACAAAATCAAAAAAAGGAAATAGATAACTGCCTTGCTAAACATTTTAAAGGACGCCAGGTTTCATGGAAAACAAACCGTGACGACTGTGATTACATTTATCTGCAGGAAAATCTTGCAAATCTGCCAGGTTCAAATTATCAGAAAAAAAGAAACCATGTTTCACGCTTTAACAGAACTTACGGAGATTCATGGAAATTTAAAACATACCCCGAAAATGATATTGCCAATGATATTCTAGAAGTTTCGCAAAAATGGCTAGAAGAAAAAAACATTGAAAATGAAAAAGAAAGACATATTTTACAACTGGAACATGAAAGCATAAAAAGCGCACTTAAAAATGCTTCCCTTCTGAGAATGTGTGGTGGAGTGCTTTACATAAACGGAGAAGCTGCCGCAATGACCCTTGCTTCACCAATTTCTGAATCTGTTCTGGATGTTATTTACGAAAAATCCATTGGAAAATATGAAAAAGACGGAGTCTACTCTGTTATAAATCAGCAGTTTTCAAAAAAATTTGAAAATTATCTCTATATTAATAGAGAAGAAGACATGGGTGTGGAAGGATTAAGAAAAGCTAAACTTTCTTATAAGCCAACAATTATACTTGAAAAATTTTATGGAAAAATAATTTAGAGGAAAAATGCTAAGTTCTATTCTTTCAAAATCAGACTGCGCCGCCTGCAGATTCTGCTGTTCTTTCCGCCGTCAGAGCCTATGGGAAACTCCAATTTTTGATGCCTCTACCGTAGAAAAACTGAGAGTCCTTTACCCTAAGACAAAGTTTCGGCCGGTCGGCAAGGCTTCTTACACCTTTGACATTTCCGATCAATACAAAACAAATGCCCCTAAAGAAGAGGCCCCCTGCCCCTTCCTGGACATCAACTCTGGCTGCATCCTCCCTCCAGACCTGAAGCCCTTTGACTGCAGCATCTGGCCTTTCCGCGCAGTACGCAGGACCGAAACTGGTAAGCAACCCCTGTACGTAGCTCTTACTCCAACCTGCCCCGCCATAAACAAAGTGCCACAAGCTAAAATTAACTCTCTTGTTCAAGAAGAGGGGCTTGGAAAAAAAATCCTTGATTACGCGAAGGAACACCCGGACATAATCAAGGACTGGTCAGAATTTCTTTCTAATAATGTATACGAAGAAAACTAGCAGAAAAATGCTTTCTCCTAGCGCACGCCCTTATCATAAGGAATTCCTTCTGCTTTAGGAGCGCGGGATTTCTTTGAAGTAAAGGCCAAAACTACAAGCGAAATGATGTATGGCAGCATTTTGTAAACATCACCAGGAACCAGATGAATTAAAAGGTCAAATGCTGAATATGTGTCTGCAACGGCACGGAAGGCTCCAAAAAGCAGGGCGCTGGCTGCAATTCTAAGCGGATTCCACTGACCGAAAATCATAACGGCCAGGGCAAGGAAGCCCGCACCCGCAACACCATACATAAAATCCCACTGTGAATTAGCCGCAGAAATGTAAATAATTCCTCCGATTCCACCACAGAAGCCGGAAATCAAAACGCCGGCATAACGCATTTTGTAAACGTTAATTCCAACACTGTCTGCCGCCTGCGGGTGTTCACCGCAAGCCATGAGCCTGAGCCCGAATTGGGTTTTATTCAGAACAATGTAGGCTGCAATAATCAGCACAATAGTAAGAATCATGTAGATATTAAAGTCTCCGCCAATCAAAAAGACCTTGCGGTTTTCTATATAGTCCAGAATTGCAGAAGGATTTGTTCCCCCCGAGCGGGCATTATTAAAGGCCTTTACAATAACAACGGCACCTGCAGTTGCAAGCATATTCATGGCTGTTCCCACAAGTGTCTGGTCTGCCCTGAAATTTATGGCCGCAACAGCAAGGAAAAGTGAATAAATCATTCCAAAAAGTACGCTGGCCAGAATTGTCAGCAGAATAATTACAAAAGCCGGAGTTCCCACAGGGAGTGAATAAAGCATAAAAGCCCCGCCCAAGGCTCCCATAACCATAATTCCTTCCAGCCCCAGGTTAATTACACCGCTTCGCTCGCTGAACATTCCGCCAAAGGCCACAAAAATCAAAACTGTTGCATAAATAAGTGTATATTGAATAAGTAACATATTTCCCCCTTGTCGCCTTAAGCCTGCTCTACCGGCGCTTTTTGCTCACTTTTACCGGCAGCGGCAGAATCAGTCTTTTTCTTTCTTTCAATCAGTTTAGAAATCTGAGTCTTAAACAGGAACATAAAGGCACAGGAATAAATAATGATTGAAGAAATTAAATCTGCAATCTGAGGATTAAAATACTTTGTATCAATAAAACTTCCACCCTGAGTAATATGCTGAATAAAATAACCGGAAAAGATTACACCAATAGGATTCAGTTCTCCAAGGAAGGCAACTGCAATTCCATTAAAGCCCATTGCAGGAACTGTTGAACTTGTTTTCCAAGGCTGAATGTCTGTAAGATAGAAAAGAGCGGCACCAAGTCCCGCAATTGCGCCAGAAACAGCCATGGTAAGAATCAGGTTTCTTTTATCCTTCATGCCGGCATATTTTGCCGCATTTTTGTTCAGACCGGTTGCCCGCAATTCATAACCCAGAATAGTCTTTTTAAGGATGATTTCTACCAGAACCGCCACCAGAATGGCAATTGGAATAGCAATAGAAACATACTGATTGTCATGGAAAAGTTTTCCTAATCCCAAAGTTGGGAGAAGTGAACGCGGAGAAGTTGCCGCAATAGAAAAAGTTTCAGATTTTCCCACATTCATAACGGCTTCATTCTGCATAAGAACATTTACCAGATACAAGCCTATCCAGTTCAGCATAATTCCCGCAATAACTTCGTTTACATTGCAGAAGGCCTTTAAAAGACCTGCAATAGCTGCCCACAGGGCAGCGCAGAATACGGCACACAAAATGCAGAGCCACCAAGGCAGATGCCAGGCAAGGGCTGTCCACAAAGAAATGCCGATTCCAATACAATACTGGCCTGCAACACCAATATTAAAGAGACCAGACTTATAAGCAAACAGAACCGCAATTCCGCAAAGAATAAGCGGTACTGCCTTTACCAGAGTCTGCCCCAAGTAATAAAGTTTCTTTCCGTTATTCCTGTAATAAAGGAAGTTTTTTAAGATTACGCTGATTGCCTTTGGCGCGTGTTCCGCATTAATAATCAAAAGGATTATGAAACCAATAATTATTCCAACAAGAGCACAAAAAACCGCTGAAAGAATTGAGCGGAATGTATCTGAATCAAATATTGCTTTGATTTTCTTATCTGCCATTATGCTTCCTCCCCAACTTTTGCGCGTTTAGCACCAGCCATGTACAGGCCAAGCTCTTCTGGCGTAGTCTTTTTAGGGTCAAATTCACCAACAATTTCGCCTTCATACATCACAAGAATGCGGTCACTCAAATTCATTACTTCTTCCAGTTCATAAGAAACCAAAAGAACGGCCTTTCCCTGGTCACGGTCTGCAATAATTGCCTTGTGCAGGTATTCAATAGCCCCAACATCCAGACCGCGGGTAGGCTGAACTGCAATTAAAAGTTTATGCTCTTTTGCAAGTTCACGCCCTACAATGGCCTTCTGCTGATTACCACCAGACATTGCGCGGACGACAGTTTTTGTTCCCTGACCGCTTCGCACGTCATATTTATCTATAAGAGACTGAGCATATTCGCTCACATCATTTTTCTTTATAAAGTGATAATGCTGGAACTGACTTTCCCAATAACGCTGCAGGACAAGATTCTGTTCCAGAGAATAATCCAGAACAAGACCGTGCTTGTGGCGGTCTTCCGGAATATGGCTCATGCCGTCTTTGCTTTTTTCGCGGATTGATTTTTTAGTAATATCTTCACCGCCAAGGGTAATTTTTGTTTCAGGATTAGGAAGGATTTTTGTAAGACCTGTTAATCCCTGAATGAATTCTGACTGTCCGTTACCGTCTATTCCCGCAATGCAGACAATTTCACCGGCATGAACCTGCAGGCTCACGTTATTAACGGCAAGTTTTTTGTGCAGGCGGCTTTCTACGCTCATGTGCTTTACATCCAGTATAACAGGCCCCGGAATGGCCGGCTTTTTTTCTACAGTAAACTGAACATCGCGCCCTACCATCATTCGGCTTAATTCTTCTTTGCTTGTTTCGCTTATGTTTACAGTTCCAATGTAACGCCCCTTGCACAAAACAGAACAGCGGTCTGAAACTTCCATAATTTCGTTGAGTTTGTGAGTAATAAAGAGGATTGATTTACCTTCTGCCGCAAGATTTTTCATAATCTGCATGAGTTCTTTTATCTCCTGAGGAGTAAGAACGGCTGTCGGTTCATCAAAAATCAGGATTTCGTTATCGCGGTAGAGCATTTTTAAGATTTCTACACGCTGCTGCATTCCCACCGTAATGTCTTCTATTTTCGCATCAGGGTCAACTGAAAGTCCGTATTTTTTACTGAGGTTTATTATTTTTTCGCGTGCTGATTTACGGTCAAGAAAACCGTGTTTTGTACTTTCGCTTCCAAGAATGATATTGTCTAGAACTGTAAAAACTTCTACAAGTTTAAAATGCTGATGAACCATTCCAATGCCAAGGGCAGTTGCATCATTCGGATTTCTGATTTCAACTTTCTTTCCATTCTTGTGGATTTCGCCTTCTTCTGGCTGATAAAGTCCGAACAGTACGCTCATAAGCGTAGATTTTCCCGCGCCGTTTTCGCCAAGCAGGGCATGAATCTCGCCTTTTTTAAGCTGCAGCGTAATGTTATCATTTGCCACAATTCCAGGGAAACGCTTAGTTATATTAAGCATCTCGATAATGTATTCTTCGCTCATAAGCTATAATTATACTATAAAATCTAGTGGTTTTAAACAAAAAAATCCCTGGAAGTCTTAAGTCCAGGGATTTGGATGAGCAGCCCTTCGATTATAGGCTGCTCGCAAGTCTCGCAGCTTGAGCCGTTCTTTTATGGATGAGCTAAAAAATGCTGACGCATTTTTCTTAACGCTCTTCTATAAAACACCGGCCGCCTACCGGGCGGCCTTACACATTATTTAATATTCTGATAGTAATTAACCTTTACAGAAACTGCAGGGTTCTTGTCGATTGCGTTAGAAATAACAATCTTCTTTGCATAAACATCAGCAACAAGTTTCTTGTAGTCATCAATTGAGAACTGCTTCATTACCCATGTGTCTGTTGGAAGTCCAACGTAGTTTACGCTCAAATCTTTTCCAGAAACAAGACCAAGTGAAGAAACTTTTCCAGAGTAGTCTGCCCACTTTCCGCCAATAATAGCTTCAAGAGCAGCGTTTACAGTTGCAGAAAGTCCCTTCATGGCAGAAGTAACGTGCATTCCTACACCATAACCATTAATAAGGGCAGTCTGGTCAACGTCTACACCAATTACCTTTCCGTTTACTTTTGCAGCCGCTTCACAGGCAGAAGTCCAGATTCCGCCACCGCAGGCAAATACAACTTCTACACCACGATTCTTGTACCATCCGTCCATAGCAGCAGTGATTGTCTGGTCGCCATAGAACTGACCGCCATATACATATTCAACAGTAACGTCGTTAGCAATGCCAAGTTCTTCTGCAGCCTTATTAACACCCTGAACAAAACCGTATCCATAGCGGATTACAGCAGGAACAGCCATTCCACCAAGGAATCCAAGGTGACGGTAGCCTTCTTTTACAGCAGCATATCCTGCAAAGAAACCAGGAATCTCTTCTGCATAAACTGCACAGAATACGTTGGCAGGAACAGCTTCACCGCCCAAATCACCTTCGCCAATATCAAGACCAATGAATTTTGCATCATCATAATCTTTTGCAACCTTTACGATTGCTTCTCCAAACAGGTATCCAGGAAGAACGATTACATTGTAGCCGTCCTGATAAGCAGCGTCGATAGAAGCAACGCGGTCTGCTGTTGAATCTCCTGCTGGTTTGTAATACTGGAATTCCAGTCCGTTAGCTTCAGCATAATCTTTACATGCCTGATAAGTTGTCTGATTGAATGACTGGTCTGTAATATCTCCAGAATCAGTTACCATTGCAATCTTAATTGAAGACTTAGCTGCCTTCTTTGATTTTTTTGGTTTTGCGAATGTTGATGCGCAAACAAGAGCAAACATCATTGCAATAACAACAAGTTTCTTCATTTCTATCCTCCAATATAAATGATATTTTATTATAGACAATAAACATAATCCTATCAATCTATAAAAAAGCTGGCAAAACTGCATGGAAATAGAACAAAGATGCACAACAAACAGTTTTGCCAGCTAAAATGCTATAAATGCAAGAGATTTCCAAGAGTCTTTTCTGCCCAGCTGAACTGACTCATATATTCACCTTTAAAGGCCTCGCGGGCGGCAGATTTGCCTGCCAGATAATCCATATAATCACAGTCAATTTTAGAAACATCAATTCCAATGTTGTTATGAGAACGTAAAATTATTCCTTTTGCATCATAACGCTGTAAAACACGCCTTATATCTGCAATCAGATTTCTTATATAAGCCCGGTGGTCATGACATTTATCTTCATTTTCCCATAAAAGTTCTTCTACCATTCCCATGCTGCAAGTTACACCTTTTGCATCTATCAGAACTGCCAGAAGTTCTTTAGATTTTGAATATGTAAATTTAAGGGGAACTCCATCACCAAAAATTTCAAAAGGACCAAAGGCCTGCACATAAATGCGCTTTTTACCGGAAACAGGAAACCTAAGGTTTTCCAGCTCTCGTTTTATGTTTTCTGCAATTACCGGTTTTAGAACATAGCCGCTTGCATAAAGATTAAAGGCTTCCTTCATATAATCCGTATAACCGGTAACAAAAATTATATTAATCTTGGGATTTAATTCTTTCAGGCGTTTGGCAACATCCAGACCGTTTCCGAGTCTAAGTTCAATATCCAAAAAAGCAACGTCCGGAATGTTTATTGCAGCATATTTAATGGCTTCATCTGCATTACGGAATGCATTCAGGCTGGCAGACGGTTCAACTTCTGTAATGGCAGAAACAAGACCTTCAAGACCAAGCTTTTCATCATCAAGTGCGATAATATTCATTCTTTTCCTCCATCATGCGTTTTTTGTGAATAGGGATACTGATAAAAACACAGGTTCCCTTTCCTTTTTTGCTTTTTATTTCCAAAGTTCCTGAACTTATAATTTCCAGTCTGCTCCTGACATTTTTAAGCCCTATATGACTTCTTTCTGATTTTTTATCGTCATTATTAAAAACTTCATCCGTATCAAAACCGACTCCGTCATCAGAAATCTTTATTTTATAGCAATCCTCTGTTTTGTAACTTGCAATTATTATTGAACCGCCGTTTTCTTTTTTCAGAATTCCATGTTTTAAGGCATTTTCCACAATCGGCTGCAGGGTAAGCGGAGGAAGATAAAAATTTGTTTCCTGCAAATCATAACTTACATAAACATCATCTCCAAAACGTAACTGTTCCAGATTCAAATAATGCTTAAGATTTTCTATTTCCTTTTCAAAAAGAATTTCAGAATGATTTTCCAGAACTTCTATGTTTGTACGCAGATAACTTGAAAAATCACCTATCGCTTTTTTTACCAGTTCAGGATTATCTTTATCGCATAAAACATAAATTGAATTTAAGGTATTAAAAATAAAATGCGGCTGAATCTGACTGAAAGAAAGAGAAATTTTCCCTTCTTTAATTTCTTCCTGCTGGCTTAAAATCTGCCTTACCTGTGTAAGATGAATAAAATTGAACATCAGCAGAATAGAAAATGTCAGAGCCATCTGCATTGTAAAGAAAGAAGCGTAGAGCCTTATAAAAATGGATATTAGAGGAAGAAGGATAAAGGAAAGAAAGAAAAGTGCATCATAAATGCCAAGAACCTTTATATATTTGAAAATAACAAGGGCTGTAACAAAAGCAACAAAAACTCCACCTAACTGTGCAAACCAGTAAAATTGCCCGTGGGTAAATTTTCCATTTTCTATACTAAAAAACATTCCGTTAAAAATAGAGGCACACCATCCAACTGCAAAAATTATACACACAGCAAGACAGATATGAGCATAAGTCCAGTTTACTTTTGTTTTATAGGAAATATAATCCAGCACATAATAAACAAAAAGTGAAATAAGTGCAAAATAGGAAATAAAATCAAAACAGGCCGCAATGCGCATTGGCAGCATAAAACCTGCATCAACTTCTGTTGCAAGGTCAACAAAAATAAATTCAAAAATAAGAGATACAAGCATGATGCAATCGCAGGATATAAGGGCAACAAAAAACTTTGATGTCATTTTTCTGACTGTTGTTCTTGCAACACAATCCAGATATGCCAGAAAAATTACAATAAAGAGAACCAAATGCGACACAATTTCTGTATGGTGCATGTAATAAGTATATCACAAAAGCGTTATAAAAACTTAATAATAGTCATAAAAATCAAAATAAAATTTATTACCCATATTTATACTAATATGTTATAATTATCAGATAATTTTATTAGGAGTTTTGAAAGAAGTTTTATGGAAACTGGCAATTCTAATAACCTTCACCTTCGTCCTGTTATTAACGTAGATAAAGATAAATGTTGTAACTGCCACCGCTGTATCTCTGTCTGCCCTGTAAAGCTTTGTAATGACGGATCAGGCAACTTTGTTTCTTTGAACAGTGATTTGTGTATTGGATGTGGTTCTTGTATAGAAGCCTGTACACATGGTGCCAGAACAGGAATTGATGACGCTCCTCTTTTCTTTACGGAACTTAAAAAAGGAACCCCTATAATTGCAATTGTTGCTCCTGCTGTTGCCGTAAATTTTAAGGGACGAGACCTGGAATTAAACGGATGGCTTAAATCTATTGGCATTAAGGCTATTTTTGACGTTTCTTTTGGTGCAGAGCTTACTACAAAATCTTATGTAGAACAGATTAAAACAGAAAATCCACAGCTGATGATTTCTCAGCCATGCCCGGCCTTAATTTCTTTTATAGAAACATACCGCCCTAACCTGATTAAATACCTTGCAAAAGGTGACAGCCCTATGGCTCATACTGTGGAATATATCCGCCATTATCACCCTGAATATAAAAACTGCAAGATTGCCGTTATTTCTCCATGTTATGCAAAACGCCGCGAATTTGATGAAAACGGGCGTGGTGATTTTAACGTTACCATGAAGGGGCTGGATGCATACTTTAAGGCAAATAACATTGATCTTGCAAAATTCCCTAAGGTGGAATACGACAATCCTCTTGCTGAACGGGGAACTCTTTATTCTACTCCAGGCGGACTTATGCGCACTGCGGAACGCTTTGTTCCTGGAATTGGAATGCAGACAAGAAAGATAGAAGGTCATCCTGCAATTTTTGAATATCTTGCCCACCTTGATGAATCTTTGCAGAAAGGCATTAAACCTTACTACCGCCTTGTAGACTGTCTTAACTGCGAAAAATGGAATACCCTTAATCCTCATGGAAGAAAAAGGGCCCTTAAAAAACTGAATAAAACTATTGATGAATGCTGGCAGCCAAAAATCTACGAAAGAAAATATGTTGACCGCAGTTCCGTTCATGATTCACTTTTAAAAGAACCAAACAAAGCAGAACTTAATAAGATTCTTATAGAAATGGGCAAACATACTCAGGCAGACATGTATGACTGCGGTGCCTGCGGTTATGTTTCCTGCGAACAGATGGCCGTTGCCATTTTTAATGGAAAAAACAAGCCTCATAACTGTCATCATTATGTTCTTAAAAAGGCAAATGAAGACCACACAGAAGAACTTATCCGCGCAGTAAGAAGTATTACTCAGGAAAGCGTAAGTCTTCTGCAGGGTACAAAAGCAAATGTTTCTTCCCTTACAGAAGTTACAGATAAAATGTCTCAGAACGTTTCTTCTTCTTCATCTGCAATAGAAGAGATGGTAAGCAATATTTCTTCTATAAACAATATCATTGATAAAAACTTTACTATTGTAAGTGAACTTGAAGAGGCAACAAATACCGGTAGAAGCAATCTTTCTGAAGTAACCGAACTTGTAGGTGAAATTGAAAAGGAATCTGAACAGCTGGTAGAAATGAGCAAGGTAATTGGTCAGATTTCTGAACAGACAAACCTGCTTGCCATGAATGCCGCCATAGAAGCCGCCCATGCCGGTGAATTTGGTACAGGATTCAGTGTTGTTGCAGACGAAATCAGAAAACTTGCCGAAGATTCTGGAAATCAGGCAAAGCAGATTGAAAATGTCCTTAAATCTATCAAACAGATGATTGATAACGCCTACTCAAAAGCCGGAAATGTTCAGCAGGAATTTGATTCGGTTGTATCTTTGACCGGAAAAGTAAAAGAGCAGGAACTTTCTGTAAAGAATTCCATGGAAGAGCAGAATCAAGGTAATACAATGCTTCTTTCTAGCCTTTCACAGATGAAAGAAGGAACCCGCGCTGTAGAAGATGCCGCAAACAACCTGCGCCAGGATACAGAAACCGTTATTGAATCTATAAACAACATAGGACAAAAGTAAAATACAAAGACAAACTGATTCTATACACCATTGCGGATTTGTATAAAGAGTGATTTTTGGGGAAGATGACTGGTCCTCTCCTCAATTGCTTTCACCCCTTTGCCATAAGGAGGACCATTTCTGAAAGGGCATACTTTATCGAACGCATAGCGGGTTAGCGAAGTGCGGACGTAGCGACGGCGGCGGAACGAAGTGGAGCTGCCGGAACCCCATCAATCACACCAATCTCCCCATAATTGAATATATCGCGGAATTCTTCTATAATAAAACATTAAAATTTTGGGGTGAACGGACTGCCGGCCCCGACTCGAGGAAAAAAATGCCTAAGATCGAATGTAACGAAAAACTGTTTTTTGATGCTATCGGAAAAAAATACACTTATGATGCTCTGGAAGATGTGCTTCCTTGCGCTAAGGCTGAGCTTGATGAAAAGCCAGATATGAGCTTGCCTGAAAACGAACGCGTTGTAAAAATTGAATTGAATGATACTAACCGCCCTGACCTCTGGTCTACTAACGGTGTTGCCCGCCAGATTAAGCTGCACGAGGGTGGAAAGACTGTTGACTATATGAAGCTGATGGCTAACCACGGCAACAACGATTACGGCGACCGTATTGTTGAGGTTGACCCAAAGCTTAAGGATATCCGCCCTTACATGGTTGCTTTTATGATTACCGGTAAGGCAATTGATGATCCTATGCTTAAGGACATTATCCAGACTCAAGAAAAGCTGGCATGGAACTTTGGCCGCAAGCGTAAGTCTATTTCTATGGGCCTTTACCGCGTTGACCAGATTAAATTCCCTGTAAAGTACCACGCTGTTGACCCGGACAAGACTTCGTTTGTGCCTTTGCAGTGCGACGCTCCAATGACCTGCCGCCAGATTCTTACTGACCATCCTAAGGGAAAAGATTTCGGCTGGATTTTGGCTGATATGAAAAAGTTCCCTCTTTTGAGCGATGCTAAGAACGAAGTGCTTTCTATGGCACCGATTATCAATAGTGCAACTTTGGGCGCTGTTCAGGTTGGTGATAAGGACCTTATGGTTGAGCTCACAGGGGACAATATTGAAAACCTGATTTTGTCTGCTAACATCGTTGCCTGCGACTTTGCTGATCAGGGTTATGAAATTAAACCTATTCTTGTAAAGCATCCTTATGATACTGGCCTTGGAAAGGACATCATGGTTCCTTACTACTTCCAGCCAACTACAAAGACAACTCTCGGCGCTGTAAACAAGCTGCTTGGTTCTGATTTTGATATTGAAAAGGTAAAAGATGCTCTCATCAGAATGGGTAGCACCGTGGTGGTTGAGCCTGTCGAAACCACCTCTGGTAAAGACTACTCTATCACACTCTCGCCAGCTCCTTACCGCAACGACTTCCTCCACGAAGTTGATATTATTGAAGATGTTATGATTGGCTGTAACGTTGCCGCATTCGAGCCACGCACTCCACAGGACTTCACTGTTGGCCGCCTCCTGCCACTTACAGAGTTCAGCCGCAAGGCAAAGACTTTGATGGTTGGTCTCGGCTATCAGGAAATGATTTTCAACTATGTTGGTTCTAAGAAAGACTACATCGACAATATGCTGATTGACGGTTCTAAGGTTATTGAAATTGCAAACCCTATGAGCGAAAACTATCAGTTTATCCGTCCTGAGATTTTGTCTAGCCTTTGCCGTGCTGAGGCCGGTTCTGCCAACGCTATGTACCCTCACAAGATTTTTGAAATCGGTAAGGTTGCATATCTTAAGGAAGATGAAAACACCGGAACTATTACACGCCAGCACCTGGGCTTCCTGACTGCAAGTGCTAACGCTAACTTCAATACTTTGGCTTCGGAAGTTTCTTCACTTGTTTACTTCCTCGACCACGAGTACAAGGTTGTTGAAAGCGAAGATCCACGCTTTATTCCTGGCCGCCAGGCTCAGCTGATTGTTGATGGTCAGCCAGCAGGTGTATTTGGTGAAGTTCACCCTCAGGTTCTCGAGAACTGGGGAATTACAGTTCCTTGTGTTGCCGGCGAACTCGACCTGGAAACACTTATGGCTACTGCTGATACAAGGACTGATGCTGAAAAGGCAAAAGACAAGAAAGCAAATGCGGCCCCTGAGGCACTCGAAGGGGGCGCTGCAAACAATCAGAAATCAGAAGCAGAGACAAACCCTGTGAAATACTTCAACGAGCACATTGAGCTCCGCGTAGCAAAAATCACAAAGGTAGAAACAAACCCACAGGGCGACAAGCTCTATATCGAAACTTTGGATGATGGAACAGGCACAGAACGCATTATTCAGAGCGGTCTCCGCCCATACCTCACAGAAGAAGAACTCCTCGGCCAGCACGTAATCATCGCTGCTAACCTCGCTCCTCGTAAGATGAAGGGCGTAGAAAGCCGCGGAATGCTCCTTGCCTGCGATTACACAGAAGACGGCAAAGAAAAGGTTGAACTCCTCACTGCTCCATGGGCAGCTCCAGGAACAATCATCCAGCTCGAAGGTGCCGAATACACCGGCGAAAAGCCAGCCAAAATCGACATCGACCACTTCTGTAAGATTGAATACCGCATAAGCGGCAAATGCTTTACAATCGCAGGAAAGAAGGCAACTGCTGCCGGAAAGCCTGTTACAACAAACAAGGCTGATAACTGCGAAGTTTGCTAACATAAAATCAACGTCATCCCGAACTTGTTTCGAGATTTATATGAAAGACCGCCTGAGAATTCCTCATCCGGTCTTTTTTTATAAATAGACATATTTTATAATCAAAAACAAAAGGAGGTCTTTATGCCACAGGAAGATTATTCGAAATTACTAAATACAATTTTAGCTCTTTCTTTTGAACAACGCTTAAATTTGCTTTCTGTTGTAGCAGAGTCATTACAAGATAATGTTCCCACACCTCCAGATATGTCCGTTTCTTCAATTGCCGAATTAAACCAAAAAATAGATGAAGGTCTTTCAGATATAAAAGCCGGAAGAATTATTCCAGCTGAGGTGGTTAATCAACAACTTCATGAAAGATACGGAATATGAATAATTTCAAAGTATTCTACTCAAAAAAAAACAAAAGCCACAAAGCCAGCCAAAATCGACAACGACCACTTCTGCAAAATCGAATACAGCGTGTCGGGCAAGTGCTTCACAATCTAACCTTGTAAATTTAAAAGTGAAACAGCCAATTCTGCTTTTACGTAGAATTGACTGTTTCACTTTTATAAAGAGATTTCAATACTATTTATGCTTTTTGAAAATTGGTTTTGTATTTTACTTCTTGTATAGTTCCCACCGATGAATGCATTTCACATAAAGGGGCAATGTAGTTTAACTTATCAATTATTTTTCCTGCATTATCACATTTATTTACTATGAAAAATTTTGTGGTATCTTTTGAGCAGTTTAAGCAACAACACTCCATATTCTCAGGAATTGCTTTTTCAGATTCCCTTATAACTTTTACACATCTTGGTTTAACACCAGCAAGATATCTAAGTTTGTCTAAAATATTCATAATTGAATCTCCTTTATTTTAACTAATAAAATTATTATATTTTGTTATACATTATTCCATCTACAATAAAAACTATAAGACTAATCAAAATTGAAATAAGTGTACCAGCAACAGGATGCCCTATATTTAAACCAATTTTCAATCCACCAGCAATAATAGCAGGAATTATCCATATATAAAAAAAATAAATTATTGGTGCTAAGGAAGCAAGAGGACCATGCCAATCTTGAGACTCTTTCATTTTATCTTTAGCAAGAGAGAAAATAGTTCCAATTAATGAAGCACATAATGAACCAAAAATTACATATCCACACTTTTGTAATAAAATTCCTCCCAATTTTACAAGAGGAATTGAAAAAATAATTCCTATAAGAATAATTAAAGCTAATATGCACTTCTTTTTTCTTTCTCGTTTTAACCATAACCTATTCTTTTCTAAAGATTCTTGTAATCTTTTATCAAACTCTATATTTTTTGCTTTATCTTCTTGTTTTTTCTCTTCCTGGAGTCGCTTTTCTTCTTGTTTTTGCCTTTCTTCCAATAAAGGACGCTCTTTTATTTCCTGTAAATCTTTTTTTAAAACAATTCCACTTTGATAAACAACCATACGCTTTGTCGGCTCCAAACAAAGAATTGTATTATTATCTATCTTCCAATTAATTTTTCTTTCTATTCCTTCATATATTTCTTCATTAAAAAATGCCTCCTCATCTATTAAATCTTCATTCCAAAGTCCATACCCTTTTGCTTGTGAATAGCGATACTCTGATTTATGGACACTATCGATTAATATGACTTTCCCCGTTTCACCATATTTTGATTGAAGGAAAGTATAAGATAGAGTTGGAAGATATAGAGATTCATTACGATTTGAAGAATATTTATCAAAATCTTTAACCGTTTCTAACTGCTCTTCTTTATTAAAACCATTCTCGCTTAAATGATCATATATTATATTAATTAAAATCTGATTTTTATAAACCTTTCTTGATAAGTATAGTCTCACTGGATTATAACTATCTTCGATTCCATCATAGGCAGTAAAATGATAAGGCGACATTTGATGTTCTCGTATATCGTCTTTTACCATATCAATTAAACAGTCTGTTTCTTCCCAATTCTCAGGATGCAAATAGATAGCTTTAGTCAGTCTAGTTTCCAATTTATTTTCAAAATAATATCCCTCAAGTTTATATCCACTTTTTGATATAATATATCTACCATCACTGTCTCTTATATAATCTTTACATATTTTGTTTTCATAAACCTGTATATCCATAGGATGTTTAGATTTCTTTATTACCTCGAATTCTTTACCGAAAGCTTCATATCCCGCTCGAATATCCAAATATGGACTTTCAGAAGCTATTAGCTCTTCACATTTTACAATCAATTTTTTAATGCTCTCACAATATTCACCGCCTATCAATTCGTAGTCATTTGAAAATTCTGTAAGAAGTTCTTTTGTTTTTTGCTGACATTCATCTCTAAGATTTTTGATAAGTGATACAATATTATCCTCAATACTCTTAAAATCTGAATCTCCTAATGCCTTAATTGAATAAAGGCCATCTGCTCTAATAACCTCTTCTAAAATAGAAATAGCTTTCTCATTTTGATTTAACAGAGTAAGGGCTCTGGCCTGATTATAAGCAGATTCCAGCATTGCAGAAGACAAAGCATAACTTTTTGCATTTGCTTTTACAGAAGCTTCCAGATATTTTGTTACATCATCGATATTATTTGCCAAACGGCTTTCATTTGAAAGAATATAATTTGCATATCCGACATAAAAATAGAATTCGGCAGCCATCTTTTTTGCTTCTTCCGATTCATCAATATCTGGTGTTATATATTTACAAGCGTTAATAAATGATTCAAGTGCCTTTTGAACATCAACTACATTGCTGAATTCACTCATTCCAAAAAGATAAATCTTTCCCATTAAAGCCCAAGATAAATAGTCTGTTTTATTTTTTTCAACAGCCTGTGTTATATCTTCTAAAGCTTCCTCATAAAACTGTTTTTGAGCATTGGCTTGTGCTCTTCTAAAAAGTTCTCGGCTTGCAGTTAAAAGAGGATTGTTTACAATATCATGAATGGCATCAAGTTTTTCACAAATTTCAGTTCCCCAAGTATTCACAGTCTTCTGGAGTCTGTCAAATCCTGCAGACATACTTGCACTCATGCTTCCAATTGCATTCTGAACTCCACCAAATCCAAGATCAAGCGTATTATTAAGTTCATTAAATCCTTCATTAAAAGAATTTGCAAGGAGTGTACTTGAAGCAGCAACCATGTATGTGTTCTGATTAATACTTGTTTGAATTCCTGTGGACATTCTTTGAATGTTATAATTCACAGAATCAATTTTTTGTCCTACTTCACCAACACTACGAACAACTGCCCCTGTATACATGAGATTCCACATGTTTTGCTTTGCTGATTCTTCTTTGATTGTTTTGGTAATAGAATCGTTTTGACGCTCTGAAAGATAATTTGAGTAACTTCCACTTGCACTTGAATAAATTTCTGACATTTTATGCCTCGTTTATGTTTTTTTTCGCTATATGCCAATTATATACTAGGCATATAGCAATAGTATAACACTGCTATTTGCAAAGTGTCAAATTAGCGATTTGCGTATATATTTGATTTAATGAATTCAGATGAATTGCAAAAACTATTTTCATCAAATCTCAAAAATGCAAGAAACAGGGCAAATTTAAGTCAATTAAAACTTGCAGAAAAAGCTAATCTTTCTTTAGGGTATATATGTGATCTTGAAGGAGGACGACGTTGGGGAACGCCAGAAACTTTTTCAAAACTTGCAAATGCTCTGGAAATTAATGCTTACGAGTTATTACTTCCACAATCTTCAGTTGGAGAATACAAAAATTACTCTGAAATCTCTGAAACAAGAGAATATCTTGCAAATCTGAATTCTGTATTAAGAGAAAATATTAATTCTGCAGTAAATAAGGCTATTACGGATTCCTTTTCTTCAATAATATAAAGACTTATGGGCTTGCCCAATCCTCAAATCGGCGAGTCGTTTTTTAATCATTTAATAGTCTTCTATCCTCAACATTTTCCAACACTTTCATCTGCTGAATGGCAATCTTGTTCAATTTCTCAAGACGTTCACTCTGTGGAAGGCCATCATTAATGAATACTGCATTCAGATTTTCCATGTTTGAAAGACAAATCAGTTGATTTATTGTTGCATAATCACGGATATTTCCTTTTAAGTCAGGATTTGCATCTCGCCATTGTTTTGCAGTTACACCGAACATTGCCACATTTAGCATATCTGCTTCATCTGCATAAACGTAAGATTTTTGTGCTGGCGTAAGTTCTGGTGGAATCAAATTTTGTTTTATTGCATCAGTATGAATTCTGTAGTTGATTTTTGCAAGCTCACGTTTTGCACTCCAACCAAGCTGAGCTTGTTCAGCTTCTTTTAAGCGCTGGAATTCTTCTATAAGATATAACTTGAACAGAACACTAATTGCTGAACCAAATTCAAAAGCTATATCTTTATGTGCATATGTTCCGCCATATTTTCCCTTTTTAACAATTATTCCAATCGCATTTGTTTTTTCAATCCATTCACTGCAACTTAAAACAAAAGATGGTAAACCAGCCTGCATTTTAAAGTGGTCAAATTCGACCACTTTAAAATCCGAATTATGAATCATTTCCCAAGTACCAAGAAATTCTATTGTATATCTGTTTCTAAGCCAGTTTTTTATGACATCAGCAGCCCGAATACCATTCTCTTTAGCACCAGCCATATCCGTAAGACTTATATAATCGCGTTCTTCAATATTTATAATAGTAATATCAGTATTTTCAACTGTGATTTTTGCCATTGTACTCTCCATTAATATTTATACAGATAATAAAGATTTAATAAGCGCAGGGAATACCCCTAATTCTTAATAAGATTCTTAAATGTACCGAATTCAGTACATTTAGAAGGGATCGAATTCGATCCCCTAGTTTTTTTGTACTTAATTCTCTTCCCTTGTTTCGCGTAAAGCCTGCATAATATCAGAATGTTTTAAATCAAAAAGAGTCTTAATGCCTTCAAATGGAGATTTTCTTTTTGCTTCAGGAGAAATGCGGAACAATGAACCATCTGCACGTTTTACAAGAACTGCACCATCGGCTTCGGATTTATCAAGAACAGATGCAAAGTTTTGTCTTGCATCTGAATAAGTCATTACAAGCATGCTACCCCCTGTGAATCTGCATTCTTTTTCATATTTTCATCTAGTGTAAAAAGCGGCATATTCAGCCGTTTAGCAACCGAGATATAATAAGAGTCATAAGCATAAGCTTTTGTATTTCCAGCTATCATAATTGAATCAGGAATATCTGGTTCAACAAGTCTTAGAGGAATACGAGCGAACTCATGATAAACCGCAACTCCATCAAAAATGGAAATTAGATTTCGCTTTATAAGCTTGCTGACTGCATTGCCAATTTCATATGGCAGACATTGAGGAGCAACCAGCTGGAATTCTCCAACCTTATTCACAACAAAGTCTTTTGATTCTTGATTCAGTAAATACTCCAGAATACAAGATGCATCAATAACGATATCTTTCATATTTATAATTGTACTATTGTACAAGTTCAAAGTCAACTCTCAGAGTACATTGTCAGAATTCAAAGGTATTTGTGGCTAAATATTGTCATTTTTAAGAGGATAAACAAGGTAAATTTTGTCAGAATTCAAAGGAACCTACAACTGCACCACCCGTATCATTTCAATATCTTGCACACGGATAGAATGGTCTGTGGAAACAAGGAAATCACCCCAGTCTTCTGGCATGAAGCAGCCGTGGTCGTAGCAGCCGCCGTCTTTGCGGCAGTTTACGCAGGGGTTTTTGTTCTCCAAATCTAGTTTTGAGACCTCTTTAATTTCGGTCTGGCCGTTTTTGAATTTGATTTCCAGCTTCATAGACACCTCCTGGGCGCTTGTATTTCTGGGCTATCTATTATTTCACCTCATTCACGAGCTCTTCCCCGCCCACAAACGCCTTAATATTCTCCAGCGTTGTATCTGCGAGGTTCTTGAGCGCATTTGTAGTAAGGAAAGCCTGGTGGCCTGTGATTATAACGTTCGGGAAGGTCAAAAGTCGGGCCAGAACATCATCTGTCATAATATCCGTTGACCAGTCGCTGAAGAAGTATTTACTTTCTTCTTCATAAACGTCCATACCGATGCCGCCGATATGACCATGCTTCAGGGCGTGAACCAGGGCCTTTGAATCTATCAAAGCGCCGCGGCCGGTATTTATAATCACTGCATCCTGCTTCATCATCTTCATTGTGTCATGGTTTACGATGTGTTTTGTCTCTTCTGTGAGCGGACAGTGCAGACTCAAAACATCGCTCTGACGGAAGATTTCTTCCTTGCTCACGTAGCTTGCCCCGGTCTCGTCTGCCCACTTTTCATTTGGATATGGATCATAGGCTATAATCTTCATTCCAAAGCCCTTCAAAATGCCAGCCATAATCTGGCCGATTTTTCCGGTACCCAAAATACCTGCGGTGAGTCCGTGCAAATCCCGGCCTGTAAGTCCTTCAATATTAAAATTAGCAGTCTTAGTACGCAGATAAGCCTGAGGAATATGGCGGGTAAGAGAAAGCAGCAGGGCAGCACCATGCTCTGCGACTGCATACGGTGAATAAGCCGGAACACGTACAACTTTAATTCCTGCCGCCGCCGCAGCCTTTAAATCAACATTATTAAAACCGGCACAACGCAGAGCAATCAGCTTTACGCCGCACTTTTTCAGTACATCAATAACATCCGCATTCACCACATCATTTACAAAAACGCAAGCTACATCAAAGCCCTGGGCGGTCAAAGCGGTATTTTCATTCAGTTTATAATCACGGAAATCAATTTCATAATTAAAGCCGCCATCTGTATTTGCTTTTGTGAACGAAGCCTTGTCGTAAGAACGTGTATCAAAAAATGCAATTTTCATAATGTGAGCCTCCTCTAACTCCTACTAATAAGTTAACACGAGAAAAGAAGAAGAGTCAATGATTTTCGGATGCGTTAGCGATGGAAGCCCCTGCGAAGCAGCCGACCGCAGCGGCGGAGCTTGAGGGGGACCTGAGCAAAGCGAAGGGCGGACGTAGCGACCGGGCACGGAACGAAGTGGAGTGCCCGGGAACGCCTAAATCTTCCGATATTCCCGCACAAAGTAAATTATTTCTGCCAGAGCAGTAATTGTCCACGAGAAAATATAGAGCAGAAAGAGCGACTGGATTGTGCCGAACCAGGCAAAAATTGTGTAGACCCAGACAATGCGGAAAAGGCAGGAGCCCAGCAGGACGATGACGGTTGGCACTGAGGTTTTGCCAAGGCCGCGGCTGGCCGCAATTGTATTGTCCATAAAAGTGGCCACAGGATAAGAAAACCACATGATAGAAAGACGCATCATTCCGGCCTGAATTACGGCGGGGTCACTGGTGAAGAGGGAAAGGCACTGCGGCCCAAAAATGAACATGGTGCTGCTGAGCCCCGCCCCAAGCAAAAAGGCGTAGAGATTTGCAATCAGCATACTGTGGAGAATGCGGCGCTTGTTGCCGGCTCCGTAGTTCTGGCCGATAAAGGTGGCACAGGCTATGTAAAAGGCATTCATGGCACTGTAGATAATGTTGTCCAGATTTGAGCCGGCCGCCGTTCCCGCAACCATTACAGCGTCAAAAGAGTTTACCCCCACCTGAATAAAAGTGTTAGCAACAGCAAAAATGGCGTTCTGCATTCCAGCCGGAATACCAATTTTTAGAATACGGATTGTTTTTTCACGGTGAAGATGCAGGCAACGGAAGGAAAACTTTATGTCGCCCAAATCGCGGCCGCGAATCAGGGGAATCATTACCAGAGTGGCAGAAACATATTGGGAAATTACGCTGGCAAGGGCAACTCCCGCGCAGGAAAGGTGACAGACAATCACAAAGAAAAGATTTAAGATGATGTTGATTATTCCAGCCAGACTGAGGTAGTAAAGCGGCCTTTTTGTATCGCCGGCGGCACTCAAAACGGCGTTTCCGTAATTGTAAAGGGCAACGCCCGGCATTCCAAGCATATAAATCTTAAAGTAAATTACAGCTCCGTCCAGCAACTCACTCTTAGTCCTGATTAAGGCCAGAACCGGTCTGGCAAGCAGAAAGCCGCCCACCATCAGCACGGCCCCCACAATCATGGAAACTATAAATGAAGAATGAAGGGCTTCGTCCAAATCTTTTTTGGACTTTGAACCGATATAAAAAGCAACAATGACATTTACGCCGCCGCCCAGCCCCATCAAAAGGCCGGTAAACAAAAAGAGCAGCTGGGAAGTAGAACCCACCGAACCCAGTGCGAGCGACCCCGCAAAACGTCCGACAACTGCAATATCAGCAATGTTAAAAAGAACCTGCAGCAGATTAGAAAAAATAAGAGGAATACTGTAAAAAAGAATAGCTTTAAAAAGCGGCCCCGAAGTTAAATCGCGGTCACAGGCTGTGGATGACTTTGCTTTAAGCATGCTAAAGACAATAGTGAAAGCATCAGGAAAATTCAAGATGATAAAGATTTGTAACTTTTTCAAAATAAAACTTGTTATTTTAGCGAGGTTACAAATGAACAAATTTTTATCTTTCGGTTTGCTGCCAACCGCATTAATGGCAGCTTTTATTTTTTCCGGATGTGCCAGTTCCGGCACAAAAAATACCCGGTCAAATCAAAACGGAATTGTTTCTTCCCTTCCTAAAATCGACATGACAAAATGGCACTACAACGAACAGGACAATGTTTACTATCAAACAGGAATTTCCTATGCCGCAACTCCCGCAGACACTTCTTATGAAACAATGGGAATATATGTTCCGGGCGCATATTTTACTGGCAGTGATAACGGAAATGGAACTTTTTCTGTCACTTTGAACAAATCCGGCAGGCAGGGCGGCTTTACATCCGCAAATGCCCCTTCCGTAATCCTGGTAGAAACTCCCGGCTATTCGGCCTGCAATCCGCCAAGCGGCTATGTTTCTACTGTAAAAGAATTCACAGACGCAGGATTCATTTACATTTATCCGGGCTGTCGCGGCCGCAATCATGGTGCACCAGCTGGAGTAACCGACTTAAAAGCCTCAATCCGCTACTGGCGTTACAATCTGAACCTTCTTCCGGGCAACAGCGACCGCATTTTTTCTTTTGGAATGAGTGGCGGCGGTGCCCAGAGTGCCCTTCTTGGAGCAACAGGAAATGCCGCAGAATACGAGCCCTATCTAAAAGCCATAGGAGCCATTCAAAACATAAGCGATGCGGTAACAGGTTCTATGTGCTGGTGTCCTATCACAAATCTTGATATTGCAGATGCCGCTTACGAATGGAACATGGCCGCTTCCCGCACAGGTCTTAATCAAACTGTTCAGCAGATTTCAGACGGACTTTCTCAAGCCTTTGCAGATTATATCAACAGCATTGGTCTTAAGGATGAAAAAGGCAATCTTCTTACACTGGAAAAAACTGAAGACGGAAGCTATAAAGCCGGCTCTTATTATGAATACACAAAAACCGTAATTGAAGATTCTCTGAACAAATTTTTGAGTGACACTAAATTCCCTTACGACGCAAGCAAAGCTCAGTCAAGCGGATTTAGAAGGCCGGGCGACATGGGTATGATGGGTGGAACGATGGGCGGCGGTATGCCACCTATGGATGGAATGCCACAGATGGACGGTCACAATGGGCAGGGCGGCCAGGTTGGACAGGGGCGTGGAACTTTAGCCGGTCAGGACTACACCCAGATGGATAACATTCAGCGTGCAGAATCTTCTACTTCTGGCCTTACATTAAACGGCCTTTACAAAACACCTCAGGATTACATCAAGGCCCTAAACGCAAATACTGAATGGGTTATTTATGATGAAAAAACGAATACCGTAAAAATCACAAGTATAGACGATTTTGCCCGCAACGTAAAAACTGCCACAAAATCAGTTGGAGCCTTTGATGATTTGAACGCCAGTCAGGGCGAAAATCAGCTCTTTGGCTATGCAGACGGAAATGGCGCCCATTTTGACAAATACCTTGCAGAAATTGTAAAAGGCACAAAATACGAAGCCGCTTATTCCGCCGACCTTGAAAAAACAGACAGCCTTGGTTCCAGCATTCAGACAAGAATGAATGCTTACACTCCAACCTACTATCTGAACAGCAATTTTGAAGGCTATAAAAAATCTGATGTGGCAAAATACTGGCGAATCCGAAGCGGAATTTTCCAAGGCGATACAGCCGTAAACACAGAAATGAATCTGGCTCTTTCCCTAAAAAATTACGGAATTAAAAACGTTGATTTTGAAGCAGTCTGGGCCCAGAAACACGTAAAAGCCGAACGCACAGGCGACTCCACCGCAAACTTTATCGCCTGGGTCAAGGAATGTTTGAAGTAATAAGAATATGAAATAAAAAAAGGGGATGTCCATTAATTTATATTTTTGGACATCCCCAAAAGAAGGAGAATTAAATATCCACAGGATTATTCAGCAGTAGTGAAATAACCTGAACCTTTTCATTACATACAAGTATATCCACCATCAACTGGTAGATTTACTCCTGTAACATAAGTAGAAGCAGGACTAGCAAGGAAGATTGCAGCACTGTCCAATTCACCTTCGTTTCCATAACGTTCCATTGGAATCATTGTCTTTGCATTCTGCTGGAAGAAGTCTGAATCCAAAGTTTCCTTTGTAAGTGGTGTATAGAAATATCCCGGGCAGATTGAATTTACTGTAATGTTGTACTTTCCCCATTCAGCAGCAAGAGCACGAGTAAGATTTACTACACCACCCTTTGCAGCATGGTAAGGAGCAGAACCTGCAATCTTGTTTCCAACAAGACCATACATAGAAGCAATGTTGATTACACGACCATATTTTGCAGGAATCATAGCCTTTTTAGCAGCAGCACGGGCAAATTTGAAGGTTCCAAAAAGGTCTACATTCATTTCGCCGGCAAACTGTTCATCAGTAATGTCTTCTGCAGGAGCAACTGCACCAGTTCCTGCATTGTTGATAAGAATATCAATACGACCAAACTTTGCCATAATTTCGTCTACAGCGGCATTTACGCGGTCAGTATCTGTAATATCACACTGGATTGCCAAAGTTTCTACTTTATAAGTATCTGCAATTTCTTTTGCAACCTGATCAATCAATTCCTTGCGGCGCGCAACAGCAACAATTTTTGCTCCCTGATTAGCAAGTGCTTTTGCCATCTGAACTCCCAGGCCTGTAGAACAACCAGTTACAACAGCAACCTGACCTGTTAAATCAAAATATGATTTCATAAGCAACTCCTTATATTTAGTTGTACACAATCTTATTGTATATTATTTATAATGTCAAGTAGTTAGTTTTACCTAACACACTTCATTACCTCGTAAAAGATAATACTGGAAGCCTGCGCAACATTCAAGCTGTCTATATTGCAAGGCCTTCCCTTTTCCATTCCAGCCCAAGGAATAATCACCAGTTCATCACAATTTGCTTTTATTATATCACTGATTCCGCTTTCTTCATTTCCAAGCACAATCATAAAAGGAAGATTTTTACCTTCGCTTTCAAAAGCAGACTGTCGGGCTCCCGCTCCCTCAAAACTGCCAATATCAGAAACCTGTTTTTTTGCATCCAGAGAAGTCCCCAGGCGAATCATTTTGCCTTTCATTGCTTCAAGCAGCCTTGCGCTGGAATTTACGCTGTAGATATTCACATATTCCATTCCGCCTTCTGCAACACGATAACTGCTTGTTGTAACCGTGCTCTGGGCTTCATCATTTGGAATAACAATATTTTTAATGCCAAAAAAAGCCGCACTGCGGACAATGGCACCAAAATTATTTGCGTTTCCAATTCTATCCAGTAAAACTGCATTTTCTCCGCGCTCACACCAGGAATCCGTAATATCTGAATCAAGAGGAATAATTTCCGGAGCCTGAATCATGGCCACTACTCCCTGATGATGAACAGTGCCGCTCAGTCTTTCCAAATCTTCAGCAGGCTTCATGTTATAAATTCCATGCTGCTTTGCAAGTTTTTTGCAGAGCCCGCCAAACAGAGGTGCTTTTTCTTCTGTAAAATAGAGGCGGGTTATTTTTTCAGGATGATTTTTTTCCAGCTTCTTAACTGCCGCAAATCCGCAGACTGCAAGCTCATTTCTTTTAGTATTTTTCATATTCTTCTTGAAAATATACAACAAATCCATTTAAAATGATATATTAGATATGAACAAAACTGATTAATTCAGAGGTATCAGATGATTATTAATTCAAGAAAGATTTTTACAGTATTTTTCGTGACACTTCTTTCATGCCTCCTTTATGCACAGCAGGCAAATCTGATTTTCAGGGAATCATACCGTTTAGCCGATGTTCAGAATCTTGTAATGGCTCTTAATTCTGAAAATGTTGAAATAAAGAATTTTCGCGGATATAAAGTAACCGTAGAATTTTACAGCAACAACAGTTCGCGCAGCCCGGTTATCAAGCGTGCCAATAAATCAATCATCATTGAAAATTCCCGCGAACATTCTTACAAAAATGATTACTGCAATATCGTGATTTATATACCTTATGACTTTCAGATGAATTCTTTTGACTTTATCTCTGATTCAGGCTCTCTTTCAACAGAACAGATTTGGGCTTCAAAAATTTCTGCAAGAAGTAATTCAGGTTCCATTTCTATGGAAAATGTTATTTCCAGAGACACTTTTGCGGCCCGCTCTTCAAAAGGTTTTATAAAAATCGGTTCCTTTAAAGGGGAATATTTTGAATTAACAAATCATTCGGGTAACATAGAAATGAATAAAGTTCAGGCTGAATATTTTAATACAACTTCTTCTTCCGGGGAAGTTTACATTCAGCTGACAGAAGCGCCTATTGCAGGCAGCCAAATTTCTACAAACAGTGGTAATATAATAGTAGAAATTCCTTTTACAGAGAATTTTAATGCGCAGATTCTTTCCAACAGCGGCACCTTCCGCGATAACATAAAAAATATCCGTAAGTCTGCCCGGGGTGAATATGAAGCCAAGTACAATGAAGGCGGCGCAATGATTACTCTAAAAACCACATCTGGCGATATTACTCTAGAATAATAACAGGGGCAAAATGCCTGCAAGCCTTCCCCTCCCCAAAAAATCACAGATTCTACCTTAAATTTCCTTCATATAAAAAGGCTGGAAAGGCAACCTTCTTTTTGTTCAGAAACCGGGCAAGTTCAGAAAGTCCACCCGCTCCTGTCATGGAAGAAGCCCCTTTCAGCATTTTCCTAAGGGAACGCTTCTGCTTAAGGTCAAACTTCTTTACTTCTACAGCGGCTTCTTTATCGCCCAATTCCTTTTCCTTAAAGATTTCTACTGCTTCTTCAAAACCTGCAATTTCATCTACCAGACCAAGTTCCTTTGCCTGGCTTGCACTGTAAACCCGGCCGTCTGCAATTTCACGAACCTTTTCTATATCAAGTTTGCGGCTTTCTGCAACGATTCCTGTAAACTGCTCATAACATTCATCTGCCAGAGACTGCATAATGGCCCTCTGCTCGTCTGTAACTGGTTCGGTAATGCTGCCCATAGTTTTATTTTTACCGGCATGAATTGTTTCTGCCTTAATTCCATATTTCTTCATTGGCTCAGACAAATCTACAAATCTTCCCGCAATTACGCCAATGGAACCTGTAATGCAGTTTCTGTTTGCAATAATTTTATCTGCCGCACAGCCAATATAATATCCGCCGCTTGCCGCAAGAGATGCAAAATAAGCATACACAGGGCGTTTTGTCTCTTCTTTATATTTTTTAAGAGCAAGAAAGGCTTCATCAGATTCATAAACACTGCCGCCCGGAGATTCAATATACAGGATAATCCCCACATTCTGCTTAGTCTTTTTCAGTTTTTCAATAGTTTCCAAAAGCCACTTCTGATTATAAGTTTCCCCTTCTTTTTCAATTACCCCTTCAATCTTAATGCGCGCAATAGTTTTCCCCATCTCTTTTCTCCTTATTCCCTGCCGGATTATTTCAAACACATTATACCGAATTCCAGGAAATTAAGCATCCTTAATTGTTTTTATCATCAGGGTAAACGCATTATAAAGTTTGCACATTTAAATCTGATGGACGTCCGTTACACCAAGGCTTGGAAAAGGCGGTTGAGCATTTTTTGCGAGGAAATCCTGCGGTTTTTGCAGGCAAAAATCCTCGGATTTCTTCTATGGC
>JAFUYH010000007.1 GCA_017470605.1 Treponema sp.
TTCAGATTCTTGATGTGTCTGATTTAGTTGAATTTCATGCAGAATTCGGAGGACGAGAAGTAATTTACACAAAAGAAGAACTTCTGGAATGGAAAAAACACTTTCTGGAAGAAAATCATCCGGCATAAGGGCTGTTTCCCCCTTCCTCCTGGTTTTCCTTACTTTCTTCTCACCTCAAACTGCTTTTCAATGTTCTGGGGTCGGGCTTCATCACGTTTTTTATAAATGCGGTAAAGTTCTTCCTGAGCATCAAAAACGTCTTCTTTTTTGCCCCTTTCTACAGGAAGCCAGGCTCCGTTTTGCTGCAGTTCCATGGCACTCACATTATCGCGGAAGTAAATATCCAGAATAGACTTGACTTCTTCAAATGCCGCCCTGTCCAAAATCGGGAACATAAGTTCAATCCGGCGGTCAAGATTACGGCTCATCCAGTCTGCACTGGAACAGTAAAGTTCTGGGGTTCCTCCGTTCTGAAAGTAGAAAATGCGGGAATGTTCCAGATAGCGGTCTACAATAGAAAGAACGCGGATATTTTCACTCAAACCGCTCACGCCAGGAACCAGCATGCAGATTCCGCGGATATTCAAAAGCACCCGCACACCAGCCTGACTTGCCCTGTACAAGGCCGCAATCACTTCTTCGTGGGTAAGGCTGTTCATTTTTGCAATGATTAAACCAGGCTGTTCCGGCCGGCTTCTTTCAATTTCCCGCTGAATCATAGAAAGCAGATTAGATTTTAGTGTAACCGGCGCCATTGCAAGACAATTCATCTTCTGCAAAGTCGAATAACCGGTTACCAGATTAAAAAACATAGTTGCATCATTTGCAATCTGCGGATTTGCCGTAAACAAAGAAATATCTGAATAAAGTTTTGCCGTTTTTGTGTTGTAGTTTCCGGTCGCCAGATGCACGTAGCGGCGGATAGTGTCGCTTTCCCTTCTGATTACCATAAGGATTTTTGCGTGAACCTTTAAGTTTACAAGACCATAAATTACAGTTACACCTGCCTTTTCAAGTTCATTTGCCCATGCAATATTCCGCTCTTCGTCAAAGCGGGCCTTTAACTCTACCAGAACCACAACCTGCTTTCCGTTATGGGCAGCTCTTTCCAAAGCGGCAATAATAGGAGAAGCCCGACCCGTGCGGTAAAGAGTCATTTTAATGGCAAGCACGTTTTCATCATCAGCAGCATCATTTAAAAATTTTACAACAGGGTCATAACTTTCGTAAGGCACATGAAGAATTTTATCATGCAGTTTTAAGGTATCCCAATAAGGCTCCTCTTCCGGTAAATCTGCAGGGTAAAAGTGTTCCCAGCGTTCAAAAGAAAGAGCCGCGCCCGCTTCCGTATCCCGTAATTCCAGCAAATCACCGGGATTTATAATCCGCTCTACAAAGTAAACGTCATCTGCAAAAAGATCCAGTTTTTCCATCAGAAACTTTCTGATTCTGTCACTTGTACCGTTACAGGTCATTTGAACCGGAAAGGAAGACTGCCGCTGAATCAAAACATTTTCCATTGCATTAATAAAGTTGCCGGAATCTTCATCTACGGCAAAGTCTGCATCGCGGGCAACTTTAAACAAAAGGGATTCTTCTACTTCAAAACCCGGAAAAAGATTTGTTCCGTAAAGGGTAATAATATCCTGTAAAAGGGCAAAAGGCCTTGCAGAAGTGACTCCCCTTTCATAAGGCAGCCAGTAAACGTTAGAAAGCCCCCCCGGTATTTCCACAAAGGCAATGCGGGGAATATCATCTGCCCCCTTTAATTCTTCAGAAGAATATTTAATGCCCGCAATCGGTTTTAAAAGGAAGGCTACATAAACAGAAAGATTTTTAATGTTTGGAAAAGCCTCTGTATCTGTCCGCAAAGGAGTCAAAAGAGGATAAATATCCGTATCAAAAACTGAATGAAGATATTCCGACTGCTGGTGAGTGTAAGATTCAGGAGCAACGTAAACAAGCCCCTTTTCAGAAAGAGAAGGCAGAATATCAGACATAAGACATTCCTGCTGGCTTCTGATTATCTGATGAGCCCGCGCAGAAATGGATGTAAGAACCATCTGAGGAGTAAGACCAGAAACATCAGCCTGGTCTGGATTTTCAAAAAACTGACGCTTTAGGGACGCAACACGAACCTGAAAAAATTCATCAAAATTAGAAGTTACGATAGAAAGAAACTGCAGGCGTTCCATAAGAGGAAGAGATTTATTCAATCCCTGATGGAGTACACGAGCATTAAATTCAAGCCATGAAAGTTCCCTGTTAAAAAATCTGTTTTCCATAATCACTTCCCCACTCAGTCCTACAGCATAATTACCTTATAACCAAATACCGACTCAAACATCCCCGATTTTTCAGAAAGGGCAATACGTTCCAGAATTGTATTTTTTGTATTTCTTGTCTTAATAATCAGGCTGTTCTGCTCCAGTTTTATAGAAATATCGCTGAATTTCTGAATATGACCGCGGTCAAGGGCATCTGCAATGCGCAAAATAGCCGTAAGTTTAAGAATCGTCATGCGGTCCTGGCGGGGCAGCATAAGAAAACTGTCTTCATCCTGAGGAACGGAAGTTCCCTTGTGATATTTTGCAATTTCAGAAACTATCGTAATATCCTTGCGGGAAAGCCCGAAAATTTCTGAATTTTTTATGATGTAAGAACTGTGCAGATTGTGATTGTCATAGCGGATAAAAGAACCGATGTCATGCAGGATTGCTGCCGTTTCCAGCAGGGTGCGCGCATGGTCGTCCAAGGCAAGTTCATTTTTCAGGACATCGTAAAGTTTTGCACAAATCATCATTACACATTCGGCATGTTTTTCATCACCATGATATTTGCGCAAAAGGTTTCGCGCCGATGCCGTAATCTGGGTAACGAATTCCTGACGCAGTTCTTCGTTTTCTCCCGAATTTTTACTCAAAAGAAGTCCGTTACGGATATTTGTTTCAGGCACCAGCATTCTTTCTGCTTTTGTAAACAGCAAAAAACGCATATAAATAAGCAGACTTACCTGCAGGGTTTCCGCTTCGCTGTAAGGAATCTTAAAGCGGGCAACACATTCATCTATAGAATACTTTTGAATCTCACGAACAAATGCTTCAAAATCATTTTTGTCTATCTCCCAAAGAAAGGTAGAAATAGGATGCCCCACATGAATGGCCGCAAGAGTTACATCCGAACCGACCGCGATAAACTGCTTTACTTCTGCAAGGTTCAGTTCGTTTTCCAGAGAGCCCTTTGTATTATGGATAGATTCCTTTACATAACGCTGAATATCATCATAAGAACTGGTTCTTTTCTTAATCTGCTCTTCTATCCGTACCGTGCCAAGACGCAGACTGTGAACGCCAGCCATCTTACCGTCAGACATCATCATGATTTCTGTTGTACTTCCGCCAACAACAAGAATTACGGTATCATCCATAAGATGAACTGACTGGTCTTTTATACAGTCGGTTACTGCAAGGTATACAAGTTTGTTTTCTTCAATTCCGTCAATAATGTGAACGCGCAGGCCTGTCTGCACAAGTATTCGATCTATAATCGGGTCGCTGTTTTTTGCATCGCGGAAGGCACTAAGAGCAATGCAGTTTGTTGCAGAAGGCTGAATTCCCCAGGATGCAAGCTGTTCTACAAAACGTTTTAAAATCTGAATAAGCTGATTCTGAGTTTCCTGACTTATTACGCCGTTTGTAAAAACATCTTTTCCCAAAGGAAGAGGCATTGTGGAACGGTCTATAATGTTCTGGGTTCCGTTAGGCGCGAATTCAGCTACAAGTAGCCGAACCCCCGTAGAACCTATTTCTATTACTGATTCTGGGGCTGCCATAACGTCTCCCTAAAACTAGAGTTTGTCTATAAGCATAGAACACTTTCCGCTTGGAATAGGAAGTGTCTTTTTCTTCTGGTCAAGGATATTGATTGTAAAGTAGTATAACTTTTCGCTTTCCATCTGAATTTCCCATCCGCGAGAACTCTTATTAGAAAGAATCGTGATGAGGTTTCTTTTGAGGGAAAGTTTTTCAATTCCCATAATTTCAAGGTTTGGAATAATCCAGTCTACAGTTTTACGAGGAAGACTGATTGCAAGGCCAATTACGTTTTCTATCATCAAGGCGATTGTAGAAAGGCCTGCAGTAATTATATAGCGGGAACGTGCATAATCCTTTTTATTGCGCTTTGCCTTTCCTTCTTTATTTGGAAGATAGGCTTCAAACAAATCACCAGGTTCCTTGTTTTCATTTGGCATAAGGCCTTCCAGAACAAAGTAGAGGTGACGGATTGCACATTCGCGGGCAAATTCATACTGACCGTATTTTTCCAATCCCTTGATAACCATAAAGTTGTAGGCAGGCATAACGCTTCCGCAGAAGCCGTTACCTTCTTCACTAAAGTTAGGGTCATCAGCAGAAAGGGTCGGGAAAGGATGTTCAGTTCCAAAGGTATTTGGATTGTTCAAATGTTCAACAAGTAAATCTGCCTTATCAGCATTTGGGATTTCCGCAAGCATTGTCCAGTAGGCTGCAATTGTCTTAACCGGCAGACGTGCTTCATTTTCATCCAAATCATAATAAAAACCAGTATCGTTATCCCACATCAAGGAATTGATTTTCGTCTTGATTGCAAAGTAAAGTTTTCTGTACTGGAAACTGATTTCCTTATCATTCAGAATATCGCCCAGAGCAGACATATAAGAAGCATTGATTGCCATACAGGCGTTAAAATCAACAGGATAGCAGACATTTTCACGCGGAGAATTTGTCATTCCTGTTGCACTTACAGGTACAGAATAAAGTCCGTTTTCTTTTTTAAAATTTTCGTTCAGCCAGTCCATGTATTTCTGCAGGTATGGCATAACATCTTTAATTCGCTTCTTATTTGCAGACTTATGGAAAAGATTGTATTCTGCAAAAGCAAAAAGAGGAAGCCCTACCCCTTCAGGATTCTTTTTATCTAGAATAGGCTGGTTTGTCTTTACATCATATTTACTGCGGATTGCTCCGTTTTCTTCCTGCATCTTGTAAAAATAATCAATATTCTTGTTAGAATCAAAATTTCTATTGGAATAAACTAAGAAAAATGAGGAAAGAATAGACTCAAACTGATTTATCGTCAGCTGATCATTTTCGGGATAGATAAACAGTCCATTGGTGTCCTGTTCACCCGATTCAGGGTTAATCCAGAAAGAAGAAACCCATGACCATGTCTTATTATAAATGTCTACAAAATCCTGATCATAAAAATGGATCTTTGGAAAATCGTGTTTATTCACAAGAACTCCTACAAAGTAATACTTTTCTATTTTATATATTATAACACACTTTTCAGAAAAAAGTTGAAATTTTGTAAAAATAACGTACTTTTTTTTATAAAATTTGGTGAAAATGAAATCTAGCGGCAAGTATTTATTATGGAGGCATTAAATGCAGATTTTTTCATTTTCACCATTCGGCTATGAAGGAGCCCTGGTGACGGTTGAAGTTGATTTACGCCGCGGAATTCCTGCGGTGGATATTGTAGGACTTGCAGACGGAGCTGTAAAGGAATCCAGAGAAAGGATGCAGGCCGCTATCAGAAATGCAGGTTTTTCTTTTCCGCCAGAAAGGGTTTTGATAAGCCTTTCTCCGGCAGACTTAAAAAAGGAAGGGGCAGGTTTTGACTTACCGATTGCAGTTGGAGTTCTAAAGGCACAGGCGGAATGTTCTGGTACTGTTTTTGCGGAAGAAAAAATACTCGTGATGGGGGAACTGGAACTTTCCGGGAAGGTACGCGCCGTAAAAGGGGTAAATGCCGCAGTTTCTACGGCAATCGCGCAGGGAATAAGACGGTGCATCGTGCCAGAGCAGAACGCGGAAGAAGCAAGGGAAGTTCCCGGTGCCCTGGTGTATGGAGCGGACTGTCTGGAAAGCGCGATTCGGGCTCTGGGGGAGGAGGGGGCATTTGAAGGAAGGCAAGGGGGGGAGCCTGATGATGGCGGCGTGGAATTTCGCCGCATGGAGGCGGGCTTTGAGTATGCGGAAATTAAGGGGCAGGAGCGGCTTGTGAGGGCGCTGGAAATTGCGGCGGCCGGGGGGCACAATCTTATTGCGGTAGGTTCCCCGGGTTGTGGCAAAACCATGGCAATTCAAAAATTTCCAGCAATTACTCCCCTGTTAACCAAAGAAGAAGCATATTCCGTTACAAGAATCTGGTCTCTTGCAGGTCTTATTAAACCTTCAGAACCACTTGTAAAAAATCCGCCTTTTAGAATACCTCATCAGACAGCTTCTCTGGAAGGTATGTGCGGTGGAGGCCAGAATTGCAGGCCAGGAGAAATCTCGCTTGCCCATAATGGGGTTTTATTTCTGGACGAAGCAGCTGAATTTAAAACTTCAGTTCTGCAGATGCTCAGGGTTCCATTAGAATCCGGAAGAGTTTCTTTAAGCAGGGCGGGGAGAAGCACATGCTATCCAGCAAATTTTCAACTTTTAATGGCAGTAAATCCCTGTCCTTGCGGCAATTACGGTTCTTCTGCAAAAATATGTCTTTGCAGTGAAAAATCTGTAGACCTGTACTGGAAAAAGTTTTCTGCCCCGCTTTTAGACCGTATTGACTTACGGATTTTTGTAGATCTTCCAAAACAATCTTTTTCCGACGAAGAAAAAGGAAGGTCTACGGAAGAACTTCAAAAAGAAATTCGAATTGCGGTAAAAGCTCAAAGAAAAAGGCAGGGAATAAAAAATGCAAAACTGTCTCCTGAGCAGATTTTGAATTTCTGCAAGACAGACTCTGCTGGAAAAAAACTGCTGGAAGAGGCGGCAGAACGTTTCAGTTTTTCTCCAAGAGCAATTTCTTCCTGTCTTAGAACAGCACGAACTATAGCGGATCTTGCGGGGAGTCAAGACATTTCCTGTGAACACCTTACGGAAGCGATTGATTTCCGAAAGCTATGTTCCACAATTCCGCCGGACTTGATGTAGCCAGGTTTCGCATCAACAAGAGTTCAAGCCCGAACGGCTTAAAGTTTTAAGCAAAAAAAAAGAACTTCCTTTTTTTAGGAAGTTCTTATACCGGAGAAGAGACTTGAACTCTTACACGATTGCTCGCAACAGATTTTGAGTCTGTCGTGTCTACCATTCCACCACTCCGGCATGGTTTTATGAATTTAACAGAAAATCAGTTTTTTTTCAAGAGATACAGGGAGATTTGAGTAAAAATGTGCTATAATAAATTCATGAAAATAAGTCCCACCGCTTTTATCAATGCAGACCCCCATATAGTCTTAAAATCTGTATTTGGCTATGACAGGTTCAGACCGCTTCAAGAAGAAATCATCACTTCCATTCTAAAAGGCAGGGACACTCTGGGCGTAATGCCCACCGGCGGCGGAAAATCCGTCTGCTATCAGCTTCCTGCCTTGATTTTTCCAGGCCTCACTGTAGTCGTTTCCCCTCTCATTTCCTTAATGCATGATCAGGTTTCTTCTCTTGAAGCCAGCGGAATTCATTCAGTTTTTCTGAACAGCAGTCTGGAATGGGAAGAATACCTTGCGGCGGCAGGTGAAATCAGGCGGGGAGAAGTAAAAATTGTCTATGTTTCACCAGAGGGGCTTTCTACAGGAAGAATACGTGACTTACTCTCTTCTTCAGATGTAAGTGTAAGCTGCTTTACCATAGATGAAGCCCACTGTATTTCTGAATGGGGGCATGACTTCCGCCCTGACTATCTTGAAATCAGAAGCATAAGGAATCTTTTTCCTAAGGCGGTCATGCTGGCCCTTACTGCAACTGCTACAGAACAGGTTCGTCAGGATATCATCAGAAATCTTTCTCTGCAAAGTCCTGAAGTTTTTGTTTCAAGTTTTAATCGTGAAAATATATTTCTTGAAGTCCAGCCAAAAAGAAATGGACTTGAGCAGGTAATAGAATGTATAAAAAAACATCCGGGTGACAGCGGAATAATATACTGCAATTCAAGAAAACAGACAGACGAACTCACTTCAAAACTAGACAAAATGGGCTATTCCGTCCTTAACTATCATGCGGGACTTTCAGACCAGGTACGAACAAAAAATCAGGATATGTTCATAAAGGACGAAGTTCAGATAATAGTTGCAACCGTTGCTTTTGGAATGGGCATAGACAAGCCGGATGTTCGCTTTGTAATAAACTACGACCTTCCAAAATCGCTGGCAGAATATTATCAGGAAATCGGCCGCGCCGGCCGGGACGGGCTTCCTTCAGATGCCCTGCTCCTTTTCAGTGCGGGAGACATCCACAAAATCCGTTTCTTTTTTCAAGATGCCGCCGACCCACAAAAATCAGAAATACTCTTACAGGGGATGATTAATTATGCCTCCTCCCATCACTGCCGCCGAAAAAGCCTGCTGGCCTATTTTGGAGAAAAATATTCCAGCCCAGATGATTCAGTGGAAGCAAAGCAAAGATGCTGTGACGTTTGCCGCAATGGAACCATGCCGCTCAAAGACGTAACTGTTCCCGCCCAAAAACTCATGTCCTGCATAATCCGAACAAAACAGAGGTTTGGGGCTGCCTATGTAATTGATGTTTTAACAGGGAACCTTTCAAAACGAATTGCAGAAAACGGTCATAATAAACTGAGTACATGGAACATAGGCGATGAATTTTCAAAAGACGGCTGGTTCGAACTTCTGGAACTTCTCATCGAAGAACAGCTGATTGCAAGGACAGGAGAATACAAGATTCTGGAAATTACCCCAAGCGGAAAATCTTTCCTTGTAAACAGGAATGAGCTCTACCTTCCTATCTCTGATTTTGGAAGCATGAAGTTTGCAAAGAAAAGCCGCGCCTACAAAAATGATGAAAAAGCCTCTCAAATCATACAAAAATTAAAAGACTGGAGAAAACGGAAAGCGGATGATATGAACGTTCCGCCTTATGTTATTTTTAATGATAAGACTCTGCTTGATATTGCAGCAAAAAAGCCCCTTTCAAAATCCGCACTTTTAAATGTATACGGAATTGGCAGTGCAAAGGCAGAATCTTTTGGTAAATCTTTGATTGAAATTGTTTCAGATGTTATTTCTAATTAAAAAGTCCAAAATCCAGATAATCAGAAGAAACAAGTTCTTTAGGGCAGTTTCTGAATGCCCTGCCAAGACACTGATTTAACTCCCTTATATTTCCCGGCCAATAATATTCTTCAATCATATTAAAAGCGTCTTCAGAAAGCATTTTTCCGTTTTTCTGAGCATATTCCGAAGCCATATACCTTAAATCTTCCCTTCTTTCTCTTAAAGGAGGAATCTGAATTACTATATCTGAAATCCTAAAATACAAATCGGTTCGGAATAAGCCTGTATTTATCATGTCTACAAGAGAGGCATTGGTTGCAAAAATCACGCGGACATCAACCCTCTCACTTTTTTCGCTTCCAACTTTCTGAATCACGCCGCTTTCCAGGGCAGTCAAAAGCATTGCCTGCAAAGACAGAGAAGCCATTCCCACCTCATCCAGAAAAAGTGTGCCTCCATCGGCTGTTTTAAATAAACCTTCCTTCTTTACGGCATCTGTATAGGCTCCACATTCTGTTCCAAAAAGAGTACTGCAGGCAAGGGTATCAGAAATTGTAGATACATTTTTTGACGCAAAAGGCTTTTCCCTTCTAACAGAAAGCTTATGAATTAATTCCGCAGCCGTAGATTTTCCTGTACCAGTTTCTCCAAGCAGCAGAACCGGCCCGTCAAGTTTAGATGCCCTTTCTATTTTTGCGCGGACATTACGCATTAACTTTGATTTTCCTGCAAAAAATCCCATCAGGGAATCAGAAATGGGTTCTTCTATTTTACTGTCTCCCAAACTTCCCCTCTTACTGGATTCAGCAACCTGTTTTACGACTTGCAGCATAAAAAGGTCAGAATCAATAGGAAAGAAAATTACATTGTGAAAAAAGCCTTCGCAGTAATTACGGATTGAAACAGGAATATCAGATGTAATCAGTATTAAAATATTTTTAGAACGAACTTTAGCCTGCTCAAAGAGACGGAAGGACATATTCTGGAATTCTGCTCCGTCAATAATAAAAAAACAGGATTCAGAAAAAAGACACTCCAGACTGTCGGTTTCTAATCTTAATTGCGATTTTTGCTCCAGAGCATTATAACAGAAAGAAAGCACATCATTGCGAGAAGAAATCATCTTGAGTCGAAAAATCTGCTGACTCTTCAACATGCACGCCTTCCAAATACATGCCTACTTCTTTTTGAAAAGTCTGTACCACACAAGGCACAGAATATACCAGATATACGGAAAAATCAAAAACAGTTTGAAGGGATTATGCATGATTTCAAACCACATTTCATGCCCCTTATCAAAAGTCTTTTCACTAACCCTCTTTACCCGCTCAGAAAAGATTCCAAATGCGTCTTTATAATACAAAAAGATGCTTGAAGAAAAGCGGTTGCGGCGTCTGTAAGCCCAGCAGTTTTTTTCTTTTATACCATCACTTAAAAGAACCAGAGAAGGCTGAGCCTTGAACATTGCTTCAACAATGTCATTTTCTACACTTTTAGGATAATAGCCAACATATCGTCCTATGATTCTAAGGTTTCTAAAAGTATCCCGAATATTGTGCTCAGTTTTTGTAAGTGTTTTTTTGGTAGAACCAAATAAATAAAGAGATTTGTAATGAGAATCCAAAATTCCCAAAATCTGAATAACAGCATTAAAGGGATTATATCTGACAGGCACATCCAGTTTTAAGAATTTTGCCCCTTTCAATATGCTTTTTGAAATTGGAATAATTAAGTCAGCATTTTTTATTGTCTCAGAAAAATCACCCTTGTGGCGGGCTCTAAGAAGATTCCAGATAGAAAGGAAAATTATCTGCTTTGTTCCCGGTTTTGCAAGAAGTTCCAAAATCTCACTTTCAAGATTTTCTGGCGGGCAAATATCAACTGGTACGCCAAGTAATGAAATTCTACTGATAGACATATAAAACCTTAAAGAATTTTTTATAAAATATTAGACTGAACTGCCGCAATGCCATACAATGCAGCGGTTTCTGCCCTTAATATATTTACGGCAAAATGAAGCGGATGAAACAGTCCTTTTTTACATAAAATTTCTATTTCAGAAGGACTGATACCGCCTTCACATCCACAACATATACACACACGCCGAATCTTATCCCGTCCAAACTCTTCTATGACTTTTTGCAAAGGCTCCGTAAAATCTGTTCTTTCATAAAGGACTAAAGCCAGGCTTTCTTCTGCAGGATTTTCATTCCATAAATCAATAGCATCTTCAAGACTATGAGGCTGTAATACTTCCGTATTAACAGGAGATCCGCTCTGCTGTCTTGCTTCCTTTATAATGCGTTCCAGTCTTTCTCTCTTTGCACCTTCCTGAGCCATTACACTGCTTTTTTCGGAATACATTCCTGCAATCGGCACAATTTTTAACACACCACATTCAGTTGCCTGCCTTACAATCTGTTCAAATTTCTGTGCTTTTGTAATGAACTGGAACAACCAGAATTCCACTCCCTCATTAAGCCCTGTAAGTTCCTCTGCCTGTACCCCTCGGGTTACAGAATGCCGTGAGTTATAGCCAGATTCAGCACAAATCTGAAGAAGTATACGGTGTGCCTTTTCATCAATCAGAGAAACTGTAGCAGCTTTTAATTCTCCGCTTTCAAGTCTCAAAGAAATCATATCGCCAGGCTTTACCCTCAGCACCTGACGCAGATAGCGGAAATCCTTTCCATCAATATTTACGAGGCCATTTACAATTTTCTGTCCATTTAGAATAAACTGACGCATTATTTAGATTCTTCAATTTCATCCTGAAGCTGACGCAAAGTTTTTGTAGATTTTACAAGTTCCTCATAATGACCGTCCTGAATTAATCTGATGGCCGCATTTAACTGTAAATCATAATCCAAATCATAAAGAGCAGCCGGTTGTGTTCTCTGAACCTGAACACGCAGCAGTCTTCTGATAATTCTTTCATCTATATCATAAGTCTTCTTAATTTCGGTAGCCGCTTTTGCAATATCATTTTCTGTCATGCCGGAAGTTTTTTCCACAGTATCTGTAATGACATTTGAATTGAGCATATCCATGTAAATCTTTTCCTGCTCAGGACTAAGAGTTTCAAAGTTCTTTATTTCATAATCAGGTGGAATTCCAATTTTATCAATATTTGTATCACTTGGCGTATAATAACGGGCCATCGTGATTTTAAATCCATCAGTATTGCTTAAAGGAATAACCTGCTGAACCGAACCTTTTCCATAAGTTCTTTCTCCAACAAGATATGCAAGATGATAATCCTTTAATGCCCCCGACAAAATTTCAGAAGCACTCGCTGAACCACGGTTAATAAGAACAATAACAGGAATATTCTTTTTTACAGTAGTTTTATCTGCAGAAGCCTTAAACTGCTGATTTTCAAACAAAAGCCGGCTCTTTGTAGAAACAATCGGCCCGCCGTCAATAAACTTATCTGCTATATCAACAACACTTGTTATGAGTCCGCCCGGATTATCACGAAGATCAATAATCAGGCTTGTATATCCTTTCTTTTCAAAATCATCCAGGGCATCCTGAAGCCGGATTGGCGTATCAGGTGTAAACTGAATCAACCTTGCATAACCTATTTTTGTTCCTTCTATCATGCCTGCCTTTATTGTAGGCACCTCAATAAGGGCACGAATCAAAGTAACATCAAACTTCATGTTTTTTCCGCGAAGGATAGTAACGGTTACAGAAGAACCAATTTCCCCGCGCAGATGTGCAAGCACATCATTCATAGTCATATCTGGTGTTGGAATTCCATCAATTGCAACAATCAGGTCTCCAGACTGAATTCCCGCTCTGGCTCCAGGGGTATCTTCTATAGGGGTAGCAACTTCTACATAGGCAGGCCTGTCTGCAGTAGATTCAGCAGCCTTAGAAATTGAAAGCCCTACTCCACCAAAACTTCCTGCCGTAGTATCCGTAAGATCCCGCATTGAATTTGGGTCAAGATACAAAGTATAAGGGTCTCCCAAAGCATCAAGCATTCCCTTTAATGCCCCTTCATAAAGAACTTTCGGATCCACTTCATCCACATAGTTTTGCTGAACAAAATCAAAAACTGAATTCAGCTTTTTTATATATTGAAAACTTGAAATTTTGGAATCTTTTTCAACTGAGGATTCTGCAAAACATTGTGATGTAAAAAACAGTATAAATATAGAAAAACAAAGGAAGATGCAGTAGCGCACTTTTCCACTTTTAGTTGATTTATTCATTCTTTTATTGTATTCCACAAAGCATAAAAAATCTACCATAAGATTTTTTTACATTCACTTTTTACAATAAACGTGTTATAATTTTTATATGTCACAAATTATTCCAGTAGCAAGCGGTAAGGGAGGCGTTGGAAAAAGTCTTCTTTCTGCAAACTTAGCAATCGCATTAGGACAACAGGGCAAAAGAGTAGTTCTTGTAGACCTTGATTTGGGAGCATCAAATCTTCATCTCGTTATAGGTCAGCATCCTGGCAAAGAAAGTCTTGGTTCTTGGTTTACAGACAAAAGTGATTTTAAAGATATTATCCAGCCGACTGATTATCAGAATGTAAGTTTTATTGCAGGTGACAATCAGATTCCAGATCTTACTTCCCTAAAGCATGTACAGAAAATAAAACTCATCAGAAATCTCAAAAATATTGATACAGATTATGTAATTCTTGATTTGGGAGCAGGAACCCATCAGTTTATTCTTGATATGTTCCTTCTTTCTCCACAGGGAATTATTGTTTCAGCCCCAGCAGTCACTGCAACTTTAAATGGCTATCTTTTCCTTAAAAATGCCGTTTTCCGCCTGCTTTACACAACCTACAAAAGGGGTACTCCAGGACGTGCATATCTGGATGAACTTAAAAAAGATTCTGCCACCATGCAGAAGCTCTATATTCCTCAACTGATTCAAGGCCTTGCTCGCGTAGATCCGCAGACAACTCAGATTTTTATAAATCGAATGCAGCAGTTCCGCCCTCGCCTTGTAATGAATATGATTGAAGACCCTAAAGATGCAGACAGGGCTCAACGTATAAAATCTTCATGCAACCAGTATCTTGGTCTTGAAATTGAATATCTTGGACTAATGTACCGCGATTTATTTCAAGACAAGGCACTCGCATCCCAGCTTCCTGTTGTTGTTTATAAACCTCAGTCTGTTCTGGGGCAGGCTATTTACCGAATTGCAGACAAGGTAATTTCAACGCCAGCCCGTCAGTTTGATGCTGCATACACAGCAGAAACCTTCAGCGGAGATAACTTTCAGGATGCAGAAGAAGATGCAAATGAAGACTACAACTTCAAGCTTTCTGGAATTGATGACCTTGTTTCTGGAGGAACTCTTTCTATGGGTGAACTTGCAGAAATGGTCAAAACCCAGCAGTATGAAATTACTCAGCTTAGAAAAGAAAACAACCTGCTTAAATCTAAACTTTTAAATGCGGCAAATCAGGGCTTTTCTATCTGACCTTTCTAAATTTTAAACTAAAGGAAAAAGTATGTTTTTATATTTAAATTATCCTTCTTGGATTCATCCACAGATTTTCCCGGAAATAAAGTTTTTGGAACTTCTTAGATGGTATGGATTGATGTATGTTTTTGCCTTTGTGACTGCATATCTTTTACTAAAAAAATGCTCAAAAGACGGTGATTTAAACACTTCTACATATACTGTTTCAGAAGATGATTTATTCAGCTTTATTTCTACCGGAATCGTTTTTCTTCTCATAGGTGCCAGAATTTTTTCAACCCTGATTTATGATAGCAGCGGGCTGTACTGGAAAAAGCCATGGCTTATTTTCTGGCCTTTTGATTCAAGCGGTTCTTTTACAGGCCTTGCAGGAATGTCTTATCACGGCGGCTTCATTGGCGGACTTTTTGGAATGATTATCTGGTGCAAACGGCACAAACAGTCATTCTTAAAATGGTCAGATGCAATGGTCTGTGCAATTCCGCTTGGCTACACTTTTGGAAGGCTTGGTAATTTTCTGAACGGAGAATTGTACGGACGCATTACCACTATGCCATGGGGAATGACATTCCCTGGAGCAGAAAAATTTTCGGCAGCCCTTCCCTGGGTTCAGCAGTTTGCAGAAGAAGTCGGAATGGATATAAGCGGGCTGAGACTGATAAATCTTCCTCGTCATCCAAGTCAGCTATATGAAGCACTCTTTGAGGGGCTTATTTTATGGTCAGTAATCTGGCTTGTCCGCAGACACAAAAAGTTTGACGGAATGTTAGGCGCAGTCTATGCCGGCGGCTACGGTCTGGTTCGCTTTGTAATCGAATATTTCCGTGAACCTGATGCCGACATCGGTTACAGGATTGCAAAAGATTCTTCTGCACCAATTTACACAAATACTTCACTGCTGAATTTCTCTACAGGACAGATTCTATGCTTTCTTATGATTGCCTTTGCAATTATATATGCAGTATGCTGTTATCTGTATTCAAAAAAAAATAATAAATAAAGAGGATAAAAATGACAGTCATTCAGGGAATATTACTCGGCATCCTACAGGGAATTGCAGAATTTCTTCCGATTTCTTCATCAGGACATCTGGCAATTGCCCAAAGTCTTTTTGGACTGGACGAAGTACCCCTTCTTTTTGATGTTTTTCTTCATCTGGCAACGCTTGCTGCTGTCTGCCTTTATTTCCGAAAAAAAATATGGACTCTTTTAAAATGTTTTGGAAGATGGATTGCAAGAAAGCCATTGGAATCAGATATTCAGACTGATGACATTCTTTGCGGAACGGATGAACTTGGACGCAAAACTATAATTGCAATAATTCTTTCCACGCTCGTTACTGGTGTAATTGGAATTATTACCAGCAAGCTGATTCCTGAACTTCCTGTAAAAGTGATTTGCATAGGATTTCTCATCACATCTGCCTTTCTTATTCTTTCAGCGATTCTAGAAAAACGCAATTCAGAAAAAGGCATTTCAAAAGCACAGGCACTTTTTATCGGACTTATGCAGGGTGTAGGTACACTTCCTGGAATAAGCCGGTCAGGTTCAACAATTGCCGGGGCACTTTTCTGCGGAGTTGAACGTTCTGCTGCAGGTGAATATTCTTTTATAATTTCAATTCCGGCTATTCTGGGGGCCTTTATTCTTGAACTGAAAGATTTAGGTGATGTAACTGAATCTGTGGGGGCCTTACCTCTTATTCTGGGATGCATTTCAGCCTTTATCGTAGGTTATCTTTCTCTTGCACTCCTTATGAAGACTATACGGAAAGGTAAGCTGCAGTGGTTTGCTCTCTACCTTATTCCAGCTGCAATTCTGGGCTTTATCTTTTTATGATTCCAGTTTTTGATAATCCTTCAGACTTAGAAAGGAAAGCAAAAGAAAATTTTTCCATTCCACCATTTTTGATGATGGAAAATGCCGCATCAGCTCTTGCAAAACTTATACTAGAACTGAATGCTGATGGAACAAAATCCCTTCATATCTTTTGCGGAAAAGGAAACAATGGGGCAGATGGTCTTGCACTGGCCCGTCAAGTTCAAAACAAAATGCCAGTCTTTGTTTACTGTCCGATTCCTCCCTCAACAGAAGAAGGTTCCGTACAATATACAATGGCCTGCAAACTTGGAATTCCCATAAAAAAATCTTTTGATGATTTTTTCCAATGCAATCCTTGTGATTCTATAATTGCAGACTGCATTTACGGAACGGGCTTTCACGGCTCTCTTCCAGAAGATATAAAAATACTTTTTGATAACCTAAACTCCCTTAAAGATGTTATCCGCATAGCCTGTGATATTCCTTCTGGTATGTCTTTTAAAGCGGACTACACAGTGAGTATGGGAGAACTGAAATTACCATTTTTTACAGATAAGGGAAAGAATGTCTGCGGAAAAATTATAAAGACCGAACTTGGCATAAGCTCAGAAAAGTTTGAAGGACTTTCTCAACCAGTCGCAGAAGTGATAACAAAAGACGATATAATTCTTCCATATAGAAAAAATCAGTCTGCAAACAAGGGAACTTACGGTCATACACTCGTTTTTGCAGGTGAAAAATCTGGAGCCGCGGTTTTATGTGCCAGTGCAGCCATGAACTTTGGTAGCGGACTGACAAGTCTTTTTAAAAGCAAAAATTCAAATCTGGAACAGTTCAAAATTTCCCCGGAACTGATGATATGCCAATCTATTCCTGAAAAAACTACTGCAATTTCAATAGGAAGCGGGCTTGGAAATATTGATGAAGATATTCTCCTGCCTTTTACAGAATGGTTTCATAAAAAAAAGAATCCTGCCTGTGTAATAGATGCAGACCTTCTTACCAATAAAAAACTTAAAAATCTGCTTGAAGAACTGAATAAAAATAAAGAAAGCAGGATTATACTTACTCCTCATTTAAAGGAATTACAGATTTTATTAGAAAATCTTGAATTTGATTCAGAGTTTACAAAGTGTCCTTTAACAGAAATTGATAGAATAAAAGCCGGAAAAGAATTTACAAAAAGATTTGCAAATTGCACGATTATAATGAAAAGTGCCGTAACATATATTGCTTCAGAAGGTAATATTTACATTTGCCAGGACGGCAGCCCCAGCCTTGCAAAAGGGGGCAGCGGAGACGTTCTTGCAGGAATGTGCGCGGCACTTTTAGCACAAGGATACTCTTCTAAAGATGCTGCAATAACTGCCGTAGAAACACACGCACTAGCCTCACACATTGCTTCAAAAGAATCTTATTCACTAACACCAGAAAAATTAATTAAAAACATTTCAATGCTTTAAGAGAATTTGTTCCTGTATGGGCGCTGCCCGCATAGGGCAATAGGAAAGCATTTAAACAAAAAAAAGCCCGGCAGCTACCTACTTTCCCGCCGCAAAGGCAGTATCATCGGCGTAAGAGAGCTTGACTTCCGTGTTCGGAATGGGAACGGGTATTACCTCTCCACTATGGCCACCGGGCAAATAAACAAAGGACGGAAA
>JAFUYH010000008.1 GCA_017470605.1 Treponema sp.
AGCCTCGGTTTCACTGCCATCCATCAGATTTTACAGAGCTCTGCATTATAATGCGTCTGTCCTGTAAAAAGTGCGGGAACGGAACGGGATTGCAAACGCATTTATAAGCCGAGGCGAAGCCTTTTTAATCATTTTCCTATGCGGCTTATACCATGCGGTTTGCAAGAACGTGCAGTGGTAGCACTTTTTACAGTTTCGGCTCTTTTATAATGCGTTTGCCCTGATTTTTAAGGTCTTCTTAATTGACTTTTTTTTTATATTTGTGTAAAATCTCTAAACTATCGTTTACAGTGCGAAAATGTATTTTTATATATAAGGAAGGATACAGAAAATGTCTAGAATGTGTGATGTTTGCGGAAAAGGTGTTATGTCCGGTAATAAAGTCAGCAAGTCTTACAACCATACTCGCAGAACTTGGAGACCAAATCTTCATAGCGTAAAGGCTTCTCTTCCTAACGGAGAAGTAAGAACTCTTAAAGTTTGCTCAAACTGCCTCAGTGCAGGTTTCATCAACAAGAAAGTAAGGGTTCCAAAGGCTGCAGAAGCTGCTCAGAACTAAAAAAAAGGGGCTGTCCAGAGGGGCAGCCCTAATCATTTTAAACCGAATGTCAGCTTTCAATTATAAGCCTGTCGTAAGCGGGGAGTACTTCAATATTTTTCAGATTTTCAAATTCGGCTTTATGTATCTTCAGATATTCTGTAATCTGAACATGAGTGTTTTCATGAGTGATATGAGTCATCCATACTTTTAGAGGTTTCAGCCTGTCTGCTATGCCCATTGCCTGCAGAAAAGAAAAATGAGTTGAATGTTCCTTTACCCTCAGGCCGTCAATAATAAGATGGTCAAGGATTCCGCAGTTTTCTAAAATCAGATTAATAGATGAATCTTCTATAAAACTGCAGTCTGTAAGGTATGCTATGGAATGAATGTTTCCGTCCTTTTTTTTATGAGAGAAAAGCCAGCCTGTTGTAGGAAGATGACCATGCATCATTGGAACTGGCGTGATTTTTGTGCCGTAAAAATCAAAAGAATCAAGTGCTTCATGAAGTGAAACTTTTGCTATTCCGCCGCCTTCCTTTACATCCTTAAAAAAATATGCAAAGCGGGTAGTGATGTCATCTAGTGTAATTTTATTTGTGTAGATTGGGATTGGGGGAGCATTGTACTGTTCAAGGCTCTTCTGATGTTCAGGTTTCTTATACATAGAGGCACTGAAAATCCTTAAATCATCTATGCCATGAAGATGATCTGCATGACTGTGGGTTAAAAGCAGGGCATCAACCTTTCTTACATCGTTTTCAAGTGCCTGAATCCTGAATTCCGGGCCAATATCAACCAGAATAAATTTGCCTTCATCAGTTTCTATATAAACTGAACTTCTGTATCTTTTATCTTTTATGTCTGTAGACTTGCATACAGGACAGTCACAGCCGATTACAGGAATTCCATGACTTGTTCCAGAGCCTAAAACTGTCAGTTTCATAAAAAGTACTATATCATTTTGTAGAGATAATTTACAGACCTTGTTTTTTGCACTAAAATTAGAATGTGTTACGGGGGATTATTTGAACAGTTCAAGAACTTCTGCTTTAATGACTAAGTACCTCAAGTTACAGTTTGACGTCTTTACTGCAAAGGATTTTTATACCTATCTTAAAAAGCATGGGGCAAAAATTACTAAAGAGCAGGTGACAGAATTTCTTTATTCTTCAGATTTTGTATTTTCTCTTGTGAACCAGAATTTTGTTACAAGGGCAGGGGCTTTTACAGGACGCTGGTTTTCTTTTTGCCCATCAATGGAAGAAATCAAGAAAAATCATATAATTCTGGGCCATCGCTGTATGCCTTTTGTTAATCCTGATGTAAGCCCGGACTCTTATATTCTTGTTTCAAAGGGAAATGTTGTTGAATCAGAGCCTGTGAATTTTTCCATGAATCAGGCTCTTGATACTTTTGCCATGTTTGGGGAAGGTTATGTTCTTCCTTATATCTTTAATGATAAGGCCAATAAAATCTTTTCTCTTGCTTCCATTCAGTATAATCTGCCTGTTTCTGTAGACCTTACTGCCTGGCCTTTGGATAAACTTTTTGAAAATGAAACTGTAGAATTTGGAGACCGAATTTTATGCAGAGTTGTAGACTGGAACAATAATGTTATAGAAGTTTTTCTTCAAAAAAATGATACTTCTGGTTTTGTGGTTTCTGCTTCTGCAATCAGGCGGGAAGAGTGGTATTCTCAGGTAGAAGATTCTCTTCTTACAATTTTTGAAAGGCATGGGCCTGCCGCCTCTATAGAAGCCCAGCTTTCATATCTATTTCTTGAACATCAGGATGAACTTTGTGTAAAAAACTGCGGCTCAATGGAAGAATTTATTGTAAATTCCAAAAAAATTAAATTTCAGCCTTATGGGCTTGAATCCCGTCTGTGGAAAAATGATTCGGAAGTTCCTTATGTGGGCAGCTGGAATATACAGGCAAGAAATGAACTGATTATGTCTGAAATTGCCATGATGTTTACACCTTTTGTAATTGATGCTTTTATAGAAAATCAGCTCTATCAGCAGGAAAGAGGTAAAGAAATTCAGCCTTTGGAAAAAGTTATAGAAAGCATATTTCCGAATATTCTTACAGAAGGCAGTTTTGAGTGGCGTTTTGTATTATTGAACTTAGAAAAGAGGTTTGATATACTTAAAAAGTCATATAATTCTTTCCGGGATTTCCCGGTAGCAGAAATTAGAAAACATTGCATTGATCTGTTTTCTCAGGTGAGCCAGCTTTTATGTGAGATTGGCAGTTCAGAAGTTCCTGTTGAAACATTTCCTCAGCAGGAACTTGTGGTTCTTACACAGCTTTACGGTCATCTTGTCCGCATGATTGAAGAAGTTGAAAATCAGTTGGTTAGAGATTCTTTACCTGTAGAAGAAATATCTATGTCTCTGGAAGGCATGGAAGAGACTTTTTATGAAATATGTGATGTTTTAAAAAAGACCGTTGAAACAAACAGGCTCAAAGGTTTTGAAATTGTTACGGAAAAAGACTAATTAGGGGTAGTATAAATGGAAAATGAGGTAGACATTGCAAAGTTGATTCATCGTGGTGGAGTTCTTAAAGATGTTGATGGAAAAACTCCGCAGGAAATTTATAAAAAAGTGTGCAATATGATAGATTTACCCGATGGCATGACTGCAGAACAGGTGTATAATGCTTTATGTGCACGTGAAGAAGTTTTGAGTACTGCTGTAGGTAATGGAATTGCATTGCCGCATGCACGTACTCCAATCATGAAGGAAGAAAAAGATCAGCGCATTTGTGTTGTTTATCTTAAAGAGCCGATTGATATGAAGGCACCGGATGAAAGGGCTGTATTTGTGCTTTTCATTCTGCTTACTCATAACTCTCAGATTCATCTTAAGGTACTTTCTTCTCTGGCTGGACTTTTCAGAAGTGCAGAATTCAGAAAGGCTCTGGAAGGGCATGCCGATGAGGCAACTCTTTCTGCTTTGATAAAAGAACTTGCATAATATTTAAGAGGTAAGATTTATGGACAAAAAAGGTGTTGAGGCAGTTGCTCTTTCTATCCGCAGCTTGTCAATGGACGCAATTCAGAAGGCAAATTCAGGTCATCCTGGACTTCCACTTGGTGCAGCAGAAGTCGCTGCAGTTCTTTACGGCGAAATTATGAAGCACAATCCTGCAAATTCAAAATGGGCAGACAGAGACCGTTTTGTTCTTTCAGCAGGTCATGGTTCAATGCTTTTGTACAGCATTCTGCATCTGGCAGGATATAAAGTAAGCATGGATGACATTAAGAGCTTCCGTCAGGTTGGTTCTAAGTGTCCTGGTCATCCTGAATTCGGTGACACAGACGGTGTAGAATGTACAGGCGGCCCGCTTGGACAGGGTGTTTCTATGGCTGTTGGTATGGCTATTGCAGAATCTATGCTTGCTGCAAAGTTCAACACTCCAAATCATAAGATTGTAGACCACTACACATATTCTCTGGTTGGAGAAGGATGTCTTCAGGAAGGTGTTGCTTCTGAAGCCAGTTCTCTGGCTGGAAACCTTAAACTTGGAAAACTCATCGTATTCTACGATCAGAATAAGATTTCTATCGACGGATGCACAGATATTACTTTCACAGACGACATTGCTAAGCGTTACGAAGCTTACGGCTGGCAGGTTCTTAAAGGTGATATGTATGATGTAGAAGGAATTGTAAAACTTGTTGAAGAAGCTAAAAAATGCAGCGACAAGCCTTCTTTAATCATGCTCAAATCTATTATCGGTAAGGGTGCTCCAAAGCAGAATACTGCTGATGTTCACGGAGCTCCTCTTGGTGCTGAAGGAATTATTGAAGCTAAAAAGACTTTGGGACTTCCAACAGACAAAGATTTCTACGTTGTACCGGAAGCATACAAATATTTTGAAGATAAAAAAGCTGCATTTGCAAAAGCAGAAGCAGATTGGAATGCTGAATTTGATGCATGGGCAAAGGAAAATCCTGAACTTAAGAAGCTTTGGGATGCTTACCATTCAGACAAGGCAACAGACGAATCTGTAAAAGACGTTGAATACAAGGTTGGAGATGCCTGCGCTACACGCGACGCTTCTGGAAAGGCTTTGAACGTAATTGCAGCCCGCTTTGGAAACCTTGTTGGCGGTTCTGCAGACTTGATGGGGCCAAACAAAACTGCATTTAAGGCAACTGATAACGGAACATTCAGCCCTGCAAACCGTGCCGGCCGCACAATTGAATACGGTATCCGCGAATTTGCAATGTCTGCTGTTTGTGCAGGTATTTCTCTTCATGGTGGACTCCGCCCATTCTGTGCTACCTTCCTTGTATTTGCAGATTATCTCCGTCCATCTTTGCGAGTTGTTTCTTTGATGAAGCAGCCTGTAATTTATGTTTTCACCCACGATTCAATTTATGTTGGAGAAGACGGCCCAACTCACCAGCCAATTGAAACAATGACAAGCCTTCGTGCTATTCCTGGCGTTCAGGTAATCCGCCCTGGTGACCCTGAAGAATCTATGCAGGCATGGAACATTGCTTATGCAAGCAAAGACCATCCTGTTTGTATGGCATTTACCCGCCAGGCACTTGCCGTTTATGAAAAGGCAGATAAAGACTGGAAGAAGAACATGGCAGAAAAGGGTGCTTACGTTGTACAGGAAGGCTCTGCAAATCCTGACATCACAATCCTTGCAAGCGGTTCTGAAGTTAACATGGCTCTTAAGGCAGCAAGCCTTACAAGTGGCAAGACAATCCGCGTAGTTTCTGTTCCAGATTTGAAGAAGTTTGAATCTATTTCTGATGCAGACCGCAAGGCAATCATTGGAAATGCAAAGCGCATCGTTTGTACAGAAGCCGGCATTTCTATGGAATGGCTGCAGTTCACTTCTAAAGAAAACTGCTTCTGCATTGACCGTTTTGGTACATCAGGCCCTGCAAACAAAGTTGCAGAATACCTTGGCTTTACAGCAGAAAAACTTGCTGAACTTTTGGCAAAATAAATGACAGGCAGTCTTGTCTGCCGTACTTAAAGCGTAAATAAAAGGGTGGTGCTTCATATTTTCTGTGAAGTGCCACCTTTTTTTTGAGCATTTTCTTCCTTGCTAATAAACAATATTGATTGTAATATATATATAATGCATTTTGGTTCAAAAAAGAAAACTGTCGCAATCTGTGTTTCTGGTTATAACTGGGAATGTGAAGTAAAAATTACTGATGCTTTTTTACGCAGATGCGAGGCTTCTGATATAAATGTTCTGATTTTCTCTTCCCTGATGATAAAAGGCGACTATCCAAAAGGCATAGAGGCAAATAAAAATCTTGTCCGCGGAGAAGATGAAATTTACAATCTGATTAATTATGACTTGCTGGACGGTCTTGTACTTTTCCGGGGCAGCATTTTTAAAGAATCAACAGTGCAAAAAATTGCTTCTACTTGTGAAGAAAAAAATATTCCTTATATCAGCATTCATAATCATGGTGGAGAATTTCCCCATAATGTCATTATTGAAGATAATAGCGGCCTTGAACTGCTTGTTGAGCATCTTGTCCGCGATCATGGACTTAGACGGCTTGATTTTATAGGCGGCTATCCAGACAACAGGGAAACAATAATCAGACTTGAAGCCTATAAAAAGGTTCTCAGAAAATACAATATTCCAATTGAAGAAAGAAGAATTGAGTATGGTCATTTCTGGAAACATTCTGTGGACTGTGCAAAGAAACTTCTTCAGATTGATACGCCGGATGCTTTTGTCTGTGCAAACGACACGATGGCCATAATGGTAAGTGATTATCTTAAAAATGAAGGCTATATAATTCCAAGCGATCTTGTTGTTACCGGATTTGACGGAACCAGTGATGCCTGCACCTACAGTCCTTCAATTACAACCATAAAAGTTGATTTTGAAAAAGCCGGGGAACAGGGCTTTGAACTTCTAAGCAAACTTATGAACGGCAAGGTTGATGTAGAAGACGAGCATGTTTATCCTGAACTTCTTATTCAGGAATCCTGCGGCTGTCAGATTGGAAAAAAACGTGATTTCAATTACATAGATTCAAAATATGTAGAACGTTATCTTTCTGAAACATTTAATAAAAATCTTATAAAAACCGATGTTTATTTTTCAGATGCAGAAAGTGCAGATGAACTTTTTGGCTATCTGCTTTCCGAAGTTGAATTCTTTAAATTTGATGATATCTGTTTCTGCATAAATAAAGATTTTGAAGATGAGCACAAGGCCTTTATGTATGAGGAAAGTGAAAAATACGGACTTTCTGAAGAAATGAATGCATATTATAAAGATAAAAAGGGAAAGTTCGTAAAGACATCTTTTAAGACTTCTGAATTATATCCTGAATCTTTTATATCTGCTTCAAGAACAAATGAAATGACATTTTCACCTTTATATCACAAAAGTGAGTTTATAGGTTATGTTGCATATAGTCCTGCCAAGGGCGAAATTTTCCGCGATTACTTTCTTTTATGGATGATGAATGCTTCAAATGTAATCGGAAGTTTTTATTCAAGAAAAGAACTTGAACGCAGCAGTTTTCAGGATTACATGACAGGACTTTATAACCGCCGGGGAATGAGCAAGATTTTTGCATCTTCTAAAAAGAAAATTGCGGCCGGCAAAGGTTATGTTTCCATGTTCTGTGCAGATATAGATGGACTTAAAAGAATTAATGATGATTACGGTCATGAAGCGGGAGATGTCGCAATAATTAAAATTGCAGATACATTAAAAGAAGTATTTGGAGATGATGTGCCCTGCATCAGGACTGGCGGAGATGAATTCTGTATACTGCTTCTTTCCTCTCATAAACCTGATACAGACCGTTATATAAAAAATCTTGAAAAGAAACTTGAAGCCTTTAATGCTTCCAGCGGACTTCAGTTTCTTTTGAACTGCAGCTGTGCCTGTTCTACAGTAAAATATTCAGATTTTGTAGATTTTGATACTTTGCGCAAGGCTTCTGATATTGAACTGTATAAAGTAAAAGATACTCATCACAGCGGTAAAAATAATTAATTTAAATAATTTTCTTTCCTCTTCCTAAACAACACTAAATATGCTATAGTTAGGTATCAAATCCCACTATAAAAGAGGTCTTATATGCCTTATACCGAGCCAACAAGTCTAGCGATTGTTGCGTGTCCAGGTGGCGAAGCTTTCGCCAATGAAGTCATAACGCACCTCAAACACATGTATAAACACCGCTTCACATTGAAGAACGATGTTATATCTAAGCGTTATGGACTGAGTAAAGAAGAGCTTGTACAGAGAATCAATCTGCAGAATGATTTGCAGACATCTGATCTTTGTATAAGAGGTACTACAGATAAGTACAGACCGCCTGTATTTAAAGTAAATGCACGGTTTACTTATTTTGCTAACGGTGAGGTAAAGACCGAACTGTTGGACACTGTCCGCGGAAAAGACGTATTCATTTTCCAGGACGTAGAGAACCACGAAGTTCTTAGTTTGAACGGTGGTGCCAACAAAATTAAGATGACGGTAAATGACCATGTAATGTCTTTGCTCGTCACAATTGATGCTGTACGCATTGCAGGAGCTGAAAAAATCACTCTGGTTGTTCCAGCCTATCCTTATGCACGTCAGCATAAACGTAAGGGTCGTGAAGGACTTACTGCAAGTCTTTTGGGCCACATCTATGAGATGCAGGGTGTTGACCGCATCATAACACTCGACCTGCATTCACGCGAAATTGTAAATGCCTTCTCCAGTGCAAATCTTGACAATCTTCATGCAAGTTACCAGATTATCCGCGAACTTTCCAAGATTGTTGACCTTTCTGGAAAATCAGAAGATATCGTAATTGTTTCTCCTGATACAGGTGCTATTGACCGCAATAAGTTCTACGCTTCTGGTCTTAAGCTTCCTCTTGCCATGATTTACAAAGAGCGCGATTACTCAATCGTAACTCAGGATGCTCATTCAACAAACATCAAATCAGTTAAACTTCTTGGTGATGTAAAGGGTAAGGTTGCCTTCCTTGCAGATGATATGCTTGGAACCGGCGGAACTCTGCTTAAGGCTATGGAATTTCTTAAGGAGCAGGGGGCTACAAAGGTAATCTGTGCAATTTCTCTGCCATTCTTTACAGGAAACGCCATTGAACTCTTTGACGAAGCATATAAGCGCGGTCAGTTCTACAGAATTATCGGTACAAATGCCGTTTATCACGAAGAACTTCTTAAGCGCGAATGGTATATCAGTACAGACGTAAGCGGACTGTTTGCAAACGTAATTACACGCATCCACTACAACCAGTCTTTGAGCGAACTGCTTGATAACCGCAATATTATTGAAAAAGTTGTAAAGCAGAACGAAAATGCTGAAAAAACAGACAAGGATGCTGCTTCAAAATAATGATTGACGCAGTTCTTTGTGTTGATATTGGAACGACTTCGCTAAAAGCTGGACTTGTAACAGCCGAAGGCGAAGTCGTTTCTGTTTGTAAGGTAAAATTCAATGCAGCAGAAGATAAATACCTTATTGCCGGTAAGTGGCTTGGTGCATTTAATTCTGCCTTACAAAAACTTAAAGAGGATTCTTCCTGCAGGACTCTGGACGTGCAGATAAAGGCAGTTTCAATTTCTGGAAACGGGCCTACTGTTGTTACGGAAGACGCCAGAACAGTCTTATGGAATGATTCTTATGAGCTTTCTCCCGCAAGATGCGGAACTTCTCTTTTCCTTTCCAAACTTATTACTTTAAAAGAATTATTTCCCCGGGAATTTTCTGAATCCAGACACATATTTTCCGGGCCTGAATATTTAATCTGGCAGTTAACAGGAGCGGCTGTTACCATACTTCCAGAAAAGCGTTTTGAAGCGGCCTATTGGAATGATGAAATTCTTACTTCTGAGGGCATTTTGCCGGAAAAACTTCCTCCTTTCTATAAAGTGGGGGAAGTATATGGAAAAATGGATGGGGAATCATTTAAGGATGCCGGCTTTTTTGCAGAGGATAAGGTGCCTGTATTTGGAGCAGGCCCTGATTTTGTTGCGGCACTTATAGGTACAAACACTCTTTTTCCGGGCCGCATCTGCGATAGAAGCGGTTCTTCTGAAGGAATAAATTTCTGCCTTTCTTCGGCAGTAAGGGCAGATGGAATAAGAACCCTGCCTTCTGTAATTCCGGGCTTATGGAATGTTTCGGTTCTTTTGCCGATGAGCGGCCGTATGCCGGAAAATCAGAGAATTGCTTCCTTGCAGAAGGCTGTTCAGCTGTTAAAGGCTCTTGCGCTTGAAAATGGAGAGGTTTTTCCCCGGGAAATGCTTGTGACCGGGGGGCAGACAAAAAATCCGCACTACATGGAGCGCAAGGCGGCGGCTCTGGGGATGGTGCTGGTAGAGGCTAACTGTGATGACGCTGAACTTCTGGGGGATGCCTGCGTCGCCTGGTGGGGGCTTGGAAGATATGGGAATTTGCAGGAAGCGGCCGGTAAAATTGTAAAAGAAGGAAAACATTATGAAAATATATAAGCTGCCCGAAGATCCTGAGGCTTTTATTTTTGATATAGATTCTACCCTTTACACAAATAATGCCTATGCTTTTGAGCAGGTGGACTGTCAGGTTAGGGAATTCGCCCGGGAAAGGGGGATTAGTGCAGAAGAGGCCCGCAGGATGGTTTCTGATTACCGCCGGAAATTTGGTCTTGAAAATAATGGAAAGAAAATCAGTCTTGGAAACACCCTGCTTGCCTTTGGAGTTCCCATTGAAAAAAGTGTGGAATGGCGGAAAAAACTTCTGGAGCCAGCTGATTTTCTTACTTATGATGAAAAACTTGTAGAAGAATTAAAAATCCTTTCAGAAAAGTATAAAATGATTTGTGTAACAAACAACCCTGTGCTTCCTGCAAGAAAAACTCTGGAAGCAATCGGTGTTTCTTCTTTTTTTCCAGAAATTGTGGGACTGGATACCTGTTATAAATCAAAACCTGCTCTGGAACCTTTCCAGACAGCCTGCAGACTGCTTAATCTTCCTGCAGAAAACTGTATTGCAGTAGGCGACCGCTATGACATGGATATTTCTCTGCCTCTGGAAATGGGAATGGGGGGAATTTTAGTTTCTGGTGTAGAAGATGTGTACCAAATTCATAAAAGTATGCTATAATGTAAAAGTATGACAATAAAACCTTTTGAATCACAGCTTGTTTTTTCAAATGACGGCCAGCTCTCTTTGTTTTTTGTGGGAGCGGGTAGTGCTTTTCAAAAGTCATACTATCAGACAAATCTCTTTGTAGTAAAAGGCGATACACATCTTTTAATAGACTGCGGAACCTTGTGTCCTTTTGCTTTGGAAAAAGAATATAATACCAAAGTTACAAAAATCAAGAATCTTATTTTGACACATCCCCATGCAGACCATATTGGCGGTGTGGAAGAAATTGCACTTTCTTCATATTATATTTCCAGACAGCCTGTTAATATTGCCATTCCGCCTCATTTTAAAAAGAAACTCTGGAATGAGTCATTGAGGGGTGGCATTCAGTTCAGTGAAAAAGGAAAAATGACTTTTAATGATTATTTTACTGAACTTCCTATAAAATTGATTCAGAAAAAGCCTTTTGAAATGTATGAAACTGATATCGGTTCTTTGAATATAAAATTTTTTAGAACAAGGCACGTTACTACAAGAAGTGATTCTTTTAAGAATTCTCAGATTTCTTATGGTCTGATTTTTGATGACCGCATTCTGTTTACAGGAGATACTCAATATAATCCTGAGCAGTTGAATTTTTTAGTACAAAAGTATAAAAATATAGAGTATATTTTTCATGATTGTGATGTAAGCGGATATTCCGCCGGGGTTCATGCTTCTTATGAGCAGCTTAAAGGCTTTCCCGATGAACTTCGTAAGAAAATGCTGCTTTGTCATTATAATGAAAAAATGACTGAACTTGATGCCGTAAAAGATGGCTTTTATGGGTTTGTTCAGCGAGGTGTTTATTATAATACCTAATTGGAGGGTCGTGCGTTCGAATCGCTGCGATTCTTTTATTTTTTTTTTGGATTCAGTAGCTCAGCTGGATAGAGCATCCGAATCGTAAGTAAAATGCTAAAAATCTTTTTTGATAAAAAGATTTTTTTAACGCATTTTGCTATTATAATACCTAATTGGAGGGTCGTGCGTTCGAATCGCTGCGATTCTTTTATTTTTTTTTGGATTCAGTAGCTCAGCTGGATAGAGCATCCGCCTCCTAAGCGGAAGGTCGTGCGTTCGAATCGCATCTGAATCATGATAACAATTACTCCCTACTTACGATATAGGTTGGTGGGGGGGGGGTATATGAAGAAAATACTTATATCATCCAGTAATAAAGATGTTCTCAATGCTGTTAAAAATGCATGCATGACTTATTCAGATTATTTTGATCCTCTTTACAGTCCTGATACTGATGAAACCATGAGTCTTATGGATTATGAAATTCCAGAGGTTAAGGTACTGGATTTTTCTTCAAAAGACATTGATAATTTCAGGATTCTTTCTGCCATAAATATGGACCCGTGGTTTCATAATGGCGGTGTAATTGCAATTGCAGAAGATCCCCGCCAGGCACAGGAACTTGAAGATATGAAAAATCAGAATATCTTGATTGTTCAGACTCTTCATTCATTTATCTCTTCTTTCAGCCGCCTTCTTAAGGTTTTGTGGAGCAATCAGCACATTTTATTCAACCGCGGAATGCAGGAATCTATGGGTGGTCTTGAACGTGGAAAATTTGTCTGTGATAATGACCCTCTGAATGCAAGGCTGTATACAAGTTTTCTTGTAAATTATCTTTACTGTTCAAACAGAATTGATGTTCATGGCCGTTATGCCCTGCAGACAACATTGCAGGAACTGCTGGCTAATGCCATAGAACATGGAAACTGCGGTATTTCCTATATAGAAAAAACGCAGTGGATAGAAAATGGCGGCGATATGCTTGACCTTGTTAATGAGAGAAGAAATCTTGCTGAAAATAAAGATAAAAAAGTTCACATTTCTTACACAATCACAAAAAAAATGTCAACTTTTACTATTAAAGATGAAGGACAGGGCTTTGACTGGAAAAAGCAGATAGATGATTTTCAGCCTAATGTTCTTGAAGCTCATGGAAGGGGAATCGTGCTTTCTATGGGGCTGGTTTCCAACCTGAGGTATAATGATGCTGGAAACGAGGTTTCGTTTGATATAGATAATCTGCAGAATGTTTCCAATAATATTCCTGGAATTATGATTCCATTTAAGGCCACGGAATTCAAGAAGGGGGAGTGCGTATGTAAACGCGGAGACCATTCTTCTGATCTGTTCTTTATTGTTGCAGGAACCTATGGCGTATATTTTGATGAAAAGATGGTTTCTGTTCTTACTCCAAAAGATATGTTTATTGGGGAAATGGCTTTCCTTCTTGATGATAAGCGTACAGCCACTGTAATTGCTGAAGAACCTGGAAAGTTAATCTGTATTCCAAAGGTTGCCTTTGTAAATCTTATCAGAAAAAATCCTCATTATGGAATCTTCTTTTCAAAGCTTCTGGCTCAGCGTGTAATTGATCAGCGTGAAAATTCAATAAAACTGCAGAATCGTATTGACGAACTGGAAAAGAAACTTTCAGAAAAATAAATCAAATAAATCAGACGGATAATAAAAAGGGGTTGTCTGATAAGCAGCTATACTTAGCAGGCCCCGTTTCGTGTTAAGCCCGGAAATCAGAATAATCCGCTTATTACTCCATCATCATTTACATCTATGTTCAGTGCCGCAGGGGCTTTTGGAAGTCCTGGCATTGTCATGATGTCTCCTGCAAGGGCTACTACAAAGCCTGCTCCTGCATAAAGCTGAACATCACGAACCGGGAACTTAAAGCCGCTCGGGGCACCAAGCAGTTTAGGGTCATGAGAAATCGAATTCTGGGTTTTTGCAATGCAGACAGGAAGATTCCCGTAACCGCTTTCTTCAAAAGCTTTAAGTTTTTTAAGGGCGGCACTGTCAAAGTCTACGTCGTCTGCGCGGTATATTTCTTTTGCAATCTTTCTTATTTTGTCTGCAAGTGGCAGTTCAAGTTCGTAGAGAGGGTGGTAGTCTGCCTTTCCGCTGTCTGCAACTTCTGCAACTGCGCGGGCAAGTTCTGCGGCACCTTCTCCGCCTTTGCCCCAGCCTTCGCAAAGAACTGCCTGACTGCCAATGTCTGCACAGAGTTTTTCAAGCAGGGCAATTTCTTCATCTGTATCTGTGATGAATTTGTTTACGGCAACAACAGCAGGAAGTCCGAACTTTGCAATGTTTTCTATGTGGGTTTTAAGGTTCGCAAAGCCTTTTTCAAGGGCGGCTGTATCCGGCTTGCTGAGTTCTGTTTTTGCAACTCCACCGTGCATTTTAAGGGCGCGGATTGTTGCAACAATTACAACCGCACTAGGCTTGAGTCCGGCCGCGCGGCATTTAATGTCCAGGAATTTTTCTGCGCCCAGGTCTGCGGCAAATCCTGCTTCTGTTACAACATAGTCGCCGGTTGCAAGGGCACACAAGGTTGCGTTTACGCTGTTGCAGCCGTGGGCAATGTTTGCAAAAGGTCCTCCGTGAACAAAGGCGGGGTTCTTTTCCAGAGTCTGAACAAGGTTAGGCTTGATTACGTCTTTTAAGAGGGCTACGATGGCGCCGGTGCACTTAAGCTGACCGAAAGTTACGTTTTCGCGGGCATAATTCTGACCGATTACAATGCGGTCAATGCGCTCTTTAAGTTCGCTGATAGTGCGGCTAAGGCATACAATTGCCATAATTTCAGAAGCAACAGCAATAGAAAAATGGTCTTCGCGTGGAACACCCTGCAGGCGTCCGCCAAGACCAATTGTAATGTTGCGAAGGGCGCGGTCGTTTAAGTCTACGCAGCGTTTCCAGCTGATTGTTCTAGGGTCAATTCCAAGTTCATTTCCCTGCTGCAGGTGGTTGTCTATAAGGGCTGCAATCAGGTTGTTTGCAATAGAAATCGCATGAATATCGCCTGTAAAGTGCAGGTTAATGTCTTCCATCGGGACAATCTGAGCGTAGCCGCCACCACAGGCACCGCCTTTAACACCAAAGCAAGGCCCCAGAGAAGGTTCCCGCAAGGCTACAACAGTTTTCTTTCCGATTTTATTCAGACCGTCTGCAAGACCTATGCTTACCGTAGATTTTCCTTCTCCTGCCGGGGTTGGGGTAATTGCAGTTACAAGAATTAGTTTTCCAGGTTTAGAAGAGGCTTTTGCCTGCAAGGCCTTAAGTTCATCAAAAGTAATTTTTGCTTTATAAGGGCCATAATTTTCCAGCTTTTCAGCAGGAATACCAATTTTTGCTGCAACTTCGGCAACAGGAACCATTTTATTTTTCTGTGCGATTTCTATATCAGTCATATTTTTATTTTATATGAGTTTCTGGACTTCTTCAATACGTAATTCCCTGTATTGACCGGGAGCAAGGTTTTTATCCAGCGGCAGTGAGCCCATGGAAATGCGTTTTAAAAAGACGATTTTGTTTCCTACGGCGGCGAACATTCTTTTTACCTGATGATATTTGCCTTCGTGGATTGTAAGGATTGCGGTATTTAAAGGGCTTGCGGCACTTGCCTTGGGTAATGTTTCGCTTATAGAAGAAAGTTTTGTGTATTCTTTTATTTCTTCTTCTGAAGGCCATCTTACACAAGCCGGTTCCGTGACAAATGGCGGGTCGTTATCATCTGCGCCTACTTCCAGTCCTTCTTCAAAAAGTTTTTGAATTTCCTTACGGTGTCCGTCTGTTTCATCATGCTCCAGTACGCAAAAATAGCTTTTGTCTATATGATTTTTTGGAGAAATTATTCTGTGGGTTAAAGAGCCGTCTGTAGTAAAAATAAGCAGTCCCTCTGTATCCATATCAAGGCGGCCCACCAGATGCAGCTTATCCAGCAGGTAGGGGGTACGGTAAGAGTCATCCAGAAGGTCAAAAACAGTGCGGTGGTCGCCGTCTTTTGTGGAACATACTGTGTGCATGATTTTATTCATCATAAGATATATTTCGCCATGCAGATTCAGTTCTTCGCCGTCTATGCAGACTGTGTCTTTTTCTGTGTCAATTTGAAAGGCTGAATCGTAAATCTGCCTGCCGTTTACTGTGACTTCCGCTGTGCGCAGGAGTTTTTTTATGTCTTTTCGTGAACCAAAACCTTCGTGTGATAGAATTTTATCTATGCGTTCCATGAAATCTCCTTGCAAAAAAATTGAGGGGGAGGGGGCTTCCGCTCTTATTCCACGATTCTGAAAATCATTTTTTCCAAATCAAACTGAATGATTTTATCTTTGAAAAAAGGATAGCCTATATTGTTTGATGATGCAATAATCTGGCGTGAAAGGGCACCCGTATGCATGTGGCGGTCTGTAATTTTTAAGGCCCGCACCTTTTCCCAGGTGACCTTTCCTATAGTAAAAGAATCTGCCGTGTTGTATTCGCCTTCTGTTGCGGCAAGTTTTACCTGACTTATCACTTTATAAAAATCTGAAAAAGTGAGGGCCTGGTCTTCCATCATTGCACACATTATTTTTCGGCTGAAGGCCTTTTCCCGCAAGGTAAAAACTTCGGAGCCTGTATCAAGCAGGGCGTAGTCTTCCTTGCCGTCAATTATAACTGGTGCAAAATAGTGCCCCGTGGCCATGAAATAATGCAGGGGAATTTCTGTGTCGCCTATGGCCGGCCCGTCTATTTCTATAAAGTTTTCCTTATAATTAAAGGTGATTCTTTTTGCCTCCTGAAAAAAAGCAAAGCCTATAGTGGCATCTGCGTCACCTGAAACTTCATATCCCTTGATTTCTGCGGGACTGTAGGAAAAAACTTTTTCTGTAAAGCGGATTTCTCCCATTGAAGTTTGCGCTGTAAGGAAGGCCGGCGAAAAATCTGTTGTAGCAGTATCAGGAAAGGCTTCTCTTTCTTTCATCAAGTCGCCATAACTGCTGCCTGAAAGTTTTTTTAATCCTTCTTCTGAAACAAGAGGCTTTTTATCGGGGCAGCCGGAATCAAAATTCAGATGGACGGTAATGTCTTCATCAGTTTGAAAAGTGAGAATAACGTGATGGTGGGAATCCAGCGTAAAAGGGATTCTGAGGCCTTCTGTTTCTGAAAGGTCAGGCTCTTTTCTGCCAGAATTGCTTACGCAGGAAATCAGCAGAAAAGAACCAGCCAGTATTAATAAGAAATATTTTCGCAAAATTCAACAGTACAAACTATTTTCTGTCTTCAAAAGGAATAAATTCCCTTTCGCTCATAACGTTCTTGTAGGCAGGGCGGTAGATTCTTCCTCCGCTTACAATCTCTTCTATGCGGTGAGCAGACCATCCTGCAATACGTGAAATTGCAAAGATTGGGGTAAAAAGTTCACGAGGAATGTTGAGCATGGAATAAACGAATCCTGAGTACAAGTCAACGTTTGCACAAATCTTCTTGTCTGACTGATGAACATCCTGAATAATGCCGGGGGTTACGCGTTCAATCAAATCATAAAGTTCAAATTCTTCAAGACAGCCCTTTTCTTTGGCAAGTTCCTTTGCCTTTGCTTTAAGCAGAACTTCACGAGGGTCGTTGATTGTATATACGGCGTGTCCCATTCCGTAAACCAGACCTGAACGGTCAAAGGCTTCTTTTGTGGCAATTTTTCTGATGTAGTCTGAAACTTCTTTTTCGCTGCTCCAGTCTTTTACGTTTGCCTTGATGTCATCCATCATTTCTACAACGCGAATATTTGCTCCACCATGGCGGCTTCCTTTCAGAGATCCGATTGCGGCTGCAATTGCAGAGTAAGTATCTGTATCAGCTGATGAAACAACATGAACTGTAAGGGAAGAGTTGTTTCCTCCACCATGTTCTGCGTGCAGAATAAGGGCAAGGTCAAGGATTTCTGCTTCAAGACGGGTATACTGTTTGTCTGAACGAATCAGGCGCAGAAAGTTTTCTGAAGTAGAAAGTTCTGGCTTTGGGTTATGAATAAACATACTGCGGTTGTCGTAATAGCGGCGTTTTGCCTGATAGCCGTAGGCAGCCAGAGTAGAAAAGCGTGCAATCAGCTGTACACACTGTTTTACGATGTTGCCGATGTTGCGGTTTTCCGGGTCATCATCATAAGAATAGCTTGCAATAACTCCGCGGGCCATTTTATTCATGATGTTGTTTGAAGGTGCCTTCATAATCATGTCTTCAACGAAGTTGTTTGGGAGGGCACGGTATTTTCCCAGATAGCTGTTAAAACGTTCCAGCTGGTCTTTTGTTGGCAGTTCTCCAAAAAGAAGCAGATAGGCACACTGCTCATAGCCGAACTGCTTGTTTTTTTCTGCGTCCTTAACCAGTTCTTCTACGTTATATCCGCGGTAAACAAGGCGGCCTGGTACGGCAATCTTCTGTCCGTCTTTAATTTCATATCCTACTACATCACCAATATGGGTAAGACCGACGAGTACACCGGTTCCGTTTTCGTTTCGGAGGCCGCGTTTTACATCATATTTTTTATAGAGGGCAGGGTCGATGGGGTCATTGAGTACGGCAAGTTTTTCAAGTTTTTTGATAAGGCTCTCTTCGGCTTTTGCTTCTGACATTTTTGTCCTCCCATAAAAAGTCAACGAACAAGTCGACTTTCTATAATTCTTAATTCATGGCAGTCAAAGCTTCTTCTGCGAGAGACATTGGTTTGTATTGACCAATCATCTTTTGTACATCAAAATCTTTTTTGTCGCTGAGCATTGC
>JAFUYH010000009.1 GCA_017470605.1 Treponema sp.
AGATGCCCGTGTAAAATGGGAGCGGGAGCGTGATATGCCGAGTGCCTTATATGTGGCGCAGAATGCGGCGGATGCAGAAAATGCGAAGGAGCAGAGCCGGCTGAACTATGAGGCCTGGACGAATTCACAGAAGGTTCAGGCTGTCGAACAGAAAAGAAGCCTTGAAAGTACAAGACGGACTTTAGAAAGCAGAATCACTGAACTGGAGCGTGTAATCCGCAATTCTACGATTTATGCGCCAATCAGCGGGCGTGTGGCAGAAGTAGCCAAACTGAACCCCGGAGATTATCTTATGGCAGGAGAAGAAATCCTGCGGATTGTTCCGGACGGTGCAGAAGGCCTTAAGGCAGATATTTATGTAGACCCTTCTTACGTTGCAAAGGTCTGCGTGGGCGATGCAGTACGAATGAAGTTTCCGGGGCTTCCGCCCAGCCGTTACGGAATGTTAGAAACAAAAATAGACCTTGTTCCTCCTGACGCAAGTCTTTCACAGACAGGCAGTCTTGTTTTTGTGGTAGAATCTGCCGTGCCGGACCCATGGCTTGAATCCCGCCACGGCCGCAGGGCATCCCTTATCCCCGGCATTACCGCCGAAGCCCGCATCATTACAGACCGCACCACCGTACTGCGCATGGTTCTGCGAAAACTGGATTTTATTAACTGATTTTATAAGCTGAGTTACTTAAATCAGCGGAGCGACAATCCTGAAAATCCTGCCTAAAAAGCGGTAACGCCATGGAAGTTTTTTGTAGTTTGTAGGGGTCATGCGGGTGCAGTCCCGCAGGGTTTCTTCAAAATCATTTTTGATGTCTGCAATAACAGGGGCCTGATGAATAAAGGCACCGCATTCAAAATGATGAAAAAAACTTCTGTAGTCCAGGTTTACAGACCCCACGGTTGCGTATTTATCATCAGAAATAAAAGTTTTGGCGTGAATAAAGCCCTTTTCGTATAAAAAAATGTTTGCGCCGTTTTCCATCAGCGTTTTTAGAAATGTTTTTCCCACGCAGAAAGTAATCAGATGATCCGGGCGGGATGGCACAATCAGGTTCACGCTTACTCCGCGGCGGGCTGCAAAAATCAGGCTTTCCATCATGTGATTGTCTAAAATTACATAGGGACTGGTTATATAAAGATATTTTTTTGCATTTTCAATGATGTAATAGTAAACGTCTTCTGCAATATCACAGTTGTTAAAAGCGTCATCTCCATAAGGAATAACAAGCCCCATGTCTGCCTTTGTCCCGGTCTGCTGCCCCCTCTTGCTCTGGTCTTCATCAGCAAAAATGTAGCGTTTATAATCATCCTTTTTATCTGTATAAATATTCCATGTCTGCAGGAAAAGAGTCGTAAGGTTTTCAGATGCACTTCCTTCTATGCGCACAGCGTTATCTTTCCAGTATTCAAAACGGTTTTTGCCTATGTTAAAATATTCATTTGCTATGTTCAGTCCGCCGGTGTAAGCAATTTTTCCGTCTATCACGATGATTTTTCTGTGGTCACGGTTGTTCATTCGCGTAGAAAAAAATGGAGTGATTGGAGAAAAATTCAGTGATTTTATGCCTTTTGATTCAAGGTATTTTTTGTAGGAGCGGGAAGAAATCATTATGGAACCAAAAGAATCAAAAATAAGGCGCACTTCCACTCCCTGCTTTGCCTTTTCTTCCAGCAGATTTACCAGACTCTGCCATGATTCATCAATATGAATTATAAAAAACTCCAGAAAAATAAAGGATTTTGCATTTTCAACATCATGCAAAAGTCGGGGTGAACACATTTCGCCGTTCTTAAAATAAGAGAGTCTGTTATTTTCATGCGGAAAAAAACTGCCTGTTTTAATCAGATAGCGGCCAAGACCTTCTGCTTCGGGAAACTTTTCCAGAATAAGGCGTGCTTCGTCATTATCCTTGTGAAATCTGGAAGTAATCAGCTTAATTTCCTGCAGATTTTTCTTCATTCTTGCAGCACCAATATTTGTGTGATAAATCAGGTAGGCGGCTATTCCGAGCAAAGGGAAAAGAATCAGAGGAAGCATCCATGCAATTTTAAATTCGTTTTTACCGTTACTGTTTGAAAGAAAAACCATAAAGATGAAAGAGAGAGTAAGACTTCCACCAAGGTAGATTTCAAAGTTTTTGTTCAGTTTAAGGATAAAAAAGTAGAAAATCAGAATCTGAATTACAATCAGAAGGAAGATAAGTGCCACCCTGCTGAACATGAGCCTTTTTGTAAACTGACGCAGTTTTTTGTTCTTTACAAGAGATTCGTTAATGTCAAATTTCTGTGTTTTGTGAGCTTTGTGATTAGGTCTGGACTCTGTTTTTCCGTCTGTTTTTTGGGAAATGCTGAAACTTTTCATATCATCAATAATATACAATATTTTGTGAATTTTATATACTTTCTGCATGGGACTTTTTAATATGAACAGCGGTTTCTGGCGTTTTGTGAACCGTGCGCTGGATGTACTTCTTCTGAATCTCTTGTGGATTGTTTTCAGTCTTCCTGTTATTACGATTGGTGCTTCAACCTGTGCAGCCTTTTACGTTACTATGAAAATGGTAGATGAAGAAGAAGGCTATGTTGCCCGTATGTTCGTAAAAGCCTTTAAGGAAAACTTTAAGCAGGGCACCCTTATGTGGCTTTTTACCGCTCCCTGCATTTATGCCGACTATCTTATCTGGCAGCTGGTCATAAAAGGTGACGGAATTAATTTTATAGTGATTGTGGGGGCAATCCTTTATACTGCAATAATCGCTCTTGTAATTTTGTATTCTTATCCGCTTATTGCCCGTTATAAGAATTCCCTGCGTAATATCATAAAAAATGCCTTTGGCGTAAGTATGCTCTACTTTAAGAGAACTCTCTTTCTTTTGTTTTTAGTTGCTCTGGAAGTTGCCATTATTTTCTGGAACCGCTATACACTGATTGCAGGTGCCTTTATAGGTCCGGAATTCATAATCTATACAATCAGTGCAATTGCAAAAAGAATCTTTCAAAAAATAGAAAAAAGCAATGAAACTCCTGGCGGAACAGAAAATTCCGGGACTATAAATCAATAAATCTGCAAATTTGACGGTTTTAAATCTTGTATGATATAATTTTATGATAAGTTCATTGATTGGTCGCAGCCTGGTCAATGAAAATACAGGAGAAATATAAATGAAAGTCTCTAAATTTTTTGCAAGCCTGCAGTTCAGGCTTTTAATCATTGTTCTTGTTATCTTTATAATTTCAAATGCAATTATAGTCAGCGTAGCAATGAACCTTTCTCAAAAATCTACAACTCAGTCTGTAGATGCCCTTCTTAATACAGTTGCAGAATCAGCAGCCGAGCAGATAAAAGCAGAAGAAGAAAAGAATTTCAGAATGTTGAATGCAATCGCAAAATCTGATTTTCTGAACGACCCGAACCTCAGTCTTCTGGAAAAATGCCAGCAGCTTACAAGAATTTCAAAGGTAAGTAGCGATTATGAAAATATCGGTTTTTATGATTTGGAAGGAAACAGCTATACTGCAGCCGGTCAGCCAATAAACCTTAAACGAAATTATATTGATAATGCAAAAGTAGGAAAAACAACTATTACAGATCCTGCAATAAACCCTGTAACAAACATTCTTTTCCAGATTTATGCAGTTCCTGTTTATGACAGCAATAATAATCCTATAGGCTGCCTTTCTTTGAATATTTACGGAAACGTTCTTTCAGACAGAATTAAAGAAATTTCTTTTGGAAATACAGATTCTCACGTTCAGGTAATAAGCCGTATTTCCGGCCATACAATTGCATCTAACGATTTTTCTCAGGTAGAAAGTTTTCAGGACGTAAATGAAGATGCAGATGATGGTGTTCGTCCTGTTTTGCAGCGGGTAATGAAAGGCGAATCCGGAACTCAGATTTTTGGAACTCCAGGAGGCGCAAAGATGATTACAGCCTTCTGTCCTATTCCAGGAACCGACTGGTCTGTATTTGGTGCCTGTGAATACAAGGATTTTTATTCTGATATAGAAAACATGAGCCGTATTGTTGCCATTCTTTCAACAATAATGATTGCAGTTGCTTTTGTTTCTGTTGGAGCAACCATGTCTATAAGCCTTAAGCCTCTTAAAAAAGTAAAGAGTGCCATAGAAGACGTAGCTTCTGGTGATGCAGACCTTACAAAACGTCTTGATAAACGCGGAAATGATGAAGTTTCTGACGTTGTTGTTGAATTCAACAGGTTTATGGCAAAAATGCAGGACATTATCAGTCAGCTTAAAGATTCCAAGACTAAACTTGGCGGAGCAGGAACAACCCTTCTTTCAAGCACACAGGATACTGCTTCATCAATCACACAGATTCTTTCAAATATAGAGTCTGTTCACAGTCAGATTACAAATCAGGCTGGCAGCGTACACGAAACCGCCGGTGCAGTAAACGAAATTGCGTCAAACATTGAATCTCTTGAAAAGATGATTGAAAAACAGAGTGTCTGTGTTTCAGAGGCATCTGCCGCTGTAGAAGAGATGATTGGCAACATTTCTTCTGTAAATACTTCTGTAGAAAAAATGACGGCTTCTTTTGATGTTTTGAATTCTGATGCCCGCAACGGTCAGCAGGTTCAGATGGGCGTAAACGAAAAGATTGAGCAGATAAAAGTTCAGAGCGAAATTCTGCAGGAAGCAAACCAAGCTATTTCTGCAATTGCAGAACAGACTAATCTTCTTGCTATGAATGCCGCAATTGAAGCCGCTCATGCTGGAGAAGCAGGAAAAGGATTCTCTGTAGTTGCCGATGAAATCAGAAAACTTTCTGAAACTTCTACTCAGCAGTCTAAGACGATTGGTGACCAGCTTTCAGAAATTCAGCGTTCTATAAATGATGTAGTTGCCGCTTCTGAACAGTCCAGTGCCGCCTTCTCTTCTGTGACTACAAAAATTAAAGATACAGATGACATTGTCCGCCAGATTAAGGCCGCAATGGAAGAACAGACAGAAGGTTCAAAGCAGATTAACAATGTACTTCATGTTATGAACGACAGTTCTCTGGAAGTAAAAACTGCAGGGCTTGAAATGGCAGAAGGAAACAAGGCCATTCTTTCAGAAGTCCGCAAACTGCAGGATGCTACAGAAATTATGGAAGAAAGCATGAATGAAATGACTGTGGGTGCCAAGAAGATTAATGAAACTGGAGAAGCCATGCGCGAAATTGCTTCAGAAATGCAGGATTCTATTGGCGAAATTGGCGGTCAGATAGATCAGTTCAAAGTATAGAAAAGCGGGGGTGTTATGGGGTAGGGGGCTTCCCCCCTTCGCAGTATAACTGCTCGGAGACTCGCTAAAAACAGTCCACTGGACTGTTTTTGCCTGCGCTGCAGGCCGCTCCCTACCTATTTGAATTTTTCTATTTTTTATTCTATTATGTCCGCATGAAAGAACTTGAACTTAAATACGGATGCAACCCGAACCAGAAACCGGCTCGGGTTTTTATGGAAAATGGCGACCTCCCAATTACAGTGTTAAATGGAAGACCGGGATACATCAACCTTCTGGACGCATTGAACGGATGGCAGCTTGTAAAAGAGCTTAAAGAAGCAACCGGACTTCCTGCCGCAACTTCATTCAAACACGTTTCTCCTGCAGGTGCTGCTGTTGGAACACCCCTTAGCGATACATTAAAGCAGATTTATTTTACAGACGGTGTTGAACTCACTCCGCTTGCTTCTGCTTATGCCCGCGCTCGTGGTGCAGACAGAATGAGTTCTTTCGGTGATTTTATTTCTTTGAGCGACGAATGTGATGAAGCAACTGCACTTTTGATTAAGAAGGAAGTTTCAGACGGTATTATTGCTCCAGGTTATTCTGCTAAGGCTCTTGAGATTTTGAAGGCAAAGAAGGGCGGAAACTACTGTGTAATTCAGATTGACCCTAATTATGTTCCTGCTGAGCTTGAGCGCAAACAGGTTTTCGGCGTAACTTTTGAACAGGGGCACAACTTCCTTAAAATTGACGAGGCTTCGGCTCTTTCTAACATTGTAACAAAGAATAAGACTTTGAGCGAAGACGACAAACGCAACCTGATTATTTCTCTTATTGTTCTTAAGTACACTCAGTCTAACTCGGTTTGCTTTGTAAAGGATGGTCAGGCAATCGGTATTGGTGCCGGCCAGCAGAGCCGCGTTCACTGTACCCGCCTTGCTGGTCAGAAGGCTGATAACTGGTGGCTGCGTCAGTCGCCTAAGGTTCTTGGCTTGCAGTTTGTAGACGGCATTAAACGTGCCGACCGCGACAATGCAATTGATGTTTACATTGGCGAAGAATACATGGACGTTCTTGCAGAAGGAAAATGGCAGAATATCTTTAAGGTGAAGCCAGAGGTTTTCACCCGCGAAGAAAAAGCAGAATGGATTGCAAAGAATACAAATGTTGCCGTAGGTAGCGATGCCTTCTTCCCATTCGGCGACAACATTGAGCGTGCCCGCAAGAGCGGCGTTACTTGTGTTGTGCAGCCGGGCGGAAGCGTTCGCGACGACCTTGTAATTAAAGCCGCCGATGACTACGGAATGGTTATGGCATTTAATGGTATTAGACTTTTCCATCACTAGGATATAGCAGCGGTGAGTTTTGCTTGCCGACTTTTTTAAACTCCCGTTCACTATGTGGGCGGGAGTTTTTTATTCAATACAGTAAAAAGTTCCAAAAATATCATTTGATAAATTATTGCAATAATCAAGCGATACTTTTATTTCATCCTTTCGTTTTTCTAGAGTAGAAAGAATTTCTTCAGATGTATTTTCATTATTTGTGAAATCAATGTTTTTGAAGTTATCTTTTGCATAAGCATAGCAAGATGAGCTCTCAGAAATAAATGACTGATATGTATTTCTTTGATCATAGAAATTTGTGAATTCTTTACGGCCTTCTGTATTCTTATAATAGAATAGGCCTCCGAATGGAAATGAAATAAAGATAGATAAAACAAATATAATTGAAATCATATCATTAATATATTTTTTAAAAAAGATTATACCAATAATAAATAGAATAAAGAAAATAACAGAGCCAAAAATTAAAGATGATTTTAGAGCCATTTTTTTATACTTTTTTATATTTTCATTAATCATATTTATATTTGATTTTGCTTTTTCACATTCTATCAATCTGTCTAAAACAGGAGCTTCTTCTAGATTCCTAACGTGTTCATTATATTCAGTGATTTTATCTTTATGATTTTGTACAAAATCATAAAGAAGTTTTCCGATTCTATTAAGACAGTTATCAAAATATTCTTTGTCTCGTAATTCGGATATAGCAGATGTATTTACTCCACTATCGTTTATACCTTTTGAAAGACAATAAATCGAATAATAGTATTGAATAGAATCTTTATCTGTAGAATTTTCCAGACGTTCGCAGAGCTTATTTACACGATATAAATAATCTCGAATCCAGTCTTGTTGTTGATTATGTCTGATTAATGAATTTATACCTTCATTTTGTTCTTCAAGTAAATCATTTTGTTTTTTTAATAATCGGCTCTGATATTCAAGTTCTGCATTTTGTGATTCTGTTTCATCTAAGATGCTTAATTCGATGAAAGTATTCAAAAAACTCATTTTAAATCTCCTAATGTAATATAATTATACAATTCAAGTTTATTATTATCAAGAAATTGGTCTAAGAAGTGTATATATAAAAATGTAGATAATCTAAACATAATTATTTGAAATTATGTTTACTAGAAGACTTATAAATCATTTTATTATAAAATAATTTTGCAGGAGATTAGAGGATGACAACAGATAATAAAAGTGAAATTGTAATTTTTAAGACCGCGGACGAGAAAATTTCTGTTGATGTTCGTTTTGAAGGCGAAACAGTTTGGCTAACACAGGCTCAGCTGGTAGACTTGTATGGTTCGAGTAAGGCAAATGTAAGTGAACATATAAAGCATATTTTTGAGGAAGAAGAGCTTACAAAAGAGGCAACTGTTCGGAAATTCCGAACAGTTCAAACTGAGGGTAGCCGCAATGTTGAACGCGAAGTTGAATATTACAACCTCGATATGATTATTTCTTTGGGCTACCGCATTAAGTCCAAGATTGCAACACAATTCCGACAGTGGGCAACAAAACGCCTGAATGAATATATTCGTAAAGGCTTTACAATGGACGATGAACGGCTTAAAGAAGCTGGTGGTGGTGATTATTGGAAAGAACTTCTGTCGCGAATCCGTGATATTCGTTCTTCGGAAAAAGTGATGTATCGCCAGGTGTTGGATTTGTATGCGACAAGTGCTGATTATAACCCCCAGTCTACTGAATCAATTGCATTTTTCAAAATGGTTCAGAATAAACTTCACTATGCTGTGAATCGTCAGACTGCTGCTGAAATAATTTACGATAGAGCAGATAGTGAAAAGGATTTTATGGGACTGACTTCTTTTAAGGGGGCAGATGTTACTCTAGACGATGTTAGAATTGCAAAGAATTATCTTTCAGAAAAAGAACTTAAAAAACTGAACGCACTTGTTTCGGCGTTTTTTGACATGGCGGAGTATCAGGCGGAAAATCACAATGTTATGCATATGAGTGATTATGTAGAACAACTTGACCGGACAATTAAATCTGTTGGGGAAGAAGTTCTGGAAGGAGCAGGAAAAATCAGTCATAAAAAAGCGATGGAAAAAGCGGAAGATGAATATAGAAAATATCAGGTAAAAACACTTTCTTCTGTTGAAAAGGCATATATTGAAACCCTAAAAGAACTAAAGAAGATTGAAGATAAGGATAGAAAATGACAAAAATCCGGAAGGCGAGGATTGAAGATGTGGCGGCAATAGAAGCTTTGTACACAGAACTTGAAAAAGATGCGGTGATGTACCAGAGTGAGCATTTTGTTATGAGTCCTGAAGGCGCCAGGGCACGGCAACTAGAAGAGATTTTGAAAAGTGATAATCAGACTATGTTTGTTGCGGAAGAGTGTGCCGAAGGCGCTGGGGCGGCTCTTTCTGTGATTGGCTTTGCGCATGTTGTTTTTATCGGGGCAAAAGCTGTTTCCTGCTTAAAAGCTCAGACAAATATTTATCTTCAGGATTTAGTAGTGACTGGTGATTGTCGTAATCGTGGGATTGGAACTTTGCTTTTGAATGAGGCGAAAAAATACGGAACTGAAAAAGGAGCTGATTTTTTCAGAACTCAAGTTTTTCCTATGAACAAAGCTGGGCTTCGTTTTTACGAGCGAAATGGATTTTCAATTAAGATGATTACGATTGAGGCTCCGCTGTAGTATTCCGAGAAATCATAAATTTTCGTTTAATTTGTAAAAATTCTTTGAGACGTTCCATTAGCGTAAAAAGATTTGCCCGGGATTCGAATTCGGTGCGGGTCTGAGGTAGTGGAACGTTTTTCATTTTATCGTGGATGAGGGCCAGTTCTTCGAGCAGGGCTTTTACATCATTATCCTTGTGATATTCATTTGAAACTTTTTCGAGAAAATCTGAAAGGAGGGTAGCGGTGGATGGAATTGCCTGAAGATTTCGGGCGGCCTTGTACATTTCGTAAAGAATCTTTGTCTGCTTTTCCCGCATCTCAAGGTAGCGGGAGTCGAAGGTATCTTTTTTTGTGGAGTAAAAGATTTACAAGGATTCCAAAGCCAACGCCAAGTACAAAGAGAAGAACTTCATTTTTGATTGCGGCAGGGCTGGTTTTCCCAAACGAAAGAAAGTGCGAAATCAAAACAGAGTCCATAGCCATGGCAGAAATCCATTTGCGCCACTGCAAAGGCAAGTAGTCGGGCAAGGGCTGTGCGCAGAGAATTGCAAGCACAGCAGCCAGCGTGATTTTTATTGTGTTTGTGAGGATGGATTTCATGAGAAAAGTATAGCATGTAAAAGGGCGCTTTGTAATTGATGAATGAACTGGTCACAAATTGCGACCGGTTCAAAAGTTTGAAGCATTCTACGGTTGCATCTTACGTCTTCACCGAGCAGGGCGTCGCAATGCTCTCTGCAGTTCTTCACAGTCCTACGGCAATTCAAGTAAGTATCCGGATAATGGATGCCTTTGTTAAGCTTCGTCATTATGTCAGCTCTCAGATTGTGAAAACTGATGATAAAGAGGAACTTGCAGAAATTCGGCGTCTCCTTTTGCTTCATATAGATTATTGTGATAAAAAGTTTTCGGAGCAGGATGAGAAAATTAATCAGATTATCCAAGTTTTGAATAATTTGATTGAGCAGCCACAAAATGATAGAAAAATTGGATTTATAGACGAAAATAACTAATTGATTTTATATGATTAATACTCCTAAGGTTGTAATTTGCGACTTTAAAGACTGAAATGTGAAATAGCAAAAAAAATCATATCAGTTTACAAACATCCCTAACATCTTTTTCGATTCTGGAAAGAAGTTCTTCTTCCAGAGTCTTTCCAAACTTATCTTCAAATTGTGCATTTTTATTTTCCGGGCAGCCACGTTCTTCAAAAAGAGCAGATGAAGGAACACCGAGCACAACGGCAATTTTGTCTACCATTTCAGGTTGTGGCCAGGAGTCGCGGTTTTCAATTTGGTTTATGTATGCAATGCTTTTCTCTACAGCATACGAAAGTTTTTCCTGTGAAATACCTTTTTGATTTCTGTAGTACTTCAAATTATTTACGAATGTTTCTCTGATTGAATTCATACCGTAAGAATGACGGTTTATTGTGAATATAATTACATGAAAATATTAAAATTGTAGTAATTAGAATTTGCTTATTTTGATTTAATACAGTATTATTACATTATAAGAGTAAGTTTTTGGCTTATAAAAATAAAACTCATAGTTTTATACAGTTTAAAAAACGATTTCTTATAAATCAAAATAATTATAAAAATCTCAGGAGGATTTTATGAAAAATTTGAACGGGAAGAAAATATTTTCAACATTTTCTTTTTCTATCATTTTTGCAGCTTTTATGTTCTTATCATTAGCGTGTGGTGCTTCTGATCCAGCACCTGCTCCGGAACCTACAAGTACAATTACAATGGCAGATGTAAACGGATTGGTAAAAAATCAGGAAGTGAATCTTCTTGCCAATAATGGCCTTACTGCAGAACAGCTTATGGAAGTAATAAAACTTTGTATTCAAACAGATGAGATTACAGATGTTGCTTTGGTAGAAGAAAATGCAAAGTTAAGTTATGGTGTTTTAACTGCAAATATGGCATTACAGAAAGTTCCTGTTACTGTAAAATTTTCTTGTTCAATATCAAAAACTGGAACCTTAAAAATGAGAATATCTGAAGTTAAAGAACAGAATCCAGAACTTGCTCCATTTAATCTTACAGTATATACAAAAGATTATGAGGCAAAATGTGATGCTATAAAGAATTCAATTTTAAATAAACTTGAATCAATTGGTAATATTGTTCTAACTCGTTCTGCTGATTTTGCTTAATAAGAAATTAATAGTTTGTGGGATAGTCCTGATAGCGTTTGATATATGCTTATATGGACTATTCCATGATATTTCGAAACTTGCCTTGTTTGCTCTTTTTGATAAAGAGTTTCTTATATATTTAAAAGCAGTTCATCTAAAATTTATGTCCCTGTTTTCAGGAACTTTAATTTTCCAGATTATAAGAAATTATTTTATTGATTTTTTGTGGTTCTTATCCTTTCAATTGTTGTGTCTTGGGTATTTTTCTAAAACATTAAGTTTATTTATAGTTCTTTTTGGTGGAATTTTGACAGAAGTTTTTCAGTTATTAAAGCCATGTTTAGGAACTTTTGATTTTGTCGATTTAATTATTTATATAAGTATAACCCTTGTATTATTCGTATTTGTAAAATCTAAAGATAGAAATTAATTACCGCTTTTAAGGATTGTAGTCACGCCGAAGGTGGCCACCGCAAGCGAGTGAACTAACGTTAGTTAGTGAACGAGTGCGGAGGCTGGAGCGATAGCGGAATGCGCAAAGCACGACCGCCGGTTGCAATTTGGTTACTTATAGTTGCGTTTTCTGTTATAATGTTTTTATGATTCAGATTTTTGGTACAAATAAAGGTTTTGACTGCAAGACGGCGCGATGCTGCCCTTGAAGCTTTGATTGATAAAAAGGCTGGAAGTAGTACTGATAATACAGGAGTTTTGAATTTGGAATTGATAATTGTGTTTTTAGCCTGCCTTTTTTCTTTTGCCGCCGTATTAATATCTCTTTTGTTTTTTCTCAGATATAAAAAGATTTTCTTTTTCCATGTGCTTTTAATTCTCTTTTCATTTTTCCTGTTAAGTACAAATAATCTTTATGCCATAATTTATAGCCCGATTACAGAGCGAACAATTCTTTGTGTGTTTGGGGCTTTTCTTACCTTATTTTTTTCTTACGGAATTATAAACTTTACCTTTGATTTAATACAAATCAGTTCTTCTGCAAGTATACGAAAGTTCACCACTTTATATTCACTGGCAGTTTTCCTTTTTGCAATAATTATGATTTTCATTCCGCTTCCGGAAAAACCGGCACTGATTTTAAACATTCTTGGAATCTGGATTCCGACCGCTTTTTCATTACTTATAAGTATTATTTTTCATAAAAGAATTGATACCGGAGTTTTTCGAAAGGAAAAATGGATTTTCGTCTTTCTGGCTTTATTGAATCTGGTACTTTCCTTTATTCTTAAAAGTGTACCTTTTATTTTTATCATTTCAATTTCTATTCTGATATATCATATTTTCTATAAATTTTATTTTTCATCTCCAATTTCGAAAACAGAAAAAAATCTCACAGAAGATTTTATAAAGGATTTCTCAATTACAAAACGGGAGCAGGAAATAATAATTGCCTTGTTAGATGGAAAGTCAAATAAAGAGCTTGCGGAAACTCTTTTTGTGAGCGAGAAAACAATTGAATCACATCTTGCAAATATTTATAGAAAGGTTGGTGTAAAAAATCGCCTTGAACTTTTCTCACGCCTCAAAAATAACTAAGGGTTTACCCTGATTTTAAAAATTTCTGAAAATTCAGTACAGCCCCTAATATCTTTTCTGCGTCTCCTGAACGTATTATTTGTATATCAACTTTACAGGAGGCATAAAGCAAATGAAACGCACAATCAGATTTTTGGCTGTGGTAATGCTTACTATGTGTGCATCGGGTTTTCTTTTTGCGAATGAGAAGGAAAAGAAAACACATGTAGATCTAGCTTTTTCTGTCAATTTCAATTTTGGCTGCTATAAGGAAACAACATTTTCTAATATCTCCCAGTCCATCTTATCGCCAAGATTTCAGATTGATACAAAAATTTATTCCGGAGATTTTCTGCATATAATTACTGCAGATTATTTTTTCTGCAGGCCAGACTCAGCGATGACCAGAACGACAGTTATTTACCGAAACTATGATCCTTTAACAGGGGAGCCTTATTATGAATCTTCTAATAGTAATCTGTCTTTTCATAGAATAAGACTTCAGTATGATTTGGGCTATGATGTTTTGAAAAATGAAAAATATTCTTTCTATGTCGGCGGAAATTTTGCCTGCAATGCATATCTTCAGTTTGAGAATTATCCATCGATAACTGGTCTGATTTCTATAGGTCCTTCTGCAGCTTATAAGTATAACTTTAATGAAAGGCATTCAATACTTATTTCAGGCTCAATGCCGTTTTTTGGATATGGAGTCCGCCCATCTTTTGCCGGCTGTGATGCTCTGTTAATGAAATATGCAGAAGAAGATTTTATAAAGATTCTGACGCTCGGAAATTTCTTAAGCCTGCATAATTATCAGGCTCTATATTTCGATATTGATTACAAGTTTAAGGTCGCAAAGTATTTTTCAACCGGAGCCGGCTTTGGCTTTGAGTATTCAAGAATTGCTATTCCACAGGAACGCCCTTTGTATTTTGTTAACGGCTGTCTGAAAGCAAGTGCAACAATCAATTTCTAACCGGAGTGAACGGAGGTATAAAAATGAAAAAGAATTCTATCGTATTAATTTTAATTTTGTGGATAATCGCTTTAATACCCTTACAGTCCTGCACTTTCTTTTACGGTGAAAGCGTAAATCTTAGTTATACAGAAATGTTTGATTCCTTATGGAAAGATTATAATGAAACCTATGCGCTCTTTAACGAGAGGGGAGTAAACTGGTATGAAGAATATCAGAAATGCAGACCTCTGGTTAATGATGATATGACCGATCAGGAGTTTTTTCAGGTTTTGCAGAAGCTCTTGTATCCTCTTAAAGATTCTCATGTTTATGTAAAGACACCTTTTGCCAGTTTGAATTCAGGAGAAGATAATGCACCGATTGATGTTTTTTCGCTGAATGAAGTTTGCAGACAGTATATCAACAATCCTAAAAAATGTGGCAATAATATCATAACTTATGGAAGGCTGAAGACTGACAGTGCAATAGGCTATATTCATGTTGCAGCTTTTTCGAGCGGACAAACAGGTGTAAATCAGAATCAGGATTGGGCAAGTGAAATTGATATTGCAATTTCAGAGCTTATAGATACACGCTGTCTGATTCTCGATGTTCGGGGTAACCGTGGTGGCCTGACGGGGAATGTTTCTCAGATTTCCGGACGATTTTGTGCGCAAAATAAAGTCTACGCAATTTCAAGAACAAAGAGCGGTCCCGGGCCAAACGATTTCGGAGATGGGGTGGAGCTTGAGATTAGGTCAAAAGGAAATGTTTTATACCTGAATCCGATTATTCTTTTGACAAATGCTCAGACAATGAGTGCAGGAGAAGAGTTTTCTATGGCAATGAAATCTCAGCCGCATGTAACTCAGGTTGGAAATCATACCTGCGGAGTTTTCTCTCTTGCGCTGGAACGTTGCCTTGTAAATGGCTGGAAATATTCAGTTTCGGTTCAGCTTGTTACAGATCCACAGGGAAATATTCCGGAAGGAAAAGGCATTGTCCCAGCACCAGAAAATCTGATTATAAATACATCACTCGATCAGGATTTACAGATGATGCGTGCCATAGAACTTTGTAATTAGACTCTCGATAATGATTGTTTCATGATTGATTCCGGGTACTTGCTATTATTGTTTTCTTGTTATAGATTTTTCCTATAAGGAATTATTTTATGAAAATCGAAACAAAAGTTTTACATTCAGGCTATAAGCCGCAAAATGGCGGCCCTGGAACTATCCCAATTGTTCAGTCTACAACTTACCGTTTTGACAGCTGTGCACACGTTGCCGACCTTTTTGACAAGCCGGTTGAATTTATGTATTCACGTTTTGCAAACCCAACCTGCGATGCTGTTGAGAAAAAAATTGCAGACATGGAAGGTGGTGTAGGCTGCATGCTTACAACAAGCGGTCAGGCAGCTTCGCTTTTGTCTGTGCTGAACCTCTGCTGTGCAGGAGACAGTTTTATTGCATCATCAAGCATTTACGGCGGAACAATCAATCTTTTTGGTTTTACCCTCAAAAAGCTTGGAATAGAAGTAATTTGGGTTGATGTAAATGCAAGTTATGAAGAAATCTGCAAGGCAATCAAGCCAAATACAAAATGTATTTTTGGTGAAACTATTGCAAACCCGGCCCTTACTGTTTTTGATTTTGAAGTTTGGGCTAAGGCTGCTCACGACAACAACCTGCCGCTTATTGTAGACAACACTTTTGCAACTCCTGTTCTCTGCCGCCCTTTTGAATGGGGAGCAGACATTGTTGTTCACTCAACTACAAAATATATGGACGGTCACGCAGTTCAGGGGGGCGGCTGTATTGTTGATTCAGGAAACTTTGACTGGGAAAAGGCTTACAAGGCAAGCGGCAAGTTTGCTGACATGGTTGAGCCGGACGAAAGCTACCACGGACTCTGCTATGTAAAGGAGTTCGGCAAGGCTGCTTATATTATAAAAGCCCGCACCCAGCTTATGCGCGACTTTGGCTGTTATCCTGCAGCCCAGAGTGCTTTCTACCTCAACCTCGGTCTGGAAACTCTTCCAGTCCGCATGGAACGCTACTGTGCAAATGCCCGCAAGGTTGCAGAATTCTTTAAGTCTTCTGACAAAATTGCAAGCGTTTCTTACCCGGGACTTCCTGGAGATAAGTATTACGAGCGTGCCCAGAAGTATCTTCCAAACGGAACTTGCGGCGTAATTTCTATCAGCATTAAGGGGGGCCGTGATGCTGCAGTCCGCTTTATGGATGCTCTGGAACTGGCCTGTGATGAAGTTCATGTTGCAGATATCCGTACCTGTGTTCTTCACCCGGCCTCTGCTACCCACCGCCAGCTTTCAGACGAACAGCTGGTTGCAGCCGGAATTGACGGCGGAATGGTTCGTGTTTCTGTAGGTCTTGAAAATGTTGATGACATTATTGAAGATTTGAAGAAAGGCCTTGCGGCAGTATAAGGCTTATAAAATGAAAAAGGCGGTGGTTGAGCTTGTCGAAACCACCGCCTTTTTTTATATAAGGTATTTTTTATTTCTTATAAATAAAAGTTGCTGCTCCGGCACCGTCATAAGAGTCATAATAGATTCTTACTCCTACGCCATCAATAGCGGCCTTGTTTACTTCAAAAGTACAAGAACCCTTGAAAACTTCTCCAGCTTTAATTGGCTCAGAATGCCATTCAATCCAGTTATTAGAAGCAAGTTCTGCCCACCAGTTTACAGCAGGGGTAGATTCATACAAAGCAGCTCGAATTGGTGTTTCAATATCTCTGTTTGAAGTTCCTTCAAATGTGATTGTTACTTTATCACCTACAATAGGAAGACGACCAATAGAGTTTTCAAACAAATCAATTATAGAAATTGCTGCACCATAGGCATTAATTTTGCCGTTTTCTGTTTCAGCCTGCATTTCAATCATCTTTGCAGAATCAGCAAGATTCAAAGAAATTTCAACTGGAGTAGAAGGAGCCTTCTTTTCTACCATATCGCTTGTATCTGTAGTAACTGCATCTGTTTTCTGCCATTTGATTGTAGGAGCCTTTCCTACTTTTTCCCATCCGGCGCTTTTTGCTCCACCATGGTCATAGAACATCATAAAGCGAAGATTTTTTCTTACGTTTGTTGTCAGAGTGAATGTGTAAGTGCCTTCAAAAACTTCGCCAGCCTTAATCGGGCCATAAATAGGTGTGTCGCAGTCTTTCTGTGAAATTACATTAAGCCAGTAATTTGCCTTAGGACTGTCGTCCATTACACATCCCATAATTCCAGGAAGGTCAATGTCTGAAACTCCCTTAAAGTGAAGTTCTACTGTATCTCCTTTTTTAGGAAGACGGCCAATAATGTAGCCAGAAAAATCAGGGCTGTCTTTCTTTGTACTCTGATAATAATCGTTGTTCTTTTCAAAGGTAGTTTTCTTTCCTGCATTTGAATCTGCAAAGTCAAGAACATAGGTCATTGGACCGGAAGGAGCATCTTTTTTTGCATCCTTCTTTTTGTCTTTAGGTTTTGCGCTGAGTGATCCAGCAACTAATGCCAGCATACATATTGCTGTTACAATTTTTTTCATAGGTATTTCCTCCATGTTCCTATAATTATAAAACCGGCATAAAGGAAAGCAATCAAAATATACTTTTATAATTTGATGAAAATATTTAAATTTTCAATAAAAAAAGCGGAAGTGTCTTCAGGTTGCCCCGTAACACTTCCGCTTTTACTGTATAAAAGTCAGATTAAATTATCAGCTTATTTTGCAAACTTGAGCATTGCAGGAGATGCACCTTCGTAGTTCTTGTAGTACATCTGAACTGAAATACCTTCTTTGCAAGATTCTTTAAGTGTGAATTCAACCTTTGTCTTGAATTTCTTTCCAGCCTTTACAGTATCAGCCTTTGTAAATTCCTGGAATTTATCTTCGCTGTCAGAAATCAAGTCTTTCCACCAGCCTACAGCAGCTGTATTTTCTACCAATGTAATAAGGATTGGTTCGTTGATGTCTACATTTGAAGTTCCTTTGTAAGTGATGATAACTTTATCACCTTTCTGTGGGAGCCATTCACCGCATTCTTTTGTGAATGCAAAGATAGCCTGGAAAGCATCGTTTCCGCGTTCAAATGTAATAAGTTTTGAAACTTCACCAAGGTCAATCTTGTATGTCTGCTGTCCCTTTGGTCTTCCAAGAGTAGCAAGAATTTCTGGATCACCAACAAATGACTTACCAACTCTTTCTATTTTACAAGTTGTAAGTCCACCATTCTGTTCACCATAAGCCATGTTGAAAATACATTTTGCTTTAACATCAGCAGTGAGTGTAAATACGATATCTACATCAATAGGAACGCCAGCTTTTACGTCCTTAATAATTGTGTCGCCTTCTGAACTTTCACCCTTAGAAAGGCGAGTCCAATAGTTTGCGGCAGGAGAGTTATCAACAAGGTTTACATAGAGATTGTCGATATCCATGTCAAATGTAAGTTTACCTGTTACGCGAACTGTATCTCCTTTCTTTGGTTTGTTTGGTTTTACCAAGCCTGACCAGTCTGGTGGTGTATTATCCTGACGGGTTGAAACACCTTTTGTTCCATACTGTGAGTTGTCTACGAATTTGAATTCTGTAAGTCCACCATCAGCCAAATCCAATGTGTATTCCATTGGGTGTGTGATTTCAGCTGCCGACATCATTCCGCATACAGCAAGTGCCAATGCAGAAACTAAAAGTGATTTTTTCATAAAAATTTTCCTCCTGGCGAAAGTGCCCGAAGAAAACAAGAGGTTTAATTCAAACACTTTCTTTTTATTAAATTATAAATCAGAAGTAACAGAAGTCAAGAAATTATTATTGGTTTTCTTTATTTTACTTTGATTTTACTTAATATTATTTGATTTTTTACTCAATATTAACAACTTAAAATATAAAAAATCCATCAAATAAGATAAATATAGGGTAAATTCCTTATTGATTTTCTGAATAAGTGAGTTAAACTGTTAATATCATACATAGGAGGAAAAACGTATGAAAAAAACTTTATCTATATTGCTCGTTGCAGCAGTTTCTTTATCTGCAGTTTTTGCAGCACCAAAAAAATCAGCTATCCCGGAAGCACCAGAGATTACAGCTCCAGTAGAATTGAAATATGGTGATGACTGGACAATTGATACAACCTGGTTTGGAGAAGAGTATTTTACAATTGACGGAAAATCTGTTCACTATAATCCAGGTTCAAAAAACAATAATCATGCAGTAATGTTCAAACTTGCCCGCCGTGGAACTCTTGCAAAAAATTCTGTACTTGAAATTGAATATAAAATGGATAAATATGATCCTTCAAAATCTTGCCAGCTTGTTATTCAGCCTGCAACAATGGAAGGAACCGGTTCTGCTGATTATGGTATGCAGAATTATCCGATTTTGTATAACAATTTTGAACCAGCAGAAACAGGCGTTTTGACCGTAGACTGCGACAGACTTCTTAAATCATCTGTAAAAAAGGTTCTTGATGGTTTCCGTATGATTAACAACGAAGGTTCTTACGAAAAATTTAAATGGCAGAGTGACTGGGGCTTTACAATCACAAAAGTTACAATGAAGCCTAAGACAAAATAAGTGGAAAGATAAACACTTTTTACTCTAAATTACCACAATAAACAGAGCCCGGAATCCATTTCTTTTTAATGGTTTCCGGGTTTTTCTTTGAGCATTGTTTGCGCAGCAAAACAGGTTTTATACTTATTAATCTCATTTTATTTTCTATCTGACATTTTTGCGTTATACTTTTCTTATGATTTCCCTTTCCTGGACAGATTATTCAGAAAACTTTGACGATGTGACTCTTGCTGAAAAAGCGTGTTTTATAACACCCGAAGGAAAGCCTTCAGATTTAAAAGCGGATTCTTGCGGAAACCTTATGATTGAAGGCGATAACTATCCGGTTTTACAGAAAATCAGTAAGGATTTTGAAGGGAAGATTCACTTTATTTATATTGACCCCCCATATAATACAGGAAATAATTTTACCTATGAAGATGATTTTTCTGTTCTTTCGCAAGATTCTGCCAGTGGCAGTAGCAGGGTAGATAAACATTCCGCATGGCTCAGTTTTATGAAGCGCCGTCTTCAGCTGGCAAAAGATATGCTTTCTGAAAAGGGCTGTATTTTTATAGCAATAGACCAGAGTGAACTATATACGCTCAAACTTTTATGTGACCAGATTTTTGGTGAAGAAAATTTTGTAAACGATTTTATGTGGCTGCATGGTAAGGGCAAAAAAGACCGCTGGTCCAGAACCTTGCAGCAGCACACTTTGTGTTATGCCCGTTTTAAGGCAAAACTGCCTGCTTTTAGGGAAATAGAAAACAGCAACTGGGCTCATACAAATGCAGATGATGACCCTCGGGGAAAGTGGTTTTCTGGGAGCATTTCTTTTAATGAAAAACGTTCAAATCCAAATCATAAAAACTTTTATTCAATAACTTCTCCAGGCGGTAGGGTTTGGACCCGTCAGTGGCTTGTTACCCGCGAAGAAATGGATTCCCTGCTTGCAGACAAGCGTATTTTTTTTGGCAAGGCTCCCCAGTATTCCAAAGTTCCGCGTGTAAAAATCTTTAATGACACAGAAAGCGAAGTTATTCCAAGAAATATTATAGAAAGTGTAGAAACTACTAGAGCGGCACAAAAACATCTTGATAAACTTCTTGGAGTAAAAGGAGCCTTTGATAATCCAAAACCGGTAAATCTTATAAAGCATTTGATGAAAATTTGCGGACTTCCCAAAGATGCGCTTGTCCTGGACTTTTTTGCAGGAAGCGGAACCACTTTTGAGGCTCTCTGTTCCCTGAATTCAGAGGATGGTGGAAGGCGGAAATGCATCCTTGTTCAGAAAGCAGAACCCACATATTCTCTGCAGACAAAAAAAAGCCCGCGAAAAGGTTGTGAAGCGGCCTTTAATGCGGGCTATATGACAATTGCAGATTTGTGCTGGGAACGCTGTTGCCGGACTGCAAAAGAATACGGTGCTGCAATTTCCAGACTGAATCTTGTTTTTGATTCTAAGTCAGACTAATTAGGAACAAGCCTTCTGCATTCCAGATAAAAGCGTTTTTCATCAGCTTCTCCCATGCTGAAACTTTTGCGGGGGAGTGGCCCTCTTCCGCTTATTGTTTCAAAGAAAGACTCTTTAGCAATTGGAGGAAGAAGAATGCCCACTGCATTATCACGTTCCCCAAGCTTTAAGACTTCATCGCTTCCATGAATGTAATCAATCTCTGCATCTTTACCCTTTAGGAAGGCGTCAATTTCCGGCTGCAGGCGGGCAACTGCAAGTTCTGTAATTCCAGTTTTAAGCAGAATATATTTCTGTTGGCTTCCGTCTTTATAAGCAAAGCCAAAATCTGCAAGGGAGGCCTTTACTGCTGCATCCAGTTCTTCTGCCCCAGAAACTTCTTTTATGCTTCCACCAAGTTTTTCTGCAAGAACCTTAATCAGTCCTTCGTTATCTGCATTAAAAATAACCCGGTGAATCGGCTCAAAAGTAAGTCCCGAATCGTAGATGTTTACAATTTCAACAAGAGCATAACGTACAGGACATTCTGCAAGATCTGCAGTCAGTTTTTCTTTATATTCATCCCAAACAGCTTTTGCAGTTGCAAGAGAATGATTTCCATCTCCTACTGCAAAAAGGAAAGTTGAACCGTCCTTCTGTCTTTTTGATTCAGCAATTTTTTCTACCGCAGAAGTTATGTGAGACAGTTCACTTTCAGATTCCACAGCCCAGCCCTTTATGGAACCTCCATTGCACATTAAGTTTCCTTCATAAAGAGGTTTTTTGGAATTTACCAGTTTGCCAGTTTCTCCAATAAGAAGGTCTTCCCTGTCATCAACTAAAAGCATGATGTGAGGCAGTTCAAGGGGGGCACCTCTTCTTATTTCCATGCGCGGTGGAATGCGTTCTACAATAGTTGCTTCCGTGGCGCGGATATTTGCCGTAGAAAAAGGTTTCCATTCATAAGTTTCCAAATCAATCTGGGCAACAAGGCCTTTTCTTGTTCTTCCAAAGGCAGTTTTCCGTTCTACATAAATCATGCAGTTGTGAGCGGCCTCAAACACACCTTCGTCCAGATATGACTTCATGGTTTTTCTGATTTTTTCTATTCTCTGAGCCTTATCTGGCGAAGACAGATAAACTTCTGGCAGAATAAGATTTAAGGTAGAAGGTTTTCCAGAGGCGGCACTTTCTGCTTTTTTCCAATAATCCAAATCCTGTGTGTACTGGTCACAGGCAATAACAGCCCAGCTGCTTACGTCAATATTTTTTGGCAAAAGAATTTCCGGCACGCGGATTCCATAAGAATTAAGTTTTTCTGTATTTGTAGTTTTCATAATTCAGAGTATACAGACAAGAGAAAAATTGTGCTACAATAAAAGTATGGCTAAAGTCAGGATAAATCAAAACTCTTTTCAGACTCAGAATCAAAGGCAGCGCCTGTCTCATCGTCAGATTCAGGCTTTGCAGTTTCTTGCCATGAATACTTCAGATTTGCGGGATGCAATTTATAAGGAAGTAAGTGAAAATCCAGCTCTCGAAATTGTACGTGATAATAGAAATTCTGGCGATGTTCCAAAATCTTCTTCATTTTCGCAAGAAATGCTTGAAAACAGTGAAGATAAAAACGAATCACTGCAGCAGCATCTTTTGCATCAGTTAAATTCCATGAATCTTTCAGAAGATGAATATCAGCTTTCTCAGAAACTGATTTATAATCTTGATGAAAACGGCTGTTATGGCTCTCTTCTTTCTCCTGAAACTCTGATTGATAAAACACGCCCCCTGCAAAACAGGGAAATGCTTTATCACTGCATGGATATGATTCAGAGAATGGATCCTGTTGGAACCTGCTGCCGGACTCCGGAAGAAAGTCTGCTTGTTCAGGCGCGTATATCCGGGACTGCTGATGAACTAAGTCTTTTCCTTCTGGACGGGCATCTTGAACTGCTGAATCCGCCGGAAGCAGGCCGTATCGTAAAAAAACTTACAGAATATAGGGAAAGGTGGCATAAAAAGGCTTTTGCTCCAGAAATTGTGCTGGATAGGATTCCCCTCAATCAGGAGTCTGTTGAAAAAGCCCTGCATTTTATTCTTTCATTGAATCCAAGACCTGCTCAGGGATATGTAGTTGAAGCGGGTGCTGACTATGAAAAGCCTGATGTAATCCTGTCTGTGGAAAAAGTAAGCGGAAGTCTTCCTTCTGATGAAATTTGGCATGGCCTTGTTTCTGGGGATGAAAACTGTCATTTTCAGATAAAATATGCTTCTGGAGTTTTGCCGGAACTGCGTATTTCTCCTGATTTTTCTTTTGATAAGGAAAATGTGGCCAGGGCTAAAGAGTTTATAGAAAATCTTTCATACCGAGAAAATACACTGGTTCTGCAATGCTGTTATATCGTAAAGGCCCAGCGTTCTTTTTTTCTGAAAGGCCCTGGAAATCTTAATGTCCTGAGCCGAAGACAACTTGCAGAAAATCTGGGCCTGCATGAATCTACAGTTTCAAGAATGTCTGCGCGGGGTAACAGCAAATATATTCAGACAGAATTCGGGCTTTTCCCGACAAGTTATTTTTTTACGTCAGGGGTTTCTTCTGCTGATGGCAGTAAAAAGGTTTCTGCGGAAAAGATTAAAAATATGATTGTAAGGCTGCTGGAAAAAGAAAGTGAACTGTCTGATTCTGAACTGACCTTGCGGCTGAATAAAGAGGGCATAAAAATAGCGCGGCGCACTGTGGCTAAATACCGCGCTCAAATAGGAATTAAAAACTCCTACTACAGATAAGGCTAAGGCCGCCAGCGGCCTTACACAATCCCTTATGTTATTTTTCCTGAACTTTGTCCTTTTCCTTCTTAATCTTGTTGTCAAGAACATCCATCATTTTGTTCAGGGCAGCGCCAAAGTCATAGTCTTCACCAGTAACGTGAGCCTGAGTTCCCCATTTAAAGTTTACTGTTGTATCAAAAGAGTATGCTTTATCGTGTTTGATTTTCATCAGAAGGTCAACAATAAGGTCATCTGCATAAGAGATTCTCTTTAATTTTGTATCTATCATATCCGATTGTTTTTGTTCCAGTGTAAATCCTACTGCGTTAATTGAAGGTGTCATATTAGTCTCCTTATAGTTAGATTTTGTTTGAAGGAAGAAAATGACTTTCAAATCGTCAGCTCCTTCCATCTGTATTAAAATATAACATGGTATTTTTAAAAAAAACAAATTTATATTTTGCTTGACAATTGTTCTGTATTGCCCTGATTGCCCTAAATAAGCCATTGAAAATATCTAGTCAACTGTGTATAGTAAACATATGGCGGAAAAGAAGTTTACCGTTTTAGATTTGCTCAATCTGGAATTATCTGGTCATGATGCCCTTGACCTTCGCTGTATTGCAGGAAGAAGGGGCTTGCCTCGTGCCATAACCATTCCAGAAATTAACAGACCCGGCCTTGCCCTTTCTGGTTTTTATGAAGCCTTTGGAAACAGCAGGGTTCAGCTTTTCGGGCGCGGTGAAACTGCTTTTTTAAATAAACTGCACAAAGAAAAAACTACAGATACACTTAATACTTTCTTTCAGATGCAGATTCCCTGCTGTGTTTTTACATACAATCTGGAGCCAACAGAAGAATTTCGTGCCCTTGCAGAAGAAAACTGCTGTCCTATTTTGCAAACAAGTCTTGCTTCTGCAGAATTTTCAAATCGTCTTATCCGTGTTTTTTCAAATACTTTTGCTCCTCACCAGACTTTGCATGGAGTTCTTGTAGAGGTATACGGTATTGGAATTCTTTTGAATGGTCATTCTGGTGTTGGAAAAAGTGAAACAGCCCTTGAACTGGTAGAACGCGGGCATCGTCTTGTTGCCGATGATATTATCGATATTCGTTGTGTAAACGGAAACGTACTGCTTGGTCGTGGTGCAAATACAATAATAAGTCACCACATGGAAATCCGCGGTCTGGGAATCATCAATATTTCTTCTTTGTATGGTGTTGGTGCCATTCGTGACCAGAAAGAAGTTCAGCTTATAGTTCAGCTGGAAGACTGGAATTCCAGTAAGGCTTATGACCGCCTTGGAACTGAGCAGAAATACATGGAACTTCTTGGCGTAAATGTTCCAATGATAGAAATTCCTGTACGTCCCGGAAGAAACCTTCCGATTATTATAGAAGCGGCCGCAATGAATGAGCGTCTTAAGAATATGGGTTATAATTCTGCAAAAGATTTTAATCAGAATGTTCTTAAATGGATTGAATCCGAAGATGCTCAGACCGTATATAATGGAAATGACGATTCTTATTAAAATATAAATGGCGTAAAACGCTAAGGAAATGTAAAGAAGATGGTTGAAAAAATTTTGACTGTACAGAACAGAGCTGGAATTCATGCACGACCGGCAGCAATAATTGCTCAGACTGCAAACAAATTTGAAAGCGAAGTCAGCCTTACAAAAGACGGTGCAACTGTAAATGCAAAGTCAATTATGGGCGTTATTGCTATGGGGGCATGTTACAACACACAACTTACCTTGCAGACCGAAGGCTCCGACGAATCCGAAGCCGCCGCCGCAATTGAAGAATTGTTTAATAGTAGATTCGAGGAAGAGTAAAAAAATTACGAGCAGTGCGCAGTAATTTTTTTACGTGTAAATAGAAAAAAATGCGCAAGCATTTTTTACCGCTAAGTAAAAAAAAACGAGCAGTGGCGCAGTAATTTTTTTACGTGTGAATAGCAAAATTGCGTAGCAATTTTACGAAATAAGAACAAAACAGTGCGGTACTCTGCTGTGAAAATCAGCATGTACCCTTATGTTTCCATAAAAAAATCAGGAGGAACAAATGAAAGGAATAACAGAAAGACAGCAGCAGGTTCTGGATTATATTGCTTCATATACAGAAGAAAATTCATATCCACCAACTGTTCGAGACATAAGCGAACACTTTGGTATTTCTCTACGTGCAATCCAAGACCACATTGCCGCTTTGCAGAAAAAAGGTTATCTTTCACAGCGCGAAAAGAAAGCCCGTTCTCTTAAAGTTTTAGTCGGCTCAAAAGAAAAAGAACCAGAACTCTTTGTTGGCCGCGTTCCTATGCTGGGGACTGTTGCAGCCGGAAAACCTCTCCTTTGCGAAGAAAATCTTGACGGCTATGTAAACCTTACAGAACCTTTTGTTCGTCCTGGTAAAAGTTATTTTGCACTTAGGGTCCGTGGTGAAAGCATGATTAATGCCGGAATCCTTGACGGAGACCTTGCAGTTGTAGAACAGGCTTCTACCGCAGTTGACGGACAGATTATTGTTGCAGTAATAGACAATGCCATAACCCTTAAACGGTATTATAAAGAGGCAGAACGTGTACGCCTTCAGCCAGAAAATCCTGCTTTTTCCGCAATATACTGTACTGACGTTAGAATCGTAGGCATTCTTTCCAACATTGTTCGCACATATTAATTTTGAAAAGAGCATAACATGGCAAAAAATCAGCCCGTCTATCTTTTCACTGGCCCTGAATTTGGGGAAAGAACAGAATCTGTTGAATCAGTAAAAAGTTCTTTCATAAAAAAATTCAGTGCAGTTGATGAACATCATATTTATCTTCTTGAAACTTCCTTTAGCGAAGTTATGGCAATTCTGCAGAGCGGTACTCTTTTTTCAGATGCCGTTCTTGTAATCTGCCACAATGCCGAACTTATCAAGAAAAAAGATGACATCAAAATGCTTTCAGACTGGCTTGAAAATGCTGAATCAACATCACTTTTAATTCTTCTTTCAGATGATGTAATGATGGATGCCAAACTGGAAAAAATCATACCTCCATCAAATCGCAAGAAATTCTGGGAATTAAGTGAAGACAAGCTTTTCCCCTGGCTGCAAAATTATTTCCGCAAAAATGGTTATTCAATTACGCCAGAGGCAGCCCAGCTTATGCTGGATATGACGGAAACAAACACTCAGGCACTTAAAACCGAAGCTGAACGTTTTTTTGTATGTTTCCAGAAAGAGCATAAAATAACAGAAGAAGATGTTGAATCAATTTTAACGCATAACAGGGAAGAAAATGTTTTCAGCCTTTTTGCAGCCATAGCTAACCCTTCTATGGATTCCGCCGCCCGCTTTGAAAAGGGCATTACGATACTTCAAAAAATCAGACTTTCAAAAGAAAATTCTTCCATAATGATAATTGCAGGCCTTGCATCATGCTTTAGAACACTTATGAAGTGGCATGACATTGGAGAATCCGCAGTACGCGGCATTACCCTGCAAAAACAATATCGGGGAGCCTCCAGAATCTGGTCAAAGGGACAAACCGCTGCGGTTCTTGCAGTCCTTGCGTCAACAGATATGGAAATCCGCAGTGGCAGGAGCCCTGTAGAAGACATCCTGCTGCAGAAAATGCTTTATGAAGTTATAATGAAAAAAGGTGGAAAAATACAGGCTATAAATCCAGAGAATTAAGCAGGTTTTTAAGGGATGTAATTTCTTCTTTTGTGAAGGTTGACCCTTTTCCCATTTTCTGATGGTCAGGAGACCAGCTGCGCAGATCGTATTTTGCAGGTCGCCCGCCCCAAGAAACCAGATTCAATTCCAGATTCCAGCCACCTTTGCCTTCGCTCAAAGTTCCAAGATTTTTTTCAATTGAAAATGAAAAATCCTCTGCCATTTCCTGCTCCTTCCGGCTTTTTTTGTTTATTTTATAACTTAAATGCCGATATTTTATATAATTGCTTACTATATTATCGTTGTATCATTAAAAAATTTATAGTAAAATATTCTATATTAAAAGAGTGAGGATTGTATGAAGAAAGTTATTTTATCCCTTCTTTCAGTTTCCACAGTTTTGTTCTTCATTTCCTGTGGTTCAAAGCCAGCTCCAGAAGAGCCAGAGCCTGAAGCCCCTGTTATTGAAGAAACAACTGAAAAAGAAACACCAGTAGAAGAAGAAGCTCCTGCAGAAGAACCCATAGACGAAGAAGCCGAACTTGCTGCTCTCCTTGAAAAAATTGACAATGCCCGCAATGCTGCTGTAGAAGCCGGTGCCGAAGATTATGCCCCAGATGCACTCAAAAAAGTTGATGACTATCTGGAAGAATGTAAGGCAAAGGGTACGCTTAAAGAAAATGCAGACGATATAATTGCCCGCTATAATCTGCTTGAAAATCTTTCCAAAGCCCAGGAATCAAAGAAAGAAATTGATGAAAACGGTTTTGCCCAGTATGACCAGAAAGATTATGATGAAGCAGAAGCCGAACTTGCAAAAGTAATGGAAGCGCTTGATTCAGATTCCGCCCTTGATAACAGTGTTCTTGACGCTGCTAAAAATGCTTACAGCGGATACAATACAGTCCTTGTCATTACTTACAAAAAACTTGCCAAAGATGAACGTGATCTTGCTTACGCTGCAAAAAAAGATGCAGACAGTGTAAAAGCCGGTGTTTCTCAGAAAGAACGCTATCAGGCTGCTGCCGAATCCTTTAAGAATGCAGATTCGCTGTATGCAATGCAGAATGCAAAAAAGGCCCGCGAACTTTACATTTCTGCTAAAAACGACTTTGCTGCCCTTTATAAAGAAGTTTCAGAGCGTCGTGCCGCTGCCCAGGCCGCAATAGAAGAAGCTAAAAAGCGCGTACAGGAAAGTGAAAACTTTGCAGTTCAGGCCGATGAAGAATCTCCTATTACAGATGAAAATGTAGATGGAATTGAAGATGAAGATGCAGTTCTTCTTGAAGAAGATGTATATGAAGCACCGGAAGATGCTGAAATTGAAATCGAAGAAGATATAGAAGACCAGTACATCGAAGAAACAGAAACTGTAATTGTAAAAGATGAAGCAGCTGAACCTGCCAAGGAGGAAGAGTAATATGAAAAAGTTCTTTGTAATTTTAAGTGCCACCCTGCTTACAGCATCTGCTTTTGCAGTAAGCTACAAGAACAACACTTACCAGAAACTTGCAGATGAATACACCCGCAAGGCAGAAGTTGCCCTTGATGCCGGTCAGTATGATGATGCTGTAGAATATTCAAAGAAGGCAGAAGAAAATGCCGCTCTTTCCAAGGCTTACATTGAAATGATGATGGCCCGTAACGAAGCCGAAGAAAATATCAAGATTGCAAAGAATAAGATTATCTGGGCAGAAAGCATTGATGCTCCTAATACATTCCCAATGGCTTATTCTTCTGCTAAAGAAAACCTTACAAATGCCGAATCTTCTTTTGAATCAGAAGACTATCCAAAGGCAAATGAATATGCTAAGGCTGTTCTTGATTCTCTTGAAGGTGTAAGAGAAATCACACCTCTTCCTGAATACTATATCGTAAAGCCATGGGCAGAAACAAAAGACTGCTACTGGAATATTTCAGGCAGACACTATGTTTATAACAATCCGCTTTTGTGGGAAAACCTTTATCAGGCAAACAAATCTGCAATGCCAAAGCCAGAAAATCCTAATCTGATTCATCCTGGTATGAAGATGCAGATTCCAAGCCTTACTGGTGAATACCGCAAGGGAACTTACGACCCTAAAAAAGAATACGAACCTTACGGTGAAAATTAGTAAAAAAAATAATGCGGTGGTTTGAGTCTCCTGAAACCACCGCATAAGTTTCAAACATTCATTTTGACAGGCTGAACTTATTAGACATCGCCTTTTTCCTAAAGTTTTAACTCAGAGTTTTTATAGCGCAGATAAAACATCATTGCGGTAGACATTATTGCATGAGGAAACTGTTCAGTCCCGATTCCTTCAAACACTTCCTTTTTTGAAAGTTCCATGCAGTTTATAAATTCATCTTCATCCAGATGCTGTTTTCCAGTCGGTTCAAGATTTTGAGCCAGATAAATATGCACATGGTTATTAAACAGGGCAGGATTAGGGCTTAATTCCCCCAGTTTTATAAGTTTTCCTGCCTTGCAGCCTGTTTCTTCTTCCAGTTCACGACGTGCTGCCGCCTCTGGTTCTTCACCCTTATCAACTACACCCCCAGGAAATTCTACGCTCAGGGCTTTTATTCCATGCCGCCACTGCTTTACCATCAAAAATGTCTCTTCTTTTTCCGGAATAACAATTGCCCACTCAGGAGCATCCATGATTATATAATCTCCGCTGACTCCGCTGGCAGAAGTATTGTGATGAGAAGTAATATCGCAGACAACAGTATGAAGAATTGTTTTGACTTCACCTTCAGTCCACTTTAATTTTTCATCATCCTGTGTAAAGTAGTTTTTCATAAATCACCCTTAAAATTTTGACAGAATCAAAATCTCGTTTTATTATAAATCAGAGGTTACGTTATGGCAATAATTACAATTTCAAGACAGGTTGCAGCACATGGTGATGAAGTAGCAGAAATTCTTGCTAAAAGACTCGGATACAAATTCGTTACCCGCAAGGAAATTGAAGCACGCATTGTAGAACTTGGCTTTCCTAAAGAAAAACTGTCAAAATATGACGAACGGAAGCCTGGATTCTTTGCTTCCCTTGCAAAAGACCGTGACGAATACCTGAATTATGCCCAATATGCCATTCTTGAAGCCGCCGAACAGAAAAATGTAATTATTATAGGGCGGGGAGCCTGGGCCGTACTGCAGAACGTTCCGAATAATATTTCAGTCCGCCTGATTGCAGATGAACGCACCCGTATAGGCCGTCTTCGAGCAGAATTTAACTGGACAGAAAAACAGGCCCTGCAGCGCATTCAGGAAAGTGATACAAACCGTGCAGGTTTTCACAGCAGTTTTTATAATATAGACATAAATGACCCGACATATTTTCATGCCGTATTTAATACCGGCCGCATGGAACTTGAAGTTGCCGCAAATCTTATTGCTGAACTTGTAGAAGAAAAAGTTACAGTAAAACAGGAAGAAGACGGCAATCAGATGATAGAACAGCTTCTTGAAGCACAGAAGGTTTTGAACAAGCTGACTTTTGATTATCATCTGAATATAGAATTTATGCATGTAACAATAGAAGATGATACAGTAATACTTCATGGAGTTTCAGATTCTCCTGCAATTGTAGAGCAGGCTCTTCAGATTATAAAACAGGAAATGCAGGGCTATGATGTAAAGTCTGCGGTAAGCATTGTTCATGATTTTAAAGGGTTTTAGTTAGTCTTATCTACTTCTAAAGGCAATACTCAGGCGGTTAGGGCAAACGCATTATAATGCGTCTGTCCTGTAAAAAGTGCGGGAACGTGCAGTGGTAGCACTTTTTACAGTTTCAGCTCTTTTATAATGCGTTTGCCCTGCTCAGGCGGTTCAGCCTTGACTTTTCTCTTTAGATTTTAGATAATTTGTCTGATTATGAAACTCTCAAATAAGTTTACTCTCACTCGTGTGATTTTTGCTCCTGTATTTTTTCTTTTGTATTTTATCCCAATCTGGACAGGAAAGTTTGCTGCACTTTCAATGTATATAGCAATTCCTTTACTTATTTTTGCTGAATTTACAGACTATCTTGATGGGCATTATGCCAGAAAACATAATGAAGTAAGTGATTTTGGAAAGATGTTTGATCCTTTTGCAGATGTTATCCTGCATCTTACGTCATTTATCTGTTTTATAAAATCTTTCAATCCAGAAATATCTTACATGCCGCTGACAGTTTTAATGCTTATTTTTATACGTGAGTTTTCACAGAATTTTTTGCGTATGGTTTCTGCAAAACAGGGAGTGGCAATTGCTGCTAGAAAAGGCGGAAAGTTTAAGACTGTAATGTACGTTGTTTCTGAATTTTATGCAGTTTTTCTGGAGCTTCTTGTAAGAACAGAAAATATCCCGGAATGTTTTGGCGGATTAAAAATCGCCTCTCTTGTTCTTTTTATCATCTGTGTAATCTGCAGTTACGGTTCGTTTATAGATTATTTAGTTCACTTTGGAAAAATCCTGAAGGATATCTAATTTATCAATAATAATAAAAAAAGCCATGCACTTCATTCAATATGTGAAGCGCATGGCTTTTTTCATTTAACAGACTTCAAATTAGCCTGCAATTACTGCAATCTGTTTTGGAGCGGCCAGTTCCTTTTTCTTCATGGTAACTGTAAGGATTCCGTTCTTAAAGGAAGCAGCAATTGAATCTGAATCTATATCCTGAGGCAGAGAGAAGCGTCTTGTAAAGCTTGTTGTACGTCTTTCCTGCAGAAGGTACTTCTTGTTTTTCTTGTCCTTCTTGCTTTCTTTTTCTTCTTTCTCTTCTTCTGTCTTAGAAGCGATTGTCAGGTTGTCATGGTCAAGTTCAATGTTTATATCATTTTCAGTTCTTCCAGGAAGTTCCATTTCCAATGTATAAGCATTGTCTTCTTCAATTACGTCTACTTTTGGAGCGGTAAAACCAGTACGGCACAGAACTGCTGGAGCGGCATTACTTCCTCCAAAAACATCATCAAAAAGTGAATTAAAAAGTGAAAGTTCGTTCATAGTATTACCTCTTATTATTTTTATTTTTGTAAGCATTCATTGCTTACACTATACTTTAAGCAAGTTTCGTGCCAACTTATCAATCTTTTGACGAAATTTTAGAGAATTTTAGTGATTTTTCTGCCTGGGCGTATTTATTTTTCAGAAAATTCAGAAAAAATGGGCAGATTTTTGATTTTTTGAAATTTTTTGATGTTCTTTTGGGAACGACTTCTGATTGGATATTTGCAGACTGCTGTGTCAAAAAGTCTCAGTTTTTCAGACAAATTTGACACAGTCCTGTCCTAAATGACCCTTATTTTTTAAAGATTTCCCTTACCAGGGACTTAATATCCCCAACTTTAACAAGGCCATCTTCATCATCCGGGGTGATGAGGTTTGTAAACCCCAGATTTTCAGCCGCTTTTACTCTTTGTTTTGTTTTTCCAACCGGGCGAATCTCTCCGGCCAGGCTCAGTTCCCCGAACACCGCAGTATTTGCCCCCACCGCAAGGTCTGTCCTTGCAGAATAAAGAGCCGCCGCCAGAGCCGCGTCAATTGAACTTTCAGCAAGCCTTATCCCGCCCGCAACATTCACATAAATATCCTGATCCGAAAAACAAAGTCCGCAGCGTTTTTCTATTACAGCCGCCACGCGGGCAACGCGCCCCGAATCAATTTTTTCGCTGTAAATGCGCGAAATACTGGCCTTGGCAGGCACCGTCAGTGCCTGAATTTCTACCAGAAATACCCTCGTTCCTTCAAAAACCGGTGTACAGGCCACTCCCGCAGGCTGTTTATCCTTTCTTTTTGTTAAAAACAAGCTGGAAGGATCGCCCACCGCAATCAACCCCTTGTCTGTCATGCTGAAAATCCCGATTTCATCAACAGAGCCAAATCTGTTTTTCTGGGCATGCAAAAACCTTACGTCATCACTGTTGTGCTCAAAAGAAATTACGGTATCTACCATGTGTTCCAGAGATTTAGGTCCGGCAATCGTTCCTTCTTTTGTAACGTGAGCCGTCATTATAAGAACACTATCCCTTTCTTTTACCCAGGAAATAAATTCATTTGCGCAATATTTAAGCTGATTTACCGTACCCGGGACAATACCTGCTTCAGCAGAATAAATTGTCTGAATGGAATCAATAATAACAAAAACAGGATTCAGGCTGTCCAGAGCGTCCAGAGAATCTTCCAGTCTTGAAGTACACAAAATCTGAATGTTTGAACAGTCCAGCCCCAGTCTGTCTGCCCGCTCTCTTATCTGTGCCGCAGATTCTTCTCCGCTGATATATAAAACTTTCTGACTGTTGCCGGACTTTTTTAATTCTGTAGAAATACTTGCTGTAGTTTGAAGAAGCAGGGTAGATTTTCCAATTCCAGGTTCCCCGCCCAAAAGAATTGCTGAACGTTTTGTAGCACCGCCTCCAAGAACGCGATCAAATTCTTCAATTCCCGTAGAAAATCTTGAATTTTCCTGAGCCTTAATTGTGGCAAGGGAAACAGGTTTCTGCTTCTGAACCTGCTCAGAGCCTCTTCCCGCTGCGGTAACAACATTTTTATCTATGATTATTTCTTCCAGAGTATTCCATTCACCGCAATCAGGACATCTGCCCAGCCATCTGGGCTGAGAATATCCGCAGTTTGAACACTTGTACATAATAGAGCCGTTTTTCTTAGCCATGAAACTTTCCTTTTTGCGGTTTTTATAAAATATTTGAATTATTTTTTATAATATATGTTGACAATTTTTTTTTCTAGTAGTATATTCTAATCAGCTTGTAAATAAGCTGATAAACTCTCTCCGATGTCCAGCAACGCTGGACGGCAGGCTTCCCTTTTAGTGTTACTGGTTGGGAAGCCTGTTTTATTTTAACACTGTTTGACTAGCAAAAATGCGTGAATCAAACAATGGTGTTTACGACATTGCTTGATTTATCCTGATATTTTTGATTATTTTTCCTGTGTAAATACAGTTCCCGCAGGAATAGACTCTGTTACCCAGGTATTTCCGCCTATTACGCTTCCTTTTCCAATTACAGTATCGCCGCCAAGAATTGTCGCGTTTGCATAAATTGTAACATCATCTTCTATTGTAGGATGACGTTTTTTATTTTGGAGGGTTTTCTTAACGCTCAAGGCACCCAAAGTTACTCCCTGATAAATCTTTACATTATTTCCTATTATACAGGTTTCTCCAATTACAACGCCTGTACCATGGTCAATAAAGAAAGATTCTCCTATCTGGGCTCCAGGATGAATGTCTATTCCAGTTTTTCCATGAACATGCTCACTCATGATTCGCGGAATGATAGGCACTCCGTTTTTGTAAAGAAAGTGGGCAATCCTGTGAACAAGAATGGCTTCAAGTCCAGGGTAAGAAAGAATTACTTCTTCGTTGCTTTTTGCCGCAGGGTCTCCGTTAAAGGCCGCAACAGTATCAAGCTGAATCATTCTGCGGATTTCCGGGATTTCTTCTATAAGAGCAAATGCTGTATCTTCCGCAAGTTTAAAGCAATGGGAAGAGGTAATGTCATCATCAGCATCCCTGCATTTTTCTGTAGTGTTTTTTATATATATAAGTGACTTTTGGATTTCTTTTGTCAGCTTTGCAATAATATTGTTTACACGCTGTCCGGTTACATATCTGATATTAACAGGTTCAATAGCCTCTGCAATTCTAAAGCCGGGGAAGACCAAAAACTGAAGGTCTGAAAGAACTTCAACTACATTCTGGCGGTTGGGAAAATTTCCGTTATCAGAACGGTTTATCAGACCATAACGGTCGTAAGAGTCTAGAATCCCATCAATCAGCATATCAATATTCATGTGAACCTCTTTATAAAATAGTGAAAATAATATATCATACTTGCAATAAAATATCTATTTGATAGGTTGATACTCTTTGAATTCTTGCTGAATTTTGTATAAATTTTAATTGAATTTACGCAAATTCATCTTTGAATTTATTGACAAGATTTTTATCTTAAACTATAGTTCTAGAACGCATGTTTTCTATACGAAGTGCGGGAATTCACTTTGCCCCAGTAGCTCAGTTGGTAGAGCACCACATCGGTAATGTGGAGGTCTGCGGTCCGATTCCGCACTTGGGCTGTTCTAAAACATCGAAGATTATTTTAGGAGTTATATAAAATGGGAAGCAAAAAGAAGGGTGCTGTAGAAATTATTGCATTGCAGTGTACAGAATGCAAGAGAAAGAATTACACTACTTACAAAAACCGCAAGAACATTACTGGTAAGTTGGAAAAGAATAAGTATTGTCCTTTCTGCAGAAAGAGCATCTTGCACAAAGAAACAAAGGCTAAATAATTTTAGCTGATTAAAAGTTGATATTTTACTGGCAATTGTCAGTTTAATATATAGGGCAGTAGTTCAGCTGGTAGAGCAGCGGTCTCCAAAACCGCCTGTCGTGGGTTCAAATCCTGCCTGCCCTGATTTATAAGGAAATGGTATTATGGCTAAAGTGATTCAATTCTTCAAAGAAAGCAGAGCAGAACTTAAGAAAGTAGTATGGCCTACAAAGGAAGATGTTTTTTCTTCAATCAAGGTTGTAATTATTTCTACAATCATTGTAGCCGTAGTACTTGGTCTTCTTGATCTTGGCTTTACAGAGTTGTTCCGCTTGATGATGAAATAGGACGGAAACATGTCTAGAAACTGGTACATTCTTCACACTTATACAGGCTATGAAGGAAAAATCGAACGCACAATTAAATCTTTGCTTGAAAAAGGCGATGTTGATAAGGAAGTAATTCTTGATGTTCGCGTTCCTGTTGAAGAGCTTGTAGAAATTAAAGACGGAAAAAAGAAAACACGCTCAAATAAATTCCTTCCGGGATATATAATGCTGGAAATGGATTTGCCTGAAACTGGATGGAAGGCAACTTGTTCACAGCTTTATCGCATTCAGGGTGTTACCGGTTTTGTCGGCTGTATTAACCGTAATCAGAGACCAATTCCAATTACAAATGATGAAGCAAAAAATCTTTTGCAGAAGTCTGGTGTAATCAAAGGTGAAAAACAGGTTCATGTTCGTCAGTCATTTAATGTTGGCGATGTTATTAAAATTACAGAAGGACCTTTTGCTTCATTCACTGGTACTATTAAAGAAATTAATATTGAAAGAGAAAAGCTGTCTGTAGAAGTTCAGATTTTTGGACGTCCTACACCGGTTGAAGTTAATTTCCTTCAGGCTGAAAAGGCCTAAGTTCTAAAAGAGCAAAATCAGGGGTTTGTATCCCAAATACAAACCGTTAATCCTGTTTTTGGGAGAGGTGCAGGTCCGTTGGACATAGGCATCTCGTTAGAGTAAGCCGCTTGCGGCGACTCACACCAATATTGGGAGAAACAAAATGGCTACAAAAAAAGTAACTGCCGTTATCAAATTGCAGTGTCCTGCAGGAGCAGCAACTCCAGCTCCTCCAATTGGACCTGCACTTGGACCACATGGCGTTTCAGCTCCAAAATTTGTTCAGGAATTCAATGACCGAACAAAGACTATGGAAAAAGGTCTTGTTATTCCTGTAGTAATCACAGTTTATCAGGACAAATCTTACACATTCATCCTTAAGACTCCTCCTGCAGCTGTTCTTATTAAGAAAGCTTGTAAGATTGAAAAGGGTTCTGGAAATCCTCTCCGCGACAAGGTTGCAACTCTTTCAAAGAAAGATTTGGAAGAAATTGCAAAAACAAAGATGCCAGATATCAATGCAAACGATATCGAAGCAGCAAAGAAAATTATTGCCGGTACTGCACGCAGTATGGGTGTAGAGGTGGAGCAGTAATATGAAACATGGAAAGAAATATAACGCAGCCGCTGCAAAGTATGATCTTTCAAAGAAGTATGATGTAGCTTCAGCTTGTAAAATGGTTCAGGATATGAAGTTTGCTAAGTTCGATGAAACTGTAGAAGCTCACGTATCACTTCGTCTTGAAAAGAATGCAACAGTTCGCGATACACTCGTATTCCCAAATCAGTTTAAGGGTGAAAAGAAAGTTCTTGTTTTCTGTAAAGGAGACAAAGTAAAAGAAGCTCTTGATGCTGGTGCAGCTTATGCTGGTGAAGAGTACATCGAAAAAGTAAAGGATGGCTGGCTGGACTTTGATGTTGCAGTTGCTACTCCTGACATGATGAAAGATGTTGGTCGTCTTGGTATGGTTCTCGGACGCAAAGGTTTGATGCCTAACCCTAAGACTGGTACTGTAACACCTAACGTAGCTCAGGCTGTTGCTGAACTTAGAAAGGGTCGTACAGAGTACCGTGCTGATAAAGCAGGAATTGTGCACATTGCCGTAGGTAAGTGCTCTATGGATGCTGATAAAGTTGTTGAAAACGTAAAGACACTTTTGTCTGAAATTTCACGCAAAAAGCCAGCTGGTTCTGCAGCAGGATTTGTTCAGTCAGTTTCTGTTAGTTCATCTATGGGCCCAGGTGTTTGGGTTGATTATAAGGAAGGCGAATAATGGCAGTAAGAGCAAAGAAAATTCAGCCTGCAAAAGCAGAAGCTATTGAAAACGCAAAAAAAATCTTTTCTGAATATAATGATTTTATTTTTGCTGATTATCGTGGACTTACTGTAGAGCAGATTACTGCTCTTCGCGACAAGCTCCGCGAAAAGAACGCTGTTCTTAAAGTTGTAAAAAACAACTTTGCCCGCATCGCTTTTGAAGACATTAAAGTAGAAGGCGTTGCTGATTATCTTTCTGGCCCTACAGTTATTGCTATGGCTAAGGAAGATTCTAACGAAGTTGCAAAGATTCTTTTTGACTTCGCTAAAGATGCTCCAGCCCTTGCTGTAAAAGGTGCAAGCATTGAAAAGGAAGCTTATGATGCCGCTAAGATTGAAGCTTACTCAAAGGTTCCTGGAAAGAAACAGCTTTATGCTATGCTTATGTCTGCAATGAACGGCCCGGTTCAGAAACTTGCCGCTACATTGAAGGCTTACGCAGACAGCAAATCAGAATAGTACCTGGTACTAAAAAGTTCGGTTAGGCTTCATAGCTGTCGACTATCCGAACTAAATGCGGAATGGCTCAGTTGAGTAAAATACCGCAGCCACTCACAGAGTGGAATATATTAATTTAAGTGGAGAAGACAATATGGCAGCTCTCACAAATGATCAGATTTTGGATGCAATCGCATCAATGTCAGTTCTTGAAGTTTCAGAACTCGTAAAAGCAATGGAAGAAAAATTCGGCGTAACAGCAGCTGTTGCTGTTGCCGCTGGTCCTGCTGCTGGTGCAGCTCCTGCAGCTGAAGAGCAGACAGAATTCACTGTAACTCTTGAATCTTTTGATGCAGCAAAGAAGATTCCTGTAATCAAGGCTGTTCGCGAAATCACAGGTCTCGGACTTGGTGAAGCTAAGGCTCTTGTTGAAGGTGCACCTAAGACTCTTAAAGAAGGCGTAAGCAAGGCTGACGCTGATGAGTTCATCAAGAAGATTGAAGAAGCTGGTGGAAAGGCTAGCAAGAAATAAGTCGGCGTAAGCTGACTCTTGACTGCCATCTGGCAGTCTGATTTAGGGGATGTTCGGTATTCAGGTACCGGGTATCCCCTTTAGTCGTATTAAGGAAAAAATGCAATCTTTCCCGCAATGGGATTTTTATATCAGATTTTTCTGTGCTGTACAGAGTTTCTAGTATGTAGCAGAAAATAATCTGAATCTACAAAGACAGGGGGAGCTGATGTTCGCAAAAACTCGAACAATCAACCGTCAATACTATGGAAAAGACATCCAGGCAGCAATGGATGTTCCTAACCTCATCGCAATCCAGACATCATCTTATGAAAGTTTCCTTCAGGCAGACAGACTCAAGAAGGGTGAGCCTCTTTTGGAGCAGGGATTGCAGGATGTTTTCAATTCAACATTCCCGATCGAAAGTCCGAACGGCGATATGTCATTGGAATATGATTTTTATGAATTGGACTGGGATAATCTTAAATTCTCAGAAATTGAATGTAAGCAGAAAGGGGTAACATATTCGGTTCCTCTTAAAGCAAGAATTAACCTGAATTTTCAGAGTGGAGCAATCCTCCAGAAAGATATTTATATGGGTGATATTCCGCTTATGACAGATCGCGGAACATTCATCATTAACGGAGCAGAACGTGTAGTTGTTTCTCAGATTCACCGTTCTCCTGGAGTTATTTTCTGTCATGATAAAGGTGTATACTCAAGCCGCATTATTCCTTACCGCGGATCATGGCTTGAATTTGAAATTGACCAGAAGAAAGAATTGATTTTTGCAAAAATTGACCGCAAAAAGAAAATTCTTGGAACTACTTTCCTTCGTGCATTAGGTTTCAGCACTCGTGAAGAAATTATCCGCTGTTTCTATGATGTAGAAGACATTAAAGTAGAAAAGGGCGATGCTCTTGTAGATAAGGTTCTGGCTTCAGCTGTAATCATTAAAGATGAAAATGGCGAAGAAAAACGCCTCTTCAATGCAGGAACAAAACTTCACCCACATGATGTTGATGATTTAATTGCAAATAACATTGAAAATATTTGTATAATCCGTTTTGATACACGCGATAATCCTCAGAATAAAGATGAAGTAAACAATTCTCTTGATTCACAGATGATTATCAACTGTTTTGAACGCGAAGAAGTAAAAACTCCTCCAGAGAATATGGAAAATGCGGAGCCAACAAAAGAGTATTGTCTTGCAGAAGTATATAAAATCCTTCAGCCAGGCGAACCAATGACTGTAGAACAGGCAGAAAAAGACCTGAATACACTCTTCTTCTCTGAACGCCGCTATGATCTTGGACGCGTTGGACGCTATAAGCTTAACAAGAAATTTGAATACAAGGATGATGTAAAAGACTTCACCCTTATTAAAGAAGATATTATCAATACAATGAAGTTCCTTATCAAAGTATATATTGGTGATGAACAGATTGATGATATTGACCATCTTGGAAACCGCCGTATCCGTTCTGTTGGTGAATTGATGACAAATCAGCTCAAATCTGCTTTTGCCCGCATGGAGCGCATTGCAAAAGAAAGAATGAGCATGAAAGAAACTGATACAATGAAGCCTCAGGATTTGATTTCCATCAAACCTATTGTAGCTGCAATTAAAGAATTCTTTGGTTCATCTCAGCTTTCTCAGTTCATGGATCAGATTAACCCTCTGGCAGAACTTACTCATAAACGTCGTCTTAACGCTTTGGGACCTGGTGGACTTTCTCGTGACCGTGCAGGTTTTGAAGTTCGTGACGTACACTATTCTCATTATGGACGCATGTGCCCTATTGAAACTCCTGAAGGTCCGAATATCGGTCTTATCGTTTCTCTTGCTATGTATACAAGAATTAACGATTATGGATTCCTTGAAGCACCGTACCGTAAGGTTGTAGACGGAAAGGCAACAAATGAAATTGAATACCTTTCTGCTATGGATGAAGATAAATATTACATCGGTCAGGTTGTAGAAGGAATAAAAGAAGACGGTTCATTCCCTACAGAAACAATTTCCTGCCGCAATCGCGGTAACTATACTCAGCGTTCTCCAAAGGATGTTCAGTATATCGACGTTTCACCACGTCAGGTAATTTCTGTTTCTGCTTCTTTGATTCCATTCCTTGAGCATGACGATGCTAACCGTGCGCTCATGGGTTGTAACATGCAGCGTCAGGCTGTACCTCTTCTCTTCCCGGAACCACCTCATGTAGGAACTGGTATGGAAGTAAAGTGTGCCCGCGATTCTGGTGTGCTTCTTAAAGCCAGACATGATGGCGTGGTAACTTATGTTTCAAGCCAGTATATTAGAGTTAAGGTTGATGGTTCAGAAACAGAAGATGAATATCAGCTTCTTAAGTATCAGAGAACAAATAATGATACCTGTAACCACCAGCGTCCTACTGTAGAAGTTGGCCAGAAAGTAAAGAAAGGTGATGTTCTTGCAGACGGACCTTCTACATTTAATGGAGAACTTGCTCTTGGACGTAACATTCTTGTAGGATTCGTTCCATGGAATGGTTATAACTATGAGGATGCCGTACTTATTTCTCAGCGTGTAGTTCGCGAAGACTGGTTTACTTCTATTCATATTAAAGAATTCCAGATTGAAATTCGTGAAACAAAACTTGGGCCAGAACGCATCACTCGTGATATTCCTAATACTGCAGAAAAAGCAGTTGCTAACCTTGACGCAGACGGTATTATCCGTATTGGTGCTAAGGTTCGTTCTGGAGATATCCTTGTTGGTAAGGTTACTCCAAAATCTGAAACTGAAACAACTCCAGAATTTAAGCTTTTGAACTCTATCTTCGGTGAAAAAGCCAAGGAAGTTCGTGATTCTTCACTCCGTGTTCCTCATGGAATTGAAGGTGTTGTAATTGATATTCAGCAGATGAGCCGTGCAGAAGGCGACGACCTCTTGCCTGGTGTTGATAAGGTTGTAAAAGTTCTTATTGCCAACAAGCGTAAGCTCCGTGAAGGTGATAAGATGGCCGGACGCCATGGAAATAAAGGTGTTGTTTCCCGCATCCTTCCAATTGAAGACATGCCATACCTTGAAGACGGTACTCCGCTTGACGTTTGCTTGAACCCTCTTGGTGTACCTTCCCGAATGAACATTGGTCAGATTCTTGAATCTGAACTTGGTATTGCAGGTAAGTATCTGAACCAGTTCTTTGAAGCTCCTGTATTCCAGTCCCCTAGTCAGGAACAGATTGCAGACAAACTTGAAGAAGCTGGACTTCCTAGAAGCTGTAAACAGATTGTTCACAGCGGACAGACAGGTGAACCATTCGTAAACCCAATTTTTGTTGGTGTTATTTACTATATGAAACTTCATCACCTTGTTGATGATAAGATGCACGCTCGTTCTACAGGTCCATACTCACTTGTAACTCAGCAGCCACTTGGTGGTAAGGCTCAGTTTGGTGGTCAGCGTCTTGGAGAAATGGAAGTTTGGGCTCTTGAAGCATATGGTGCTGCAAACTGTCTGCAGGAAATGATGACAATCAAGTCTGATGATATGAACGGACGTACAAAGATTTACGAATCAATCGTAAAGGGCGACCCTTCATCTCCTATCGGAATTCCAGAATCTTTCAATGTATTGGTTCAGGAAATGCGAGGTTTGGCTCTTGATTTCACAATTTATGATGCTAAGGGTAAGCAGATTGCTCTTACAGAACGTGATCAGGAATTGATAGATAAAGCTGCTTCCGGTTTTGACAAGGAGGATGTAAATGCGTGATGTACAGGATTTTGACAGCCTTAAAATTAAATTGGCTTCACCTGAAGTTATCAGATCATGGTCTTATGGCGAAGTAAAAAAGCCAGAAACTATAAACTACAGAACTCTCCGTCCAGAGAAAGACGGTCTTTTCTGTGAAAGAATTTTCGGTACAACAAAAGAATGGGAATGCTACTGCGGTAAATTTAAATCAATTCGTTATAAAGGATTGATTTGTGACCGTTGTGGTGTTGAAGTAACTCACTTCCGTGTTCGTCGTGAACGTACAGGACACATTGAACTTGCTGCTCCTGTAAGCCATATCTGGTATTACCGTTCAGTTCCAAGCCGTATGGGTCTTTTGCTTGACCTTCAGGTAGCCGCTCTTCGTTCTGTACTTTACTATGAAAAATACATCGTAATCGATGCTGGTGAAACAGACTTGAAGAAAGGACAGCTTCTTTCTGAAGAAGAATATCAGGAAGCATTGGAGCGATATTCTGGAACTGCTTTTACAGCAGATATGGGTGCTGAAGCAATTAAAACAATGCTTGAACGTCTGGATCTTGACGCTCTTGCTGCAGAACTTCGCGCAAAGATGATTGAAAAAGGCGCTAAGTCAGATAAAAGACTTCTTCGCCGTATTGAAATCGTAGAAAACTTCCGCGCTTCTGGAAACAAAGTTTCCTGGATGATTCTGGATGTAATTCCAGTTATTCCTCCAGAGCTTCGTCCTATGGTTCAGCTTGATGGTGGCCGTTTTGCTACTTCAGACCTTAATGACCTCTATCGCCGTGTTATTAACCGCAATAACCGCCTTAAGAGACTCCAGCAGCTTTCTGCTCCAGATATTATTATCCGTAACGAAAAGCGTATGCTTCAGGAAGCAGTTGATGCCCTCTTTGACAATACAAAGAGAAAGCGCGCCGTTAAAGGTGCTTCAAACCGTCCTCTTAAATCAATTTCTGACCTGCTTAAAGGTAAGCAGGGACGTTTCCGCTTGAACCTTCTTGGTAAGCGTGTTGACTATTCAGGACGTTCGGTAATCGTTGTAGGCCCGGAACTTAAACTCTGGCAGTGCGGTCTTCCAACAAAAATGGCTCTTGAATTGTTCAAGCCATTCCTGATGAAGAAACTGGTTGATAAGGATGTTGTATTCAATATCAAAAAAGCAAAGATGCTTGTAGAATCAGAGTCTCCTGAAGTTTATGCAATTCTTGATGAAGTTGTAAGGGAACACCCTGTAATGTTGAACCGTGCGCCAACCCTTCACCGTCTTGGTATTCAGGCATTTGAACCTGTTCTTGTAGAAGGAAAAGCTCTTAAACTTCATCCTCTCGCTTGTAAGGCCTTCAACGCCGACTTCGATGGTGACCAGATGGCTATTCACGTACCTCTTACACAGGCTGCACAGATGGAATGCTGGAACCTTATGCTTTCTGCCCGCAACCTGCTTGATCCTGCTAACGGAAATACAATCGTAGCTCCTTCTCAGGACATGGTACTTGGTATCTACTACATGACAGCTATCAAGCCAAATGCAAAGGGAACAGGAAAGCGCTTCTCTACACCAGATGAAGTTCGCATGGCTGCAGAACTTGGTACAATCGAATGGCAGTCACTTATTAAAGTGCCGGCTCCAAAAGATTCATTCAATGCAAAAGCCCTTAAAGTAAAGGGTGACGAACACTTTGTTCAGGGAACTCAGGAATTTAAGGCTGGAGACTTAATTGAAACTTCTGCCGGACGTCTTGCATTCAACGAAGCTATGCCTGAGGAAATTGAATTTGTAAACCGCCAGATGTTTGATAAATCGCTTAAGGCAATGATTGAACATGTTTACAAAACAAAGGGACCATGGGTTACAATTAAAATGCATGATGCAATCAAGGATGTTGGATACAAAAACGCTACATTCTATGGTGCAACACTTTGTATGGATGATATCCTTGTTCCTGATGAAAAGAAGGAAATGGTTGATAAGGCAAACAAAGAAGTAGAAGAAATTATCGGCCAGTATTCTAAGGGTGTTATCACTGCAGAAGAGCGTTATAACCGTTCTTGTAACATCTGGGCTCGTACAAACGATAAACTTACAAACCTCATGATGGATAATCTTGAGAAAGATAAAGACGGATTCAATACTATTTACATGATGGCTAAATCTGGTGCCCGCGGTTCTCGTGGTCAGATTTCTCAGCTTGCCGCAATGCGTGGTTTGATGACTAAGCCAAACGGAGATATTATTGAACTCCCGATTAAGTCAAACTTCTACGAAGGACTTTCGGTTATTGAATACTTTATTTCAACTAACGCTTCTCGTAAGGGTCTTTCGGATACAGCTCTTAAGACAGCCGATGCCGGTTACATGACTCGTCGTCTTGTTGATGTTGCTCAGGATGTAGTTATTAATGAAGAAGACTGTCAGACAATCAACGGTATTGATTATGCCGCCATTAAGGATGGAGATGACATTAAAGTTCATCTTAAAGACAGAATCGTAGGACACTTTACAATCGAACGTGTTGTTCATCCAATTACAGGCGAACTCATCTGTGATGTAAATCAATACATTGATGATGAAATGGCACAGAAGATTGAAGATGCAGAAGTAGAAAAGGTTAAGGTTCGTACAGTTCTTACCTGTGAAGCAAAGCATGGTATTTGTGTTAAGTGTTATGGTAAGAACCTTGCACGTAACAAGATTGTTGAAATTGGTGAAGCAGTTGGTATTATTGCAGCCCAGTCTATCGGACAGCCTGGTACACAGCTTACACTGCGAACATTCCACTCTGGTGGTGCCGCAGAAATGTCAACAGATGATAACCACATCGTTCTTAAGTTCAATGCCTTTATGAAGGATATTGAAGGTACACACGTTGTAACAGATGATGGTAAATGGCTCTTTACTCGTAAAGGTTTCATGACTGTTATCCGCATCCTTGATCAGGTAAATATTGAAAAGGGTGATGAAGTTCTTGTTGAAGACGGCTGTTCTGTAGAACGCGGAACTGCAATCATCAAACACAAAGGCAAAGAGGTAAATGCCGCTGTTACAGGTAAGATTCGTATTCTTGATGGAATCCTCTATCTTACAAGTAAAGAACAGAAGATTGAAATTGCCAACGGTTCTTTGATTTACTGCAAGGCTGGTGATAAAGTTCAGAAGGGAGAGCCAATTGGTGAATTTGACCCATTCTCTGAGCCGATTATTGCAGAAAGTACAGGTTATATCCACTTTGAAGACATCATTGTTGGTTCAACTCTGGAAGAACGCGTTGACCTTCAGACTGGTTCAACAGAAAAGTACATTACAGACCTGCACCTTGACGTTAAGCAGCCAAAGATTGTAATTACTGATGAAGCCGGAAATCCTCTTGGTAACTATTACCTTCCTGCCGGTGCTTTGCTCCTTGTAGAAGACAGAGCTCCTGTAAAGGCTGGTACAACACTTGCAAAGCTTCCTAAAGAAGCTGTTAAGACAAACGATATTACAGGTGGTATTCCACGTGTAACAGAGCTTATTGAAGCCCGTCGTCCTAAGAATCCTTGTGTTCTTGCTCAGATTTCTGGAACTGTAGAATTCAAGGATATTAAGAAAGGTAAGCGCGTTGTTATCATTAAGGATGAATTCGGTAAGACATTCGAACATCTTGTACCTATGACAAAACGTATGATTGTACGTGATGGCGATAAGGTAGAAGCAGGTGAACAGCTTTGTGCAGGTTCTCCAAATCCACAGGATATTCTTGCAATTCTTGGTGAAAATGCTTTGCAGAATTACGTAATGGATGAAATCCAGGCCGTATATCGTGCACAGGGTGTAGACATTAATGATAAGCATATCGGAATCATCGTACGTCAGATGCTCCGTAAGGTAGAAATCGTATCTGTTGGTGATACAAAATTCATCTTCGGTCAGCAGGTTGATAAGTACAAGTTCCATGAAGAGAACAATCGTGTAATCGCTGAAGGTGGACAGCCTGCAATTGGCCGCCCGATGTTCCAGGGTATTACAAAGGCTTCTCTTGGTGTTGATTCCTTTATTTCTGCCGCATCATTCCAGGAAACAACTCGCGTTCTTACAAACGCCGCAATTTCCGGAGCAACAGACGGTCTCCATGGTATCAAGGAGAACGTTGCAATCGGTCATATGATTCCAGCAGGAACCGGTATCAAGAATTACAAAGACATAAAACTCTTTGATGACAGCGACAAGGATCTTGAACTTCAGATGAATGAAATTCTTGAACAGCGCCGTCAGGAACAGGAACAGGAATCAAAACTTGAAGAATCTGTAAGTTTTGAAACTGATGATAACGATTAATTTTTATTAAAAATAAAGATTTGAATCGTAAATCCCGCAGAAGAAAGAATTTAATTCCAGAATTCTGCGGGATTTTTCATTATATTTCAGTAAATTCATAAAATTTGTATTGAATTCATTTTTTGAATTTTATATAATCGTTAAATCTATCCTTTATAAGGTTTTGTAAATTCTTCCGGGGTGCTGACCGGAATTAAATAGGAGAATAGGCGATGCCTACAATTAATCAATTAATTCATCAGGGTCGTAAGTCTGCTGCAAACAGAACTAAAGCTCCCGCACTTGAGGGCTGTCCGCAGAAACGTGGAGTTTGTACACGTGTTATGACTCAGACACCTAAAAAACCGAACTCAGCTTTGAGAAAGATTGCTCGTGTTCGCTTGTCAAATGGAACTGAAGTAACTGCATATATTCCAGGTATTGGACATAACCTGCAGGAACACTCAGTAGTTTTAGTACGTGGTGGTCGTGTAAAGGATCTTCCTGGTGTACGCTATCACATTATTCGTGGTACAAAAGATACTCTTGGTGTAGAAGACCGCAAGCGCGGACGTTCAAAGTATGGTGCCAAGAGACCAAAGGCTTAATGGAGGACTAAGATGGGAAGACATAAGAAATCAATCGAACGTCCAATGTTGCCGGATGTAAAATATAACAGCAAGGTAGTTTCTAAATTTGTTTGCCGCATGATGCTGGATGGAAAGAAACAGACTTGCCAGAACATTATCTATGAAGCAATGGATAAGCTTAAGGCTAAGACAGAAAAAGATCCTTTGGAAGTTCTGCTCAAGGCTCTTGATAATGTAAAACCTATGGTAGAAGTAAAATCACGCCGCGTTGGTGGTGCAACATATCAGGTTCCAATGGAGATTCGTGAATCTCGCCGTGAAGCTCTTGCAATGAGATGGATTATTGATGCTGCAAGAAACAGAAGCGGACACGGAATGGCTGACACTCTGGCAGCTGAACTTTTGGATGCATACAACAACACTGGTACAGCTTACAAGAAGCGTGAAGATGTACATAAGATGGCAGAAGCCAACAAGGCTTTTGCTCACTACAGATGGTAGTAAAAAGGTTTCCTTTTTAATAACTATTTGTTTCAGATGGGAGGTACGGTATAACTGTATCTCCCATTTTTTTTATAAAATTCAATATTTGCCTATTGAATTTTATTTTCATAAATTGTATAAATATAGAGCTTGTCTAAATATGATTTTTGTGGACAGGCGGTTCTTTGAGAGTCAGACAGATGAAAATCTGGTGTTCCGTAAAGTTAGCCTTCTGGCTTTCAGGAAACACGGCTCATTATTTGGTTAATTACCGTCGTTGACGTTAGTTATATATAGCTGATTTTGGGTTTCTGCGTAGTCTTTCCTAAAGACTTAACTCGTAAAATCCAGACCAGTTGTCTAAAATGATAATGATTGGTGGAATCGGGTTGTGTACTTCGAACTTAGTATGGAGTGCAATGAATAAATTATCTATCCGTTTCGAATCATCATTATTATCAATTATTAAATAGTGTGTCTGCGAATATTGCAGGTCTTAGTAAAAGATGTCTGCATATTCTGGCTTAAAGTGCAGCACATAAAAAATATTAATGCCGGACGTAAGGAATAAATAATCCGGCAAGGAGAAAAACATGGCTAAGGAGAAGTTCGTTAGAACTAAACCTCACATGAACGTTGGTACTATTGGTCACGTAGACCATGGTAAGACTACACTTTCAGCTGCTATCACTTCATATTGTGCTAACAAATATGGTGATAAGGCCCTTAAGTATGACGAAATTGATAACGCTCCAGAAGAGAAGGAACGTGGTATTACAATCAATACTCGTCACTTGGAATATCAGTCAGATAAGAGACACTATGCTCATATCGACTGCCCAGGACATGCCGACTATATTAAGAACATGATTACTGGTGCTGCTCAGATGGATGGTTCTATCCTCGTAGTATCTGCTCCAGATTCAGTTATGCCACAGACACGTGAACACTTGTTGCTTGCTCGTCAGGTAGGTGTACCAAAGATTATCGTATTCTTGAACAAAGTTGATATGCTCGACGGCGATGAAGAAATGTTGATGCTCGTAGAAGAAGAAGTAAAAGATACTCTTAAAGAGTATGGCTTCTCTGAAGATACACCAATCATCAAGGGTTCTGCATTCAAGGCTTTGAATGACCCAACTCCAGAAAATACAGCTTGTATCGAAGAACTTCTTACAGCTATGGATACATGGTTTGATGATCCAGTTCGTGATGATCAGAAACCATTCTTGATGCCAATTGAAGACATCTTCACAATCTCTGGTCGTGGTACTGTAGTAACAGGAAAGATCGAACGTGGTGTTGTAAATATGAACGATGCTGTACAGATCGTAGGTATCCGCCCAACAGCTGATACAACTGTAACAGGTATCGAAATGTTCCAGAAGACTCTTGATCAGGGTATGGCTGGTGATAACGTTGGTATTCTTCTTCGTGGTATCGAAAAGAAAGACGTTGTTCGCGGACAGGTTCTTGCTGCTCCAAAATCAATCACTCCACATACAAAGTTCGAAGCTCAGATTTACGTTCTTTCAAAGGAAGAAGGTGGACGTCACTCTCCATTCTTTACAGGATATCGCCCACAGTTCTACTTCAGAACTACAGATATTACTGGTACAATCGAACTTGAAGCTGGTACAGACATGGTAAAACCAGGTGATAACGTAAAAGTTATCGGTGAACTCATCCACCCAATCGCTATGGATGAAGGTCTTAAGCTTGCTATCCGTGAAGGCGGTCACACAATCGCTTCTGGACAGGTTGTAAAAATCATTGAATAGTTTTTAATTTTTTCAAACAAAGGGGCTGGTGTTAATCAGTCCTTTTGTTGTGAAAAGGAGTAAATTAAATGGCTAATGGAAAGATTCGTGTTCGACTTCGTGCTTTTGATGTTGAACTGATCGATCAGAGTGCTAAAGCCATCGTGCAGACTGTACAGAAGGCGGGAGCAAAGGTTTCTGGCCCTATCCCTCTTCCTACAAGAATCAACAAGGTAACTGTATTGCGTTCACCTCACGTAAACAAAAAGTCACGTGAACAGTTTGAGATGCGTACACACAAACGCCTTATAGACATAATGAATCCTTCACAGGATGTTATGGATTCACTGATGAAGCTTGAGCTTCCTGCCGGTGTAGACGTAGTAATTACACAGTAATTTCTATAAAATAACAAATTTATAGGTACGGTCCCTCTGGATTTGGGATGACGGCCTGAATAATAAAGGAGTTTTGTGAAAGTTTAGTAGCAAAATCCTAATAGGAGATATCAGAATGAAAGGTCTGATTGCAAAAAAAGTTGGCATGACACAGATATTCGACGAAAGCGGAAATCTGACACCAGTAACCGTAATCCAGGTCGAGCCTAATGTTGTTGTTGCCAAAAAGACAAAGGAAAATTGCGGTTATGATGCAGTTGTACTTGGTTTGGATGATATGAAAGCATCTAAAGCAAGCAAAGCTTATGCCGGACAGTTTCCAGAGAATGTTTCTCCAAAACGTCATCTGAAAGAATTTAGAAATTTTGAAAAAGACGTTAATGTTGGAGATGTTATTGGTCTTGAACTTTTTGATGGCACTCGTTTCTTGGACGTAACTGCTACATCAAAAGGTAAAGGATTCCAGGGTGTTATGAAGAGATGGGGCTTCCATGGTGGACGTGCTACACACGGTTCTAAGTTCCATCGTGAGCCGGGTGGTACAGGAGAATGTACAACTCCAGGTCACTCATTCAAGAATATTAAGCTCCCTGGTCACATGGGTTTCAAGCGCGTTACAATTCAGAACTTGAAAATCGTTAAGGTTGACCCAGAACTTAAAGTAATTATGGTTCGTGGTGCCGTTCCTGGAAACAAGGACTGTACACTCATCGTTAAGTCCGCAGTAAAGAAATAATCAGGAGATAGGATATGGAAAAGAAAGTATATTCAACTTCTGGAAAAGAGCTGCGTACAATTAATCTTGATGATAAAGTATTCGGTCTTCCAGTAAATGATGATGTAATTTATTACGCAATTACAAACGAATTGGCAAATAAGCGTGTAGGTACTGCTTGTACAAAAACTCGTGCCGAAGTTCATGGTTCTAACAATAAGCCATACAAACAGAAGGGTACTGGTAATGCACGCCGTGGTGATAAGAAGTCTCCAATTACAGTAGGCGGTGGTACAATTTTTGGACCAAAACCAAGAGATTTCAGCTACTCAATTCCTAAGAAAGAAAAGAGACTTGCCATGAAGACAATCTTGAGCCTTCATGCTCAGGGTGACAGACTTACAGTTGTAGAAGATTTTACTGTAGAAAGTGGTAAAACAAAAGATTTAGTATCTATTCTTAACAACTTTGCTAAAGATGAAAGAACTGTTCTTATCTTGAAAGATGATGATGCAAAGATTAAGCAGGCTGCTCGTAACATTCCAAACCTGACATTCCTTTCATACAATCGTCTTAACGCTCATGACTTGTATTATGGACGCAAGGTAATCGTTCTTGAAAGCGCAGCAAAAAATCTGTCAGATTTTTATGCAGAAGATAAGGAGGCTAAATAATGAATTACGAAGATATTCTTATTAAGCCTGTTGTTTCTGAAAAAGCCAGCATGTTGCGTGAACAGAACAAATATGTGTTCATCGTTCATCCAGATGCAACAAAAACTCAGATTAAAGAAGCTGTTGCTCGCTTGTTTAACGTAAAGGTAGTTGACTGCACAACAATGAATGTGCTTGGTAAAATGAAACGACTTCGTGGTAAACCAGGTCGTACTGCATCTTACAAAAAAGCAATCGTACGTCTTGCTAATGGTGAGACAATCGCTGCTTTTGAAGGTGTATAAGACTGGTAGAAATTAAGGGGATATAAAATGGCTCTTAAAGTATTTAAGCCAATGACAGCAGGTACACGTGGTCGTGTAGATCTGCGTCGCGACGAACTGACAACCGACAGACCCGAGAAAACTTTGGTGTCAGGTCGCAAATCTCATGCTGGACGCGGTGCCGGTGGACGTATTTCTGTACGTCATCAGGGTGGCGGACACAAGAGACGTTATCGTGATATAGATTTTAAGCGTGATAAGCATGGTATTCCTGGAACTGTAAAGTCCATCGAATATGATCCAAACAGAAGTGCTAATATCGCTTTGATTTATTATGCAGACGGTGATAAACGTTATATCATCGCTCCAAAGGGCTTGCAGGTTGGACAGAAAATTATGTCTGGCGATAATGCAACTCCTACAGTTGGAAATGCACTTCCTCTGAATGCAATTCCAGTTGGATTCACTATTCATAACATTGAACTTACACTTGGTCAGGGCGGACAGCTTGTTCGTTCAGCTGGTGCCAGTGCAATGATTGCAGGTCGCGAAGGTGATTATGTTATCGTTCGCTTGCCTTCAAGTGAAATGAGAAAAATTAACGGAAAGTGCTATGCTACAATCGGTGTTGTAGGTAATGAAGAGCACATGAACGTTAAACTTGGTAAAGCAGGTCATAGACGCTGGATGGGTGTTCGCCCAACAGTACGCGGTATGGCTATGAACCCTGTTGATCATCCACTTGGTGGTGGTGAAGGTGCTGGTAAGGGACGTAACCCTGTTACTCCTTGGGGACAGCCTTGTAAAGGTTACCAGACACGCAACAAACGCAAGACATCTAGCAATTTCATTGTTAGCCGTCGTAAGAAATAGTTGCAGAGGAGATAATCGTGTCAAGATCTGTTAAGAAAGGACCTTTCGTAGAGAAGTCTCTTTACAAAAAGGTTCAGGCAATGAATAAAGAAGCAGACAAGAAAATGATTAAAACATATTCTCGCTGCTCAACAATAATCCCAGAAATGGTAGGAAATACTATTTCTGTGTATAACGGTAAATCATGGATTCCTGTGTACATTACAGAGAACCTCGTCGGACATAAGCTCGGCGAATTTGCTCCAACTCGTACATATCATGGCCATGGTGGTTCAGATAAAACTGCCGGAAAAGGCAAATAATATAGGTGGATATTATGGCTGAGAAAAAAGGTTATGTAGCCACTACAAAGTTCCTGATTGCATCACCAACAAAGGTTCGTCCTGTTGCTCATGTAATCAATCAGAAGTCCTATACTGAAGCTATGGCTATTTTGGCTAATATGCCGCAGAAGGGAGCAAAGTTGATTAGTGCAACTTTGAAGTCAGCTGCAGCAAATGCTCTTTATGCTAACAGCAAGTTGGATGAAGATATGCTGTACGTAAAAGAAATCAGAATTGATGAAGGTCCAAGACTCAAGAGAGTTTGGTTCCGAGCACGTGGTCGTGCAGATCAGCTTCTGAAGCGTATGTGTCATATTACCGTCATCGTTGACGAGAAGGCGGGGGAATAAAGTGGGACAGAAAGTTAATCCAATCGGTTTGCGCTTAGGTGTAAACAAAACATGGCAGTCACGTTGGTATGCAGATCCACGTGAATATGCAGATTTAGTTCTGGAAGATATTAAAATCAGAAAAATGATTTCTGATCTTCCTGATTGCAAAAATGCCGATATAGCAGAAATTGAAATTGTGCGCCATCCACAGCGTGTTACAATTGTTATTCACACTGCTCGTCCAGGTGTAATTATTGGTGTAAAAGGTGCATCAATTGAAAAGATTACAGCAGATATTCAGAAGCAGCTTACAAAGAAAGTGCAGATTAAGATTAAAGAAATCAAACGTGCTGATTTGAACGCTAATCTGATTGCTCAGAACATTGGACGTCAGCTTGTTGGTCGTGGTTCATTCCGCAAGGCTATGAAACAGGCTGTAAGCAATGCAATGCGTGCTGGTGCACAGGGTGTAAAGGTTCGCCTTAGTGGTCGTCTTGGCGGTGCTGATATGAGCCGTACAGAAGAACATAAGGAAGGTCGAGTACCTCTTCATACACTGCGTGCTGATATTGATTATGGTACATATGCAGCTTTGACTACATACGGAAAAATCGGTATCAAAGTATGGGTATACAATGGTATGAACTATGGCGTTGATCACAACGAAGACGCTGGTCAGCTTGTAAAGAAACCAAGACGTCCTGCACGTCAGGGTGCTTCACAGGAAAAGGCTGAGGGGTCTGAACCTGCTAAAAAGGCAAGGAGTTAGAATATGCCACTTAGTCCAAAAAGAGTAATTCACCGTAAGGTTCAGCGTGGACGCGAAAAAGGAAACGCTACACGCGATAATAACATCGACTTTGGTCAGATTGCACTTGTAGCTATGGAACCAACATGGCTCGATGCACGTGTAATTGAAGCTGCCCGTGTTGCTATCAACCGTAAGCTTGAAAGAAAGGGAAGTGTATGGATTCGTATTTTCCCAGACAAGCCAATTACAAAGAAACCGGCTGAAGTTCGAATGGGTAAGGGTAAGGGTGCTCCAGATCACTGGGCAGCCGTTATTAAACCAGGTATGATTTTGTTTGAAATTGGTGGTGTAGACCTCAAGACTGCTCACAGAGCTCTTGAACTTGCAGGTGATAAACTTCCAGTAAAAACAAAGATTGCTTATAAGCCAACACAAGACTAGGAGGTATAAGATGGCTGATTCAAAGAAAAAGAATGACAAAGAACTGTCTTATAAAGAACTCGTAGCAAAGCGTGATGAGCTTAAGAAAGAGTACATGGATCTCCGTTTTAAGATGGTTATTTCTCATGTAGACAACCCAATGCAGAAACGTACAATGCGCCGCGAAATCGCACGCCTTAATACGTTCATCCGGCAGAAAGAACTCGCCGGAGAGAATAAATAGGAGCTGAACCGTGGAAGAGAATACTGTTCAGACTGTAAAGGCAGCAAAACGTTCTTTTGTAGGTCTTGTTACATCTGATAAGATGGATAAGACTATTGTTGTAACTGTTGCAACAAAAAAGATGGATCGTCTTTACAAGAAGTATGTTACTAGATCTAAGAAGTATATGGCTCATGATGAAAATAATGATGCTCATATTGGTGATACAGTTCGTATCGTTGAATGCAGACCTCTCAGCAAGAATAAGTGCTGGCGTCTTGCAGAAATTGTAGAAAGAGCTAAATAAGCGAAGGAGTTAGAATTATGATTCAGATGCAATCTTGTATGACAGTTGCTGATAACTCTGGAGCTAAAATCGCTCAGTGTATCAAGGTTATCGGCGGTTCTCACCGCAGATATGCCGGTATCGGCGACATCGTAGTAGTAGCAATTAAAGATGCTATTCCTACATCTACAATCAAAAAGGGTACAATTGAAAAGGCTGTAATTGTACGCCAGGCAAAGGAATACCGCCGTCCAGACGGAACTTATATTCGTTTTGATGATAACGCTTGCGTTATTGTTGACGATAACAAGAACCCAAAAGGAAAGCGTATTTTTGGACCTGTAGCACGTGAGCTTCGTGATATGGACTTTATGAAGATCATATCTTTGGCTCCAGAGGTTCTTTAAGGAGAAACTAGAATGGATAAGAAGTTCAAAATCCGAAAGGACGACACTGTACAGGTAATTGCTGGTAAAGACAAGGGTAAGCGCGGGACTGTTGTTAGCGTTCTTCCTAAGAAAGATGCAGTTATTGTATCAGGTGTAAACATTGTCAAAAAGGCAATGAAGAAAAAGAGTCAGCAGGATCAGGGCGGTATCGCTGAGATTGAAGCTCCTCTTAATATTTCAAATGTAGCAATCGTATGTAAAAAATGCGGTCCTACAAAAATCGGTTATAAAATCGACGGCGACAAGAAAGTTCGCGTTTGCCGTAAATGTGGAGATGTTCTGTAATGGCAAATTACGTACCTCGGCTTAAGAAAGTCTATAAAGACGAAATCACACCGGCTCTTACAAAAGAGTTCAATTACACAACTCCGATGCAGGTTCCTGCAATCAAAAAGATTGTTGTAAGTATGGGTGTTGGTGAAGCTCTCACAAATAAGAAACTCCTTGATGCCGCAGTTGCTGACTTAACTCAGATTACAGGTCAGAAGGCTGTTAAGACTAAGGCAAAGAAGAGTATCGCTAACTTCAAACTGCGTGAGGGCAATGAAGTGGGTGCAATGGTAACATTGCGTGGTGACATTATGTATGAGTTCCTTGATCGTCTCATCAATGTTGCATTCCCACGTATTAAGGATTTCCGCGGAATCAAAGCAACAGGTTTTGATGGACATGGAAATTTCTCAGTTGGTATTACTGAACAGTTGATATTCCCAGAAATCGACTTTGATAAAGTTGTTAAAATTGCTGGTATGAATATCACTTTTGTAACAAGTGCTAATACAGATGCTGAAGCAAAAGCACTTCTTACTAAGTTCAATATGCCTTTCCGCAAGTAGGTGAAGTATGGCAAAGAAATCAATGGTTATTAAAGCAGCCCGCAAGCAGAAATATTCAACACGCGAGTACAATCGCTGTCAGATTTGCGGACGTCCACGCGGATATTTGCGTAAGTTCAAGATGTGTCGTATCTGCTTCCGCAAATTGGCAAGCGAAGGCCAGCTTCCTGGCGTAACAAAATCTAGTTGGTAGGAGATAGAAATGAGTGCATCAGATCCAGTAGCAGACATGCTCACAAAGGTTCGTAATGCGGCTATGGCCCGCCACGAGAAAGTAGATGTTCCTGCTTCAAAGCTTAAGCTTGAAATCGTAAAGATTATGAAGACTGAAGGTTACATCAAAAACTTCAAAAAAGTTCAGGAAGATGGAAAAAATACGCTTCGTATTTTCTTGAAGTATGATGATGAGAATAATCCGGTAATCCATGGTGTTAAGAAGATTTCTACACCAGGTCGCCGTGTATATTCTGGTTATAAAGATTTGCCACGCGTTTACAACGGATATGGTACAATCATCGTTTCAACTTCTGCTGGTGTAACAACTGGTAAGAAAGCTGCTGAAAAAATGGTTGGTGGCGAATTAGTTTGCACAATCTGGTAATAGGGGGCGGAAAGTATGTCTAAAGTAGGTAAACTTCCTGTTGCTCTTCCAGCAGGTGTAAATGTAACGGTTGCAAATGGTATGATTACTGTAAAGGGACCTAAAGGTGAACTTAAGCAGTCATTCCATGACGAAATCGAAATTAAAGTTGAAGGAACAGAAGTAGTTCTTACAACAAAAAACGATTCTAAGCAGACAAATGCTTATCACGGACTTTACAGAAGCCTTATCAACAACATGGTTAAAGGTGTAACAGAAGGATTCACAAAGACTCTTGTTATTACTGGTGTTGGTTATCGTGCAGAAGTAAAAGGTAAAGAACTTGTAATGAACCTGGGTTACTCAAGTGACTACATTGCAATCATTCCTGATGGAATTACAGTTGTTGCAACTCCAGATGGAAAACTTACAATTTCAGGTATCGACAAGCAGTTGGTTGGAGAATTCAGTTCTCAGATTCGTAAGTTGCGTAAGCCTGAACCTTATAAAGGAAAGGGTATTCGCTATGAGACTGAAGTTATCAGACGTAAAGTCGGTAAGACTGGTGTTAAATAAGGTGAAGCTATATGTTTAAGAAAATGAACGATAAAAACAGAAAACGCCTTCACAGAAAGGTTCACATCCGTAAGTCTATTTCCGGAACTACTGAAAGACCTAGAATGACAATCACTCGTTCTAATAAAAATATTTCAGTTCAGGTAATTGATGATACTGAAGGCAAAACTTTAGCTTCAATTTCAACTTTGGAAAAAGAGTTTGCAGCTGTAAAGCCTAATACAGAAGGTGCTGCAAAACTCGGTGAAGCTTTTGGAGCACGCCTTAAGGAAAAGAAAATTTCTAAGGTTGTTTTCGACAGAAATGGTTACTTGTACCATGGAGTTGTAAAAGCTTTCGCTGATGGTGCCCGTAAAGCTGGTATCGAATTCTAGGAGTTATTATGGAACATCAGAAAAACTTTGATAAAGATCCAAAAGAGAAGGAGTTTGTAGAAAAACTCGTTACTCTTAACAGAACATGTAAGACTGTAAAGGGAGGACGCCGTATGTCTTTCTCTGCTCTTACTGTTGTTGGAGACGGAAAAGGTCGTGTAGGATACGGACTTGGTAAGGCTAACGATGTATCTGAAGCTATTAAGAAGAGTATTGATCGTGCAAAGAGAAATCTTGTTACTATTCCTATGAAGAATGGTACTTTGCCACATGAAATTATTGGTAAATACAAGAGTTCTGAAGTACTTCTTATGCCGGCTTGTTCCGGTACTGGTATTATCGCCGGTGGTACAGTTCGTGCGATTATGGATGCAGCTGGTGCAACAGATGTTCAGTCTAAGTCTTTGGGTTCTAACTCTGCAGTAAATGTTGTTCGTGCAACATTTGATGCTATCTCAAAACTTATGGATGCTAAGAAGGTTGCTGCCAACAGAGGTAAAACTCTGGATGAGTTGTGGGGTTAATGATGGCTAAGACAAAACAGTTGAAAGTTACATTAATTAAGAGTGTAATCGGACAGAAACCTGATAAGGTTGCAACAGTTAGAAGTTTGGGACTTAAGAAGATTTCTTCTTCTAATACTCTCCCAGATAACGATGCTGTTCGTGGAATGGTTGCATCTGTTTCTCATTTGGTAAAGTGTGAGGAGATCTAAAATGGCAGAATATAATCCAATCCTTAGCGCTCCTCAGGGTGCTAATAAGAAACCTAAGCGCGTTGGACGCGGTTCATCTTCTGGACTTGGTACAACAGCTGGTAAAGGTAATAAAGGTCAGCAGTCACGTACAGGAACTGGAGTTCCTTATGTTGGTTTTGAAGGAGGCCAGATGCCTCTTTACAGACGTATCGCTCGCAAAGGATTCTCAAACTATCCTTTCAAGAAAGAATATGTTTGTATCAACGTAAATCTGTTGGATGCTAAGTTCAACGATGGAGAAACTGTTGATAACGCTTCTCTTGCTGCAAAGGGATTCATTTCATCAAAATCTAACGTTCTTGTTAAGATTCTTGGTGATGGTGAAATTACAAAGAAACTTACAGTAAATGTTGCTAAGGTTTCTGAATCAGCAAAGGCTAAAATTGAAAAAGCCGGCGGTGCAGTAAAAGCAGCTGAAAAAGCAGAATAAGGCGGAGTAGAACATGGCAAGCAATCCAATTGTAAATATGTTTAAAGTAAAAGAAATAAGAGACCGTTTGCTCTTTACATTTCTGATTCTGGCCGTATTCCGCTTAGGAAGCGTTCTTACAGTACCAGGAATTGATGCAAACGTACTTATTAAGTACTTTGACGATTTAGCTGCACAGAACAACAATGCGTTTGCCAGTTACATGGACTTCTTCGTTGGAGGGGCATTCTCTAACTTCTCAATTTTCATGTTGGGAGTTATGCCCTTCATTTCTATGCAGATTATCATGCAGCTTGCTGTTATCATTTTTCCGTCACTAAAAAGAATATCTCAGGAAGATGGTGGACAGAGAAAGATTGCTCAGTACACTCGTATTGGTACAATCCTTGTATGTATTATCCAGGCCTGGGGTACAACATTCTATGCTTACAGTATTCCTGGTTGTATCGTAATTGAAAACAAGATTTTCTTTAGAATCCTGTTTATGCTTACCGTTACAACCGGTTCTATGATTACTGTATGGCTTGGTGACCAGATTACAGCTCGTGGAATTGGTAATGGTATTTCCATGATGATTTTTGCCGGTATCGTTGCCCGCTTGCCTAATGCTATTGTTGAATTAGTTCAGAAAGTAAGTGCTGGTGAGATTCAGCTTGTATTTGTCATCTTGGTTATAATAATGTTTATCGTGCTTATCGGTCTTGTAATTTACGAAGAATCAGGACAGAGAAAGATTCCTGTACACTATGCAAAACGTGTAGTTGGAAGAAAAATGTACGGCGGACAGAATACTTATATTCCGTTCAAAGTAAACTCTTCTAATGTAATCCCTCTTATCTTTGCTTCTTCAATCCTTACAATGCCATTGATGTTTGCACAGACATTCGCAAAAGGACAGAATTCTGCAAAATGGATTAATTCAGTTGCAAGAGTTCTTACTCCTAATGGTTTATGGTACAATATATTGTTGGTTGTTCTTATTATCTTCTTTGCATACTTCTACACACAGGTAACCCTGAACCCTACAGAAATCGCAAAGAACATCCGCGAAAACGGCGGCTCCATTCCGGGTGTGCGTACAGATAAGACAGAAGAATATCTGACAAAAATATTAAATAGACTTATATTACCTGGAGCTTTGTTCCTTGCATGTATTGCGATTATCCCGACAATCGTACAGAAGTTGTTTGGATTCCCGCAGTCAATCAGTCAGTTGATGGGTGGTACTTCACTTATCATTTTGATTGGTGTTGATTTGGATACAATGAGTCAGGTTGAAGCACTTCTTAAGATGCATCATCATGATGGTCTTACAAAGAAGGGCAAAATCAGATCACGAAGTTTGTAAAATTTAATTAAAATTTCGTGAATTAGCAGTAGAAAAGAACTGGGAATATGTGATATATTATCTTCTACCGAATTGCTCTCATTGCGAGGTGCCTAGAATTCGGTAGAATATTCTCATGGGGGCTTTTTATGAAAGTACGAACCAGTGTAAAACCTATCTGTGATAAATGTAAGGTTATCAAAAGAAACGGAATTATCCGTATTATTTGTACAAACCCAAAACATAAACAGAGACAGGGCTAAGGCTTAAGGAGAAACAGATGGCTCGAATTGCGGGAGTTGATATCCCAAACAAACATGTTGGTACCGCTTTAACTTATATTTATGGTATCGGTCGTGCAACTGCACAAAAAATCTGCGAAGAAGCCAAAATTGATCCTATGAAGATGGCAAATGATCTTACTCAGGATGAATTGGCAAAAATTCGTGAAATCATCGACGCAAATTACAAGACAGAAGGACGTCTTCGTTCTGAAATTGGTCTTAACCTTAAGCGCCTGATGGATATTGGATGCTATCGTGGTCTTCGTCATAAGAGAGGTCTTCCTGTACGTGGTCAGAGAACTCGTACAAATGCACGTACTCGTAAGGGTAAGAAGAAGACTGTTGCTAATAAGAAGAAGGCATAGGCGGAGGATAAGTAATGGCTGTCGCTAAGAAACGAAAGGAAAAAAAGAGCGTATACGAAGGAAATGTATATATCCAGGCAACGTTCAATAACACTATCGTAACTGTAACAGACTTGAAGGGTAATGCTCTTGCATGGGCTTCTTCAGGTGGACTTGGTTTCCGTGGAGCAAAAAAATCTACTCCATTTGCTGCTCAGTCTGTAGCTGAAACTGCACTCCAGAAGGCTGCAAGTTACGGTCTGCGTGAAGTTCACGTATTTGTAAAAGGACCAGGAATGGGTCGTGAAAATGCCATCCGTTCTATTGGTGCTATGGGCTTGAGAGTAAAGTCTATCTCTGATGTTACTCCAATTCCTCACAATGGCTGTCGTCCTCGTAAGACTCGACGCATGTAAATCTTAAGGAGAATACGTTATGGGTAAAAGTACACAGCCTCTGTTAAAGAGATGTAAAGCCTTGGGTATTAATCCTGTAGTAATGGGATATACAAAGGAATCAAAAAGAAACCAGAAAGAAGTAAGAAGAGCAAAGAAGTCTGAATATGGTCTTCAGTTGACTGAAAAGCAGAAACTTCGCTTTATTTATGGTGTTCTTGAGAAGCAGTTCAGAAAATACTATGTAATGGCTACAAAAAAGACAGGAGTTACAGGTGAAGTATTACTTCAGATTCTTGAATCTCGTCTTGATAACGTAGTATATCGCCTTGGATTTGCAAAAACACGTCAGCAGGCAAGACAGATGGTAAGTCATGGTCATATTACTGTAAATGGTAACAAAGTTGACATTCCATCTTACTTGGTAAAAGTTGGTGATGTTATTGCTATCAAGGAAGCAAGCAGATCTTCTGGAATCAAAACTCTTGTTCTTGCAAACGGAGATAAGGTAGTTCCAAGTTGGCTTGAATCTGATGCTGAAAATTTCACTGGAAAGGTTGTTGCTTTGGCTGCTCGTTCAGATATTGACTTTGCAGTTAAAGAGAATCTTATTGTTGAATATTACTCAAAATAATAACAAGGAGTTCAGATGGCTCGAAAAAATTTGCTCAAAGGTTTTAAGAGACCTAAAGGCATTTCATTTGAACACATTAGTACAAATCCGAATTACGGAAAGTTTACTGCATATCCGTTTGAAACTGGTTTTGGTACAACAGTTGGAAATACTCTGAGAAGAGTTCTTCTGTCTTCAATCCAGGGATATGCAATTACATCTATCCGTATCACATCTTATGATGAGAATGGAATGTCTCACATTATCTCCAGCGAGTTTGATGCAATTCCAAATGTAGCTGAAGATACATTGGAAATCATTAATTCTTTGAAAATGATTCGTTTGAGACTGCCTAATGATGTTGAGCAGGATACAATCCAGTATGAATTTAAAGGTCCGGGTGTAGTAAAAAGCGATGACTTTGCAAAAGAAGGTCAGCTTGAAATCATGACAAAAGATACTGTTATCTTTACCATGATGGAAGGTGCTCATCTTGACATTGAAATTCAGGTAGATCTTGGTCGTGGATATGTTCCGGCTGAAACAAATGAACATTATATAGAAGTTGTTGGTACAATTCCTATGGATGCCATTTTCACTCCGGTTCCAAAAGTAAAATATTCTATTGAGCCTTGTCGTGTTGGTCAGAGAAATGATTACGATAAGCTTATTCTTGAGATTTGGACTGATGGAACAATTACACCTGATAACGCTTTAGGAGAGGCTGCAAAAATTGCAAAAGAACATTTTGCTGTGTTTGTTAACTTCAATGATAAAGATGTTCTCGGATCGGATGAAAGTGATGAAGGCGACAAGGGTATTCAGGTTCTTTTGAATACACCAGTTGAGGAATTGGAACTTTCAGTTCGTTCATCAAATTGTTTGAAGAATGCTAATATTCGTACAATCGGCGAATTGACAAAAAAGACTGAAGAAGATATTGCCAAGACCAGAAACTTTGGAAAGAAAAGTTTACAGGAAATCAAAGAGAAGCTCCAGGAATGGAATCTTACTCTCGGCATGACAGACTACAGTCATCTGAAGAATGCTGCCAATATAACAAAGCAGAAGGAAGAAACAGATGAATCATAGAAATGGTTTTAATCCGCTTTCACGTACAACAGCACATCGTCGTGCTATGTCACGCAATATGGTAACATCGCTTTTTAGATATGAGCGTATTACTACAACAAAATCTAAGGCTCTTGAAGTAAGAAAATCTGCTGAAAAATTGATTACTAGAGCTAAAGAAGATACAGTGCACAATCGTCGTGAAGCTGCTAAATTTATTCAAGATGAAAAGATTTTGAACAAGCTCTTTACAGAGATTGGTCCACGTATGAAGGAACGCAACGGTGGTTACACTCGTGTTCTTAAATTAGGATACCGTCAGGGTGATGCTGCTGATGTAGTAATTCTTGAATTGGTAGATTATAAGCTTGAAGATGCTTCTGCTGAAGAAGAGAAGAAGCCAGCTAAGAAGGCTGCTGCTCCAAAGGCAAAAAAAGCTGCTGCACCAAAAGATTCAGCTGCTGAACCTAAAGCAAAGAAGACAACTTCAAAGAAAGCTGCTTCTGAAAAGAAAGAAGAAGCTTCTGCAGAGTAATTTACAAAGGAGTTTGATATGTCAAAGAACCATCGCGGATCTGGAATTAGATCATTGCCTGCTCACGGACGTGGAACATGTGCTATCTGTGGAAAAACAGATATTAAAGTTCTGTGGGAAAAGGAAATTAATGGTGCGACTGTGAATATTTGTAAATTCTGTAATGCTGCTTTGAAGAACAAAGCTAGAGCAGAAGTTCCTGCAGCTGCACCTGCCGCTGAAGAAGCACCTGCTGCTGAAGCCGCTGCAGAGTAATAATCTGATATTCTCAGAGGAATGAAAAGACGTCATCAAGTGGATGACGTCTTTTTATTTTATTTATTGATTTTATTGATTTAATAGAGAAATTAGTATAGACTAGAATTTATGGGTGTAACTACAAGTCATCACATACAGCATTATTATGATTATTTCCGCGATAAGGAGATTGTATTTACAAAGGCTAATTTAAAGGCTCTTAAAATAGACCCACGCCAAATTTATCTAAAGTGTAACGGCGGTCAGTGGCCATGCATTATAAATTCAACCTCTTTACAGCAGGTACGTGTTTTTGTTGGTACTGGAAGTGGAATATATCAGGCAATCAATAAAAATAGAAGTGTTCCTATTTCAGTCCGTTATTCGTTTTTTGCTAATAATGGTGAGCCTATTCAGTTTTTTGTAAACAGTACTGTTGCGGAAGTTAAGCCTTATCCAGCTTCTAATGAACTTGCAATTGTAACTCTTAGTTTTACACAGAGGCCGCCTGATGAACTGATTTTAAGGCTTGGCGAGTTTATTGAAGTTAACGAAAACTTTAAGAATAGAAAAGAAGAAAGAATATCTCTTAATGAAAATTCATTACGTCAGTTAGGTATTCCAAAAGAAGAGTCTTATATATTCATTGAAGGTGTACCAAGAAAATGCGTTATGAAGGATTTATCCTTTGGAGGAGCAAGAGTAATGCTCGTTGGAATTCCAAAATTTCTTGAGAATAAATCTGTTGACTTACGCATGTTCTTTACAGACACAAATGAAAAACTTTCTTTGCCAGGTGTAATAAAGGAAGCTGAATTTCTTGAAGGAAGAAAAGATGTTTCTACAGTTCATATAGAATTTTCTGCTGATGATATTCCAATGTCATATAAGTTTCATATCAACAGTTATATTACATCTTATCAAAAGAAACTTATTGAAAAACAGATGAGCAATCAGATTGCTCAGGAAAAAGCTGCCGCCGAAGCTGCTGCAAAAAAAGCTGAAATTTCAGCTGAAATGAAGAAGCGTGCAGAAGAAAAACAGGCTGCCGAAACGGCTCAGCAGACACAGGCAAAAAGTGCTCCTGCAGCTCAGCCAGAACAGCCTAAGGAAAATTCATGAACCTTTCAAATCCATTGGAATCAATTTATTATATTGGTATTCCAGAGAATTTTATTGCATCAGATTCTGCATTTAAAATTGATACAAGTATAAAACTGCCTGTTCAGAGAAAAATGGATGATGATCCGGGCAATTTTAATCCGAAAGAAATTACATCTGAACAGATTCTGGCTGGAATTTTGACGGTTCTAGCCTATGATAAGAAAAATGAGCATTTAGATTATTACCGTTCTATCATAAAGAAGGTTAAGCCTGATATTAAAAAGGAACTTTGTGAAGCGGCAATCCTGAAAACAAAGAATGAAGATTTTGACCTTGCAGAAGAAATCTTTATGGCTTTGCATGGATTTGACCCTGAAGATGAGGCAATAATCCTTAATATGGCATTGTTCCTTGACCAGAGAGCTGATAATTATAGAGCGGCAGGCTTAATTGAAGATGCTGATGCCTATGATCAGGATGCACTTGGATATTATCAAGAGGCAATGAATGCTGATCCTCCATTACCGGATGCTTTTTTTAACGCAGGCTTTTATTTTATGAAGAAGCACAGTTATAGAGAAGCAAAAGACTCTTTTGAAACATATTTAGCACTGACTTGCGATATTAATGATGATGAAATGGGAGAAAACGGTGTTTATAAAAAAGAACGCGCCCAGGAAATTATAAATAATATTACAAATCAAAATATGGATGATGAATCTTTCCAGAAGGCATACGAGTATATTTCTAACGGACAGGAAGAAAAAGGGCTTGCAGAAATAAGGATTTTCCTTGAACACAACCCTAAAGTCTGGAATGCCTGGTTTATGCTGGGATGGGGACTTCGCAGAATAGAAAGGTATGAAGATGCTGAACAGGCATTTAGGGAAGCCTTAAAATATGGTGGAGATACAAATTCTGACACTTATAATGAGCTTGCCCTTTGTCTTATTCAGGAAAAGAAATTTGATGAAGCAAAACAATTTCTTTTAAAGGCCTTTGAGATCGAACCTGAAAGCGTAAAGATAATTTCAAACCTGGGATATCTGGCACTTGCTCAGGGTGATAAAGACGCTGCAAGAAATTATTTTACTACAGTTTTGGAATATGACCCAAAAGACAAAATTGCTGCCAGTGAACTATTAAAACTGGAAAAATCAGAATGATAATTCTATAATGTCGCCTACGGCGACATTATTATTTTTAAACCAGCCTTGAGGAACTTCAAGGGCATATCTGACGGAAGATGTACTCTGAATTGGTGCAAGGCTGAAAGGTTTCATGTCAAAAATATCGCGGATTTTCCCCTGGGAATCAATGTAAGCAATAGAAAGAGGATGTGGAGTATTTTTCATCCAGAAAGAAAGAATCTGGTCCTGTTCAAAAATAAAAATCATGCCTGTGCCATCAGGGATTTTTTTTCTTCCCATATATCCTTTTGCCCTTTCTTCCTGACTTCTGGCGATTTCTGTAAGCACTGTAATCTGGCTTCCGTCATTTCTTGTGATTAAAATATTTTTTTCAGGAAGTTTCTTGGTAAAGCAAAAAAGAGAAGTCAAAAATATAACTGAAATAATAAAGATTGTGATTAATTTTTTCATAGTTCATCCAAAAACATTTCACGTGTTGTTTCTGCAGGGGAAAGAGGCACGTTTGTGTAATTCTGAGTATTTTTATATATTTTATTGTCAATATATTTAATGGTTAAAGGTCGTTCCAGACTCATGGTTACGTTTTCATTTTTCCATGTAGCTGAATTCGGGTCAAAAGAAACTGGCTTTCCATATTTTTCTGAAAGTTTTGTGAAGATTGAATAATAATCCATTCTTTGCGGATTAATATTAATTGTAATGATGTAAAGTTCATCCATAAAAAATTGAAAGTAACAGTGTTCAAGAAAAGCAGAGCCATAACCTGTTGAAGCATCTGTTTCTATAAGTTCACGATTTCCGCCAGGAAGAAGAGAAACATCTCTGTCTCCGTGATAGCCGAAGTCAGGGTCTTTTGTTAAAGCGTCTTTTGTTTCTTCCAAATTCATACCCAATAGAATGTCTTTATAGCCTTGCGGTAATTCTTCTGCAAAAAGAGAAAATAAAAAGAAAAAAGATAGAATCAAAATGATTTTTTTTAAAGGGTACATATTGTATGTATCGGTGAAAAAATTATTTTTCGTTATTTTTTTCGTTATTCTTTCTGTAAAAGGCTGCCTGTTTAATCAGTTCCTGAACATCCTTTACAAAGATTTTTCCGTTAACGAGGCGGTAATTCTGGAGGGCCTGAAAATCAAAAATAGCTCTTGCATGAAGATTGCTTGGCAAGCCGCACATATTGGCCAGGTCTTTTGGTGTAAGATCTGTCTGCATGGTACGGTTGGATGTATCAAGACCCATTTTCTGCTTTTCTGCCTGAAGGGCAAGAATATCAACGAGTTTTTCTACCGGTTCTGTTAGAGAGGCATTGTCAAGCTGACGGTACATAGACCAAAGGCGTTCTGCAAGGGTTGTTGTTAATTTTGAAATCAGCTGAGGCTGTGTTGCAACCATCTGATTGAAGTTTGAACGGTTTATAACCATGAGCGTGCAGTCGCTGTGGGCAATGGCATTTGCAGAACGAGGCTTATTTTCTATAAGAGCCATTTCTCCAAACATATCGCCTTTTTTTAGCACGGCCAGCATTACTTCTTCACCATTTACAACTTTAGAAATTGCAACTTCTCCGCGTTGAATAATGAACATATCTGAACCACTCTGTGCTTCCGAGAAAATCATTGTGTCTTTTGGATATTCTCTTGTCTGGTCGTCTGTAGGTTCATAATAAACTGCGTGAGTTTTAGGCTTTAAGGCAACAAAATGCTTTTTAGCAAATTCTGCAGCCTCACCTTCTGGTTTTGTTTTCAGATACTGATAATAGGCAAATGCCGCTATATCATTTCTGTATGTTTTTTCATAAAAATGTGCAACTTTGAAAATCTGATTACGGTCATCTACTACAACAGAATTAAGCGTTGCTTTTGTAAGCATCTGGTTCATTGTACGCATTCTGTTTGCAAAAGATTTGATGATTTTAAGGGCAATTGGAGTGTTCTGGGCAATAAGTTCAGGATATTGCTCCTTTTTTACTGATATTGCAACTACATCTGTATTGGCAACGGCGGATTCAATCTGTAAGTGACCGGACATACATGGAACAACCCCAACAAAGTCTCCTGGCCCATAAGTTACTGGAACTTCTGAAATACCATTAGACTTTAAGGATCTTACCGAGCCTTTTTGAATAATGTAAAAATGATCAGTATCAGCCTTGCCTTCTACAACAATGTAGGAATCCTGACTGAAATTAACAATTTTTAGTTGCAACATATTTAAATAAGTATAAATTTACATTTTTTATTTGTCAATAAATATCGTCGGTTTATGATTTAACTGCTTGCCGGTTTGTGATTTTATACAAAAATGATTTCACATTCCAAATTAAAGCCGAATTTTTCTTTTACGGCATCTTTTGCGCGCTGGACAAGGGCTTTTACATCTGAAGAAGTGGCATTTCCAGTGTTGATTATGAAATTTCCGTGGAAGGGGGCAATCTGGGCTCCGCCAATTTTAAGGCCTTTTAGTCCGCACTGGTCAATCAGTTTTCCGCTTGGAGCACCGAATGCGTGATTATTTTTGAAAACGCTGCCGGCACTCGGGTATTTAAAGTGTCCTTTAGCAACACGTTCGGCAATATATTTTTTGCAGTCTGCGACTATGCGTTTCTGTTCCTGAGCAGAGGCCGCTTTTAGGCGGAAGGTAGCGGATGTTATGAATTTAGGCTCTTCTTTGTTTTGGAACGGAGACTTTTTGTAGTCCCAGTCTGAAGGATTAAAGGAAATTGTCTTGTGGAGTGGATTCTTACCCTGAAATTCAAAATAGTCTGCAGAATAAAATATGTCGCTGATGGAACGCTCAAAGCAGCGGGCGTTCATGTAAAGGGCACCGCCAACACTTCCCGGGAGCCCTGCAAACTGTTCGGCACCTGTAAGATTTTTCTTGGTGCAGAAATCTACAAAGGCGGCTATGGGTGTGCCTGTCTGGCAGGTAACCAGAAGAGAACCGTCTTCTGTAGTTTCATCCGAGCTGTAATAGATTTCTTTTAGGGCTTGGGTGGAAATAATGGCTCCCTGGTAAGTGCCGTCCGGGAAAACCAGGTTACTGGCTCCGCCGATGATAAAAAATGGAATATCTGCGTTGCGCACGGCGGAAAGGGCAGATTCAAACTGTTCTGAATTTTGAGGCGTAATAAAAAGGCGGGCATTGCCACCTATGCGGAAGGTTGATTTTGGGGCAAGCGGCTCGTTTTCTGAAAATGGAATTTTTGCGACTTTTAGCATGGAAGCAAGGAAATCTATCATGCCTATATTATAGTATGAAAAAAAGAATGGGAAAAGTATCTTTTGTATACCGAAGAAAATCAAAACAACACAGACAAATAACAGGTGTACAAGTAATCTGGATTAAGCACTGTTCAGAATGGACAGTGCTTTTTTAGGGCAAACGCATTATAAAGTTTGCACATTTAAATCTGATGGATGTCCGTTACACCAAGGCTTGGAAAAGGCGGTTGAGCATTTTTTGCGAGGAAATCCTGCGGTTTTTTGCAGGCAAAAATCCTCGGATTTCTTCTATGGCAGTCGCCA
>JAFUYH010000044.1 GCA_017470605.1 Treponema sp.
CTCAAAGCCTTTTCAGCCTCGGTTTCACTGCCATCCATCAGATTTTACAGAGCTCTGCATTATAATGCGTCTGTCCTGTAAAAAGTGCGGGAACGGAACGGGATTGCAAACGCATTTATAAGCCGAGGCGAAGCCTTTTTTATCATTTTCCTATACGGCTTATACCATGCGGTTTGCAAGAACGTGCAGTGGTAGCACTTTTTACAGTTTCGGCTCTTTTATAATGCGTTTGCCCTTCTTTCTCTTAATGGATACCTTGAAGAATAATGTTTTTTTTCATAAAATAAAAAAATATTATAATTAGGGAGTAAAATGTTATGAATGTACATAATTTGATGGAAGATGTAGTATCCCATACAGTAAATGAACTTTATGATAACATCAAGGCCGAAGGATCAAGCTGGCTTACCTGTGACTGTGAAAACTGCCGCCTTGATACCACAAGTTATGTTTTAAACAGAGTTCCGGCAAAATATATTGTTTCAGGAAGAGGAATTACTCATTCCGCAGAAGTTCTTGAAAACCAGCAGATTAAGGCTGATGTTGAAGCACTTGCTCTTGAAGGAATGCACATTGTAAGTGATTCAAAGCGTCCTTTCCATCTTATTGACAGAAAAAATGATGCAGAAACTGAAGCTACTCCATGTTTTAATTTTCCAACTTTTACCGGAACTGTTATTGACGGTGGTTCTTTTGAACCTGTTCCAGGGGCAGAACTGCTGCTTAAATATGACGGAAAACCTGCGGAAATGATGGACAAGTCGTGGGCAAATCCTCTTACAACGGTGAACAGTACTCACGGGGCATATTCTTTCTGGGTAAAACCTATGCCAGCAGAAGCAGCAGGAGTTACAAAAAAGTTTAAATTTGCTATTGAAGTTACGGCAGACGGATATGAACCGCGCACTTATCATTTTGTATTCCCTATGGCAAGCGAAGCCTCTGCCCGCGCAAATCTTGATTCTACAATTTCTTTTAAGCTCAAGGACCTGGTGATATTCAAGGAGTTTATGATAAATCCAATGGAATGATTACGGTAAATGTCAACCGAGAAAATTCCGAAAGTGTCTCGCGACCGTAATCTGCAGTTTGCAAAGGCAAACTGCACAGGCTCCGTGTAGGTGTCGCCTTTCGCTCTGAAAGTTTCCCCTAACCGTGCTATACAGTTTTCCATGAGCAGGGAGGGGAGTTTTTTACAATAATCTCTTATTTTCTTACAATTAATTCTGATTGCAGAAGCCATTTAGCAGTGTTATAGTTTTATAACACGTTTTTAAAACGTTTTACAAATTACCTGCCCCAATCTGTCGTACATTGCGGCTACAAGGGGAGCTTAAGGAGCTAAAATGGATTCAATTATCATTTCATGTGATAAAGATTTGAGCAAGATTGACCGCAATATTTACGGGCATTTTTCGGAACATTTAGGACGCTGTATTTACGGCGGATTTTGGGTTGGAAAAGATTCTGAAATTCCAAACATCAATGGCTACAGAAAAGACGTTGTAGAAGCATTCCGCGAACTGGAAATTCCAAACCTGCGCTGGCCGGGCGGATGTTTTGCAGACGAATATCACTGGCGCGACGGAATCGGGCCATACGAAAAACGCAAGCGCATGATTAACACCCACTGGGGCGGAGTTGTGGAAGACAACTCTTTTGGAACCCACGAATTTCTGGGACTCTGCCAGGAGCTGGGCTGCAAGCCTTACATCAACGGAAACGTTGGAAGCGGCACCGTTCAGGAAATGAGCGAATGGATTGAATACATGACCTTTGGCGGTGAGTCTCCTATGAGCAAGCTGCGCGAAGAAAACGGCCATAAAGAGCCATGGAAGGTTGATATGTTCGGCGTTGGCAACGAAAGCTGGGGCTGCGGCGGCAACATGAAGCCTGAATATTATGCAGACCTCTACCGCCGCTATCAGACTTATGTACGCCAGTACGGTGCAGACAAGATTTTTAAGATTGCCTGCGGCCCAAATGCAAATGACTACAACTGGACAGAAGTTCTGATGAGGGAAGATGCAGCCCTTATGGACGGACTTTCTCTCCACTATTACAGTGTAGAACCAGATTGGAACACCCGCCCTACTGCAACAGAATTTGACGAACACGGCTGGTACAATATGCTGGCAAAAGCAACTTATATGGAAGAACTTGTTCGCCGCCATGATGAAATCATGACTAAATATGACCCTGAAAAACGTATTGCCCTTGTTGTTGATGAATGGGGAACCTGGCACAAGGTAGAAGATGGAACAAATCCAGGCTTCCTTTACCAGCAGAATACAATCCGCGATGCTCTTGTTGCGGGAATTACTTTGAACATCTTTAATAATCACTCTGACCGTGTACGCGTGGCAAATATTGCCCAGGCAGTAAATGTCCTTCAGTCACCAGTTCTGACAGAAGGAAACAAGCTGATTAAAACACCAACCTGGTACACCTTCCATATGTACAAGCCACACATGGACGCTACTTTACTGGCTTCTCGCGTTGCAACAAACCAGATTGGCCCGGATGATGCCCGCATTGACGCAGTAACGGCTTCTGCTTCCCACAAAGGAAGCTGCTACACAGTTACACTCACAAATGCAGAATTAAGCGGTTCAAAGGAACTTTCTGTGAGACTTGCAGGACTTAAAGGAAAAATTTCTTCTGCAAAAGCAGGTATTCTCAGTGCCACTACAATGCGCGGCTGCAACACCTTTGAAATGCCAGACAACGTGAAAGAAGAAGCTCTTGCAGTGAAAGTTGTAAATGATAAGGAAGTTCAGATGACTCTTCCTGCAATGAGTGTCGTAACGGTAAATATTGAAATAAAGTAAACACATACATAAAACAGATGTGCTTCCGCGGCGGCGTTTCAAAAACTGCGGCTGAGCGTCATTGGTATCCGACTCGCCTGCGGCTCGCGAACGCTCAGATGCAGTTTTTGCCCCGCCTCTGCTCGCGCACATCTGTTTTATAAGAACGTTTTTATACTCAGGAATTACCGAAATGACACCTTGCCCGGAATGCGAAAATAAAGCTTATCTTTCCTCACTGGAAATGACGCCAGAGCTGCTGGAAGAAATGGCAGCGGCGGAGCCGGTAACGGAAGACACAGTAAGCGAAGATATTTACCGTGCAAGGCTTGAAATCTGCAGGGCTTGTGATAAACTGATTGGAGGGATGACCTGCCGGGAGTGCGGTTGTTTTGTTCAGTTCAGGGCAAGGCATAAAAGTGCCGCCTGCATATGGGGAAAATGGTGAGCAAGGTCATTGTAAGGTCTTACGTTCAGAAAGCGTCCGTTACCTTGCTCACGCAGTTTGCAGCCGCAAACTGCGCATGCCGCGCGGATGTAAGTCCGTTAGTGTCGCATACCCTTGCTCACGCAGTTTGTTGAAAACAATAAAGAAAAAGGAAAATAAAATGGGAAATTACAACAAAAATGACGTAGCGCCAGTGCCACCAATGGGTTGGAACAGCTACGACTACTACAACACAATGGTAAATGAAGAGCAGGTTCGCGCAAATGCTGAATACATGGCAAAGAACCTGAAAAAATACGGCTGGGAATATGTGGTTATTGACATTCAGTGGTCTGACCCTGATGCCGGAAAACGCAATAAGGACGGAATCCAGTACATTCCTTTCAGCCGCTTCTGCATAGATGAATATTCACGTCAAATTCCAGCTCCAAACCGCTTTCCTTCAAGTGCAGACGGAGCAGGCTTCAAGCCTCTTGCAGACTACATTCATTCTTTGGGATTAAAATTCGGCATTCACATTATGCGCGGCATTCCGCGTTTTGCTGCCCACGACCATCTGCCTATAAAAACACATGACGGCTCGGCTGTAACCGCAGACATGATTGCAAATCCTTATTCACTAAGCCGCTGGAATCCTGATATGTACGGTGTAGACGCCAGCAAAGCCTACGCTCAGGACTACTACGATTCTGTTTTTGAGCTTTATGCCCAGTGGGGTGTAGATTTTGTAAAGGTTGATGACATCTGCAACACAAATATGTACCCTGCAAATCCTTATTCAGCAGAAAAAGAAATTGAAATGATTGCCAGAGCGATTAAAAACAGCGGAAGGGGCATGGTTCTTTCCTTAAGCCCGGGGCCTGCTGTAATAGAAAAAGCCCACCACTACGAAAATTACGCAAATATGTGGCGAATTACAGATGATTTCTGGGATGACTGGAAACTGCTCAAGGCGATGTTTGAACGCTGCGAAGTCTGGCAGAAGCACAGCGGAAACGGCAACTGGCCAGACTGCGACATGCTGCCTATGAACCGCTTAGGCTGGGGATGGGCAGACCCTGACGCACCGGAAAGCACAAAGGGCTGGATGTGCAAATTCACAAAAGAAGAAACCCGCACCATGATTACCCTCTGGTGCATTTTCCGCGCTCCTTTGATGATTGGAACAGATTTGCCTCAGCTGGATGACTTTAATCTTTCTCTTCTTACAAATGAAGAAATTATCGCCATGAACAAGTGCCCTAATCAAGCTGAGCAGCTTTCTGCAAGCTGCAGTGAAGACGTTATTGTCTGGCGCAATATTACAGAGGACGGTCACGCTTATTACGCTTACTTTAATCTGAGCGAAGAAAAGCAGACCGTTACAATGAATCTTGACAATACAGCAAAGGGAAGCGTAATCCGCGACCTGTGGGACCGCAAAGATTTAGGTGAATCTGTAACCTTCACTCTGGAGCCCCATGCCTGCAAGGCCTTTAAGATTTAGAACTTGCCTCCGCCCAAGGTTGCCGTAAGGCGGAGGGCAATGTTCGGGGCACTTTCAAAGTCCTGCATGGTAACGTAAGGCCCCAGTCCCAGTTTCATATCATTGATTGGAGAAAGGTAAAGCAGGGCTGATGCTGTAAGTGAATTAAAGTAGCTGGCTCCAATTCCGCTCTGGGCAAGAGCGGCCTTATATCCGTCAGGCAAATCTTCTTTTCCAAAATTTACCATTGCAAAAATGCTTGCAGTTATATCCGTGCTGCCAAAAATGCGGCCAAAGTTTGCCACAGCGGCAATGTTATGGCCATGTGTAAGATACTGGTGCAGCATATCTTTTTCATTACTGTCGTAATAATACTGGGCGGCAAGCAGAATTGCAGGGTCTTTCCAGTAGCGGCTGAATCCGGCTGTTGCCTGAATTATGCTGCTTTTATCATCCCAGTCTGTATTTGCAGACCATTCAGAAGCAGCTCCATACTGGTAAACAAATTCACCAAAAAGCGAAAATTTCTTAAGGCTTCCTGTAGCGGTAAGCATTGCCTTTGGCGCATTCTGATACTTCCAGAAGGCTCCCACACCTAATTCCCAGTTTCCAAAAACAAGGTCAACTTTTCCTGCCAGAGCAGTATCGCGGGCATAAGAATCAAAAGTGGCATTATTCACAAAATCTGTAGAAGGAATTACATAAAACCAGAGGCAGTTCTGGCTGTTTGGAAGGACAATCTGGGTACGAAGATTAAAACTTCCGTTTACCTGAGCGTCTGTATCTTCCGGATTAATGGAAGAAGTATTTATCATGTCTGAAACAGGACTGAAGAAGTAACCTGTTCCCCAGGTAACTGTGTGAAGGCCAAAGCGGAAGAAGGCTGTGTCTGCAATGGAAAAGTCTGTAAAGAGTTCTTTTAGGCTGAGCCAGTCTGTAACGCTTGTTTCTACAGTTGTGTAAGCCCCTTCTTCATCTGTATAAGGATTTTTATAAAGGCTTGTATTGGCAAGAGAGACTGCCCTGCTTGTATAGGGATAGGCAATTCCAAATTTTGAATACATGCGCAGAGTCTGAGTGGGGCGGGCATCTACAGAAAGGTAGGCTCCTGCCGCAGGAGAAAGAAGACTTTCCTTAAAATGCTGGCCGAAGTCTTTATCATCATCAGCATAAAGGGTTGTGGTACTTGTAAGCCCGAAATTAAAATTTCCGCCAATTTTAATTGAGCCGGTTTCAAAAAGGACGCCCTTACTTAAATCTGATTTGGCAGAAACATCTGCAACTTCTTCAATGCCGTCATCAAAGAACATGTCATCGTCGCCGCCAAAGAGGTCGTCGTCGGACTGGGCGGTAAGAGACACAGCGAATAGGGTCAAAACAATAAATATAGAAAGTGTTTTTTTCATATTCAATCCTTTATTAGGAATTAGTAAAAAGTGGTAAATCCTAAAAAATTGCTCCAAGTTTTCGCAATTTTTTTTAACGGATTTGCTAGTTCAAACCTTCCAGATAGGCCTTGGTAAAAATCTTGTCTGGAAGAGCATCAAAAGTGAGGTCAGAAATAATCTGTGTTGTCTGCTCTCCCTTGTTCAGTTCATCACGCAAAATCATCTGTGTACCTACATAGCCTGCAGGAACTTTTGAATATTTAGGAATGAGGATTGTACGCATAAGACGGTTTGAACCGGAAAAATCTTCTTCTTTTAGGGTAAGAGGAATATCCTTGCGGATATAATATTTTACAAGTGCATAAGAAGGGTCATTTGTTTTTGCACGAAGAGTGATTATATCAACAGGGAATTTTCCAAGGGTGCCCTCTTCGAATGCTTCTACTGAATAGTTTTTGCGCCAACGTTCAGAAGACTGCTCCAAATCATCAAGTTTTACATCAGAATCACCAAGGGCTTCTTTTAATGATGTATGGGAAAATTTTCGGCTGATTGGGTCATAGGACCAGATGTTATCTCCGTCGCGCAGATAACCGTTTCCCTTGTCTGCCTCTGGAAAGAGCTGAACAATTGTCATTAAATCTTTGTCTACACGCTGAAAGATTTTATAGCGCACGCTTTCATTCGGCTTTCCCGGCTGTTCGATTAAAAGGGAAATTGTTGCAGAATAGTCTCCATGATAGGCAAGAACGTCATCTGTAGACTCCATGATTTTATAGGCTTTTTCTGCCACGTCAGCAGAAACCTGGGCAAAGGCAGACATAGCAAAAAGGGCTGCCGCTAAAAATATAAATGTCTTTTTCATTTTTATCTCCCATAAAAAGTCAACGAACAAGTCGACTTTCTATAATTCTTAATTCATGGCAGTCAAAGCTTCTTCTGCGAGAGACATTGGTTTGTATTTTCCAATCATCTTTTGTGCATCAAAATCCTTTTTGTCGCTGAG
>JAFUYH010000045.1 GCA_017470605.1 Treponema sp.
AGATTCAGAAGTAGCCTCTGCTGAAGTTGAATATGTTGCTCCAGGAACTGTAGGAACTCCAAAAATCACACAAGATGGTAACACTGTAACAATCACATGTGCTACTACAGGTGCAACAATTTATTACACAATAGACGGAACTGCCCCAACAACAAAAAGCACAAAATATACAGCCGCAATTACCCTTACAGAAACTGTAACAATCAAAGCAATTGCAGTTGCTGATGGTTATACAACATCTAATGTTGCTTCTAAGGAGTGTGTATATACTGCTGCAGTAGTTGCTACCCCGGTTATAGGAGATGTAACAAGCAATACAGTTGCAATTACTTGTGCTACAGAAGGCGCAACAATTTACTATACTACAGATGGAACAACGCCAACAACAAGTAGTACGGTTTATAAAGATAGTATCACATTCTACGTGAATTCAACAATCAAGGCTATTGCAGTAAAGTCTGGATATACAAATTCAGAAGTTTCTAGTAAAGATGTTGAAGCTTCTTATTCGATTTCTTCATATCCAATAAGTATTCCTGTTAATGGTACAAATAATTATCAGGTTATACTTTCGGATGTTTTGCCAGATGATTACAGTGCAAAAGCTGGAGATATATTTAAAATAAATTTCTCTGGAAAATCTGATACAGATTTAACAAATCTACAGACATTTATAGTAGACAATGCTGCAGATACTGGTAATGGTTGGGGATGGCACCTTATATCAGATTATAAATCATTTGCAGAATCAGTTTCTGCTGACACAGATTTTGATTATTCTGTAACTTTTACAATTACAGAAGATGCTACAGGTACAGGTGCTGGTTCTCATAAAATTGCTATTTATTACGATTTGTCTGTAGGAAAGGAAGCTATTATTTATAAACAAGGAACAGATTTAAGTGCTATTGATACTTCAAAAGTAACTCTCGTTGAAGATAAAACTTATGAGTTCACCACTGGAGATTCAGAACCATGGACAAATGCCGGAAAGTATGGTGCACAGACTGTAATTCATGACTGGACAGGAGAAAGCTTTAGCTGTGATGATTATTCGTCCATCACAATCGAATATGAAGTATTCGAAGGTTCTCAAGGTCTTCAGCTTATTGTTAATAGTTCTACAGGGGGAACAGGCTGGCAAACCGCTGATGATTGGTCAAATAAGGGTTCTGCCACCATTGATTTGACTGCTTTTAAAGGAAAAGAGTTCCATTGGATTGCAATTGCGACATATCTAGCAGATGCTTCTACAGCAGGTTCAATAAAAGTAAATAAAATTTATCTTACAAAAGCATCTGAATAACCTCAACTACCCTCAGACATGTCGCCAACGTGCCTGTTAGATAGTCCGGTTCTGCTTTGCGGGGCCGGGGCCGCCCGTTGAACGAAATCTTCGGGCGGCTTTTTTTATGGTATTTTCTTGTTTCGAGTACTTTTGTAATTTCCGCTCTCTATTAGTTTGTTGAGCATTCTTCTTTTACAATCTTCTCAACATCTTCTTTTTTCAGTTTTAAAGACTTAGCAATAATTTCCACAGAGACACCGTTTTCAAATAATCCAATGGCATCTTCCCGGGCTTTCGCTTCCTTCCCGTTTTCAAAATCGTAGGTTCTTTGTCTTTCCCATTCCATGTATTGCAGCCTCCACTGTGTATTATGTTTTGCTTCTTCAGTCAACTCTTCAATCTTTTTAGAAAAAGTGTCGCTTGCTTTTTGTCCAAGGACAACCTTTAAAAAGGCTTTCTGCTTTTCATTCAGTATTTTATCACAATTTGAGGCAATAAAAAAGTGTTTGTAAGCTCTGTCATTTAGGTGCACAGTGTTATCTTCTCGACATAGGTTTTCAAAACTGTAGCTGGCAAGACCTTTTTCGAAAATGTCTGGTATGCAGATAAATATTACATACGAATCTTTTAAATCCTTATAAACCTGTTCGGATTTAAGGCTGTCAACATCCATACTGCCCTGATAATAACGTGCACGCTCTGGAAGTTCTTTAGTATCAGTGGATTGCATTTCCAGATTAAATAATTGGGAAGAATTTTTGGCATAGACATCCAGTCTTATACCCTTGCTGCCAAAATCAATTTCTACAGTCTCCTCACCGCGCATTTCAATCTTCTCAATCTCCATTTCGAGCAGGATTTCCAAAAGTTCCTTACAAACATCAGGATTGTTCCGCATTACTTTGTAGAAAATAAAATTATTCGCAATAGTGGCGCGGTTCCATTTTTCTTCGGGTGTTAGTTCGTGCTCATTAGCAATTATCATATAGATACCTCCATATATATAATTGCTTTTAAAAGTCATTTTTATCGATTTTTGGTGAAAAAAAGTGATAAAAGATGATAATTGCGACTAAGAGTCTTGCCTCCGTGTTATTAGTCTGTTAAAAAAATACCCCCGCCTTCAAGGGTGCACTTCAGCACTTCAAAACTTCGGGCGGCTTTTTTTTACTTATTCACAGCCAATTCTTTTTGCAAATCTAGCATTTTTTCTAAAGAAAGACCTGTACTTCTTGCAATTATTTCTGAAGATATATTTTCTTTCAGTAAATTTTTAGCAGTTTCAATAGCTTTCTCTGAGCGGCCTTCTTCCCGTCCTTCTTCACGAAAATCTCTGATAACTTCTTCTGCATAAAATTCAGTTAAACTCATTACAAGAATCTCCTCTTTATGCCGCTTAAAGAAACCGTTCAACAAGTTTTCTGAAATGGCCCAAGCTACAGATTCATTTACGGCCTCTATTCCAGAAAGTCCTTTCTTAAACGAAAGAAAATTTAATAATTCAAAAAAATTTCATTCTTCTTCCGCCAGTTCACGCACCTTTTCCACAGGAAGACCTTCTGCTTGTGCAATCTGTTCTATTGTCAAAAGTTTCATTTGTATTAAGTTTTTGGCGACTTCAATTTTAGCATTTAGGGCACCTTCTTCCCGTCCTTCTTCACGAAAATCTCTGATAACTTCTTCTGCATTAAATTCAGTTAAACTCATTGCAAGAATCTCCTCTTTTTGCCGCTTAAAGAAACCGTTCAACAAGTTTTCTGAAATAGCCCAATCAACAGCTTCGTTTACAGCCTCTATTCCAGAAAGTCCTTTCTTTTTGTTTTCCTTAATTCGGGAAACGTACTTTACATAATCATATAATGCTTTGCACTTTTTTTGAAGAGTTTTATTATGATTTGAATTAATATTAATCAGTTCTGCCGTCCATTCATAATCACCTGAATTATCTTTTGTTATAAAAGCGTCTGAGAGTCTCAAAAGTTCCACATCGGCAGTTTCTTGGTCTCCATTATAAAAAACAACAAATTTTGGATTTGGTATTTCTATAAGTGTTGAACGATGCAGCGTTTTACCAAGTTTACTAAGGTGAATTTGATACAGTTGAGCGAAATACATCAAACCTCGAAGTGGCATGTTTGGATTGTATGAACTCTGTTGCTCGTATAAAGTCATCTGTGAATCAATAAGGAATGAGATATCATTACGCATTGTAAGGTAAATGACATTTTCGATTGTGTTGATTTCAAGGGCATCGGGATCGGTATAATCTGTCCCTCGAAGGGCATTATACAAATCAAGACGCCATTGTTTACTTTCGGAATTATCGCGTCCAAAAATTGCCTTAAAAAGACGATCATAAATTTGATTTTGAAAAAATGTAGGTTTTATATTTGAAATCATTTTAATTTCCTCCTACATATATAATTGCCGCCAGATTTCATTTTTATCGATTTTTTGGAAAAAAAGTTTAAAATAAAAAAGGAAAGTACAAGAGAGCACTTTCCTTTGAATATTTTATTCTTATTGAGAGAATCTATGCCTTTTCAGTAACATTCTGTTCTATAATCTCTCTAACCTTTTCTTCAGTCAGCTTTAAGGACTTTGCAATAATTTCTACAGAAACACCGTTTTCGTAAAAACTTAAGGCATCTTCCCGGGCTTTAGCTTCTTTACCAGCTTCCATTCCGGCAGCTTTACCGTCTTCATAATCATAAACACGTTGTCTTTCCCATTCCATATACTGCCTCTTCCACTGAATATTCTTTTTTGCTTCTTCTGTTAGCCCTGCAATTTTTCTGGTAAAAGCATCGCTGCTCTTTTTTCCAATTACAAGGTTCAAGAAGGCTTTTTGCTTTTCATTCAGTATTTTATCACAATTTGAGGCAATAAAAAAGTATTTATAAGCT